>NZ_PYNV01000001.1:0-741612 GCF_003026095.1 Photobacterium sp. GB-72 | reverse complement strand
CTCTTCACCGACCACTTATTAGAAGCCTCGTCGAAAGACGGGGCTTTTTTGCATCAGATGTCTTTCATATTTTGTTGAATAGCATGTTTGGTAGAGCATCACAGCTCTAGGTAAATGGCGGACCAGAGGGTCGGGGGTTCCTGATCTATTAAAAAACTGCTCTTCACCGACCACTTATTAGAAGCCTCGTCGAAAGACGGGGCTTTTTTGCATCAGATGTCTTTCATATTTTGTTGAATAGCATGTTTGGTAGAGCATCACAGCTCTAGGTAAATGGCGGACCAGAGGGGCGGGGGTTCCTGATCTATTAAAAACCTGCTCTTCACCGACCACTTATAAAAAGCCTCGTTGAAAAACGGGGCTTTTTTACATCTGATGTTTATAAACCCTGTGAGTAAATAATACGATTTAAAGTGTTTTTACACAGCCATGTGTTGGTATTTATGACGTTAGCTTTTCCCATCCATCACACTGTGCCGTAACACCTGTGGTGATCCTTTCAACAGTAAATCCTTCTTTCTCCATCAAAGCGGGAAGTCCTTGCTCTCCGATTAAATGAAATGCGCCGACAACAACCATAAACCGTCCTGATTGATAATCTTCTGATTCACTGAGTATTTTTGTCCATTGACGATTCCGAGAAAAAATTAAGGCATCGTTGGTTTCTGGATCAAATTGGGTATCGTTGAATAGTTCGGTAAATTTTTTACTGTCGCCTTGTTTCCATACATTAACTAAACATTTCAGTGCTTGCTCTGTTTGTTGCCAGTTATTGATGGTCTCTAACAACATGTTAGTGCCATTTTCAGGTAAGTTTTGAAGCAGGTTTAATTGATGCTCAACCGTTTCAAATGCCTTAATTGGTAGATTTTGCTGCTGCGCTCTTTTCAATAACACATAATCGATACCCTGATCGGTCGATAGATTTTGTTGCTTAGCGAGTGCAAGCTGGAGATAAGTTGCTGTCAACCATGGTGGCTGAGCAATAAGGTGTTCATAAGGAAGTTGTAGTGATGTTGTGATTATTTGAAGCGTTTGGAGTTGTTCGGAATTGAGTTTGTCTTGGGTTAATGGTGGCTGGTATTGTTCGATGGTCGATGTTGATTGAGTGAGTATATTTGCTTCAACAATTAATGCATCAGCATCTTTCCATTGCGTTAAAAAAGCCTTTGGTAATGGAAACATGTCTTTCTCACCCGCATGTATTGAACCTAATACATAGAACTGGCGTTGCGTGTCATAAATTTTCCAAACAATGGGCTCTGCGAATGCATGATGAGAAATAAATGGCAGCAGCACCAGAATTTTCGAAAGTAAGGATTTAAACATTCATCGCCTTAAAATAAGAAATTATACGTTTTCTTAGTTATAACAAAATATTCCTGATTAGTAATAAAAAAGGCTACTGATAGTAGCCTTTGGTGTTAGTTTGGTTAGCGAAGACTAGGGTGAAGCCAGAACCACCAAATAATTAATGCAATAGCAGCAATGCCTAATAACAAGCACATACTATTTCTCCTGTGCTGATTTAGCTTGGTAGCTAGGTTTAAATAAGCGAAGTCGATTGGCATTGGTAACTACCGTTATGGATGATAACGCCATGGCAGCCCCCGCAATGACTGGGCTGAGTAATGCCCCCGTGAGTGGGTACAATACACCTGCAGCAACAGGAATACCTAAGCTATTGTAAATAAAAGCACCAAATAGGTTTTCTTTCATATTTCGCAAAGTTGCTTTAGATAACTCTAATGCATCAACCACTCCATGAAGAGAGTGACGCATTAATGTAAACTGCGCACTTTCTATTGCAACATCAGTACCACTTCCCATCGCAATACCGACTTCTGCCAATGCAAGAGCCGGAGCATCGTTGATACCATCACCGACCATGGCAACTCGATTACCTTGTTGTTGAAGCTGTTTTATTTGTTCCGCTTTACCATCGGGTAGCACATCAGCAACTACATCCGTAATGCCTAATTTAGTCGCGATAACTTGTGCTGTTTTATAACTGTCACCCGTTAGCATCACAACAGTCAGACCCATTTTTTGCATTCGTTTAACCGCACTTAGTGAGTCACTACGTAGAGGATCGCTAATGCCAATAATTCCTATAAGTTGGTTATTTTTCGCTAAGTAAACAGGTGTTGCACCTTGAGAGGCGATATTATCAAAGTCAGTTTGGGCTTGATTGATATCAACATTGTATTGGGTCATTAATTTTTCATTTCCCAGTATCACGCTGCTTGTATCAATAGTGCCTGACACACCCATACCTGCAATGGCTTTAAATTCTGTTACTCGACTGAGAGTCAGATCTTTTTGTTTCGCTGATTCAATAATAGCATTCGCTAAAGGATGCTCCGAACCTTGTTCTAAGGTAGCGGTTAATTGTAATAGCTGATCTTCAGTAAGAGCGGTATAGCTCTGAATACTTACCACTTGTGGCTTTCCTTCAGTGAGCGTACCTGTTTTATCTAACACAACAGTATTGATGTTGGCTGCTTGCTGCATAGCTTCAGCATCACGAATTAAAATTCCTAGCTCTGCTGCGCGTCCAACTCCTACAGTCACTGACATTGGTGTAGCGAGCCCTAATGCACAAGGACAAGCAATGATAAGTACGGTTGTCGCTGCGACTAACATATAAACCGATGACGGTGCTGGACCGAAGTAGTACCACACCATGGCAGTAATAATGGCGATGATCATGACACTTGGCACAAAGATACTTGAAATAGTATCAGCTAAGCGTGCAAGTGCAGGTTTACTGCTTTGAGCTTGACGAACGAGTTGGATAATTCGAGCGAGCATTGTATCGCTGCCAATATGCTCAGCTTTAAAGAGTAATGCTCCTTGCTGGTTGATCGTCCCTGCTCTGATTTTGTCACCATTCTGTTTGTGAACAGCAAGAGGCTCACCTGTTAGCATCGATTCATCTATATAGGTATTACCTTCAATGACGACACCATCAACAGCGACTTTTGCACCAGGGCGAAGACGTAACGTCATCCCACTTTTTATTTCATTAAGTGGACGCTCACTTTCCACGCCGTTTTCAACTACGATAGCCGTTTGTGGTTGTAGATCGATTAAACGCTCTAATGCTTTCGATGTTTGACTACGGGCGCGAGCTTCAAGGGCATGGCCTAATGTAATTAAACCTATAATCATGGCTGTTGCTTCGAAATACACATGGCGAGCAGCAGCTGGAAACATATCAGGTTTAAGCACAACTAACATTGAAAATAGCCAAGCAGCACCGGTCCCCAGCGCAACTAATGTATCCATAGTAGCGCGATGATGTTTAAATGCTTTCCAACTATTGAGATAGAAATCTTTACCAACAGTTACGATCAATAATAGGGTGATTAAGCCAACAAATCCCCATGCCAATTGGCTGGTGGTTGAGTCGATCATCATACTGCCGCCAAAGATCCCCCAAGCCATCATAGGAACCCCTAAGCCAAGTGCAATAAATGCATTTCTTAAGTGTGTTTTAAATGTTTGAGTATTTTGTTGTTGTTGACGATGACGTCGAGTTTGTTCATCTTCACTGATTTCAGCGCCATAACCGGCTGCAGTAATCGCGGTAATAACGGCTTTTATATCAGGATTACCTGAGATAAGTGCTGTACGCTCCGCAAGGTTTACACTGACGGTATCAACACCTGTAACTTGCTTAATCGCTTTTTCAACAGAGGCGACACAACTGGCACATGTCATACCTGATAACAGTAACTGTTGAACCTGAGAACTTTCAGATGAGAGAAGAGCATTTAGCGCTTTATCATCCTTGTTCTCTTGCTCATTGGTGTTTACTGGTTGAGCTAATTTGTCATCTATAGTTGTTTGTGTTGCTTGGTAGCCAGCCTCTGTAATAATGGAAATGACATCTTCTGCAGTAAGTATTGTTCTAATTTCTGCATGCGTTTTATCTAAAGCAAGGATTTTGATCTGATCATTGGCTTTTAGTTTCTCTGTCAATTTGGCAACGCACTTTCCGCATGAAAGCCCTGATAGAGTAAACATCAGTGTGTCTTTTTCTAATTCCGACGAAGCAGGTATTACTTGATAACCCAGTGATGTAATAATATCGGTAAGTGTTTGCTCACTTAGAGAGCCCGTTATATCAGCTGTTTCTTTCGTTATACTAGCGCTGAAAATATCATTCCGGCTTGCTAGTGCGGCTTCAACTTTAGCCACGCATCGACCACATGATAAACCAGCTAGTGCAAGTTGATAGTGGAAACCGACGTGATAGCCTAATGCATTGATCTTTTCAGACATTGTTTTTAGTGGGCTTTCACTATTTACAGTAATTTGCTTTGTATCTATATCGATAATTTGGCAGTCGGGCAATGTTGCTAAAGCTGAACGTATTTTATTTACGCAGCTCATGCAATGGACGTTCGCGAGTGGGAGAGTAATAGCATTCATTTTGAGCCCTTACGCCTTACTATATTTAAAGGATGAAGTAAGAATAAACCTTCCAGTTACTGTAAGGTCAAGGTATGTTTGGTGTATTTTAAAGAATAGATAAAACGTGGAAGGATAAAGATGATTAATATAAGTGAAGTCGCTGAAAAAACAGGGCTAACAGCAAAAACTATTCGGTTTTATGAAGCGAAAGGTGTGATAAGCCCAGCTCCTAGAGGTGCTAATGGATATCGTTATTATAATCAAAACCATATTTCAGAGTTACTGTTGATCAAACGTTCTCGAATGATTGGATTTTCTCTTGATGAATGCCGTGATTTATTAACGTTATCAATGAACTCAAGTCGTCAGAGTCGTGATGTAAAACAAAAGGCGGAAGAAAAGTTAAAAGAGATAGATATTAAGATTAATGAATTACTACAGATGAAGAAAACACTAGAAGCATTAACGAAGCAATGTCCTGGAGATAAAAATTCAACCTGTCCGATATTGGAAGGGTTAGTACAACAAGAATAAACAGGCGCTAGAAAATTAGCACCTGTTATTAATTCTGATTATGAATTACTGTCAGTCATTGCAAGTGTGCCGTCGTAAGGGATCACTTGTAGCTTGGGTTTTGGATGCTTTGTGAAAATCACAAGTTCATCTTTATTCAGTCTTTGTAACGAAAGCTGGTACCAAAAACGTTTATTTGCAAAGTTTAAGCTCTCTATCGAAGAATCAGTAATTTTCTTGGTGTGATCTTCATTACTGGTGATTAATATTGCCGCATTGCCAAAAGCGTAAAAATACAGTCCTTTTAATACGGTATAGCCATTATCTTGTTTTGGGTCGGGATAGTCTATTAAGGTGTATTGACCAAATTTACAACTGCCGAACTGTTCATGGCCGGGAGTGGTTAATTTATAGTTAAAGTCGCAACCCATACCGTTAATAATTGGAAATAACATCAGAGCAACTAAGGCCATGATGATGTATTTAATTTTTTTCATACAGTTTACCTGCTGAATCTATATATATAGTGCCTTTCGATGGCAGGTTTTTAGGCAATTCATTTAAGTTAAGAAGCTCTATATTACCACAGATCTGCTGATTATTAACGGATACACAGGGTGGTGTTTGCCAACTACTGGTCCAAAGTCCTATCCATGCTAATAATGCAATCATGGATATACCACAACCAATTTTTGCTATCTTTGATAACGGTTGTTTTGCTGTGGTGTCATTTTTCTGCTCACCGTTATTATCCAATAATGCAGTTACATTCTCTTCTTTATTTAAAGATGCGGTTGCACTTTGGCTAGTCGTTATATGGTCACTGTCTGATACGATCTCTGGTTGGATTTTATGCTGTATAAAAGTGTTTTTAGCAATCGTAAATCCAGCCCCTTTTATCGTAATGATAATTTCATTTTTTGTTTTAAAAGCTTTGCGTAAATTAGCGATAGCAACATTTAATGAGTTAGGTACAACGACTTTATCAGGCCAACCGATCTCCAGTAATTTATCGCGGCTAATAATCTCACCATTATTATCAATTAAGTATTGTAGTATTTTTGTCTCACTAGCACTGAGTTTGGTTGTAGTATCAGGTGTAGAATAAGCGCTTTTTTGGGGTTCAAAGCTATCTTTACCCTGCTTATATATAATCATTGATTTACCTATTCACTATCTACAAAAGACCATAGTCGCCTTTTAACGTATTTATCATTGTTATTATTTATAGTGCTAAATGTATCTTGGCGCAGCGGGATAAACTACGCAATTTTTAGCAGTTACTCTGTCTAAATTGAAGACTTAAGTAACATGTATTGGATGAAAGAAAAACAAAAAATAATCCAGTATCTTTTTTGTCAGCATTGATGCTAACAAAAAAATTTATTTATGGAAGAGATAATAAAAGTAGCAGATACCACATTGTGCAGATAAATTAATCTTTGAACGTTTTTTGATAATTCAATACACCTATATAAAGTAATGTTTTTAGATGGCTGGAATCATAAAAAAGAACTATTTAATTATTTGTTTTTTATTGCTTTATGTTTTTTTACATGGTTTTTTTATCTTTTTTTAGAACTGTTTTTTCTAGATGAATTGTTTTGTATTTTCCTTTATCTCCTTTTTTTTCTGAAAAAACTATTTTTCAGAAGTCCGATTTTTTTTGTGGTGAAAAACACAAAATAATTGTGAACATCATTTTTTATTACTTGCCATAACATCGTATTCGTCACAAAATACACCCCGTTCCTGACAATAACTGCTTTGCGATACACATTAAAAAAATAGTACGCACTACATAAAGCAGACTTAAAAAGTTTAAGCATTACTCAATGGAGTTAAACATGAAATTGAAATCTCTATCTCTATCTGTACTAGCAGCTTTATCTCTAGGTGTTGCTACATCTGCTACGGCAGCTGATGCAACTACTAGCACTACAGCTACAGCGCCTGCACAAACTGCTCCTTCTTACGATCAATCTGGTTTCTGGGTTGGTGGCGCACTAGGTATGGGTTACGTATCTAACAGCGATATTTCTAAGTTCCCTGGTTCTGCAAACGGTGAAGCACCAAGTGTTAAACTAGATGCTGGTTACGACTTCAACCAATACTTCGGTATCTACGGTAGCTACGATTACATGCATGATCTAGGTAATGCTGACATGCACCTAGGTACTTTGGGTGTGAAAGGTAACCTACCTCTAACTCAAAAACTATCTGCGTTCGGTAAGTTAGGTGCTACATACATCTACGCTGATAACAAGAACTTTGCAAACAACGCGCTACACATGAAGTCTGACAGCTTCTCACCAACAGTTGGTCTAGGTCTGTCTTACCAAATCACTCATGCACTATCTACTCAAATCGGTGCTGATTACTACCAAGACCTACGTACTTCACACGGTCACGCTGATCTAACTCAAGCGTACTGGGGTATGACTTACAAGTTCGGTCAACCAGCAACTCCAATGGTTGTTACTAACAACGTTGAAGTAGTTAAAGAAGTAGCTGTTGAGTCTCAAGTACCAACTCGTTCTTCTTACGTTCTACCATACCAAAATGGTCAAACTAAGCTAAATGACTACGGCCGTTACAACCTAGGTGAAGTTATTGCAACTATGCAAGCTAACCCAGAAGTTAACGCTCAAATCATTGGTCGTGCAGACAAAGTTGGTTCTGCTGCAGTTAACGAAAAAGTTTCTGCAGAGCGTGCAGCAAACGTTGCTAAATACCTAGAAGCTAACGGTATCGACGCATCTCGTCTAACTGTTTCTTCTGTAGGTTACAACAACCCACTTAAAACTGACTCTGCGACTAATACTAACTACGTTCAGCGTTCAGTACAGATCATCCTTAAGTAATTAAGACTGATCCACATCTATCTAGTATTTTATTACTAAGATAAATTAATGCCGGTGATATTTTCACCGGCATTATTTTTTTAATCACATTCTCATTAAATCACTTTTAATTCGTCGCGCTTAATGCGGAGGACTGTGTACGTCAAGCGTAAGCGATTTAATTAGAATGAATTAAGATATGTTGTAAGGACTAATAATGAAAAAAACAACGTTATGTTTATTAGCATTAATGACCATTTCATTAACTGGGTGCTTTTCCAACCAGCAATTTGAAAAATCAGCACAAATGGTTGGTGATTGGAAACTAAAAGGTGGAGTTGAGATCCCCGGTATTACAAAGCATCGACCATCATTAAATATTGAATCAAACATGAAGGTAACAGGTTTTACCGGTTGTAATGTTTTTAAAGGTAAGGTTGAGCCAGTCGGTGATTTTTCGCTTCCATTTGTCACGCGCAAAATGTGTTTACCTGAGTTAGTTAAACAAGAAAATAATATGCTAAATGTGTTACGCAGTGCGACAAGTATTGAAGTGATTAACAATAGCCTCATTGTTGATGATGGCGATAAGTTTTTGGTATTTGAAAAAACTAATGCAAGTTGATTGTCTTATGTGATTTAATTTTATGTAGAGCCCAGCCATTGTGCTGGGCTTTTTTATAAGTAGAACTAAGGATAGAAGATGCCTGTTATCGCGCCAACGCAAGTCGTATTTACTCAACAACAATGGTTGCTTGATAGTACTGTACTAATGATAAGTCATTCAGGTGACGAAAATTATGTTGTTACCCAGTCGACCCCTTTTCATCCTGTTAGCCATATTTGGCCTGATCATCCTGCTGATCAAGGGATGATTATTCATGCTGATAAACAGTATCAGGTTAACAATTGTGTCGTTGGTGCTATTGAGCTAGCAACAAACAATCTTTTTATTGCCCAAGACATTCCGGTTAAACGGGATACGGAAGGATGGGTGTTTGTTGTTGTTCATATTATTACAGGAACAATAGACTTTGATATTGGCGATACAGTGACATTGTCTGTTGATAGGGAATATCAGCAAAGTTTGAGTCGTGGACATAGTGCGGGGCATTTATCTTCTTTAGCGTTAAATAAAGTTCTTCATAATGACTTCTGGCGAAAAGAGCCGACTCGTAGAGATGAGCTTGGTTTTTATGATTTTCATAGCTATGCCCAAGAAAAAAGTGAAGTGACGCCCGATCTCAGTACTGACACGTATCGTTTAGGTAAAACATTACGTAAGCGTGGGCTAAACAGCGCAGATCTACTAGCAGAACTTAATGTTGTAGCTGAGCGTATTAATCTGCAACTCAGTGATTGGGTAGCATTAAAAACTGCTGTGGTAATGAGGCGAGAAGGTGATCATCTGACAGATTCGCGTTATTGGCAATGTAATTTAGGCTCTGAGGGCGTTATTGAGATCCCTTGTGGTGGAACTCATATTTTATCTTTATCTGAATATCAATCAGTTACCGTTAATTTTAAAGTGAATTCAGACCAAGAGATTGTGATGTATACCAAGAGTGTGAAAGCGTAATATTAAACGTTTATTTAGATTTTATTCTCTGAGTTATGCTTATAAAGAGAAAGATCCTCATTTATATAATGCATGATCATTGTGTTTTAATATCATTACTTGGATTTATATCCCGTTTAAAATCCAAATACAGTATATGTAACTTATGCTTTCGGGAAGTGTATTGATAAATGTTCTTTTGATACCTGTTAGCTGATCAGGTTTGTTTTAAAAGAAGATCACCACTAAGCATGTTGATCATCGTGTTGATCTAAATTGATTGTTTTATGATTGTCGAATAATGGAAAAAACTTATTTATGATAATTCTTTGTGATGAATATGAAGTTCTACGCGCAAGATAATTGTATTTCTGATTACCGCACTTAATAATCATTCGAAGATGTAAATTTTGTACAGAGGTCGAAGAGCATGGCTGATAACGTTGAAAATATTTGTCCGCAATGTAGCAGCTTATTAAGTTGGAAAGATCACGGCTATTTTTGCGATTTTTGCCAACAACAAGTTGAGAAACATGTATTTTGTCCTGATTGCAATGAGCAGTTAGAAAGATTACAAGCGTGTGGTTCTGCAAGTTATTTTTGTAATCATTGCAATGAGTTAAAGTCTAAATCTCGGGTTAAGGTACAATTTGAAATGCGTGCTGAGACACGCTAAATAGAATGTATAAAAAATGGCGCTAAATAGCGCCATTTTTGTTAACAGATACTATGGTTATTTGATAACACAGGAATGGATATCACCGTCCGTTACTGTGGTGATAAGTTTATCCCCCTGCTTAACTTGTGATGTATTTCTGATTAGATCACCTTGCTCATTTCGAGTAATAGAATAACCACGGGCCAAAGTTGCTAGTGGGCTTACTGTTTCTAGTTTTTCTGCCGCCACCGCTAATTTATGTTTTGCATTTAGCAGCTTACGGTCTAAAGCATCATAGAGTCTTCGTTCACTCCGCTCTAAATTTCGTTGTGCATTGCTTACTAACGTAGCGGGGGAGTAAAGTGATATTTTATAGTTATTACTATCGATATGTTGTTGATGCTTTTGTAATTTTTTTTGCATCGCTTGAACTAAGCGTTGACTAATTTCATCAAGATGTTGCTGCTGCTGATTTAAACGAAGCTGTGGATGCTGACGCTCTAAACGGTGTTGTAGTTGAGTTGCTTGGCGCAAAGAGTGTGATAAATACGACCTGATAGCATGGCGTAATTGTTGTTTTTTACGATCGAGTAATTGTGTTTGGTGAGTCATATCGCGACTGATCAACTCAGCGGCAGCAGAAGGTGTTGGTGCACGGACATCGGCAACAAAATCTGCGATAGTGACGTCGACCTCATGACCAACCGCACTGACAATGGGGATCTGGCTAGCGGCAATGGTTCGCGCGACAATTTCTTCATTAAATGCCCAAAGATCTTCCAGTGAACCGCCACCTCGACCGACAATTAATACATCACATTCCTGTCTAGTATTGGCTCGACCAATCGCTTGTGCAATAGAAATTGCAGAGCCTTCGCCTTGTACCATGGTTGGATAAATCACAATGGGTAAACTCGGATCACGACGTTGCAATACTTGTAAAATATCGTGCAGAGCCGCGCCTGTTTTTGAGGTAATAATACCTACTCGTTTAGGTTGTTCTGGCAGCGTTTGTTTGAGTGATTGCGCAAATAAACCTTCCGCTGCTAACGACATTTTTAATTGTTCAAATTGCTGTTGTAAGCGACCATCGCCTTCTGGCTGCATACTTTCAATGATCAGCTGATAATCACCACGTGGTTCATATAATGACAAACGCGCCTTAACTAATACTTGATTACCATTGGCAGGTTTAAAGGTCACATGTCGATTACTGCCTTTAAACATGGCACATTTAACTTGGGCACGTGAATCTTTCAGGGTGAAATACCAATGACCAGAAACGGGCATCGAAAAATTAGATAACTCACCAATAAGCCACACTACACCCATTTCATTTTCAAGTACGAGACGTACTTGTGCATTTAAGCTAGAAACCGTGTAAATACGACTATTCGTTTGGCTTTGAGGGGAAAAAGTGGTCACTAGGAATGGTACCTGCTATCGAATGAAGTAGTAGGCAGGCGGTCAAAATAAAACCGAATAAGACATAAAGTATACAGGCAGATCAATGGACAGATCTTGGCCGTATTTCCTTGACCGCATCACCGGATAGTTAACCGAAATATATTACTTATCAATTAAAATGTGTCAAGAAAAAAAATTAAAAAAAATCTAGCCAAACGTTTGCTTCATACGTATAATTCGACCGCAATATTTTATCCTTCTTTAAACCCCTATTCGGTGTGAGATATTGCAATGTTACGAATTAAACAAGAAGCTTTAACCTTCGATGATGTTTTGCTGGTTCCTGCCCATTCAACCGTTCTACCTAACACTGCCGATCTGCGCACTCAACTGACAAAAGATATTTCTCTTAATATCCCAATGGTGTCAGCGTCAATGGATACTGTGACTGAAGGTCGCTTAGCTATCGGTCTTGCTCAAGAAGGTGGTATCGGTTTCATTCACAAAAATATGTCTATCGAACAGCAGGCGGATCAAGTTCGCATGGTGAAAAAGTTCGAAGCAGGTGTTGTTTCTGAACCTGTGACTGTTAAACCTACCGCAACGATTGCTGATGTTAAGCGATTAACAGAGCAGAACGGTTTTGCTGGTTACCCTGTAGTAACAGATAGCAATGAGTTAGTTGGTATTATTACAGGTCGTGATGTTCGATTTGTTACTGATCTTTCAAAGACAGTTGAAGAAGTGATGACATCTAAAGCAGATTTAGCATCGGCTAAAGAAGGCGCATCTCGTGAAGAAGTTGAAGCTATCATGCAACAACACCGTGTTGAAAAGGTGTTACTTGTTGATGATGAATTCCGCCTTAAAGGCATGATTACTGCAAAAGACTTCCAAAAAGCAGAACGTAAACCTAATGCTTGTAAAGACGAGCGCGGCCGCTTACGTGTAGGTGCTGCGGTTGGTGCTGGTGCTGGTAATGAAGAGCGTGTAGCTGCTTTGGTTGAAGCTGGCGTAGACGTACTGCTTATCGATTCTTCACACGGTCACTCTGAAGGCGTTCTACAACGTATTCGTGAAACGCGTGCGGCATTCCCTAATCTTCCAATTGTTGGCGGTAATGTCGCTACGGCTGAAGGTGCGCGTGCTCTTATTGAAGCAGGTGTGAGTGCAGTAAAAGTTGGTATCGGCCCTGGTTCAATCTGTACAACTCGTATTGTTACAGGTGTTGGTGTTCCACAAATTACCGCAATTTCAGAAGCGGCATCTGTTGCTGATCAATACGGTATTCCTGTTATTGCTGATGGCGGTATTCGTTACTCTGGTGATATGTGTAAAGCGATTGCCGCTGGTGCATCATGTGTAATGGTAGGTTCTATGTTTGCTGGTACTGAAGAAGCACCGGGTGAAGTTGAACTATACCAAGGTCGTTCATACAAATCATACCGTGGCATGGGTTCACTAGGCGCAATGTCAAAAGGTTCTTCTGACCGTTATTTCCAAACTGATAATGCGGCTGACAAATTGGTACCAGAAGGTATTGAAGGCCGTGTTGCTTATAAAGGTTACCTAAAAGAAATCGTTCACCAACAAATGGGTGGCTTACGCTCAAGCATGGGCCTAACGGGCTCAGCAACGATTGAAGAGCTTCGTACTAAAGCTGAATTTGTACGTATTTCAGGGGCTGGCATGAAAGAGTCACACGTTCATGATGTGACTATTACTAAAGAAGCACCTAATTACCGTATGGGTTAATTGTTACCCACTCATCTTTGGGTTTAACTATTACGTCAGTAAGAAATAACATCGGGAGCAGAGCCTTTGCTCCCAATATATAAAATTATTCGAGAACATTCACTAATGACCATGACCACAAATATTCATGAACAACGTATCCTTATTTTGGACTTTGGCTCTCAATATACACAGCTAATCGCCCGTCGTATTCGCGAAATTGGTGTGTACTGTGAACTTTGGAGCTGGGATGTTGATGAAGCCGATATCCGTGAATTTGCGCCAAACGGTATTATTCTTTCTGGTGGTCCTGAAAGTGTAACGGAAGCCGGTTCTCCACGTGCACCACAATATGTATTTGAAGCAGGTGTACCTGTATTTGGTGTGTGCTACGGCATGCAAACCATGGCTGAGCAGTTAGGCGGTAAAGTTGCAGGTTCATCTGAGCGTGAATTTGGTTACGCACAAGTTAAAATTGTTGAACCAACACATTTCCTTGAAGGTATTCAAGACGCAACAGCCAAAGACGGCACACCATTAATGGATGTGTGGATGAGCCATGGCGATAAAGTGGTAGAAATCCCGTCAGATTTTATCAAAATTGCAGAAACAGAAACGTGCCCATTTGCAGCAATGGCGAATGAAGAGAAGCGTTTTTACGGTGTTCAGTTTCACCCTGAAGTGACGCATACACGTCAAGGTATGAAGTTAATTGAGAACTTCGTAATGAATATCTGTGGCTGTGAAAAGCTATGGACATCAGCAAATATCATTGAAGATGCTATTGCTCGTATTAAAGAGCAAGTGGGTGACGATGAAGTGATTCTTGGCCTTTCTGGCGGCGTAGACTCATCAGTTGTTGCTATGCTTATTCACCGTGCGATTGGCGACAAGCTAACGTGTGTATTTGTTGATAACGGCCTGCTTCGTTTAAATGAAGGTCAACAAGTGATGGACATGTTTGGCGATAAATTTGGTTTAAATATTGTTCATGTTCAAGCTGAGGATCGTTTCTTATCAGCACTTGCAGGTATTGATGAGCCAGAAGCGAAACGTAAGAAGATTGGGCATGTATTCGTTGACGTATTTGATGAAGAATCTAAGAAACTGAAAAATGCGAAGTGGTTAGCACAAGGGACGATTTACCCTGATGTGATTGAATCTGCAGCATCGAAAACAGGCAAAGCACACGTGATTAAATCTCACCATAACGTAGGTGGTCTACCAGACGATATGGAAATGGGTCTAGTTGAGCCATTAAAAGAGCTATTTAAAGATGAAGTGCGTAAGATCGGTCTTGAGTTAGGCCTACCTTACAACATGCTTTACCGCCACCCATTCCCTGGGCCTGGTTTAGGTGTACGCGTTCTAGGTGAAGTGAAGAAAGAGTATTGTGATTTACTTCGTCGTGCAGATGCTATCTTCATTGAAGAGCTTCATAAAGCCGATCTTTACAACAAAGTATCACAAGCATTTACCGTGTTCCTACCCGTTCGCTCTGTTGGCGTAATGGGTGACGGTCGTAAATATGATTGGGTTGTATCGTTACGTGCAGTAGAAACAATCGACTTTATGACAGCACACTGGGCACACCTGCCTTACGACTTCCTTGGCAAAGTATCGAACCGTATTATCAACGAAGTCGATGGTATTTCTCGTGTGGTTTACGATATTTCAGGTAAGCCGCCAGCAACGATTGAGTGGGAATAATCTCTCTTACTGAAAAATACTGAGCAAACATCAAACCCTAGTAAGGTGACTTACTAGGGTTTTTTATTGCTCATATTTTATAGATATCCATTCAAATGAAGATGAAAATGAGGAAAGACATGCTTCACGTAAGGTTACTTGTTGGAGGGGATTTTCTAGAGGTATAACTAAGCGATTGAGACTTGTTTTGTATTTGTTGGTGCTTATGTTTTTAATTGTTTATTGAGTTGTTGCTTTATTGTTTATGGTTAATGCTTGGTTACAATCTTCCGTAATAAGGTTTAGTTATTCGTTAGGTGATATGGCTTTTTTTTTATTGTATTTCGCTACAATCACCCGACCTAAATTCAGCCGTAGTAGCTGAAAGGCAAAACAATGAGACTTACTAAAGTAAGTCCACTTTGCAGACGTAACCAATATGGGGGCACGGAGTTGCCATGAACGAAAAAACATTAAATCAAGCACCGAAGCCATCAAGTGCTATGGATAAGTTTTTAAATGGTATTGAGCGAGCAGGTAATAAGATCCCAGATCCTGCTTTATTATTCTTTTGGGGATTAATCGCAGTTTGGGTACTTTCCGCGATTATGTCTCAGTTTGACTTTGGTTTAGTTCACCCTGTTACACAACAAGTTGTACAAGTAAACAATCTTTTAACAGGTGATGCGTTGGCGAGTTTCCTTGCCAATATGGTGAAGAATTTCACTGGCTTTGCCCCATTGGGTATTGTACTGGTGGCAATGTTAGGTGTTGGTGTTGCTGAAGCTTCTGGCTTTATCAATACTGGCCTAAAGAAGATGCTGAATGTGACCCCTGCTAAACTATTAACGCCAATGTTAATTTTAGTTGCGATTGTTTCACATACTGCAGCTGATGCGGGTTATGTTCTGGTTATTCCACTAGGTGGTATTATTTTCCATGCGGCAGGTCGTCACCCATTAGCGGGTATTGCGGCTGCATTCGCTGGCGTATCAGGTGGTTTCTCAGCAAACTTTATTCCGTCTGGTATTGACCCATTACTTGCAGGCTTTACCCAAGAAGCTGCACGTATTATGGATCCTAGCTACATTGTGAACCCACTAGCGAACTTAATGTTCACTGGTTTATCATCTATCGTGATCATTGGTATCGGTTGGTACATTACAGATAAAGTGATTGAGCCTCGTTTAAGTAAAACAGCTATCGATGAAGATGCGGAAGAAGCACCTGATATGGGCTCTTTCACTGAACTTGAAAGTAAAGCATTTTCTTACGCGGGTTGGGCAATGGTTGCTGGTATCGTACTATTAGTTGCAGCGGTATGGCCAGAATCATCACCACTGCGTTCCCCAACGGGTGAAATAGCAGCGTTTAATGCACCGGTAATGCAATCAATCGTACCGCTAATCTTTATCCTGTTCGTGATCCCTGGGATCATTTACGGTCGCGTTGCTGGTACCTTTAAGCAAAGCAGCGATGTAATTAAAGCGATGTCTACTACAATGGCTGGTATGGCAGGCTTTATGGTCATGGTCTTTTTCATCGCTCAGTTCCTAGTAGCCTTTACCCAATCTAACCTGGGAACGCTATTAGCACTATCTGGCGCGCAGTTACTGCAAGAAATGAATTTGCCAGGCCAGATAACGATTGTGGGTATGATTTTATTAACGGCGAGTGTTAACTTGTTAGTGGGTTCTGCATCGGCAAAATGGGCACTGATTGGTCCTATCATGGTTCCAATGCTAATGGCGGTAGGAATTTCTCCAGAATTAACGCAAGCGGCATACCGTGTTGGTGACTCTGTATCTAACATCATTTCACCAATGATGGTGTTCTTCCCACTGGTTGTTGTTTACATGCAACGTTATGTGAAGAGTTCTGGTATCGGTACATTAGCGTCAATGATGATGCCATACTCAATTGCAATGTTAGTTGGTTGGACAATTTTCTTACTTGCTTACTGGGCGTTAGGCATTCCTCTAGGTGTACAAGCGCCATACACATACAGCTTATAATTTAAGTTACTAAACATTTAAATTTGAGCAGATAAAAGAAAAGCCTCGCTAAGAATAGTGAGGCTTTTTTCTATTTAGCATCTGAAGATATTATGTGAATACTTCAGTATGACACGCATACTCATTACTTGTTGAAGTGCTCTACGTGGAAACGTAAGTGATCTTCAATAAATGTTGCCATAAAGTAGTAGCTATGGTCGTAACCATCTTGCATGCGAATTTCTACCGGGTAGTTATTTGCTTTTGCAGCGGCAGCTAGACTTTCGGTACGAAGTTGACCTTCAATGTAGAAGTTGTCATGAGTACCTTGATCAACCAGCATTGGCAGTTTTTTCTCAGCTTTACGAATTAACTCGCTTGAATCGTATTGCTTCCACGTTTCAGTGTTGCTACCTAAGTAACCAGTGAAGGCTTTTTGACCCCAAGGACAATTCATTGGATTAGCAATTGGGCTAAATGCAGATACTGAAGAAAAACGCTCAGGATTACGCATCGCAATCATCAATGCGCCATGTCCACCCATTGAGTGGCCACTGATTGCACGCTGATCTGATACAGGGAAGTGCGCTTCAACTAATGCTGGTAGCTCATTAACAATGTAATCGTACATGTTGTAATGACGATTCCAAGGTGCTTCTGTTGCGTTCACGTAGAACCCAGCACCTAAACCAAAATCATAGCTACCTGCAGGATCATCTTCTACACCTTCACCGCGTGGGCTAGTATCGGGTGCAACAATGGCAACACCTAATTCTGCTGCGATACGTTGAGCGCCCGCTTTTTGCATGAAGTTTTCATCAGTACACGTTAAGCCTGATAACCAGTAAAGTACTGGTACTTTTTGTCCTGCAGCCGTTTGTGGTGGTAGGAAAATAGCAAAACGCATATCGCAATTAAGTACTTCTGAGCGGTGTGTATATTGTTTATGCCAACCGCCAGCAGTTTTATTACAGCTAATGTTTTCTAAAGGCATGGGATGCTCTCTCAGTCAGATTAGGCGCAGAGATAGGGTACAGAAGATGATCTCTGCGCATTAATTATTATGTAATTATATTCTTATTTATCGAAGTGGATAATAGTACGGATACTTTTACCTTCGTGTAGTAGGTCGAATGCTTCGTTGATTTTGTCTAAGCCCATATTAAATGAGATAAAGTCATCAAGTTGGAATTCACCTGCCATGTAACGATCAACGATACCTGGAAGCTCTGAACGGCCTTTAACACCACCGAATGCAGAACCACGCCATACACGACCTGTTACTAGTTGGAATGGACGAGTAGAGATCTCTTGACCTGCGCCAGCCACACCGATAATTACTGATTCGCCCCAACCTTTATGACAACACTCAAGTGCAGAACGCATTACGTTTACGTTACCAATACACTCGAAAGAGTAATCAACACCGCCGTCAGTCATTTCAACGATCACTTCTTGAATCGGCTTGTCGAACTTCATTGGGTTGATGCAGTCAGTTGCACCTAACTTACGTGCTAATTCGAATTTTTCTTCGTTGATATCAACAGCGATGATGCGGCTTGCTTTCGCCATAGTTGCACCAATAATCGCTGCTAGACCGATACCACCAAGACCGAATACAGCAACAGTGCTACCTTCTTCAACTTTCGCTGTATTAAGTACCGCACCCATACCTGTTGTTACACCACAGCCTAGTAGACAAACTTCTTCTAGTGGTGCTTCTTTGTTGATTTTCGCTAGTGAAATCTCAGGAAGAACAGTGTACTCAGAGAATGTTGAACAACCCATGTAATGGAAGATAGGTTGACCATCTTTGTAGAAACGTGTTGTACCGTCTGGCATTAAGCCTTTACCTTGAGTTTCACGTACTGCCTGACAAAGGTTTGTTTTGCCAGATAGACAGTACTTACACTTACCACATTCTGCTGTGTAAAGTGGAATAACGTGGTCGCCTACTTGAAGATCGGTAACGCCTTCACCAATCATTTCAACAATACCGCCGCCTTCGTGACCAAGAATTGCAGGGAAGATACCTTCTGGATCATCACCTGATAGTGTGAATGCGTCAGTATGACATACGCCAGTTGCAACGATGCGAACGAGAACTTCACCTGCACGAGGAAGCATTACATCAACTTCTTCAACAGAAAGTGGTTGGTTTGGACCCCATGCAATCGCAGCTTTTGATTTGATAAATTTATCAGTCATTATAATTCTCTTCTATTTGTTCTACGTTGTTATTGATATTCGTAGAGAGTAATTAAGTTTAATCGAAATTTCTCTGTCTCGATTCGATGAAGACTATTGTATTTATTTCTGAATAAATGATAATTAGGTTAAAGTGCAAATAACTTTTACCTAACAGTAATAATGACTGTTATTGGTATCAAAATATAGGTAAGTAAGATGTTCCTATGGGAAGGCGTAACAGAATTTGTAGCTGTAGCTGAAACTGAAAGTTTTACAGCGGCATCTAAACGATTAAGTATTTCAACTGCGCAAGTGAGCCGACAAGTCAGTGCCTTAGAGAATCGACTTAATACGAAATTATTCTATCGTACTACGCGTAAGGTGTCATTGACCGAAGAAGGCAATGTGTATTACCAGCACTGTCGTCAAGTGATGGACGGTTTGGAAGAAGCTGAACGCGCATTAAGTAACTTACGTGGAACACCTCAAGGCTTAATTAAATTAACGGCTCCTGTCACCTACGGTGAAAAATATATCATGCCGTTAGTGAATGATTTCATGCTGCAATACCCAGAACTTGAAGTGGTTATTGATATGACCAATAGACAGGTTGATTTAGTTGAAGGTAGCTTTGACTTAGCGATTCGTCTTGGTCGTTTGACAAGCTCTTCAATGATGGCAAAACGTTTAACTTCTCGTACGATGTATGTTTGTGCGTCTCCTGATTATCTTGCAAGATTTGGTGTACCACATTCACTTTCTGAATTACGTCACCATAACTGCTTGATCGGAAACTATGATCATTGGCGTTTTCAAGAATCAGGCAAAGAGAAAAGTGTTAGAGTCTCTGGGAATTTAAACTGCAATAGTGGTTACGGTTTACGTGATGCGGTATTAAAAGGGATCGGTATAGCGCAGTTACCTGATTACTATATTGATAAAGATTTAGATTCGGGTGCCATTGTTCCTATTTTGACTAACTACCAAGAGCCAGATGAAGGGATTTGGGCGCTGTATCCACATAACCGTCACCTATCACCTAAAATAAGAATGCTGGTGGACTTTTTGGCCGAGAAATTACCGCGAATTAGCCATTACGACGTATAAGCTAAAATGTATTTTTGACTGAATATGTAAATGATGACGATACAAGTAGAACCAAACGACGAACACTTTATGCGCCGTGCGATAGAGCTCGCAGCCAAAGCAGAAGAAGAAGGTGAAGTACCTGTTGGGGCCGTTGTTGTTTATAACGGTCAAGTGGTGGGTGAGGGCTGGAACCGATCTATTGGTCAACATGATGCCACAGCGCATGCAGAAATAATGGCGTTGCGACAAGCGGGTAAAGTGCTAGAAAATTACCGTTTAATTGATACTACATTGTATGTCACTTTAGAGCCTTGCCCAATGTGTGCAGGAGCTATGGTGCATTGTCGTGTGGGAAAGGTCGTTTACGGTGCTGATGATCTAAAAACAGGGGCGGCTGGAAGTACCATGAATTTACTTAGCTATGATGGCGTCAATCATCATGTAGAGCAAACATCAGGCGTATTAGTCGAGGAATGTCGTGCTCAGCTACAAGCTTTTTTTAAACGTCGACGAGCAGAGAAAAAAGCGGCAAAGCTATTAGCTAAACAACAGATGGCGAATGATCAGTCGCTTTAACCTATCGCCTAACAACGGAAAAGAAAAAGCTCAGGGATAACCTGAGCTTTTTTGTTTTTAAATTTTATATTGTGGGCGATTTATTTTGAGGTCGAGACCGAAATCGCAGCTGAGGTTGCTGTCGCCTGAGAAGGGCTAGTTAGGGTGTTTCTTGCCGCTGATGAAGTTTGTATTAGTTTATTCGGTAATGTGATGGTCTGTAATCCATTAATAATCGTGACATCATCACCATCATAATTGTCGCTATGCGTCTGCTCAAAACCAATAATACTTTGGTAATAACGGCGGATCCCTTCAACATAGTTAACCGCTTCTGTACCGCGCGCATACCCATAGCGAGTTTGCGTGTAATACTTTCGCTGTTGTAATAGTGGCAAACGTTGCTTTACATCAGCCCATGTATTGGGATTACCATGTTGTGCTTTCGTTAGACGACGAGCATCCATCATATGACCGAATCCAATATTGTATGAGGCAAGAGCAAACCAAACTTTCTCGTGCTCATCAATACTGTCAGGCACACGGGCAACCATTTTTCTCAAATACTCGGTACCTCCACGAATACTTTGCTCTGGATTGAGGCGATCAGTAACACCAACAGATTTCGCAGTTGGATTGGTCAGCATCATCATGCCACGAACGCCTGTTGGAGAAACCGCTTGTGGATCCCAATGCGACTCTTGATAAGCAAGAGCGGCAATTAAACGCCAATCAAACTCGTTAGCATACTTCTTAAATAGCCCTTGCCACTTAGGCAATTTATTATCGAGTGCGCGTAAAAATGCACGAGTGTCAACGTAATCAAATTGTTCGACATGGCCGAAGTATTTCTCTTCTAGCTGTGCTAATTCACCGCTTTGTTTTATATGACCAAAAAATTCAATTAAGAGGGCATATAAGCTGTCATTGTTACTGTCTTTGACAAACCAGCTAATAGGTTCATCTTCAGTTAGTTCAAGTGCGATTGCTAATTCAGGATGAGTTCGTTGTAGTAGGGCAACATCAACAGAGTCGGCAACGGTATAATCTAACTCGCCATTAGCGACTTTACGTAATAGGTCATCGATATCGGTTTCTTTGATCGATTGCCATGTTAGGTTGGGATATTTTTTCTTGAGCTCTTCTAATTTACGTTCATGACTAGAGCTAGCTACAACAGCTAACGAACGGTCAGTATTGGCTAATTCTTCAATATCGCGAGGGCGGCGTTTCCCTTTCTTATAAACAACCACTTGGCTGGCATAATAATAAGCAGGAGCAGGGTGAAAACCTTGCAAACGTTGAGGCGTTACCGTTAATCCTGCTGCAACAATATCAATATCGTCATTTTTTAAAGCAGGGAATAAGCCTGAGAGGGTAAACATGGTTTGCATTTCCAGCTTTACGCCTAGCTCTTTAGCAAAACGTTGAGCTAATTCATAATCTAGGCCTGTTGGTCCATCAGCCCCTATATAATAAGACAGCTGATTATTTAACGTACCTACACGTAATACACCGCTTTCACGAATGCGCTCTAAAGGATCAAGCGGTTTTTCTTGCCATTGGCAACCACTTAATAATAAAGCAAGCATTAATGATATGAGTACACGGTATATATTGGTAAGAGATTGAAGGTATATCAACAAAGCTAACCTAACTTAAAAATGAGCTGTCATTTATATCAAAGTGAACGGTAGTGGAAAAGCTGAACCCTGTCGTTGGATGTGTTAATTCACGGATTGAAACAAAAAAATAGTCTCCTTTTGTTTTATCGGTTAGTTTTTGCTCAAAAAATCGGGCTAATGTCAAAATTACTGATAAATTCAGGATGTTTGAAAAAAAAACACGCAAACGGTTGCGTCAGGTGTTACGTCACAAAAAAAAATCGCTTATACTGCGCGGGTGCGAAATCGATTATTCATCTATTTAGTCAATAATCAGGGATAAATCAGAGGTGACATTGACGTAATTACCCCATTTTTTTGGGAGTTAGGCCAATATTACTTTTCTTTAACCGCTAATCGAGAGACGTTTGCACATGGAAATTTTGCGTGGTTCACCCGCACTGTCTGAGTTTCGCGTTAATAAGCTACTTGAGCGTTGCCGCGAATTCGATCTGCCTGTGTCAGGTATTTATGCTGAGTTTATGCACTTTGCTGATGTATCTGCTGCCCTTACTGCTGATGAGCATAGCAAACTAGCGAGTCTTTTAACTTACGGTCCAACGATTGCAGAGCACGAGCCTTGTGGCACCTTGCTACTTGTTACCCCTCGTCCGGGGACAATTTCTCCTTGGTCATCAAAATCGACCGATATTGCCCGTAATTGTGGCTTAAAATCAATTAAGCGTCTTGAACGTGGTACCGCATATTACATTGAATCAACTTGCGAGCTATCAGCATCACAATTAGCGCAAGTCAAAGCGTTAATCCACGATCGCATGATGGAAGTGATTGTTGGCGATTTTGAAGCCGCGGCTGCTTTATTCAAACAAGCAGAGCCTGCACCGGTGAAAAGCGTTGATATCCTTGCTGGTGGTCGCCAGGCATTA
Source organism: Photobacterium sp. GB-72 (assembly GCF_003026095.1). NCBI lineage: Bacteria > Pseudomonadati > Pseudomonadota > Gammaproteobacteria > Vibrionales > Vibrionaceae > Photobacterium > Photobacterium sp. GB-72. The sequence continues at coordinate 718,409 of NZ_PYNV01000001.1, read as the reverse complement.
GAGCAAGCTAACTTGACCTTAGGACTTGCCTTAGCTGAAGATGAAATTGACTACTTAGTTGAGAACTTCACCAAACTAGGTCGAAATCCAAATGACATTGAGTTGATGATGTTTGCTCAGGCGAACTCAGAGCACTGTCGTCATAAAATCTTTAATGCAGATTGGACGATTGATGGTGTTGATCAAGACAAGTCATTGTTCAAGATGATCAAAAATACCTATGAGCAAAACCATGAGCACGTATTGTCGGCATATAAAGACAATGCAGCAGTAATGGAAGGCTCAAAAGTAGGGCGTTTCTTCCCCGATCCAGAATCTCGTCAATATAACTACCACCATGAAGATACTCATATCTTAATGAAGGTAGAAACGCATAACCACCCAACCGCTATTTCCCCATGGCCGGGCGCATCAACAGGTTCGGGCGGTGAAATTCGTGATGAAGGTGCAACGGGTATTGGCGGTAAACCTAAAGCAGGTTTAGTGGGCTTTACTGTCTCTAACCTTAAAGTTCCGGGGTTTGAACAACCTTGGGAAACTGATTTTGGTAAACCAGACCGCATTGTTACAGCGCTTGATATTATGCTTGAAGGCCCACTTGGCGGCGCGGCATTTAATAATGAATTTGGACGTCCAAACCTATTGGGTTACTTCCGTACTTACGAAGAAAAAGTGACGTCGCATGCCGGTGAAGAAGTACGTGGTTACCATAAGCCAATTATGATCGCGGGTGGTATGGGGAATATCCGTGCTGATCACGTACAGAAAAAAGAAATTCCAGTTGGCGCGAAGTTAATTGTTCTTGGCGGCCCTGCAATGAATATCGGTCTTGGCGGTGGTGCTGCTTCATCAATGGCATCCGGTCAATCGGCAGAAGATCTGGATTTTGCTTCTGTACAACGTGAAAACCCAGAAATGGAACGTCGCTGTCAGGAAGTGATTGATCGCTGTTGGCAGCTGGGTGACGCTAACCCAATTGCCTTTATTCACGATGTGGGCGCGGGTGGTATTTCAAACGCTTTACCTGAGTTGGTTGATGATGGCGAGCGTGGTGGTAAATTCCAACTTCGTGATGTTCCTAACGATGAACCAGGTATGAGCCCGCTAGAGATTTGGTGTAACGAATCTCAAGAGCGTTATGTTATGGCCGTTGCACCAGAACATATGGCGGTTTTCGATGCGATTTGTCAGCGTGAACGTGCGCCGTATGCCGTTGTGGGTGAAGCGACAGAAGAGCGTCATTTAACCTTAGAAGATAGCCATTTCGACGATACGCCAATTGATATGCCAATGGATATTCTATTGGGCAAAGCGCCGAAAATGCACCGTGATGTAAAATCACAAAAAGTAGAAGGCCAAGCGATTGACCGCAGTGGTATTGACTTAGTTGAAGCGACGCAGCGTATTCTCCGTCTGCCAGCTGTGGCTGAAAAAACCTTCCTTATTACAATTGGCGATCGCACCGTTACCGGCTTGGTTGCACGCGATCAAATGGTAGGTCCATGGCAAGTACCTGTTGCTAACTGTGCAGTTACTGCTGCTAGTTACGATACCTACCATGGTGAAGCGATGTCTATGGGTGAGCGTACACCTGTTGCATTACTCGATTTTGGCGCATCTGCACGCTTAGCTGTCGGTGAAGCGGTTACTAATATTGCGTGTAGCGATATTGGTGATATGAAGCGTATCAATCTTTCGGCTAACTGGATGTCACCAGCAGGTCACCCTGGCGAAGATGCTGGCTTATATGAAGCCGTGAAAGCGGTCGGTGAGGAGTTATGTCCAGCACTTGGTTTGACTATTCCTGTTGGTAAAGACTCAATGTCAATGAAAACCAAGTGGCAACAAGATGGTGAAGAGAAAGAAGTGACGTCTCCATTGTCGCTGATTATCACTGCATTTGGTCGTGTTGAAGATGTGCGTAAAACCGTGACACCTCAGCTGCGTACAGATAAAGGTGATACAAGCCTGTTATTAGTCGATTTAGGTTGTGGTAAAAACCGCCTAGGTGCAACAGCACTGGCGCAGGTTTACAAGCAATTGGGTGATAAGCCTGCTGATGTAGATAGTCCTGAATTACTGAAAGGCTTCTTCTATGCAATGCAATCGTTAGTACGTGATGAAAAACTACTCGCTTACCACGACCGTGGTGATGGTGGTTTATACGTCACGCTAGCGGAAATGGCATTTGCAGGCCACACGGGTATTGAAGTTGATATTAATACTGGCAGTGAAGATGCAGTTGATGATGTATTAGCCTCGCTATTTAACGAAGAGTTAGGTGCCGTTATTCAAGTACGTACTGATGATCTTGATTTTGTTCAGTCGGTACTTGCAGCAAACGGTCTTGAAGCATGCAGCCATATTTTAGGTACTGTGGTTGAAGAAGATGTTGTTCGTATTTGGAATGGCAATGACTTAGTGCTAGAGCAAAACCGTACCGAACTTCGTGCCGTATGGGCTGAAACTACTTACCAAATGCAAGCGATGCGTGATAACCCAGCTGGCGCATTGCAAGAATTTGAAGCCAAGAAAGATACCCAAGATCCTGGTTTAAATGTGAAGCTGACGTTTGATATTAATGATGATGTAGCGGCTCCATTTATTGCCCCTGCGATTAATCTTGGCGCTAAACCGCAAATGGCGATTTTACGTGAGCAAGGGGTTAACTCTCACGTTGAAATGGCGGCAGCCTTTGATCGTGCAGGCTTTGATGCGAAAGATGTTCATATGAGTGACATTTTAGCGGGTAACGTGAAACTTGATGGTTTCAACGGCTTAGTTGCTTGTGGTGGTTTCTCTTACGGTGATGTATTAGGTGCGGGTGAAGGTTGGGCGAAGTCAGTATTGTTTAACAATATTGCGCGTGATCAATTTGAAGCTTTCTTTAACCGTAATGATACGTTGGCATTAGGTGTTTGTAACGGTTGTCAGATGATGTCTAACCTTCGCGACTTAATTCCAGGTGCTGATTTATGGCCGCGTTTTGTACGCAATGAATCTGAGCGTTTTGAAGCTCGTTTTAGCTTGGTTGAAGTACAACAAAGCCCATCATTATTCTTTAACGAAATGGCAGGCTCTCACATGCCAATTGCGGTATCTCATGGTGAAGGTCGTGTTGAAGTGCGTAATGCTGATCATCTTGCTGCATTAGAGCAAGCCGATATTGTTGCACTACGATATATTGATAACTACGGTAAGCTAACAGAACAGTACCCTGCGAACCCTAATGGTTCACCAAACGGTATTACCAGTGTGACGACAACAGATGGCCGTGTAACCATCATGATGCCGCACCCTGAGCGTGTGTTTAGAACCGTTGCAAACTCATGGCACCCAGATGACTGGAGTGAAAATAGCCCATGGATGCGTATGTTTAGAAATGCGCGTGTTAATTTAGGTTAATAAAGAACAGCGTTGAAGAATCAAAAAACCGCCAGAAATGGCGGTTTTTTATTCTTCTTGTATAAAAATCACTTTTTCAACCCTTTAATTGATAATAATCACATTAAAAATTGAAAATAGACGGTTATAATTGGGGAATAAGATGTAATGGAATTTTTATTGCGATAAAGGATTATATATGGGAGAAGGTATTCCCAGAGTTTTACGTTTATGTATTGCATCCCAAATACTGGCAGTGCTGGTTGCGCTAAGCATTTTTCGTCAATTCGACCGATTTGACCAATTTTTTACTACCTCTCAAATAGTTATAGTGCCAAATATTATCGTTTTACTGGTCTTATTTTCTGGCGTGTTGGCAATTATTGGTTTACTAAAAGGTCAAAAATGGGGATTTCTTCCTCTGTATTTCTACATACCTGCTGCAACGATGTTTCTTAATATCAGTATTATTCCGATACTCCCCGAACTTGTCCCTAGTGTTTATCGCAATCAGGTGATCTTAGGGCTAAATAGTGTAGTTTTAGTGTATTCAGTTTTTTTATTATTGCGTAGGATGGATCGAAACTTACTGCATGAAGTTTAAATAAATTTAAATTTGTCTGTAGGATCTGCGATAATGAGAGCAATTAAATCAATTGCTTGTAAGTAAAAATATTACTTCTGCTCAGTAAAGGATGATGAGAATGAAAAAAATTGAAGCGATAATTAAGCCATTTAAGCTTGATGACGTTCGTGAGGCATTAGCGGAAGTAGGTATTACTGGCATGACGGTGTCTGAAGTGAAAGGGTTTGGACGTCAGAAAGGCCATACCGAATTATACCGTGGCGCAGAATACATGGTCGATTTTTTACCTAAAGTGAAAATTGAAATTGTTGTCACTGATGAAGTAGCAGAGCAATGCATTGATACGATTGTTGAAACGGCACAAACAGGTAAGATTGGTGATGGTAAAATCTTCATGTTTGATATTGAACGTGTAGTGCGTATTCGTACCGGAGAAGAAGACGAAGACGCGATTTAAGTTGTATAAGAATACAAAAAAGGGGCATTACATTGACTGTAATGCTCCTTTTTTATTGCTAATTCACATCAGGGACCACAGGGTTATATCGGCCTGGTTTGTAGTTCATTGCAAGGACAATATTTAGGGTAATTGCACCAAGAATTGAAAGCAATAAAGTGGTTGGGGTAACAAAGAAAAAGGATGCAACCAAGATACAGATATCTATCGACATTTGGATTTTTCCTGCTGAAATACCAAATTTATCTTGAAGGAATAAAACCAGAACATTAAATCCACCAAGACTGGTGTGATGACGGAATAATATCAGCATACCAAGCCCCATCAATAAGCCACCAATCACTGCGCAGTAAATTGGATTAAGCCAACTGATAGCTAATACATGGTGAAGGTTATCCACCATAATAGAGACCAATGCACCAGATAAGACGCTGCTAATAGCAAAAGATTTGCCCATTCTAAACCATGCCATTAAATAAAACGGACAGTTCATTAAAAAATACAGCTTACCAAAAGAGATATCGACAAAATGGGTGAGTAGTAACGCGAGTCCTGTCGTGCCTCCCGTTAATAACTGGCTTTGCTGTAGAAAAAATATGCCCTGAGCAACAATAAATGTCCCCGTTAAAATAGCGATCATATTTTCATGAACAGGATGTTTAATACGACTCAATGGAACAACTCCTTGTAAATAATAAAGCCATAGTAAGAGGGAATAAGAATTTATAAAAGTTTACGTGTGAAAAGCACTTTTTAGCGTTGTAATTTATTTTTTACACTGTTGTAAATAATTTTATTGTTAAAATACTTGCCATCTATATTTGATTTAAAATCGAGCCATGAATCGTATATCAAGATGAAAATTATTCATGCTCTATTGAAAATAAACCGAGTTAATCATTAAGAAAAAGAACAATTAGGACTACCTGATTTAGATCAATTTATGTAAGATAGACGATAATTAACAAGCAAGACGAAAACGTTTGCGTCCACGTGGCGCCTAGCATTGCGATTTTTCAGTTTTTGCTCAAAATGGTATTTAACTTAGCTGAGTTAGGAGATACAGATGCTAAAGCGCGATATGAATATTGCTGATTATGATGCGGAACTATTTGCAGCCATTCAGGAAGAAACAGCTCGTCAGGAAGAACACATCGAGTTGATTGCTTCTGAAAACTACACAAGCCCACGTGTAATGGAAGCGCAAGGCTCTCAGCTAACAAACAAATATGCTGAAGGTTACCCAGGCAAGCGCTATTACGGTGGTTGTGAGTTTGTTGATAAAGCCGAGCAACTGGCTATCGACCGTGCTTGTCAGCTATTTGGTGCAGAATACGCGAACGTTCAGCCTCACTCAGGCTCACAAGCGAACAATGCTGTTTACATGGCACTTCTGAATGCTGGCGATACCGTACTAGGTATGAGTCTTGCTCACGGCGGTCACTTAACTCACGGTTCACCAGTAAACTTCTCTGGTAAGCTTTACAACGTGATCCCATACGGTATCGATGAAAGCGGTCAAATTGATTACGCTGAAGTTGAAGCGTTAGCGCTTGAGCATAAACCAAAGATGATCATCGGTGGTTTTTCAGCTTACTCTCAAATTGTTGATTGGAAACGCATGCGTGAAATCGCAGACAAAGTTGGCGCGTACTTCTTTGTGGATATGGCGCACGTAGCGGGTCTGATTGCGGCGGGTGTTTATCCTAACCCAGTTCCACATGCACATGTTGTTACAACAACAACGCACAAAACACTAGCAGGTCCTCGTGGTGGTCTTATCCTTTCTAATGAAGGTGAAGATCTTTATAAGAAGCTGAACTCTGCAGTATTCCCTGGTGGTCAAGGTGGCCCTCTAATGCATGTTATTGCGGCAAAAGCAGTCGCATTTAAAGAAGCAATGGAGCCAGAATTTAAAGACTACCAAGCACGTGTTGTTGAAAACGCAAAAGTAATGGTAGGTGAATTCCTAGAGCGCGGTTACAAGATTGTTTCTGGTAGCACTGAAAACCACTTATTCCTTGTTGATTTGATCGATAAAGGTATCACTGGTAAAGAAGCCGATGCAGCACTAGGTGCCGCTAACATCACAGTTAACAAAAACAGTGTACCAAATGACCCACGTAGCCCATTTGTAACATCAGGGATCCGTGTTGGCACACCGTCTATTACTCGTCGTGGCTTTACTGCTGATGATGCGCGTCAACTTGCAGGTTGGATGTGTGATGTTTTAGACAATGTTGATAACGAAGAAGTTATTGCAGAAACAAAAGCAAAAGTTTTAGATATTTGTAAGCGTCTACCTGTTTACGCTTAATCTACTTAGATGCATTAAGTAACATAACTGTCGAGTTATGATGATAAAGGCTTACCACTAGGTAAGCCTTTTTTATATTTTGCGCTTTTTCGGAGTGAACAATAAACCGACTATTCGTGGCTTTTTAATCAAAATGAGTAGAAAAACAGGGTGAATATTCTCATTAACGGTTTTAAATGAGTTACACTGAAGCGATTAAATGTAGGAGGCTAAATGCATTGTCCTTTTTGCGGTGCGAATGACACCAAAGTAATCGATTCACGATTGGTTGCGGATGGCCACCAAGTGCGCCGACGCCGCCAATGTTTAGCTTGTAATGAACGTTATACGACCTTTGAAACGGCCGAATTGGTAATGCCTCGTGTGGTGAAAACCAATGGCAATCGTGATCCGTTTAATGAAGAAAAACTTCGAGGTGGTATTCAACGCGCATTAGAAAAACGTCCTGTGAGTACGGATGACATCGAGCGTGCGATTAATAATATTAAAACTCGTTTACGCGCAACTGGAGAGCGAGAAGTGCCTTCAGAGATGATCGGCAACTTAGTGATGGAAGCATTAAAAGAGCTCGATAAAGTCGCCTATATTCGCTTTGCATCGGTTTACCGTAGTTTTGAAGATATTCGTGAGTTTGGTGAAGAAATAGCCAAACTAGAACGTTAAGCTGAGTGTAATGTTTACTAACCTTGATACACGATTAATGCTACGCGCTATTCAGTTAGCTAAACGTGGTTGTTTTACAACAGCGCCAAACCCGAAGGTGGGTTGTGTTATTGCTAATCGCGATGAAATCCTTGGTGAAGGTTTTCATTTTCGCGCGGGAGAATCCCATGCGGAGGTGTTTGCATTAAAACAAGCAGGTGCGCGCGCGAAAGGTGCAACAGCCTATGTCACTTTAGAGCCCTGCTCTCATTACGGACGCACACCACCTTGCGCTGAAGCATTAATTAAATCAGGCGTAAGTAGAGTTATTTGTGCCATGGTTGATCCTAACCCGTTAGTGGCTGGACGTGGCGTTGAAATGTTGCAAAAAGCGGGGGTAGATGTGCAAGTAGGGCTTCTTAAAGAAGAGGCTCAAGCCATTAATAAAGCGTTCATTAAACAAATGACAACCAAGATGCCGTATGTTGAATTAAAACTGGCATCAAGTCTTGACGGTAAAACAGCGTTAGCGAACGGTGAAAGTAAATGGATCACTGGGCCTTATGCTCGTGCTGATGTTCAACGTCATCGTGCGCAAGCTGGTGCAATATTATCAACCAGTGCCACTGTTATCGCTGATGATCCATCACTGAATGTGCGTTGGAGTGAGTTGGGTACACAGATTCAAGATGAATATCCACAAGCAGATGTTCGTCAACCTATTCGCGTTATTATTGACAGCCAAAACCGATTAACCCCGGCATATCAGTTATTTCACCTTCCGGGAGAAACGATTTTGGCACGCGCAGAAATGGGGAATGAAGATTGGCCTGACTCCGTGTCTCAGTGGATAATTCCTACCCGAGAAAATAGCCAACAACTCGATCTCACATTACTCATGCGTAAGTTAGCAGAAAATGGCATAAACCATATTTGGGTTGAAGCTGGCGCTGGGCTTGCGGGTGGATTACTTGAAGCACAATTAGTTGATTGTTTGATTTTATATCAGGCCCCAAAATTAATGGGGGCTGATAGTCGTAGTTTAATGAATTTATCGCCATTAACCGCGATGGATCAAGTTATCGATCTGAATATTACAGATCTACGTATGGTTGATTGTGATGTAAAAATTACAGCCACCGTTAAACGCTGTTAATCAATAGAATAAAGAAGCAAGGACTCTCCATGTTCACCGGTATCATTGAAGCAATTGGAACCATTACCGCTTTAACACCTAAAGGCGCTGATATTTCTGTCACTGTCGACTCAGGCAATCTTGATCTGTCCGATGTTAAATTGGGTGACAGTATTGCGACAAATGGGGTGTGCTTAACTGTGGTTAAATTGACAGGTAAAGGCTATGTTGCTGATCTGTCATTAGAAACCTTAAAACGTACTGCTTTTGCTCATTATCAGGCTGGTCAGGTCGTCAACTTAGAAAAAGCGATGTTACCGACGACGCGTTTTGGCGGTCATATGGTATCTGGTCATGTTGATGCTGTTGCTGAGATTATTGAACGTCACCATACGGGACGCGCTATTGAGTTTTGGGTAAAAGTACCCGCGCATTTAGCGAAATATATCTCAGAAAAAGGCTCGGTTGCGGTTGATGGGATTAGCTTAACGGTGAATGAAATTAATGGTGATGAATTTAAGTTAACCATTGTTCCGCATACAGCATTAGAAACAACAATGGACGCATTCAAACCAGGCCGAATGATAAATCTTGAAGTAGATGTGATTGCCCGCTATTTAGAGCGTTTAATGTTGGGTGATAAAGCTGCAGATAAAAAACCGCAAGTCACAATGGATTTATTAGCGAGAACGGGTTTTCTTGGCTAAATATGATGATTAGCTAGTCAGCTAAGGTACATAAGAATTAAGGGTAGTGTTATGGCTTTAAGCAGCGCAAAAGAAATTATTGATGATATTCGTCAGGGCAAAATGGTTATTCTGATGGATGATGAAGATCGTGAAAATGAAGGCGATCTGATTATTGCATCTGAAAAAATTACACCTGAAGCTATTAATTTTATGGCGACCTATGGTCGTGGTCTAATTTGTCTGACACTGAGCAAAGCCCGTTGTCAAAAATTGAACTTGCCTTTAATGGTTCAAGAAAATACCGAACAGTTTGGCACACCTTTCACTGTTTCTATTGAAGCAGCTGAAGGGGTAACTACGGGTATTTCAGCCGCTGATCGTTCTCGCACAGTACAAGCAGCCGTTGCAGCAAATGCAACGGCAGCTGATATTGTTATGCCGGGTCATATCTTCCCATTAATGGCACAAGAAGGTGGCGTATTAACCCGCGCAGGTCACACTGAAGCGGGTTGTGATGTTGCGCGTTTAGCTGGCCTTGAGCCATCAAGTGTGATTGTTGAGATCTTAAATGAAGATGGCACGATGGCACGTCGCCCGCAGCTTGAAGTGTTTGCGGAAAAACATGGCCTTAAATTAGGTACAATTGCTGATCTGATTGAATACCGTAATAATCATGAAACCACGATTGAGCGTGTAGCTGAGTGTCGATTACCAACAGAGTTCGGTGAGTTTGAGATGATCACTTACCGTGACAAGATTGATAACGAAGTGCACTACGCGCTGCGTAAAGGCGATATTAAAGTGGGTGAAGAAACACTTGTACGTGTTCACTTGCAAGATACATTTAAAGATATTCTGCAATCAGGTGCAACGCAATGGACGTTACCTGCAGCAATGAAGCGCATTAGCGAAGAAAATGGTGTATTGGTTATTTTAAGTAAACAAGAACCAACTGATGCCATTATTCATAAAGTGAAAAATATTGCGGCGGAAGAAGCAGGTCAACCTAAAGTGAAAGTGACACAGAAAGATCCGTCTCGCCAAGTTGGTGTTGGCTCACAAATTCTTTCTGATTTAGGCGTAAGCAAAATGCGTTTATTGTCATCAAGTACGCAACGTTATCATTCACTATCAGGCTTTGGTTTAGAAGTTGTTGAGTATATTTGTGATTAAATTCACCAAATGTTAGATGCTAGTGATAAAATAACTGATATCAGCGGTAGCTAAAGACAATTATTATTTTTAACTACCGTTTTCAATGCTGTTTATTGGTCGAATCAAGGACAGATAAGCAACAAATATTAACAAATCTGTTGAAACCGACGGTTGTCCATAGCAGAGATATTGCAAAGTGTGATAGACTCCCGCGGTTTCTCAAACCGGAAAGACATAGTCACAGGAAGGCCCATGAAGGTAATTGAAGGCGCCATCGCGGCACCAAACGCAAAAGTTGCTATCGTAATTGCACGCTTCAACAGCTTTATTAACGAAAGCTTACTTTCAGGTGCATTAGATGCGCTGAAACGTCAAGGACAGGTTAGCGAAGACAACATTACTGTTGTTCGTTGTCCAGGTGCTTACGAGCTACCACTTGTTGCTCAACAGGTTGCTAAAAGCGACCGTTATGATGCAATCGTTGCTCTAGGCTCAGTTATTCGTGGCGGTACACCGCACTTCGATTATGTTGCCGGTGAGTGTAATAAAGGTCTAGCACAAGTTGCACTTGAGTATAATACTCCAGTTGCTTTTGGTGTTTTGACTGTAGATTCTATTGAACAAGCCATTGAGCGTGCCGGTACCAAGGCTGGTAATAAAGGGGCAGAGGCTGCACTAAGCGCGCTCGAAATGGTTAATGTCCTGTCCCAAATCGAATCCTAATAATGGGGGTTACTGTGAAACCAGCCGCACGTCGTAATGCACGTCAGTTTGCTGTACAAGCTATTTACTCTTGGCAACTTACGAAAGGTAATGTTGCTGATATTGAGCAACATTTTCTTTCTGGCGATAAGTTTGAAGAAGAAGAACATCAAGCTGATGCGCCAGTTCTTGCTGCACCACATACTGATGTTAGCTACTTCCGTGATCTGTTCACAGGCGTAGTACTAAGCCACCAAGAACTTGATAGCAAGATGCGTCCATACTTATCTCGTCCTCTACAGGATCTTGATCAGATGGAACTTGCGCTACTTCGTCTTGCAATGTACGAAATGGTTAAGCGTGAAGACGTACCATTTAAAGTTGTTATTAACGAAGCAATCGAATTAGCTAAGCTATTCGGTGCGGAAGATAGCCACAAGTTCGTTAATGGTGTACTTGATAAAGCTGCACCAATACTTCGTAAAGAAAAGTAATTTTCGAAGTAACGAAACTAGATAAAAGAAGTCAGCTTAGCTGGCTTTTTTTTTATCTATTGTGTTGATATGAAGCAATCGTAAAGATAAGGGCATTATAATGGTGGCTGATAATGGATGAGTTGAACGATTATGGCACAAGGTGAATTTGATTTAATTGGGCGGTACTTTGAACACCAGAATGTTAAGCGAGAAGATGTTGATCTTGCGATTGGTGATGATTGCGCATTAGTTCGTGTTCCAGAAGGGTGTCAATTAGCGATCAGTACCGATTCGTTAGTTGCCGGCACGCATTTTCTGCAAGATGCTGATCCTAAATTAGTCGCACATAAAGCATTAGCCTCAAATTTAAGTGATCTAGCCGCCATGGGCGCAACGCCTGCTTGGGTTTCTTTGGCGTTAACACTACCGACGTTTGATGATCATTGGCTAAATCAGTTTTGTGAGGGGTTCTTCCAATTAGCTGAACAGTATAATGTTCAACTTATTGGTGGGGATACCACCAAAGGTCCTCTCAGTATTACTCTAACGGTTCAAGGGTTTGTTCCTAACGGGCAAGCATTGACACGTAGTGGTGCTAAGGTAGGTGATTCAATATATGTGACCGGTCAATTGGGTGATAGCGCAGCAGGTTTAGCGTTATTATTAACGGACAAACCATATCATGATCTTGCTCTGTCTTATGCCTTAAAAGAACGTCATTTTATGATGACACCGCAGGTAGAAGCAGGAATTGCATTGCGTGGTATTGCATCTGCTGCGTTAGATATTTCCGATGGTTTAATTGCAGATTTAGATCATATAGTTAAACGTTCAGGTGTCGGAGCTGAAATTTATATCGAGCAGCTTCCTTTATCTTCTGAGCTAATCGCCTATTGTTCGACACCAGAGCAAGCGCAGCAATTGGCATTAAGCAGCGGTGAAGAATACCAATTGTGTTTTACTGTACCGAAGCATCAATGTCTTGAAGTTGAATCTTTAATGATGGCAAAAGGTATTCAAGTGTCTCGTATTGGTCAGTTAACTCAATCTAGTGGTATTGTTTTATTACAACAAGGTGAGCCTATTGATTGGCAAGTGTCAGGGTGGGATCATTTTATGAGTTCAAATAAGTAAGGTATCAGCGTGTCTACAAATCCTAAAGATTTATTGAAAATGAGTAACCCTTGGCATTTATTAGCAACAGGGTTTGGTAGTGGTTTAGCGAAGTACGTGCCTGGCACGATGGGTACATTAGCTGCTGTTCCACTCTATTTACTGTTAGCACAGTTACCTTTTAGCTGGTACTTAGTTGTCGTGTTTATTGCTGCGTTGATTGGTATAAAAATTTGTACCATCACCTCTAACGATATGCAGGTACATGATCATGGCAGTATTGTGTGGGATGAATTTGTTGGTTTTTGGATCACAATGGCAATCGCCCCAGAAGCCACATGGCAGTGGGTATTAACGGGCTTTATTTTATTCCGTTTCTTCGACATGGTAAAACCATGGCCAATTAGCTGGCTAGACAAACATGTTAAAGGTGGCTTTGGCATTATGGTTGACGATATTCTTGCCGGTTTCATGGCAATGATTGCGTTATGGGTGGTTGGTTACTGGCTTGGTTTTTAGTTAAACCTAACGATCACATTATAAAATTGATTTAGAAGCTGCATTCGTGCAGCTTTTTTTGTTTTTATCTCCTCAATTTTTACAAAATATAATGTGTCGCATTCCTAATAAAATCATTTATTTTTCATCATAAATCTGACGGTTTAACTAGTCTCAAATTATGTAGATAGAGAGAAGGGATTGCTCTATGAGTACCTATCTGAAAATAATCAGTGTTGGTTTATTAACCGTTGCTTCGATGGCTGATGGACAAGTTTATCCATCAACGGAAACGGCTTGGGTGTTAACGGGAAACTGGCAACAGCCAACCGCAATATCGGAATTAAATACGATTAAAGAAGTTAGGCGCTGGGAAGCGGATCATGCTGATGTTGTATTTGGTAGCTTACAAGATGTCGATTTAAATCAAAAGACCATTGCGATGGGTTATATCTACGTACACAAACTTGATTGTCGCCCAGATGAACAGCAAGGGTGGCTTCACCGCCATGCTTACCTGAATGGGCACGATCCTGAAAAGGGCTACATGCATTATAAAAATGATACTCAACTTACCGTTCCTGATCAAAGCCAAGGGTTAGATTACCTATTAAATGGCGAATCGATGTTAAGTATTCTTATTCGAAATAATGACTTCTTGACTGCGCGTTTTCCTTTAACCGTTAATGATAATGAACAAATTATTTTTCATGCTGCTTACCCGTTTGAAAATATCGTCATTGATAGTAATCAGCATCCTGAATTACGGATCACGAGAGTAAATGATGATGGTGATATTGGTGGTTTAGAAAAAGCAGATGTACATTGGATTCAACGAGAAGGTAAATGGTTTGGTCATATTAACCAGCGCTGGTTACCGACAAACGCCAGGTTCCAAGGACGTGAGCTGAATACTGGAAATAAGGCATTAAAGGCGGGGTATCGTAGTTGGGTAGTCGTTTTAAACTGGAAGAGCAAGGCGGAAGTGAAAGGCGTTAATATTGAGCCTTGGTTATCCGTTGTGAATACATCTGGTCAGCAATCCACAGCGACGATGTTGTTTCCTGGTTGGGATCCTAAAAACGATCCTAATGGTGATGGTTATGTTGATGATGATGAGTTTTTAGTAAGAGCTAATCAAGCGGCAAGTGCGAGATTTAAACATCAAGCTAGAGTGATCCCTACTGGAAAAATGTGGGCGGGCAGTTGCTGGTATCGGACTAATTTTAATGATGACTCTTTTAATCAAAATCATGCTAATTGGTATAAATATGATTGGAAACGTCAAGGTTTAACCGGTGCTTACAATGATGATATGGCCAAATTGTTCAGTACCAACCAATTTAATGTTCAATTTGGCGGACAAATATTAGAAGCGCCGATTCGAGCTGGCACCTCAAAAGCGGCGGGATATTATGCAGCGAAAATGTCTGATTTTCTTGATTTAGTTAAATCGACTACGGGCAGTCAGTGGCTATCTGCTAATATTTCTGAGCTTAATTTGTGGGAATACCCTGATTGGCCAAAGCAATTAAGGGGGGTGGTGGATGTTTGGTTACGAGAGCATTATTTAAGCCCTGCAATTGGCTTAGAGCGATTACAATCCTATTGGGACAGCTATGCGTTAGCAGCACTCGGCGATAAAAGCTTAATAATGACCACAACTCGCGGTGGCAAAAGCCAACAAACACCATTAATTCAGCAAGCATGGGAAGACGATATCTATACCGGATTAGCCCTGTACTATCTGTTTAATATTCCCAATAAAACCTACTACCACAGCTGGAATCAAACCTTTATTTATGGCAGTAATAACACCCATGCCGATCCGAAACAGCTAAATAAAACCATTTGGTATCGCACTGGAGAGCCTAAGAATTGGGCGTATCAGCCCCAAAAGTTATTATCGATTGATATAGGTAAACCAACGACCATACCTAACGGCTTTGAAGCGGTTAAATGGCTATCTAAAACAGGAAAAGTAGCAACGGATGAGACAAAATTTGGGGATATTGCATTAGAGCCTGCGAATTGGTTTTGGTTATATCGAACAGGGTGGTTTGACGATGTTCCTAAAGATGGAGTTATCGCGCGGCAATATACACAAGGGTTAGTGCTATATCGCGGTTCTAAATACCGTAATCACGCTGAATTTTATCAAGTTGATTCGATACGTGTACCATTATCTGGCCTGTATCAAAAAGTAAATTACGATGGTTCACTCGGTGAGCCGACACAGTATGTTGAAGTCAATGGCTATGAGGGTGTGATTTTAAAGAAAGTTGAGAAGGGCTGAGATGAACAATAAACGTAAGGCTAATAAAGAAAAAGGTTTTCCTGATTAATAACAGAGAAAACCTTTTTCATAGTGCTTATTTGAACGGTGAAATTACTTAGCTAAATAAGTGCGAATTTGCTTTTCGATACCCGCACCATCAATTTCTAACATTTCATGCAGTTCAGCTTGTGTTCCTTGTTCAATGAATCGATCAGGCAAACCAATATTCAGTACTGGTTTCAGTGTCTTCTCTTTCATTAAAAATTCAATAACGCCGCTACCCGCACCGCCAGCAATCGCATTTTCTTCAACAGTTACAAGAACATCATGAGTTTTTGCTAATTCAAGTACTAAGGCTTCATCAAGCGGTTTCACAAAGCGCATGTCAGCAACAGTCGCATTTAAATTTTCTGCTGCTTCTAATGCATAGCCGAGCATGCTGCCAAAGTTTAAAATTGCGATTTTTTCACCTTCACGGCGAATGATACCTTTACCGATTTCAAGCTCTGTCATTGTAGGATCGACATCGACCTCCATACCGCAACCACGAGGGTAACGGACCGCACTTGGTCCTTGGTATTGGTGACCAGTATAGAGCATTTGACGACATTCATTTTCGTCACTCGGTGCCATAATCACCATGTTAGGAATACAGCGCATAAAGCTAATATCAAATGCACCTTGGTGGGTTTGACCATCAGCACCGACTAAGCCTGCACGATCAATGGCAAACATCACAGGAAGATCCATGATAGCAACATCATGAATTAATTGATCATATCCACGTTGAAGGAAAGTTGAGTAGATAGCGACAATAGGATGATAACCACCAATTGCCATGCCCGTTGCCAGTGTCACCGCGTGTTGTTCAGCAATCGCCACATCAAAGTATTGATCTGGGAACTCTTTAGAAAAGCGCACCATACCTGAGCCTTCACGCATAGCCGGTGTGATAGCCATCAATTTGTCATCAATAGCGGCCATATCACATAGCCAATCACCGAAAATCTTAGAAAACGTCGGACTTGCATCCTTCGCTTTGGGTAATGGTTTCTGGCTTAAATCAAATTTAGGAACGGCATGGTAATTAATTGGATCCGCTTCAGCTGGCGCATAACCTTTGCCTTTTTTCGTCATAATATGAAGAAATTGTGGGCCTTTTAGGTTACGCATGTTTTTCAGTGTCTTAACAAGCTCATGCACATCGTGGCCATCAACAGGGCCAATGTAATTAAAGCCTAACTCTTCAAACATAGTGCTTGGCACAACCATGCCTTTGATATGCTCTTCTGCGCGTTTTACCATTTCTTTGATAGGAGGCGCATTGGATAGAACTTTCTTACCACCTTCACGAATAGAGGTATAGAAATTACCCGATAGTAAATGGGCTAAATGATTATTTAACGCGCCGACATTTTCAGAAATCGACATTTCATTGTCATTTAAGATAACTAGCATATCGCTGTGAACATCACCAGCATGGTTCATCGCTTCAAACGCCATGCCTGCGGTGATAGCGCCATCGCCAATAATGCTAACAACTTTGCGATTTAGGCCTTCTTTTTCTGCTGCAATCGCGAGACCTAGACCTGCACTAATGGAAGTTGATGAGTGACCAACCGAAAGTGTGTCGTACTCACTTTCACCGCGCCATGGGAATGGGTGCAAACCGCCTTTTTGGCGAATGGTTGCCATATCATCACGACGCCCTGTTAAAATTTTATGTGGGTAGGCTTGATGACCAACATCCCATATAACTTTATCAAAAGGCGTATTGTAGACGTAGTGAAGCGCAACGGTAAGCTCGACTGTACCGAGTCCGGAGGCAAAGTGGCCGCTGGTCTGACTCACAGATTTCAACAAATAGGTACGAAGTTCATCGCATACTTGTGGAAGGCTTTCAGCTGGCAATAATCGTAATTCATCAGGCGTGTTTGCGAGGGCCAGATGAGGGTATTTTGAGATATCCAAAGTCATAACAGTGTCGGCGCTTATACTGATTTAGCTTTTGCGTTCGATAATATATCGGGCAAAAACTTCTAATTGGGATGTATTGTAGGGTATAGCCGCTAATGCTTGTAGTGCTTCTTGATAAAGTAGTTGTGCTTTTTCTTGTGCACCATCTAAGCCAAGCAAGGCTGGATAGGTACTTTTATCCAAGGCAAGATCAGAACCTTGTGGTTTACCTAAGGTTTCGGTATCACTGATCACATCTAAAATGTCATCTTGCACTTGGAATGCAAGGCCAATAGCTTCTGCATACTGATCAAGTTGCGGCAAAATTGCTACGCCTTTATCACCAGCAGCTAATGCTCCTAAGCGGACGGCACAGCGAATCAAAGCCCCTGTTTTGTGTCGGTGGATTAATTCTAGTTGTTCTAATCCAACATGTTTACCTTCAGCATCAAGATCTAAGGCTTGCCCTAGACACATTCCGGCAGCGCCTGATGCTTTTGCAAGCTCACTTACCATAGCAATACGTTGGGTGTTGCCATCTTGGCTCAATTGTCCATTCGCCAAAATATCAAAAGCCAGTGTTTGTAGTGCGTCACCCGCAAGAATGGCAATGGCTTCATCAAACGCAATATGACAAGTGGGTTGACCACGACGTAATGCGTCATCATCCATCGCAGGTAAATCATCATGGATTAATGAGTACGCATGAATACACTCAACCGCAGCGGCTGGCGTGTCAAGATAGTCCTGAGTTACCCCTAACATTTCACCGGTTACATAGGTTAGAAAAGGACGCGCACGTTTGCCACCCAGCAGTGTTCCGTATTGCATGGCTTTAAGTAGGGCTTTATCTGCAAATGGTTGAGTTGATAACCAGTTTGCTAATACGTCATTACTACGTTGTTGATAGCACTTAAGGGATAGCGATAAAGAAGAACTATTGGTCATGGCTTGGTTCAAAATCAGTCAGTGGAGCTTCATCATCTGCCTGAAGCAAAATTTCTACACGTTGCTCAGCTTGTGTCAGCTTTTGTTGGCTGCTGCGAGCAAGAGAAATACCTCGTTCGAATTTTTTTAGCGCATCTTCCAGTGGGATATCGCCAGATTCTAGTTCATTGACAATGGCATCTAGCTCATCAAGGGCGGCTTCGAATGCCATATTTTCTGGTTTTTTTGCTGCCATATCATTTTCACTCTTATCTAAGTGCACGAAAAATAACGTAGAGAATTACTGGGGTCAAATTATGTCACAGGAATCTGTGTCGCTGACAGTAATTTTAATAAATAGTCTTCATTAATTGGTTAATAAAAAGCTAAATGAAAAGCTGAATTGGTCGATAAAGAGTTACTTTGCTGATGACATTCATCATTTAATGCTAAGAAGTGCCTTGGCGAAATAGTGAATATGGCGGTGGCTTTAAAGTTTTGGCTGTCTTTAGAGCGTATTATCTCAGTGATAGATTCAGATGTGTTGATTGATGTTCAATAAACGCAAGCCATTATTTTTACCTAGCAAAAGAGGATCATGCTTTGGATTTGGCGACGCTTATAGGATTGCTTGGTGCATTCGCATTCATTGTTATGGCTATGCTGCTCGGCGGCGATCTGGTTATGTTTTACGATACATCATCGATTTTGATTGTATTAGGCGGCAGTACTTTTGTTGTGTTAATGAAATACAACATTGGGCAATTTTTTGGTGCTGCAAAAATCGCCATTAAAGCCTTTATGTTTAAGACTGATAATCCAGAAGAGTTAATTGCCAAAATTGTAGAAATGGCTGATGCGGCGCGTAAAGGTGGATTTTTAGCATTAGAAGAGATGGAAATTACGAATCCTTTTATGCGTAAAGGCATTGATATGCTGGTGGATGGCCATGATGCTGATGTGGTTCGCGTCACGCTACAAAAAGATATTTCATTAACCAATGAACGTCATGAACAAGGGGTAGGGATCTTCTCCTCCTTTGGTGATGTTGCGCCTGCTATGGGAATGATAGGTACGCTTATTGGCTTGGTTGCCATGCTTTCTAACATGGATGATCCGAAAGCTATTGGTCCTGCAATGGCCGTTGCCTTATTAACGACGCTATATGGCTCGATGTTGGCAAACATGGTAGCGATACCTATCGCGGATAAATTAACCTTGCGTAAAGAGCAAGAGCGTTTAAATAAGCGTTTAATCTTAGATGGCGTGCTGGCAATTCAGGATGGGCAGAATCCACGAGTGATTGATGGTTATTTGAAAAACTACCTTCATGAGAAGAAACGTAGTGTGATCCTTGACGAGTAAGAGACAGTTTTATGGAAGAGCAATCTTGTAAATGTAAAAAAGGTGCGCCTCCATGGATGGCGACCTTTGCTGATCTTGCCACACTATTAATGTGTTTCTTTGTGTTACTACTTTCTTTTTCTGAAATGGATGTACTGAAATTTAAGCAAATTGCAGGTTCAATGAAATACGCTTTCGGGGTGCAAAATATGCTTGAAGTTAATGATATCCCTAAAGGTACAAGTGTTATTGCGCAAGAGTTTAGGCCAGGCCGGCCTGAGCCAACGCCAATCGAAGTGATTATGCAACAAACGATTGATATGACGCAGCGTTCATTAGATTTTCACGAAGGCGAGTCTGATCGAGCTGGGGGCACACAACGTGATGCGGGTAAACTAACAGGTGGACAAAGTAAAAAAACGGCGACACAAAATAATGAAAATGACGAATCTGAAGCCGATCAAATACAAGAGAAATTAAAAGAGATACTGACTAAAGCATTAGAACGTGAGATCAGTGACAAAATTATAGAAATTGAGAATCTTGGCCAGCAGTTGGTAATTCGTATTCGTGAAAAAGGTTCGTTCCCAGAAGGTTCGGCGTTTTTACAACCTAAATTTAAGCCATTAGTACGCCAAGTTGCGATGCTCGTTAAAGATGTGCCGGGCATTATTCGAGTTACGGGACATACCGCGAGTGATAAATTGGATTCAGAGTTATACCGATCTAATTGGGATTTATCAGCGCAGCGGGCAGTGTCAGTAGCGCAAGAAATGGAAAAAGTAGAAGGGTTTGATCATACAAAAATGCGGGTGGTTGGATTGGCAGATACTCAGCCAATTGCTGATAACAAAACTCGAGAAGGGCAAGCTAAAAACCGTCGAGTGGAAATATCTATCATGCAAGGTAAACCGCATTTTAGTGATGAGATCAGCAGTAACTTTAGTGCTCAATAGATTGTAGTACTTAAGGTTATTACCATAATGGCAGCGCTAGCGCTGCCATTTTTATTGGGGCAAATAGAGTGGCTGTTTATCAAGAGCTTAAGATATTTACGCTGAATTTCGTCGATGAGAGTTGCTGGCAGAGATGATCATGACTAAGGTAAATATAATTGAAAGCCAATAACATGCGGTAAGTCTAATCGAAGATAACGTCGTGAGTTTTCATATCTTTGTTTCAGTGGTCGGTAGCTTGCTGTATAATTCGCGCCTTTAATTCCGTTTGGTACTCTCTGTCAATTTTCACGATATGATCTGTTAAAAATCATCCGTTAATGAATTGATTCTGTACTGTAAGCCCTGTGAAGCGAAGCGTGTTATGAAATTTATTGTTAAGCCACACCCAGAGATTTTTGTTAAAAGTGATTCAGTGCGTAAGCGTTTTATCAAAATTCTTGAGTCTAATTTACGCATCATCTTAAAGCGCCAGTCAGAGTCTGTTAGCGTTTATAACCGCCGTTTTTCATTGGAAATTAATGAATCTGATGAATCAAAGCGCGATATGATTTTAGCGATTCTGACGCAGACACCTGGTATTCACCATACCCTTGAAGTACAGCAAACGGAATTTACTGATCTTCATAATGTTTTTGAACAAACATTAGCGCTTGTTGGCCCTGAGCTGGAAGGTAAAACATTCTGTGTTCGTGCTAAGCGTGTTGGTAAGCATGATTTTACTTCGATTGAAGCTGAGCGTTATGTCGGTGGTGGTCTTAATCAAGCTATCGAGTCTGCAAAAGTAAGACTGAAAAAGCCTGATGTGACAGTTAACATTGAAATTGAACATAATCTATTGAACCTTGTATTATTCCGCCATAAAGGTTTAGGCGGCTTCCCGCTAGGTACACAAGAAGATGTATTAAGTTTAATTTCTGGTGGTTTTGATTCTGGTGTTTCAAGCTACTTGCATATCAAACGTGGTAGTAAAGTCCATTACTGTTTCTTTAATTTAGGTGGTCCTGCACACGAGATCGGTGTTAAGCAGGTTGCGCATTATATTTGGAACAAGTTTGGTTCTTCAGCAAAAGTTAAATTTATCGCGATTGATTTTGAACCTGTTGTTGGTGAGATTTTAGAGAAAGTCGACGATGGTCAAATGGGCGTTATCCTTAAGCGTATGTTTATGCGTGCTGCGGGTAAAGTTGCTGATAAATTCGGTATCGAAGCATTAGTAACGGGTGAAGCGCTAGGTCAGGTTTCAAGCCAAACATTAACTAACCTTCGTCATATTGACGGCGTAACAGATAGCCTAATTCTTCGTCCACTGATTAACTGGGATAAAGAAGATATCATCAATGTTGCACGTGAAATCGGCACTGAAGACTTTGCGAAAACCATGCCTGAGTTCTGTGGCGTGATTTCTAAGAGCCCAACAGTAAAAGCGGTCAAAGCGAAGCTTGAAATTGAAGAAGACAAATTTGATTTCTCTATTCTTGATCGTGTTGTTGATGAGGCGCGTGTGATGGATATTCGTGACATCGAAAAGCAAAGCCAAGAACAAGCTCCTGAAGTTGAATTAGTTGAGCAGGTCGCTGGTGATGCCATTGTACTTGATATTCGTAGCCCAGATGAAGAAGATGAAAGCCCATTAGAGCTTGAAGGTATCGAAGTTAAGCATTTACCTTTCTATAAGCTAGCAACGCAGTTCGGTGACTTACCGCAAGATAAGACGTACCTTCTGTACTGTGATCGTGGTGTGATGAGCCGCCTTCAGGCGCTGTACCTAAAAGAGAATGGTTTCGAGAACGTAAAAGTTTACCGTCCTTTATAATCGCCACTGCTTTGTATAAATAAAAGAAGCCTCGTAATTGCGAGGCTTTTTGTTATCGGGCGAGTTTCTATTACTTAGTCTCAACAGATTAAGTACGTGGTAATACGTCGTAATGCATATTCGGCCATACAACCATAGGCTCTGCAACTTCAGCCGCTTTGGCTTTATTTTCCAGTTGCGTCACTATCTCTAGCGCAAACTCTTGTGCAGTTCCGGGGCCTTGACTGGTTAATAGACGTGTATTTTTATCATACACCACACGTTTAACGCGTAATTGATGTGTTGGTATATGATGTTGAAAAGCAGGATGACATGTCATGATTGAATGTGTGAACACTTGATGTGGAATAAACATCACCGCAGGCGTTGCACAGATCGCGGCGATCAGTTTACCGTCGTAATGATGCTGCTTTACAAATTCAACTACCAGTGGGCTATCACGAAAATGTTCCGCGCCTTTTAAACCGCCGGGTAACACCACGCAATCAAATGGCTCATCGGCAACATTGATCAAAGGCACGTCTGCTACGAGCTTGATCCCGCGAGATCCTTCTAAAATTAGTGCGCCATCTTCTGCAGTACTTGCAATCGTTACTTCAAATCCAGCCCGCTTTAAAATCGCAATTGTATTAATTGCTTCCATTTCTTCACTGCCAGGAGCAAGACAAACAGCAACGCGAGGAGCAGTCGTTATTGGTTCAAGCATGATATGAGGACTCCATAGATGTAATGGTTTGCCATAACTGGGTATTCACAGGCACAGCAATATCGAATATTTTCGCTTGGTGAATAAGATAGCCAGTAATATAGTCGATTTCTGTTGGGCGCTGATAAAAAACATCTCTATTCATTGAAGAATAATTATCAGCGGTCGCTTTTATTACCGTGAGTGCCTGTTGATAAAGCTCACCATTTTTTATCCTGTAGCCTTCTGCTCGCATAACGAGCGTGACTTCATTACAAATTTGGATTAATTGGGCTTGATAGCCTTCATTAGCAAGCTCACCATTAGTACATTGATGAATGGCTGTTAATGGATTAATTGCACAATTAATGGCGAGTTTCTTCCATAATGGCTCCATGATGTCATCTTGCCAATAGCACGGTGATAATGCTTGATTGAACATGTCAGCGATGGAGTTATCAGTGGAGATGACAGAGGACAATGGGCCAATAAACGTTTGTCCAAGCCCTGTATGGCGTAGCGTACTTTCAGCTGTTTTTAAAGCAGCATGGGATGTGGTGGCATAATAAATAGTATGTTTAGGAAAGAGTTGCTTAACAGCGTCATGGCTTCCAATCCCATTGTGCATGATCACTATCTTGCATCGCGCTGAAAGATCGTTAATAAGGGGATGTAAGGCGGTGATGACTTGGAACGATTTTACTGTCACAAGGAGTAAATCACTTTGTTGTAAATGATCTATGTGATTAGCATTGAAACAGTAAGTTCTTACTTTACCACTCAAAGATTGAAACGTGAGTGGATAGCGGGTTATGGATGAACGGGTCCAAACTTGAACATCATGTTGCGGTTGCAAAGCGATAGCCCATAATGAGCCGATTGCGCCTGCACCCAATATTGTGATTTTCACACTGCAATCCATTGTTAACTATATTGATGTAGATAGTAACATTGTTCAAATAGTGCAGGATCAAAAAAGGCGCTGATATAGCGCCTTTTCTCATTAATTACTCAATAACTTATTGATTAGAAGTTATATTTAACTGAGTAAATTACAGCATTTTGGTTGCCTTTAGTACCTAGCTTGTTGTAAGCGTAACGGTACTGAATGCCTGTTGTTACGTGATCCGTTGCGTTCCACCATAGTGCTAGTGCACCGTTTGCGCTTACATCATCGCCTTCACCTGCAACGATCATGTAGTTGTCATTACGACCAAACTCAGACTCGTGCCAGTTACTGATCATGAATTTTTCGCCGAATGCATTAAAGTTGTAGCCTGCAACCCAACCAAACATACCGCCATTCATACCAGAAAAAGATGAAGGATTTTTCCAATCAGCAGATGTCATTGTGTGGTGGAAACCGATAAATGGGTTGAAGAACCAGCCATCACCGTTGAATGCGTAAGATAGACCTAGCACGTTATTTTGTGCAGTGAAGCCATCGCTGTTCGTGTTGTAAACTTGTCCGTATAGACGAAGCTCTGCAATACCAGTTTTGTAAGCGATTGTACCTTTAACCGATGTACGTGCTTTATCAGAACCTTGATCTGCATTTTCTAAGTCAGCGAAACCGTATAATTCACCCCAGCTAAAACCAGCACCACCTTCAAGTTCTAAGTACCAGAAGTCTTTTTGGTGACCAGCACGCTCTTCTGTACCGTTAGACCAATCTAAGTAGTTAACGCTCATATCACCAAAACCATACAAGTACTCTGCTTGTGCTGGGAATGTTGATGCTGCTGTTAAAACGCCTAAAGCTACTAGTGACTTGCGCATGTTTTTATCTCACTCAATATGGTCTAAATATAGGGATTTTTGGCCGCCCCGTTTTTCTGGCGCTGATTCTAGTGTTTTATATCTCGTTTGGGAATGTAACGTTTGCGCAAACCTTTGCTTTTTGTGATCATGATCGGCTGAAATCGATTACATTTACATTAAAAATGTGATGAATCTGAATTTATATTGCGATTTAAATGAACTTTTTTTGACTTTAATACTCTGTGCTAATTTTTTTGGTGGCAAAAATTCGCAATTTACATGAGAAAGGTAAGTTAAGGCTTCCGTTTTCAACAGAAACCTTACTTATCATAGGTGAGGTTATTTTTCTTCCAACGTATCAGTTGTTTCAGGAAGGGTTAAAGCATCATTCTTAGCAACGAGTTTGATTAAAAATAATACTGGAATACCTATCAATGCGGTGGTGAGGAAAAAGATGTTATAGCCGAAATGGTCGACATAAACGCCAGAGAATCCCGCAATAAATTTCGGGAAAAGTAGCATAATAGAGCTAAATAATGCGTACTGGGTTGCAGAGAAAGCCACATTGGTTAGGCTAGACATAAAGGTGATGAAAGCAGCGGTTGCAATACCTGCACCTAAATTATCTGCTGAAATAACTAAAGTTAACATCTCGAGGTTATTACCAACATAGGTAAATACCATAAACAACAGATTGGTCATTGCGGATAATAAAGCGCCTAAGGCAAGAATACGTAAGGTGCCAAATTTACTGACAAGAATACCGCCTAAACCAGCGCCCACTAAGGTCATGATCACCCCAAAGACTTTTGAAATAGACGCCACTTCATTTTTAGTAAAGCCCATGTCAACATAAAACGCATTAGACATTACGCCCATCACCACATCAGAAATGCGATAACAACTAATGAGCAATAAGATCAGTAGTGCGTTTTTACCATAGCGCTGAAAGAAGTCTTGGAAAGGCATGACGACAGCGGTATAAAACCACGCAGCGAGTCTTGCTTGTTTTTTACCTATCCCTTTTTGCTGTAATTTTTGTTGGTAGTTATGTTCGATTTTTTGAATTGATGAGCTGTCGATCTTTGGTTCTTTAACAAAGAGGGTGGTGATCACGCCAATTGACATCATACCCGCCATGATAAAGTAAGCGGCTTTCCAGCCTGCAGGATCATAACCACTATCAGAGCCGAACCATGCAGCAAAAGCCAGTGCGCCAGCTCCTGCCATGATCATCGCTAATCGATAGCCTGCCATATAGGTTGCAGATAATGCTGCTTGTAAGCGTACGGTAGCAAGTTCAATACGAAATGCATCAATGACGATATCTTGTGTCGCAGAAGCAAAGGCGACAACAATCGCAAATAAGGCAAATTGAAGAAGATCAGTTTGTGGGTTGCTGGTCGCCATACCACATAGCGATAAAATAATGATCAGCTGCGAAAATAACATCCAGCCACGACGTCGACCAAATAATCGAGAAAAAATGGGCAAAGGAAAACGGTCCACAAGTGGTGACCATGCCCATTTAAAGCCATAAGCAAGGGCTACCCAACTGAAAAAACCGATACTGGTTCGGCTAACATCAGCTTCTCGTAACCAAAATGAAAGGGTGCCAAAGACTAATAAAATAGGTAAGCCGGAAGAGAACCCTAGCGCGAACATGATCAATGCTTTGGGGTTTAAATACACACGCCAACCGGTGGTATTATTTTGTTGTATGGCTTTGTCCATATTTTCCTCGTAACACAAGTATCGACCATTGATACTTAGCAAAGTATAAAACTGTTATTTTTCTTTATAAATCAGATCTTAGCAGCAATAAGCCTAGTGTGCATTGCTTCATTATCAGTTCGACAACAACTTGTGCTTTTAATTCATAAACCGTAAAAGTAGGTTGATATTTAAGGGTAAATATTTAAGGACGCTGGATCTGTGTTAGTTCAGGGCAAGGGGCAAGATTGAGTAAGTAATAAGCGTGATTGGTGATTTTTTGTTGAATATAAATGTTGCCTAGCAATTGGTAATCTTCGAGCTTTATAACGTATTGAAGTAATAGCCAAAAAGTAGCTTCATAATCATCGATTGGATCTTTATCAGCGATATTCATGTCCCACCACTGAGCAAGACATTCATGGGCATCATTTTTTAGATGATAAAAAGGAACGTCGCCCTCAATAGTTGCAATAGTAGACAGCGCAAAAGAAGGGGCTTGCTCAAAAATAAACTGCTGAATTCGTTTATTTTGACGATGAAAAACAGACGGTTGGTAGAGAGGTGTGATCATATACGTCACCTGTACTTGATTGCGCACAGGTGACGTAATCAATTTATTTAATAACTTTCATTGATTCAATGATTATAGGCTGCTGTGGTACATCTTGCATACCTGTTGCACGATTAGAACCCGTTGGGATTTTAGCCATATCTTGTACAACAGAAAAACCTTTAACCACTTTACCGAATACCGCATAACCTGGATTATTACCTGCAGCATTTAAAAATGCATTGTCTTTATAGTTAATAAAGAATTGGTTAGTCGCAGAGTTTGGATTTTGCGTACGTGCCATAGCAACAGTTGCGGTGTCGTTTTTCAATCCATTACTTGCTTCATTTTTGATCGGAGCATGCGTTGGACGTTTAACCATGTCTTTATCAAAACCACCGCCTTGAGCCATAAAGCCAGGGATAACACGATGGAAAATCGTCCCGTTGTAATTACCTTCTTCAACATAGCGTAAGAAGTTTTTACTACTAATCGGGGCTTTTTCTTCATTTAGTTGGATCGTAAAATCCCCTAAATTTGTTGTTACTAAGACCTGTGTTGCAGCACTGACAGGTAAAGCGATAAGTAAACATAGCGCAAGTAAAAAACGTGACATTAAACATTCTCCGTTAAGTATTGATGCAATTCGCCATCTTTGGCGATCTCTTTAAGCACTGAATTCATCATTTTCTCTAAACTTTGTGCGATTTCTTCGCGTGTCACTTTAAAAGGTTCTTGCTTGGTAGAGCGAGCAGAATATTTTTTACTAAAAGTACCTTTTGGTGTAGTTACAACAAGTTCAATTTGAAGTTGGCTATCAATATCATGTTTAACTAAGCCTTGGGTTACCTTGACTAAGGCTTGCTGAATATTGATAGCAATATTTGACGTTGAAGCAGTGTTTACAGTAATTCCTTCGCTGGCAAATTGTTTTTTTAATGCAGCTTGAAAGGTTGATGCAATATTACTTTCCGGTTGAAACTCTTCAACATTGGTCGCACCACTATCAACAATGGCGATATAGTTATGATTACGATCATCTTTGCTTGATAGTTGTACTGCAAGCTGTGATGTGGCTTGCTGTGCTAAAACTGGCGTTAATGTTAAAGCGAGTGGTGGTTGCGCAGGACGGCTTGCACATGCGCTTAGTAATAATGCTGCGGCAATCACAATATATTTTTTCATGCTCTCCATTTCCTTGTATTCGTTGTTTAAATATAAACGAAAAATCAATGTCGTATTAAATATCACAAGCAATAAATTAACGTCATAAACACGTTAGATTATTTTGACGATTGTAAAACCACAAATTTATTACTTTGGCCGATAAGTTTTACATTACCAAAGACACGTTTTAGCTTTTCATGGTAACCCAATTGCCTATTCCCGATCACGATCAGATCGCCACCTTGACGTAATACTCGTTGTGCATCGCAGAACATTTGCCAAGCAATATGATCAGTAACGGTATTTTGCTGGTGGAAAGGAGGATTACATAAGACTAAGTCAGCGCTATCAAGTGGGAAGTTATCTAAGCAGTTAGCTGTTACTACTTGTAATTGGTTAGGATTGTCTAAGTTTAAATCTGCATTTTCACGGCATTATGCAGTCGCCATAAAACTTTCATCGACACAAACAACGTTAGCTTGTGGGTTTAATTGTGCAGCTTTAATACCGATCACTCCATTACCACAACCAAGATCGATAATATCTTTATACTTTGCATCTTGTGGAATGAAATCTAGCAGTAAACGACCACCAATATCTAAGCTATCACTAGAAAATACGTTGGCATGGTTAGTGATTGTTAACTTATGCTCAGGCACCTCCCATTGCGTAGGGCGGGGTAGGGGCTTTGCTAAGTTAGGATTGGTTTTACAAAATATTAATCGCGCTTTTTTAACGGCTAGTGATGTTTTGGTCTCACCTAAAAACTTTTCAAATAGCTTTAAGGTTGAAGAGTGAATCTCTTTTACTTTACCTGCCGCAATAATAGTGCAATCAGCAGGAAGTAAGTGACATAATTGTTGTAATTGCCAGCTTAATAACCGATTGTTTTTAGGCTGCTTTAACAAAACTAACTGAGGGTTGTTAGGCAATTTTGAAAGACAATCAACAATATTAATCATTGGTAATTGGTTGTTTTCTAAGTTAGCAATAAATGCCTGTTTAGAGACAAAAGAATCCGTCACACTTGTGACAGGTGCTTGATTTGAAAACCAGCAACTTAATGCGCCAAAGCTATCGTTCATGATAAGAATTGGACGTTCAGGGTCGAGTTCCAGATCGTTGCAATAATTGATCAGGTACTCATCGCCAGCATCCCATGCTTGCAGAGTTTCATTTTTCCTTACTGGAAAACGAGTTAGCGATAGAGTGCGTTGGTGTAAGGTTAGCTCTGGTTTCATTGCGGATAACTTTCAGGTATGTTTACAAAATAGTCGGCTATTTTCGCAGAACACCACGCGAGTGCAAAGGAAATACGACATCAGAACAAGAATAAAGTAGAGAAAGATTTGGCAATAGTGCGATATTGCGAGCGGAGGTAAAGTAAATATGATCCAACAACGTATCGAGCATAAACTTCATGATGCGTTTGCACCTAAGCATTTAGAAGTGCTTAATGAAAGTTACATGCATAATGTTCCCCCTGGCTCTGAGAGTCATTTTAAAGTTGTCGTTGTGAGTGCTCAATTTAATGGCCAGCGTTTAATCGCAAGGCATCGTGCTATTAATAGTGTGTTGGCCGATGAATTGGCAAATGATATTCATGCTCTAGCTATTCACACTTACACTGAAGCGGAGTGGTCTGAGTTAATGGCAGCACCTGCATCACCATCTTGTCGTGGTGGTTCACAAATTGGATAATTAGTGAAATATATTAAATAAAAGGTCGTTGTTATAACGGCCTTTTTTATTATTTGTCGGTAATATAAAACTGAGTGCGAATCTATAACTAGCATCTAAATTTGTTAAAAATTATCATCGCGGTCAATATTTAATCTAATTTTAGGTGATGATTCAAATAACACTCACTTGTTAACGGTATGTATTAATTTGATTATCTCAATAAAAGTGATGATGACATTTATGTTAAAAACAGACCTGAAAATAAATGCAAGGTCGAATGGCGTTATTTTTAATAAATGTGCGCTTCATCAAACTTATTGAGTTATTAAACTATTGCGCTTCAATTGTTGCTTGGTTTTCAGTCGGAATCGCGCGTATTGGCATAGAAAAAACAACGCGGTTAGTGGTAGAATCGCCGCCTTGAAAAACTACTTGCCGCTAATGGATGTGGTGAGGTAGTTAACTAGATGTTGCGGTATTGGTACTTGGCAAGTGAAATTCACTTGTAGACCGATTTCGAACTGTGAAAAGTCGTGTCTTAATTGCGCAATAGAAAATTCTTTTTTCCCTTTAATGTAGTGCAAGTGCGTATGATTACAATAAAAAAGGGTTTGGATATCCCAATTTCAGGGACTCCTACCCAGGCGATACATGATGGTAATGCCATCTCTAAAGTCGCCTTGCTTGGCGAAGAATATGTTGGTATGCGTCCTACAATGCATGCTCGCGTAGGGGATGTAGTGAAAAAAGGTCAGGTTCTTTTTGAAGATAAAAAGAATCCTGGCGTTAAGTTCACTGCTCCAGCTAGTGGCAAGGTAGCGGAAATTAACCGTGGTGCTAAGCGCGTTCTTCAATCTGTAGTAATTGATGTCGAAGGCGATGAGCAAATCACATTTAACAAGTATGAGTCAGCTCAACTTGCTCAACTAGATCGTGCTGTTGTTGTCGATCAATTGGTTGAGTCAGGTATGTGGACTGCGCTTCGTACGCGTCCATTTAGCAAGGTTCCAGCTGTTGGATCTGAGTCTCAAGCTATTTTTGTGACGGCTATGGATACCAATCCATTGGCTGCGAATCCAGAAGTTATCATCAATGAACAAAGTGATGCTTTCATTGCTGGTTTGACGGTTCTTTCTCGTCTAACTAGCGGTAAAGTTTACGTTTGTAAGTCTGGTGCTAGTCTTCCGCGTTCATCAGAAGCAAATGTTGAAGAACACGTATTTAACGGTCCGCACCCAGCGGGTCTTGTTGGTACGCACATTCACATGCTCTATGGTGCAGATGCAAATCACATTGCTTGGGGTATTAATTACCAAGACGTTATTGCGTTCGGTAAGTTATTCCTAACAGGTGAGCTATATACAGATCGCGTTGTTTCTCTTGCAGGCCCTGTTGTTAATAAGCCGCGTCTAGTGCGTACTCGCATTGGTGCTTCTCTTGAGCAACTGACTGATTCAGAAATGATGCCTGGTCAACTGCGTGTTCTTTCTGGTTCTGTGCTTAACGGTGTAAAAGCTGAAGGTCCACATGCATATCTAGGTCGCTATCACTTACAAGTATCGGCGTTGCGTGAAGGCTATGAAAAAGAATTCATGGGCTGGATTGTACCTGGTAAAAACAAATTTTCTGTAACTCGCACATTCTTAAGCCAGTTCTTCCCTGGTCAGTTGTTTAATATGACAACAACAACGAATGGTTCTGAGCGTTCAATGGTACCTATCGGTAATTACGAAAAAGTAATGCCACTAGATATCGAGCCGACATTACTGCTTCGTGATCTATGTGCTGGTGATTCAGACAGCGCGCAACAACTTGGTGCATTAGAACTAGATGAAGAAGATCTAGCACTATGTACATTTGTTTGCCCTGGTAAGTATGAGTTTGGTCCATTGCTACGTGAGTGCTTGGACAAAATTGAGAAGGAAGGGTAATTCATGGGTCTCAAGAATTTCCT
Source organism: Photobacterium sp. GB-72 (assembly GCF_003026095.1). Lineage (NCBI taxonomy): Bacteria > Pseudomonadati > Pseudomonadota > Gammaproteobacteria > Vibrionales > Vibrionaceae > Photobacterium > Photobacterium sp. GB-72. The sequence goes on along the minus strand of NZ_PYNV01000001.1, from coordinate 686,462 downwards.
CGAAGATATTGAACATCACTTTGAACCTGGTGGTAAGCATGAACGTTGGTTTGCGCTATATGAAGCGTTTGCAACTATCATGTACACACCAGGTCAAGTAACGCGTACTTCTGCGCACGTTCGTGACAGCATCGACCTTAAGCGTCTGATGATCATGGTTTGGCTTGCGGTCTTCCCAGCAATGTTCTGGGGGATGTACAACGTGGGTGATCAAGCTATTGCTGGTCTTAACCACCTATACACAGCTGACAAGCTAACAGCCATTATTGCTGCAGATTGGCATTACTGGTTTACTCAAATGCTAGGCGGAACATTATCCGTTGACGCAGGTTGGGGCAGTAAGATGTTGCTTGGTGCAACATATTTCCTACCTATCTACGCAGTAGTATTTGCTGTGGGTGGTTTCTGGGAAGTGTTGTTCTGTATAGTGCGTAAGCATGAAGTTAACGAAGGTTTCTTTGTAACTTCTATTCTTTTCGCCTTGATCGTTCCACCTACATTACCGCTTTGGCAAGCAGCACTAGGTATTACCTTTGGTGTTGTCGTCGCAAAAGAAATTTTTGGTGGTACTGGTCGTAACTTCCTTAACCCTGCACTTGCAGGTCGTGCGTTCCTATTCTTCGCATACCCAGCTCAGATCTCTGGTGATCTAGTTTGGACTGCGGCGGATGGTTTCTCTGGCGCGACTCCGCTAAGTCAGTGGGCTCAAGGTGGTGAAGCAGGTGTTGTTAACACTATCACGGGTCAAACAATTACTTGGATGGACGCGTTCATCGGTCATATCCCAGGTTCTATTGGTGAAGTATCAACATTAGCTATCCTGATCGGTGGTGCATTCATCGTTGTTATGGGTATTGCTTCATGGCGTATTATTGCCGGTACGATGATCGGTATGATTGCAGCAGCAACGCTATTTAATATCATTGGTTCTGATACGAACCCAATGTTCAGCATGCCTTGGCAGTGGCACCTTGTATTAGGTGGTTTTGCATTCGGTATGATGTTCATGGCAACGGATCCTGTTTCTGCAGCGTTTACCAACAAAGCAAAATGGTGGTATGGCGCATTGATCGGTGCAATGGCTGTAATGATTCGTGTAGTTAACCCTGCATACCCAGAAGGCATGATGCTAGCGATTCTATTCGCTAACTTATTTGCACCTCTATTTGACAACCTAGTTGTTCAAGGCAATATCAAACGGAGACTGGCTCGCCATGGCAAGTAATAAAGATAGCATGAAAAGAACGCTGCTTTTTGTTGTTGTATTGAGCCTAGTGTGTTCAATCATCGTATCAGTAGCAGCTGTTTCATTACGCCCTAAGCAAGAAGAAAATGCGGTACTTGACGTACAGCGTAATATTCTTTCTGTTGCAGGTTTGCTAACACCAACAACGAACGTTAAAGAAACATACGGTAAGTTCATCGAGCCTAAGCTTGTTAACATTAAAACCGGTGAATACGTTTCTGAGGTTGATGGTCAAACTGCGGCACAATATGATCAGCGTGCAGCAGCGAAAGATCCAGCTGAATCTACTAAGCTTCCAGCGAACGAAGATTTAGCGAAGATCATTCGTCGTGCTAACGTTGCGACTGTATATCTTGTTAAAGATGCTGCAGGTCAAACAACCAAAGTTATCTTACCTATCCACGGTAACGGTCTATGGTCAATGATGTACGCATTTGTTGCTGTTGGTATGGACGGTAACACTGTTGATGGTATTACTTACTACGATCAAGCTGAAACTCCGGGACTGGGTGGTGAAGTTGAAAACCCAACTTGGCGTGAGCAGTTCGTTGGCAAGAAGTTGTACGATATGAACTTCAAGCCTGCAATTAAGATTGTTAAAGGTGGCGCACCAGCAGGTAGCGAACACGATGTTGATGGTCTTTCTGGTGCAACATTAACAAGTAATGGTGTACAGCACACCTTCGACTTCTGGTTTGGTGCTCAAGGCTTCGGTCCTTACCTTGCTAAGCTACGTGCAGGAGATCTGAATAATGGCTGATGCTAAAGAAATGAAAAAGATCCTATTTGGACCTTTTATTAGTAATAACCCAATCGCCCTTCAAATCCTTGGTGTATGTTCGGCGCTAGCGGTAACCACTAAGCTAGAAACAGCATTTGTTATGACAATCGCAGTAACAGTAGTAACTGCATTCTCTAACTTATTTGTTTCACTTGTACGTAATCAAATCCCGAACAGCGTGCGTATCATTGCTCAGATGGCAATTATCGCATCACTAGTAATCGTGGTAGATCAGGTACTAAAAGCGTACCTATACGATATCTCTAAGCAGCTATCTGTATTCGTTGGTCTTATCATTACTAACTGTATCGTAATGGGTCGTGCAGAAGCATACGCAATGAAATCACCACCGCTTCCGTCTTTCTTAGATGGTATTGGTAACGGTTTAGGCTATGGTTTTGTTCTGATTACAGTTGCTTTCTTCCGTGAACTACTAGGTTCTGGCAAGCTATTCGGTATGCAAGTATTACCACTAACGTCTGATGGTGGTTGGTACCAGCCTAACGGTCTAATGCTGTTAGCTCCGTCTGCTTTCTTCCTAATTGGTTTCATGATCTGGGTGATTCGTACTTTCCGTCCAGAACAAGTAGAAGCGAAGGAGTAAGGGGAACATGGAACATTATCTTAGCCTATTAGTTCGTTCGATTTTTATCGAGAACATGGCATTATCTTTCTTCTTAGGTATGTGTACATTCCTTGCGGTATCTAAGAAAGTTAAGACCTCGTTTGGTCTGGGTGTTGCCGTAATCGTAGTACTTACGATTGCAGTACCTGTAAACAACCTTGTTTACACTTACTTATTGAAAGATGGTGCATTAGTTCAAGGTGTTGACCTTAGCTTCCTGAACTTTATTACTTTCATCGGTGTTATCGCAGCGTTAGTACAGATCCTAGAAATGATTCTAGATCGCTTCTTCCCGCCGCTATATAACGCACTAGGTATTTTCCTTCCGTTGATCACAGTTAACTGTGCAATCTTCGGTGGTGTATCGTTCATGGTACAGCGTGATTACAACTTTGTAGAATCTATCGTATACGGCTTCGGCTCAGGTACGGGTTGGATGCTTGCAATTGTTGCACTTGCGGGTATTCGTGAAAAGATGAAATATTCAGATGTACCGGCAGGTCTTCGTGGTTTAGGTATTACCTTTATCACCGTAGGTTTGATGGCGTTAGGCTTCATGTCTTTCTCTGGCGTACAGCTGTAATCAGGATAAGTAAGGAATATCAATGGATATTATTCTTCTTGGCGTAGTCATGTTCACCTTGATTATCCTGGCTCTAGTTTTAGTAATTCTATTTGCTAAATCTAAGCTAGTACCAACAGGTGACATCACTATTTCAGTAAACGGCGATCCAGAAAAAGCGATCACCACAGGTGCAGGTGGCAAGCTACTAAGTGCTCTAGCGGGTAACGGTATCTTCGTATCATCAGCATGTGGTGGCGGTGGCTCTTGTGGTCAGTGTCGTGTAAAAATTAAATCTGGCGGCGGTGATATTCTGCCAACAGAATTAGATCACATCACCAAAGGTGAAGCACGTGAAGGCGAGCGTCTTGCGTGTCAGGTTAACGTGAAGTCTGATATGGACATCGAATTACCTGAAGAAATTTTTGGTGTGAAGAAGTGGGAATGTTCTGTTATCTCTAACGATAACAAAGCGACCTTCATCAAAGAGCTTAAGCTACAAATTCCAGATGGCGAATCAGTACCTTTCCGTGCTGGTGGTTACATCCAGATTGAAGCACCTGCTCACCATATTAAGTACTCTGACTTTGATGTTCCAGAAGAGTACCGTGAAGACTGGGATAAGTTTAACCTATTCCGTTACGAGTCTAAGGTTGATGAAGATATCATCCGTGCTTACTCAATGGCGAACTACCCTGAAGAGTTCGGTATTATTATGCTAAACGTGCGTATTGCTACGCCGCCGCCTAATAATCCAGACGTACCACCAGGTCAAATGTCATCATTCATTTGGTCACTTAAAGAAGGTGACAAGTGTACGATTTCAGGTCCATTTGGTGAGTTCTTCGCAAAAGATACTGACAATGAGATGGTATTTGTGGGTGGTGGTGCTGGTATGGCGCCAATGCGTTCTCACATCTTTGACCAACTTAAGCGTCTGCACTCTAAGCGTAAGATGTCTTACTGGTACGGTGCGCGTTCTAAGCGTGAAATGTTCTACGTTGAAGATTTCGATATGCTTGCTGCTGAAAACGATAACTTCGTATGGCACTGTGCACTGTCTGATCCACAACCAGAAGATAACTGGGATGGTTACACTGGCTTCATTCATAACGTGCTTTACGAAAACTACTTACGTGATCATGAAGCACCTGAAGACTGTGAATACTACATGTGTGGTCCACCAATGATGAACGCGGCTGTTATCAGCATGCTTAAAGATCTTGGTGTAGAAGATGAAAACATCCTACTTGATGATTTCGGTGGCTAATACATAGCCCTTCGCTCACAATTAAATTGGCTGACCAGTGAATGGTCAGCCTTTTTTCTTACTAACCCTTTTAAACCTGTTTTTTATTGTGGTTATTTATCAATAGTGAGAAGTGATCAGACTAAAAAACAACATGAACGATGGAGTATGAAGTGAAGCGTTTCCTGCTGTGTAGTACGTTGGTGTTATCAACGTTAATGTTGTTGACAGGCTGTGGTGATAGTCGTCAACAGATTGATATTAATGGGCAAACAATGGGGACTTACTATTCAGTAAAACTCATCAAGCAAGAGGGATTACCAAGCCCAGAAGTTATCCAAAAAGAAATTGATAAGCGTTTAGAGCTTGTTAATGATCAAATGTCGACTTATCGTCCTGATTCTGAATTAAGCCAATTTAACCAGCAACAATCTTCTCAACCTTTTGAGGTTTCTGCGGCAACGGCAAAAGTAATTTCTGAAGCATTACGTATTTCTAAGCTAAGTAATGGGGCTTATGATGTGACGGTGGGTCCATTGGTAAACTTGTGGAGTTTTGGTCCTGAAGCTCGCCCAGAATCTACCCCTACAGATAAAGAGATTGCGACTCGAAAAGCCGAAATTGGTTATCAACATTTAGCGGTATTATCGGGTAATAAATTAGTGAAAGATCTGCCTAACCTGTATGTTGACCTTTCATCTATCGCAAAAGGGTATGGCGTTGATGTCGTTGCTGATTATTTAAAAGATGATCTGCATGTTAAAGATTTCATGGTTGATGTCGGCGGTGAAGTTCGCTTACAAGGAAAGAACCGTTCTGATGTGCCATGGCGTATTGCGATTGAAAAACCTGTTGCAAATGAGAGGGCGGTACAAGATATAATTCAAGCTGGCGATATGGCAATAGCGACATCGGGTGATTATCGTAATTACTTTGAAGAAGATGGAGTGCGTTATTCTCACTTGATCAATCCTCAAACCGGTAAGCCAATTGCTAACCATGTTGTGTCGGTTACAGTTATTGCGCCATCTTGTATGACGGCAGATGCATACGCGACGACTTTTTCTGTTATGGGGGAAGAAGAGTCTATAGCATTAGCCAATAAAGAGAAGTTACCTGTAATGTTGATTGTAAAGACCAAAGATGGCTTCGTTGAATATAAGTCAGATACGTTTGAGCAATACGTTGTTAAAAAATAAATGAGGTAGTCATGGTTATTTACTTAGTCACATTTTCTGTTTTCTTATTAGTGATTGTCGCAATGGCAGTAGGCTATATTTTCCAACGTAAAACCGTAAGTGGCAGCTGTGGGGGATTAGACGGTATTGGTATTGCAAAAGAATGTGATTGCCCTGAGCCGTGTGATGCGCGTAAAAAGCGTGAAGCCCGCGCTGCTCGTGCAGCTGAATGGAAAAAGAATCAAATTATCTAACTGCCTTTGAGCAATAAAGATAAAAGAAAAGCCTGAGCTAACTCAGGCTTTTTTATGCCATTTAATTGCTCACTAACTGATTTCTACCGTTTTTCTTTGCGGTGTAAAGGTTATCGTCAGCTTGTTTAATTAGGCTATCCAGTGTTTTTAAATTTGTTGCTGCACCAATACTTATAGTGATTTTTATCTGCTGATCAAGGTAGGGAATAGTAATTGATTCAATGCGTTGTCGAACAAGTTCTAAGGTTGATAAAAAGCTAGGGAAGTGACCACAATGCTTAATGCAGAACTCTTCTCCGCCAAAGCGGGCAACAATCGATTCTGGAAAGTGGGCATCAATGATTTTACTGATGCTGATGAGTACGGCATCACCACCATCATGGCCATACGTATCGTTAACTTTTTTAAAAAAGTCGATATCAATCATCGCTATATTCAACGACTCATTTTCAGTTTGACAACAGCTATGAGTGAAGAAGTAACGACGATTCCAAAGCCCTGTTAAAGCATCTTGGTTTGCCATCCGATACAGCTTATCAGAGGTATCTTTCATATTTAGAATATGATGAATACGACAGTTAAACTCTTCTTGATTAAAGGGCTTATAGAGAAAATCGTTGGCACCTGCTTTTAGAAACTGCGCCGTCATCGTGCTGTCGTCACTACCAGATAGACCCAATACCGCCATTTTATTTCGACTGTACTCACGTCTGATTTCACGGGTCATAGTAATGCCGTCTTTTTCTGGCATATCGTTATCAGTAATAACTAAGCTTATATCTGGATTATCATCAATGATTTGTAGCGCTTCATTACCGTCAGAGGCTTCATATACCGTGAGGTTCTGTTTTTCTAATAAATGACTGACATGATTTCGTACCATGTCAGAATCATCAACAACGAGTGCTTTATGCTCTAAGTTAGCTTCTAGACGAAGTAATAGTGGTACAAGGTAGGCAACGGAAGCTGCACTATCTTTAAGTAAATAATCTAAAACGCCTTTGGCAAGAACTTTTTCGCGGATAGTTTCATTAAATTGGGCAGTTAAAACGATCGATTTGACCTTGTGGTCTAATACGAGATCGATGATTTCACCATCTTGACCATCCGGAAGGCAATAATCGAGTACAGCACAAAGATAACGTTCTGGGTCGGCTAATAATTTTTTAGCTTGTGATAGGTTTTCGGCAAAAATAGCCTTGAAGCCAGCTTGTTTCAATTGGTCATCAAGATAGTGACGAAATGCGCGGCTATCTTCGACAACAAGTACTTGATGTTGCAAAGTTAACTCCTTTTAGCAATACGCATAATAAATTCGGTGTATATTGATATTTATAACATTAGATGTAATGGGTTGATTATCAAATATTTTATTAGGTTTTATTTTTGTGATCTTGTTGGTGAAATATCAAACTTAATTTGTATTCCTTTTTAGATGAATATTTTTAGTTTTCCAACTATCGTAATTCATAGTTATAATAGCTGTATGTATAAACAGTAACTACGAGTGTCTTTGGTGGCGAATATAACGAAACAAATAGCAGGCCAAAGGAAAATTATTCATGTCGATATGGATTGTTTCTATGCTGCCGTTGAAGCTCGTGATAATCCAGCTTTACGTGATATTCCGATAGCAATTAGTGGCCGCTCGACGCGAGGCGTCGTCAGTACTTGTAATTACTTAGCCCGTAAATATGGTATTCATTCAGCAATGCCAACGGCTCATGCTTTAAAATTATGCCCACACTTAACCTTAGTGCCAGGCAGAATGCAGGTTTATCGTGAAATATCCCAACAGATACGGACTATTTTCTTAAGGTACACGGATAAAATCGAGCCATTATCCTTAGATGAAGCATATTTAGATGTATCTGATTGCGAAATGCTTCATGGCTCTGCGACCTTAATTGCTCAGGATATTCGCCGTGCAATTGAAGAGGAGTTACAGCTCACCGCTTCTGCGGGTGTGGCTCCGGTGAAGTTTATTGCCAAAGTTGCTTCAGATCTGAATAAGCCTAATGGTCAATATGTGGTTACACCTGAAGATGTGGATAGTTTTGTTGCTGAACTAAAACTAGAAAAAATACCTGGGGTAGGAAAGGTAACTATTCAAAAACTCCATGAGAAAGGCTTGTATATTGGTCGTGATGTACAAAATTATGACCGTCATTTACTGCTACAGCAATTTGGCAAATTTGGGCAATCATTATGGTCTCGAGCACACGGTATTGACGAGCGTGAAGTGATTGTTGAACGACAACGAAAGTCGGTTGGGGTAGAGCGTACCTTTAGTCAAAATATTTCAAGTTTTGATCAGTGTTGGCAAGTGGTTGATCAGTTATATCCTGAGCTTGAGCAACGATTACGTAAAGTACGGCCTGAGTTAGATATTGCCAAGCAAGGTATAAAGTTAAAATTTGCAGACTTTCAACAAACTACGGTTGAGCATATTTATCCTAAATTAGATAAAGCGCAATTTATCGATTTATTAAAAGAAGCGATGACCCGACAAAATTCTCGTGAGATACGCTTAATAGGCTTAAGTGTTGGGTTAGAGGTTGGTTTAAAAGCGCAACAGCTTTCTTTTGGTTTTTGATTAGATGAAAACAGAACCTTCTCTGTCGACACATTTATTACAGTGCATATAAAAACGGGCTTAACATGAGATCACGTTAAGCCCGTTTTTGTTATTCCGTAAGTTTATTTTTTAACAGGAATATTTTTAAGTACTGCAATCATTTGATCCCAGAACATTTGAACGGTATCAATTTTCACTTTCTCATCAGGTGAGTGTGGGAACTTGATGGTAGGACCAAATGATAACATGTCCATTTCAGGGTACGGTTCTTTAAATAAGCCACACTCAAGACCTGCGTGGATCACCATGATGTTGGGTTTATTACCATACATCTCTTGGTACATGTCACGGAATACGTGCATGATTTCAGAATCGGCGTCTGGCTTCCAACCTGGATATGTACCAGAAAACTCACATTGTGCGCCTGCTAAGGTTGCTAATGATTGCAACATGCTTTCTACATAGCTACGACCAGAGTCAGTTAAAGAACGGACTAAGCAAAGTACGATCACTTTATCGCTTTCTGTCGTGATAACACCCATATTTAGCGATGTTTCAACAACGCCCTCAATGTCATCGCTCATACGGATAACACCGTTAGGGCAGACGTTTAATACATTGATTAGACGTGTTTGATCTGCCATTACCATTACATCTGTTGGTAGTTCAGCAGATTCAGTAAATAGGTTGATATCTGTTTCTACATGACCAAGCTCAGCACTTAGTAGCGTTTGGTAATGAGCGAATAATGTATTTAGTTGATCAACATGTTTAGCTGGTAGGGTAACAATCGCAGACGCTTCACGAGGAATTGCGTTACGTAGGCTACCGCCTGTGAAGTTGTTAATACGTAAGGCAAGATCGTCTGCATGAGAGACTAAAAAGCGAGCCAGTAATTTGTTTGCGTTGCCACGGCCAGTATGAATATCACAACCAGAGTGACCGCCTTTTAAGCCCTTTAGGACTAATTTAATTGCTTGGTGATCTGCTGGTGTTGCTTCACGCTTTATATCAAGTGTGATTGCGCCGTCTACACCGCCAGCACAACCCATGTAGACTTCGCCTTCTTGCTCAGAGTCAGTGTTTAGTAGAATGTCACCTTCTAACCAACCTTCTTTAAGACCAAAAGCACCGGTCATGCCAGCTTCTTCATCAATAGTAAGTAGTACTTCTAATGGGCCATGTTCGATATCTTTAGCAGCCAGTACCGCAAGACAGCTTGCCATACCCATACCGTTATCAGCACCTAATGTTGTACCTTTTGCCGTTACCCATTCACCGTCAATGAAAGGTTGGATAGGATCTGTTGTGAAGTCGTGAACGGTTTCTTCATTTTTCTGTGGAACCATGTCGATGTGCGCTTGAAGTACCACACCTTTACGGTTTTCCATGCCTGCTGTTGCTGGCTTTTTAATAATGACGTTACCTGTTTCATCACGGCGAACATCTAAGCCTTCTTTTTTAGCAAACTCAATGATGAATTGTGCTAATTGTTCTTCATATTTAGAAGGATGAGGGATCGAACAAATTTGATCGAAAAATTGCCATACAGCTTGAGGAGATAGTTGACTGATTTCAGACACGGAAGCCTACCTTTATAGAATTTTGGTCCAGTGACACTTGTCAGGCTATTAGCCGTCAAATGACATATATAAGTAGCGATTTACTCCATCGCATTTTTTTTAGCATATCATTCAGACTTCGGTGGAGGTAGAGAAAAAAGTAAAATCTTAAACCACGAATACGATAATGAATAAGTATTAACGGCGCTTGACTTGTATACATTGAGCTGATGATTACGTAATTATTTCTTATATTTATTTTCTTGATCATAAAGCAAGATTTAACCGATCAAAATTGAAAAAAAATTACATCAAAATTGGTTTAACAATGTTTTTTTGTAAAAAGTGTGACGAAGTTAAAGGAAATGCTTGAAAGTAAATTACGTAATGGTTATGATTTAGACAGTCTCATAAAAGTATGAGAAAACACTGTACACGTTCAGGATGAACCCGAGATATCGCCTCCATGGAACCGAGATAAGTGCGACCACGATGGTCTTTCCCCTCCAAGGATTAAGCGCATAAATATTTATGTGGTTAATTTGGATTACTTATTTATAAGGTGATTTAAAATGAAAATTTTTGATTCAATTACACACTTTTGGAATAACCGCTCTGTATATACAGGTAACTTTACTTACCCTAATTACTTTGGTTACTAAGAATTTTGTTATCTAGTTGCTGACTAGTTAGCCGAACAGCTTGTTCACCCCCTAACTTGAGAATACTAAATAATCGTGAGCGATTATTTGCAACATTCGCCGCCGCTTCGCTTTGAAGCGGCGTTTTTTTACCTTTAAATCGTCATAACAAGTTAGTCACACATCGCGATGTGATCCTTAGTACGTTTTATTGCTGAAGATCTCATAAATATAAAATAGATGAAATATATTAATTTGGCATATTTTAGCTAATGCATTGATTTTATATTGCTAATTATCTGTTCTTAAAAGCCAAAAAAACAAAATTAAATTTATTAGTCTTAGTTTTGTGCATTTACTCGATATTTTCTGGAAATTGATAGATCTGATGTTTATAATCGCGCTCGAATTGAGAACGCAAACGTTTTCTTTTGCTTAATACTAACGTGTCAATCTCCAAGGAACAGAGAAACATGCTTGAGAAGTTATTTAAACTAAAGGAACACGGCACAACTGTGCGAACGGAGTTGCTTGCTGGCTTAACAACATTCCTGACCATGGCTTACATCATTTTTGTAAACCCTACTATGCTATCCAGTACGGGAATGGATAAAGGTGCAGTATTTGTTGCAACCTGTTTAGCAGCGATGATCGGTTGTTTTGTGATGGGATTTTTTGCTAACTATCCTGTCGCACAAGCACCAGGCATGGGCTTAAATGCCTTCTTTACTTATACCGTTGTGCTAGGCATGGGGTATACATGGCAAGTTGCGTTAGCCGCTGTTTTCTTATCAGGTTTGTGTTTTATTGCGTTAAGTTTATTAAAAGTACGGGAATGGATCATTAACTCCATACCAATGGCGCTGCGAACCGGAATTTCTGCAGGTATAGGTTTATTCCTTGCCTTCATTGCATTACAGAGTTCAGGCATTGTCGTAGATAACCCTGCGACGTTAGTACAAGTAGGCGATCTAACCAGTTTTCCTGTTGTGATGGCAGCACTTGGTTTTTTTCTAACCATAGCGCTTGTTCATCGTGGCTTTAAAGCTGCAGTCTTGATTGCAATATTAATTGTTACTGGGTTGAGTATTGCATTTGGTGAAGTGACTTATGGCGGCATTATGTCAATGCCACCAAGCATTGCACCAACCTTTATGCAATTAGATTTTTCGGGGGCAATGGAAGTTGGCCTGATTTCAATTGTGTTTGCTTTCTTGTTTGTCGATTTATTTGATACCGCAGGTACGCTTGTCGGTGTTGCGACAAAAGCAAACTTAATCGGTGAAGATGGCAAGTTGCCACGCTTAAATCGCGCGTTACTTGCAGATAGTACAGCAACCTCTGTTGGTGCCTTATTGGGTACATCGAATACCACTTCTTTTGTCGAGAGTGTGTCCGGTGTCGCAGTCGGAGGTCGTACTGGTCTTACTGCGGTAACGGTTGGTGTATTATTCTTACTCGCTCTATTTTTTGCTCCATTAGCTGGCATGGTACCTGCCTACGCAACGGCTGGTGCATTATTCTACGTCGCGATTTTGATGATGTCGGGGTTAGTGGCAATTGATTGGCGTGATCTAACAGAAGCTGCACCGGTTGTTGTGGTTTGTTTGTTGATGCCTTTAACTTATTCTATCGCTGAAGGTATTGGCCTTGGTTTTATCACTTATGCTGCGGTTAAAGCAATGAGTGGTAAGGGGCGTGATGTAAATATCAGTGTTTGGGTTATTTCAGCATTGTTCCTTGCAAAAATAATTTTTCTTTAAGTTTTAGATTTCATAAAGCTTTATCTATTTAGGGCGATTTAACATCGTTGATCCAGAGGTTCTTTATCTATGAGTAATAAATTCATCATCACTTGGGATAACATGCAAACTTACACTCGTCAGCTAGCTGAAAAGTTGCTACCTGCTGAGCAGTGGACAGGTATTATTGCTGTTAGCCGTGGCGGTCTTGTTCCTGCTGCTATTTTGGCGCGTGAACTGGGTATCCGTCATGTAGATACCGTATGTATCTCAAGCTACGATCATGATCACCAACGTGATATGCGTGTGATCAAGAAAGCAGAAGGTGATGGTGAAGGCTTTATTATTGTTGATGATTTAGTCGACACGGGCGGTACTGCTGAAAAAATTCGTGAACTGTACCCACGTGGTAAATTTGTAACAGTATGCGCAAAACCTGCAGGTCAACATTTAGTTGATGATTACGTTGTTGATATCCCACAAGAAACGTGGATTGAACAACCGTGGGATATGGCAGTAACGTTTGTCGATCCAATCGCTAAGCGATAAGCATTCTCCCTTTATCAAGGTTTATTGCTTTGCTGCTGTAAACTAAGATTGATTAATAAGACGCCGATAAGGCGTCTTTTTTTGTTTTAAATCGACATACGTAAGTGATTTTGGGTATATCATCACTACACATCATCAAGACCACGTGGAGAGTGCCGTGTCTGAGCCATCCCCTGAAAATTTGTCCGAAAAGTTATTTGCCCCAAGACCAACCTCTAAAGAGACATCGAATTTGGTTAAAATTGCTCATGTGCGTAGTGGGCGAGTGAACAATGCGCTGGATGGTGAGAGTAAGGCTAGCTGGTACCGTGTTTTACGTCGCCCACAATGGATTTGGCAGGGCGTCGATCCGATAGAGCTTGAAGCGGTACTTGCTCGTATTGCGGGTGCTAAATCTCCACGTACGAGTGAACATTTACTGGATACGGTGATTGGCTATAAGCCAGGTAACTGGACATATGAATGGGCGCAATTGGGCGCAAGCTATCAAAAGCAAGCACGTCTTCTATTAAATGAAGGCGAGAAACTTAAAGCTTCTGAGTTGTTATTAAAAGCCAGCACGCATTACAGTATTGCCGCGTATCCGTATATCAAAGGCGATCAATTGGCTGATCAAGCAGAATTGCAAGCCAATCAAAGTTATCGTGAAGCGATAGAATTACGCCCGCATGATATGCGAACGATTAGTGTCAAGTATGAAGGTAAAACCTTTGAAGCCTTCATTCATTTGCCTCGTACCGATAAACTATTACCGACAGTGATCGTTAGCGGTGGATTAGATACATTGCAATGCGATTTATGGCGCTTATATGAAGATTATTTAGGGCCGGCAGGTTATGCGATGGTCACACTGGATATGCCATCTGTCGGTCATTGTGATCGTTGGAACTTAACGGAAGATACCAGTCGACTTCATCAAGCGTTATTACAGCAGATACGTGATGTCCCTTGGGTCGATCACCATAAAGTTGCAATGCTAGGGTTACGAATGGGCGGTAATGCAGCTATTCGTTTAGGTTTTATGGAGCCAACACGTTTAAAAACCTGTATTAGCTTGGGCGGCGCGATTCATAGCGTGTTGACCCAACCTAAGATGATTGAGCAGATCCCTCGGATGTATCTTGATGTGTTAGCATCTCGAATGGGTAAAAATGGTCAATCAGAAACGAGCATCATTTCTCATCTTCCGGCATGGTCGTTAAAGCATCAAGGAATTTTGGGGCGCCGACGTATTGATATGCCAATGCTGGGAATAAGTTTAAAAAATGATCCTGTATGCCCTGAAAGTGATAATCAGTTAATTGCGCTGTCCAGTTATGGTGGTAAAGCGATAACATTACCAGAAAAGCCTATTCATGATGGCTACCACCGTTCATTAACGACTGTCGTTGAATGGTTAAATGAGCAGTTAAGGTAATAAAGTAGACAATTATTTGGCTCTAATGGTTAAGGTGGAGACAAAACCTTGACGGTACGCAGTGAGGATATCGAACTTTATTTTATACCACTATGATATTGTTAATAAAATTTCGTATCTTCACTAGCATTTTATCCATATTCAACCATAATATATAAATACTGATAGCTATCATGTTGCACATAAACAACGTGATTAAAAAACGTTAGTAAACGTATATTATTTTGAGTATTAGCATACTCATCACTGCAGTTGACTATGGATGGATTTGCAATGACTTCGACAACTCTTTTTCCGCCTCATGGGCGTTTAATAACAAAATTAACTGCGCTGGGTCCTTACTTACGTGAGAAAAAATCAAAAGAAGGTCAGTTCTTTTTTGATTGTTTAGCCAGTTGTGTTAATGCTGATAAAGAGCCCGAACAACGTGAATTTTGGGGCTGGTGGTTAATTTTAACAGTAACCGATAATGGTTATGAATATTGCTATGATTTTGGCCGTTTTGATTTAAATGGTGAGTGGAGTAATGGAAAGTTACCCGCAAAGCATAAAGATGCGGTGATGAAAACATTATTAGATTTTCACCGTAAGTTGACGCCATTTATTGTTGATGAATGCCAATTAACCTTATCTCCATCTTCAGAACTCACACAAACACCGCTTACTGAGCTAGCATAAATAATTTGCTCTCAATTTATAAAACCCATCCAATGAAGTGATGGGTTTTTTTGTATCTTTTTTTTACATCTTGTTGCCTAAGATAACCGAATTTAGCGGCTTAAATATAATTTTGTGTGATTTGTAAGCGTTTCAGTTGTTTAACTAAATATTTGCGCACTTATATGTATTTAGTCATTGTTTTTCTCTTGTGCTTTATTAGCAGTATTGATAAAACAAAGTACATATTATTTCTTTCTATTTTGTTTGATCCCCATGGCAGATACCAAAAATACTAATGCTCGAGAGCAAGACCTTGCAGCATCTGCTGCATCACAAACAATTGTTGTTAAGTTGGGCACCAGTGTTCTTACTGGCGGTACGCTGAAGTTAGATCGCGCCCATATGGTTGAGCTTGTCCGTCAATGTGCGATGCTTCGTCGTCAAGGACATAAAATTATTATTGTCACATCTGGTGCAATTGCAGCAGGACGTGAGCATTTAGGTTACCCCGAACTGCCCAAAACAATGGCAAGTAAGCAATTACTGGCTGCGGTTGGTCAAGGTCGCTTAATTCAAGAGTGGGAAATCTTATTTGGTATCTATGGGATCAATATCGGTCAAATGCTATTAACGCGTGCAGATTTAAACGATCGGGAACGTTATTTAAATGCGCGTGATATGTTAGTTGCCTTGCTGGATAACGGTATTGTTCCTGTTGTGAATGAAAATGATGCGGTAGCGACAACAGAAATTAAAGTGGGTGATAACGATAACTTATCCGCACTTGTCGGTATTTTAGGTGGCGCAGATAAACTGTTATTAATGACAGATCAACCAGGTCTATTTACCGCCGATCCTCGTAGTAATCCTGATGCAGAGCTTATCCGTGAAGTACATACTATTGATGAAACACTGCGTAAATTAGCGGGTGGCACTGTGGGTGGTTTAGGTACAGGCGGCATGGCAACAAAACTACAGGCAGCAGATGTGGCTCGTCGAGCTGGTATTGAAGTGATCATCGCTGCTGGTCGTCGTCCTGATGTCATTATTGATTTAGCGGAAGGTAAATCTGTTGGTACGCGTTTCTTACCGCTGGAATCCCCATTAGAAAGCCGTAAGCGTTGGATTTTAGCTGGGCCTCCTCCAGCCGGTGACATTGTTATTGATGATGGCGCTGTCATTGCTGTGCAACAACGTGGGAGTAGTTTACTTGCGAAAGGGATCACCATGGTAAAAGGTGATTTTGAACGCGGTGAAGTGGTGCGTATCTTTGATAAACAAAATAACCTATTAGCACGTGGTATTTGCCGCTACTCGAGTGTAGATATGGCAAAAATTGCAGGAAAGCATAGCCAAGAAATCCACCTTGTGTTGGGTTACGAACATGGTCACGTGGCTATCCATCGTGATGATATGGTAGTTATTTAAAAACGACATGTATGTATAAATACAGAGAAGTATTGGCATCACGACAAGGATTAATAGAGGAATTATTGTGAATCTTGAATTAATGGGACAAGCGGCACAACAGGCTGCTTTCGAGTTAGCAACAACGGCAACTGCAGTTAAAAATAATGCTTTAGCGATTATTGCTGATGAATTAGAAAGTAATAAAGACATTATCTTAGCAGCGAACAAACAAGATATTGATGCCGCACTTGAATCAGGTATGTCTGATGCATTAGTCGATCGCTTATTACTAAATGAATCACGATTAGCGGGTATTGCAAATGATGTGCGTAATGTGATTAATCTTAATGATCCTGTTGGTGCAGAGCTTGATAGCCGCGTACTTGAAAATGGTATGCGTTTAAGCCGTCGTCGCGTTCCATTAGGGGTTGTTGGTGTGATCTATGAAGCGCGTCCGAATGTTACGATTGATATTGCGGCATTATGCCTAAAAACAGGTAACGCTAGCATCCTTCGTGGTGGTCGCGAGACATTTCACTCCAATATGGCACTGGTAAAAGTGATTCAAGTGGCATTGGAAAAAGCAGGACTACCAGCCGCTTCTGTACAGTACATAGAGCAACCCGATCGCGAACTTGTTTCACAACTGCTTAAGCTTGATCAATACGTAGATATGATCATTCCTCGTGGTGGTGCGGGTTTACATAAAATGTGTAAAGAAAACAGCACTATTCCTGTGATTATCGGCGGTTTTGGTATTAGCCATATTTATGTTGATGAAAGTGCCGATCTTACTCGTTCTTTAGATGTGGTTGAAAATGCCAAAGTACAGCGTCCATCGGCCTGTAATGCGTTAGATACCTTACTTGTAAATGAGAAAGTAGCAGAAGCCTTCTTATCACGTTTAGTTGAGCGTATGAACAAAGCCAAGGTAGCACTGGTTGCTGATGAAGCAGCCTATAATCTACTTGAAGGTAAAGCGTCTTCTCTGCGCAAGATAGCAGAAGGTGACTTTGATACTGAATGGTTAAGCTACACCTTAGGTATTAAGGTGGTAAACGATGTGGATGAAGCCATTTTCCATATGCGTAAGCACAATGCGAGCCATTCCGATTCAATCTTAACTAATAACCTGCAGTCGGCAGAACGTTTTGTTAATGCGGCAGGCTCGGCGGCTGTTTATGTGAATGCGTCTACACGTTTTACTGACGGTGCGCAATTTGGTTTAGGTGCGGAAGTTGCGGTATCAACCCAGAAACTGCATGCTCGTGGCCCAATGGGTTTAGAAGAGCTGACGAGTTATAAGTGGGTGGGTGTTGCTGATTACTTAAGCCGTGCTTAATCGTTAAATAAAATGTAAAAAGCTGCCGGCTAGTAATCACTAATTGGCAGCTTTTTTTATGCCAGTAATTTTTGATTTTTTCTTATTCTTTGTCGTCTTTTTTATCTTGAGATACAGGATTTTCTTGCTTACTGAGAGGGTGTTTGTCGTCAAACAGTTTGTGTTTTTTCTGCATCTCAATCTTCATATAAGCGGTATATTTTAGCGCTGCAATGTTGCTAGCGATGACGGCAACAATAATAAAAGAGATCACCCAAGGGTTAAAAAGCCATTCCATATTAGCCTCACTAATTTAGTGATAGAGTATTTTCAGGATAACACTTTTATCGATCATTTAGCTTATATATTAGTCATTAATGGCAATAAAAAAGCAGCCACATATTTCACTTCTTAGGTGAAATACGTTAGCTGCTTTGAGTATTGAATGCGTTTGTTATTACAGTGCTTTTTCTAATACTTTTTGGTACATGTCGGTTAGCTTTTCAAGATCAGCGACTTTTACACACTCATTCACTTTGTGAATAGTGGCATTTACAGGGCCTAACTCAACCACTTGCGCACCGGTACGAGCGATAAATCGACCATCC
This sequence comes from Photobacterium sp. GB-72, assembly GCF_003026095.1. Taxonomy (NCBI): domain Bacteria; kingdom Pseudomonadati; phylum Pseudomonadota; class Gammaproteobacteria; order Vibrionales; family Vibrionaceae; genus Photobacterium; species Photobacterium sp. GB-72. Next base: position 668,079 of record NZ_PYNV01000001.1, on the reverse strand, counting down.
GATGTACCACCGGTAGTAAGAAGTTCAGGTTGCTGGTGGTTTACTTCTTCAATCGCGGCAACAACCGCTTCGACTAGCGTACCTTTATCGGTAAGGAATGGATGACCGCTTAATGTCCATTTTAAGTCGTAATCTAAACCATGGGCATCTAATACTGAATGTACACGACGCTTTATTTCTTCATCCGTTAATTCAGTACTAAAACGGAAGTTAAATTGCACTTCAAATTCTCCAGGGATCACATTCGATGCGCCCGTGCCTGCGGCAACATTTGGGATCTGGAAACTGGTCGGTGGGAAATATGCATTGCCGTTATCCCATGTGGTGGCAGCAAGCTCAGCGAGGGCTGGTAATGCTTTGTGAATGGGATTATTGGCAAGGTGTGGATAGGCAACGTGCCCTTGAATACCTTTTACGGTTAAATCACCGGTAATTGAGCCACGACGTCCGTTTTTAACAACGTCTCCAACGTGGTGAGTACTTGAAGGCTCACCGACAATACACATATCGATTTTTTCATTACGGGCTTCAAGGGTATCAACTACACGGGTTGTACCATTGATAAATGGCCCTTCTTCATCAGAGGTGATGAGCAGGGCAATTGAGCCTTTGTGATCTGGGTTTTCTGCGATGAAACGCTCAATGGCAACAACCATACATGCTAGAGAGCCTTTCATATCAGCGGCGCCACGGCCGTGAAGGTAGCCATCGATAATCGTTGGTTCAAACGGTGGCGTGTGCCATTGCTCTGCTGGACCTGACGGTACCACATCGGTGTGACCAGCGAAAACAAACAGTGGAGCTTGGGTACCACGGCGAGCCCAAAGGTTGGTGGTATCTTCAAATACCATGGTTTCGATAATAAAGCCTAATTGCTCAAGACGAGCGATCATTACATCTTGGCAGCCTGCATCTTCAGGAGTAACAGATGGGCGACTCATTAAATCTTTAGCAAGCGCAATAACTGGGCTATCAGACATCCTTGTATCCTTGTTATTGTTGATGGAAAATTTCTTGGTATTGAGCAGGTTTAAAACCTAAGTAGTACGCATCATTGTGTACTAATAGCGGACGTTTGATCATTGCTGGTTGCTCTAACATTAGGGCTAAGGCATTGTCGCGGTTTAAGCTATTTTTTTGCTCATCAGTCAGTTGACGGTAAGTCGTTCCACGTTTATTAAGCATGGCTTCCCAGCCAAGTGCTGTTTCAAACGTTTCGAGTTGAGCGCGATCTAAGCCATCAACACGGTAATCATGGAAAGTGTATTCGATATTTTCTGCTTCTAACCACTTTTTCATTTTCTTGATAGTGTCGCAGTTTTTGATGCCGTAGGCTGTAGTACTCATAAAAGATCTGACTTGATTATATTTTAATGGATAGTCTTTTATAACGAGATTACACAATGACCGCAAGTGTTGTTGTTTGTGAGCTGATTGTAAGAGATTGAGAACGGTATTGTTAACAAAAACAATAATGCTTTTTTATTTTTCTATTTAATAGAAGTAAAGATAAAGCGGGCTTGATCAAACTCAACATAAATATTTTCCACTGCTTAATAATATGTGGAATATTTTATGGAGGCCTCAATGGAACTGAATCCGGTTTTTGCCCGTCGACTTTATTTAGCATTGTTAGTAGAAAATACAGAGAGACCTAATGTCCCTCGTTTGGTTGAGCAAACAGGCTGGCCGCGTCGCACTATTCAAGATGTATTAAAAGCGCTACCTAGCATCGGTATTGAGCTTGCTTTCATTCAAGATGGGCGTCGTCATAATGATGGTTACTATACGCTGAGTGATTGGGGGCCATTTGATTTGGAATGGATCAAAGAAAAAGAACCCTACTTATTAGCGGCGTTATCCTAAAAATTAAAACGCATAAGACGTCACGTGTTATGCGTTTTTAATAGGATATTATTGGCCTTGGGCTTCAAGGTATAAAATAGTGGCGGCTGTACGGGATTTTACTTGTAGCTTTTTGAGTAAACTTTTCATATGAACTTTAACCGTCGCTTCTGAGATAAAAAGCTGTTCGGCTATTTGGCGATTACGTTGACCTTTTGCCACTTCTTGTAATATTTGCGTCTCACGGTCTGTTAATTGAGACAAAATATTCGTAGGGGTATGTGGTGAATCAAGGCACTCTTTTACGATATCACTATAGGCTTTACCACCACATAACGCTGATTTTAGTTGTTCGATTAATTCATCAGGCTCAGTATCTTTGAGTAAATAACCGTCAGCGCCAGCATTGAGTACTGTTTTAATATCGCTTCGACTATCAGAGACAGTTAATATAACAATACAGGCAAGTATTCCTTCATCACGCATCGCTATTAGCGTATCAAGACCGGACAATCCCTTCATATTTAAATCGAGTAAGATCAAATCTGGTGATTTTTCATGGGCGAGTGCGATAGCATCATTACCATTGCTGGCTTCACCTACTAATTGGAAGTCTGATTCAATACTTAATAGTTGGCTTATCCCTCGACGCATGAGAGGGTGATCATCTACAATCATAACTTTCCAGCATGTCATCGTGTTATCCTTTTTGTAATGGAAATAGAAGGCAGATAGTGCAGCCTTGATTGATTCCCGATTGTATTTTTAATTCACCTTGTAGCCGTGATGCGCGCTCTTGCATAATACTTAAACCGTAATGATCACGTTTACTCTCGTTAAGGTCGAATCCTCTACCGTCATCGATGATCGTGACATCAATATGTTGATCGGTTTGTTGGCAGTTTACGATAATCTCATCGGCGTCTGCATGTTTAATCGCATTTAATACTGCTTCTCGAATAATTTGTAACAGGTGAACCTGGTTATGGGCATCTAACGCCATTGATGATATTTGATTATCTATAATTAAGAGTGCATCGGTTTGCTCTTCTAATGGTTCTAACATTTGATTTAAGGCTTCACCAAAATTGGCATCTTTAATCATCAACCGAAATGTACTGAGTAATTCGCGCAGTTGGGTATAAGCGTTACTTAACTCTTCTTCAATATCATGGACAGTTTGATGGGTACTTTCATTTTGATCGCTTTGATTGAGTTTTCTTTTTAATAAGGCTAATTGAATTTTCAAATAGGAGAGCGATTGTGCCAATGAATCATGGAGTTCACGGGCAATGGTCGCGCGCTCTTCCATTATCAATAAATATTCCGCTTGTTTTTGGGCGCGGTTGTAATAGATAGCGCGAGCAAGGATCTGAGAGATATTATTAATTAATGCCTTATCAGGACAAGGTAAAGTGTACTGCCACCAAAGTTGTCCCATTAATTCACCATCGATATACAATTCGTTATATTGCCAATGTTGACCTGCTTGTTGACCCACTTGAATTTCTGATGTGCTGCCATTTGGCTCTGCAATGATCAGTTTTGTACCAATTAAGCCATCTATAGCAATCATGGTTTCAAGCATGTTGGTAAATTGTTTTCGGGTTAAATGGCTAACAGAAAGTTGTTGTGAGCAATTATAAAGCACTTGGAGTGATTCGTTTGCATGACGTAAGCGGTGGGTTTTTTCATTGACACTGCGCTCTAAGCCTTGATAAAGCTGTTCAAGATCTGATGACATTCTACTAAAGGTATGGGCAAGAATACCTAGTTCATTATTGCTATTATTTAATAAATCCAATCGAAAATCTTTACGCTTTACTTGCTTACAAGCATCAACAAGATCATTTAAAGGTGCGACAACTTGTTGGCGTGTATAACGAATAGTGTAGAAGATGATAAGAGAAATCAGACTAAGGCCTATGGCGCCAATAATAGCGAGTCGTTGGATTTTAAGTTCTGATGATTTTTGCAGTTCAGAAACAAAAGTATTAATACGATGGACGAATGGGGCGACATGTTGAATAAATACCGTGTTGTTATCTTTTTCAAGGATCGGGTGCAGCTCTGCCCAGCGCAGAACGATGTGATCGTAGTGTTGTTGGATCTCTGAAGGGGTAAACCAGTAAGAGAGTTCTTTCATTGGCGCTGAATAAAGCGAGTGTTCAAATTGTTCAATATGTGTAGATAAAAGAGGCGACTCTGTTTCAACATCAAAAGCTAATCGATAGCTTTGCATGCGTAAAGAACCTGCAATATTTATAGCTTCAGCATCATTTTGACTCGAAACCAATGTCATTAATGCAAGTGCAGTCGTTATTATCGAAATGATCAAAATTAACACTAAAGAACGCGCTATCGTCGTTGTTACAGAATGTGTCATTTTTTGCCTATTCACAGCAATCCTTACTGTTACTTACCCTGAAATTATTAATAGCTTAATTTTTGATGCAGAAAATTAAGCTATTAATGTGAGCTTTATCAGCTAGATTTATTGATCTAGAGCAAAAACTCCTACCAATTACCCCTTAGGGGGTATTTAAGCAATTATTTCATTATTTAGAATTAATGTATAAAAAGATGAATAGCTTATTAATGCATGCTATTTGAGTTATTTGCTGAGTATTTTATCAGCCATGTAACACAAATAGTACAACGATAGAGGTAATGATGGTTGATCGTTTAAGACGTTCATTATTCACACGCAAAACACCATCAAACATTCCACGCTTACCTTGGCTAAATCATGCAGATACTTTTACCGATCTTTGTTCGCGTTGTGAACGTTGTATCGAACATTGTGAGACAAACATCATAGTGAAAGGTGATGGCGGCTTTCCTCAAGTGGATTTCAGCCAAGGTGAAGGTGAATGCACTTTTTGTTATCAGTGCGCAGAGGCGTGTTCTGAACCGTTGTTCCTTCCGCAATTAGAATCGCCATGGGACATCATTGCAACGATTAATGAAAGTTGTATGGCATCTAAAAATATTGAATGCAGAAGCTGTGGTGATATGTGTGAACCTCAAGCGATCAAATTTCAATTACAGGTTGGAAAAGTCGCGATGCCAACGATTACAGAGAAAGACTGTACTGGATGTGGTGCCTGTTTATCTGGGTGTCCTGTATCAGCAATAACAATCGATTGTGTAGAGAACAACGCACAATAGTACATATCAAAGAGGGTCTGTATGTCTTTACAAGAAGTACATATATCAAGTCTCGTGGTTCATGTAAAACCTGAGCACTTGCAAGAAATAAAAGAGCAGATCTTAGCAATGCCAAATACCGAAATACCGGGCGACAGTGAAGAAGGGAAAATCATTGTAGTACTTGAGACAGAAAACCAAGGCTACGTGACCGATACCATAGATAAAATCAATAATTTAGAAAATGTGTTAATTACTTTTTTGGTGTATCACCAAATAGAGCACTTTGAGACGCAACCAGAGGGCAACTCATGAAAATGACAAGACGCGCATTTGTTAAAGCAAATGCTGCCGCTTCAGCTGCGGCTGTTGCAGGTATTACCTTACCCGCGTCAGCAACTAATTTAATTGTTAGTTCTGATGAAACAAAAATTAAATGGGATAAAGCGCCGTGTCGTTTTTGTGGTACAGGTTGTTCTGTTTTGGTGGGTACCCAAAATGGTCGAGTTGTTGCTACTCAAGGTGATCCTAAAGCACCAGTAAATAAAGGTCTTAACTGTATTAAAGGTTATTTCCTTTCAAAGATCATGTACGGCAAAGATCGTCTACAAACGCCAATGCTTCGTATGAAAGATGGAAAATATGATAAAGAAGGCGAATTCACTCCAATCTCTTGGGATCAAGCTTTCGATATCATGGCTGAAAAGTGGAAATTAGCCTTAAAGAAACATGGTCCATCAGGCATAGGTATGTTTGGTTCAGGTCAATGGACGGTGATGGAAGGTTATGCGGCATCAAAAATGATGAAAGCCGGTTTCCGTTCTAACAATATCGATCCGAATGCACGCCACTGTATGGCATCTGCTGTTGGTGCGTTTATGCGTACCTTTGGTATTGATGAGCCGATGGGTTGTTACGATGATTTTGAACATGCTGATGCATTCGTCTTATGGGGCTCAAATATGGCAGAAATGCACCCTATTCTATGGACTCGCATTACTGATCGTCGTTTAAGTCACCCTCATGTTAAAGTCAATGTACTGTCTACATATTATCACCGTTCTTTTGAACTCGCTGATAACGGTATGATTTTTAAGCCTCAAACCGATTTAGCCATCGCCAACTTTATAGCTAATTACATCATTGAAAACGATGCGGTTAATTGGGACTTTGTTAACAAACATACCCACTTTAAACGTGCTGAAACAGATATTGGTTATGGTCTGCGTGACGATAACCCACTACAACAGCAAGCTGCTCACCCGAATTCAGGTGATATTTTCCCAATGAATTTTGAGGAATACAAAGCTTCTGTTGCTGAGTATACGCTTGAAAAAACATCAGAAATGTCAGGAGTTAAACCTGAAAAGTTAATAGAGCTTGCGAAGTTTTATGCTGATCCTAAAACCAAGGTGATGTCACTATGGACCATGGGAATGAACCAACATACCCGTGGTGTGTGGATGAACAGTTTGGTTTATAACCTGCACTTATTAACCGGCAAAATTTCAACCCCAGGAAACAGTCCATTTTCATTAACGGGTCAGCCATCTGCTTGTGGTACAGCACGTGAAGTAGGGACGTTCTCTCACCGTTTGCCTGCTGATATGGTGGTTGCGAATCCTAAACACCGAGCCATTGCTGAAAAAATCTGGAAGTTACCGGAAGGCACTATTCCACCTAAACCTGGTTATCATGCTGTTGTTCAAGATCGCATGTTAAAAGACGGTAAGTTAAATGCGTATTGGGTGATGTGTAATAACAACATGCAAGCTGGCCCTAATATTAATGAAGAGCGATTACCGGGTTACCGTAACCCAGAAAACTTCATTGTTTGCTCTGATCCTTATCCAACCGTTACCGCACAAGCATCCGATCTTATTTTACCAACCGCAATGTGGGTAGAAAAAGAAGGGGCATATGGTAATGCAGAGCGCCGTACACAAGCTTGGTATCAACAAGTTGAAGCACCAGGTGAAGCTAAGTCTGACTTATGGCAGATCATGGAATTCTCGAAGCGCTTTACTATTGAAGAAGTGTGGGGAAATGAGTTGGTTAATAAAATGCCAGCGTACCGTGGTAAAACCATGTATGACATTTTATTCCGCAATGGACAGGTTGATAAATTCCCATTAACGGAAACCCAACCGTTAAATGATGATGCAAAAGCGCAAGGCTTCTATGTTCAAAAAGGCTTGTTTGAAGAATATGCGGCATTTGGTCGTGATCATGGTCATGATTTAGCACCGTATGATACTTACCACCAAGTGCGAGGTTTACGTTGGCCTGTTGTTGATGGCAAGGAAACGCAATGGCGCTTTAAAGAAGGCTCAGATCCTTATGCAAAAAAAGGTTCTGGTTGGGACTTTTATGGTAAGCCTGATGGTAAAGCATGGATTATTTCAGCGCCTTATGAAGCGCCACCTGAAGTACCTGATGCTGAATTTGATATGTGGCTTTGTACAGGTCGAGTATTAGAACATTGGCATACAGGTACCATGACTCGACGTGTTCCTGAATTATATAAAGCAGTGCCAGATGCGCTGTGTTATATCCACCCAGAAGATGCTAAAACACGTGGCTTACGTCGTGGTGATGAAGTTGAAATCTCTAATCGCCGAGGTGAAGTACGCTGTCGAGTAGAAACACGAGGCCGTAATCGCCCGCCACAAGGTTTGGTTTTTGTGCCATTTTTTGATGCTCGAATTTTGGTGAACAAGTTGATCCTTGATGCCACCGATCCACTATCGAAGCAAACAGACTTCAAAAAATGTCCAGTTAAAATCAGCAAGGTATAAGCCTGCCTATGGCGAGTGAATCAATCACTCGCCTCATTTCAGAATTAGCCTGTTGGCGGAGAACATCATGAAAAGAATCTTATTGGTTGTATTAGCGGTGAGTGCATTAATGGCTGGGGTTGTGCAAAGCGAAGAATCAACACCAGCTAAACCGGTATCAGAAGCCGTAGCGAAAACAGAAATATTAAATCCGGGCGGTATTGGTGGCCTTGAATCATTACGTGGCTCTGCTGAATTAGAAGATACACGCCCTGCTGATCCAATGAAGCATTATCCGAAAGATCAAGGTGCAATTGATAACGATTATGTGTATCAGCCACCGTTGATCCCACACACGATCCGTCATTACGAAGTGTCGCTAAACGCAAACAAATGCCTTGCTTGTCATAGCTGGAAAAATGCCAAAGAGATGGGCGCAACCAAAATCAGTGTAACGCACTATGTGTCACCGCAAGAAGGACAGGTGCTATCTGATGTATCACCAAGTCGTTACTTCTGCCAGCAGTGTCACGTACCACAAGCGGATGCTAAGCCATTAGTAGAGAATGACTTCAAACGTGTTAGTGCATTGCAGTAACCAAAGTAAGGGATGATATATGAAGTTATTAAAAACGTTTTGGTTACGCTTAAAAACACCCAGCAAAGTAGCAGTAGGTCTCGTTCTCTTTATGGGGTTTATTGGCGGCTTATTATTCTGGGGGGCATTTAATACCGCGATGGAAAAGACTAACACTGAAGAGTTCTGTGCTGGTTGTCACGCACCAATCGTTGAAGAAATTCAAGAAACGATCCACTTTTCTAATCGTTCTGGTGTCCGTGCTATTTGTTCGGATTGTCACGTTCCTCACAATTGGACAGATAAGATCGTGCGTAAAGTACAGGCATCAAAAGAAATTGTGGCCCATTTAATGGGAACGATTGATACTCCTGAAAAATTTGCTGATCGCCGTGGGCATTTAGCAGAACGGGAATGGAAGCGAATGAAGGACAATAACTCACAAGAGTGCCGTAATTGTCATGAATTCAATTATATGGATTTCTCAGAGCAAGCGCCTCGTAGTGCAAAACTGCATTCGACGGCATTAGCATCAGGAGATAAAACGTGCGTTGATTGCCACAAGGGTATTGCACATAAACTGCCTGATATGAAAAACATTGAAGGTTGGCAATAAACCTAAGGAGATAAGATGAGCACATTAGAGTCAGTGATTTGGCATATACTCGGTTACGCAGCCATGCCGGTGATTGTTCTATCTGGGTTTGCTGTAGTCGCAGCTATTTGTATTTGGCTACTTTCGCTAGGTAAAGATAAAAAAATTAGCGAATAAGCCAATATTCGAGATAAAGAAATAATAAGCCGTCCTTTTAATGCGCTAGTGCGTTATAGAAGGGCGGCTTTTGTTGTTTTTTCGCGGGGGGATTACGCTGCCACTGGCGATACCCAATCGCAAACAACACCCCCAAGCAAGGTAAAGTGGCAGCCATTCAAACATAAAATAAGCGATAGAGAATGACTGACTTTCGTTTGTACTGACTTCAATAAAATGTAAACCAAGAATAACGCTTAGTCCTAATAGCGTGAAGAGCTTAAACGTTGTCTTATCCATGATAATTAATCCTGTTTCGAATAATATTACAAATATACATGCAAATGAGAATTATTATCAAATTGTTTTTTATTGTTTAATCAGTTCGTGCTTTATTAATTGGCTACGGAATGTTTCAACTCGCTTCCTATTCACACCAAAATCAGAATAACCAACTCGTGATGCAGAGCGTACTTGTAACTGCTGTGCTTTTTTTTCGACTTCAAAGTCATCAATGAACCGAAAAATCTTGCTGGTGGCTTCAATATGAAGATAGTGATCTGATTGCTCTGCTATTTTTGCACCTGGTAACTGAAGCGCTACCCGTTTTATTTCTTCCCAGCTATGCTCACCTTTCGCCGTTAAAAGAAAAGGCTTAACGCTAAACTGTTCACGCTTTTCAATCGTTGAGACACAATTGGGCTTATTTTCACAAAGCTGATTTATTGAACGCGTCCATGAGGTTGTCTTTGTATCGCTACAGCCAGTGAGGAAGAGTAACAGCAATAGCGTAAAGCGAAGTAACACGATGTAAATCCTTTTTATAATCGCGGAAGAAGTAGGTAAGTGATAAACCCTAACCATGAGGCAATTAAAAGCCCCCAAGCGAGTTTACTCTGATGGTGGATAACAGTTGTATTAGTTATGACTTCTGAGGCGTTGTTAGCATCATTAGAGGCCTTATTACGTGAAACCTTTTTTTTCAGTTTGTCTTGCTCACGAGCTTTAGCTTTTTGCTGCTTTTTATATTGCTCTATACCTTTTTGAATGCCTTGTGCAATCAGTCGAGTTTGCTCTTTTGTTTGCCCTACCTTCTGTGTGGCCTTTGCTATACGTATAGCTTCAGCTTGTGTTTCTGGTGAAGAGGCCGGTTGTTTTCTACTCGCCATGGTATAGATCCCTGAAAATAACATTTAAGCGTTGATTATATCCCATAAATAACAGAGTTGATGTCATAGCAATAAAATAGACGGAAAAGGTAATGGACTATCTTACTGATTGTGTAGGAAATTTTCAGAAATAGGTAAAAGGTTTGTTAACGGTGTTTTTAATGTGTAACTTTATGTTTTTTAGGTATTTGTATATACCTTTTACTGTCTGTGATCTATGTTTAAAAAACAGTGTTTTTGTTTTTTTTAGATCAAAAAGTGTGACGATAACGGCAATATAAAAAATGGAAAAGTGCGGTTCAGCACAAAACTTTATCCTTGTTGTTCAAAATCTAAATGAATAGATTAGAGTCGTTTGTGAACCATAGAGAAGTTTATTAAGCTCTGATCTGAATTTCATTGGATACCTATTTGAGGGAAATGGCTTGTTATATCCGATAGATGCTTATGATCAGCATGGACAATTAAAAATTAATACCGTGTTGTGGTTCGTCTTGCTATTTAACGCCAAAGCTTGGTTAGTGTTTGTTATGGCGGGGGTTAGCCGTACTCAAGGCGGTGAATTACTTGAGCTTATTTATCCAATAAGAGATGTTTTATATATAGGTATGGCAATAGGTAGTCCCGCAATATTATTGATGTGGTTATCAGGTCAACGAAATAAAAATAATAAATTAATACATTTTCTGTGGCGGCAAGGGAAAAGAGTGTTACTTGCTGCATATAGTTTTGATTTTTTAATGCAAATATATCATTTGGTTATCAGTCATGGTGAGTTTAGCTGGATACGGGCAACCACATTACTGTTAACAGTATGGCTTGGGTTGTACCTTCTAAGAAGCTCTCGAGTTAAAGATATATTTGCAGACTAGCCTGTAAAGGGGAGCTGTAATGAATGATTTTAGTCGAGGACAATTGCTGTTAAGCACGTTACTGAGCCCGTTAGCGATGGCTGATTGGTTACTTGATGTTAGCTTTGAATTGAGCAGTTACTGTCATTCGAAGCATACAGTGAATACCTCATTATCATTAGTGCCTGGTGAAGAAACGATATTTTTTAATGGCTTAAGTCAAAGTAAACATAACTTGTGTCGTGAAGTGATTGGTCGTGCTCAACTACTTGATGTTTCTCCAGATGAAGTGAAAATTGCTTTTCAGATCCAAGAGCGATTAGATGATGGTGGTTGGCGTACTATTTTAGCCAAAACTTTGTCTACTGGGCTTAATATGCCAGTATTATTTGAAAGTGAAAATACCGACTTAGAAGAGCGCGTTAAACTTCAAATTGAAATAATGACGGCATAATGTATTAACATCGATAGTTGATCTTTTTCTTCTTAATAACGCCTTCTTTTTAGAAGGCGTTTTAGTATTAAGTCGGTATCAAAATGTCCTATATCGTTGGGATAAGAGTAAAACTTTCTACTAATGTATTAAGATCAAGTGATTTACGTCTTTATATCGTTATAATTACTTTTCATTTTTGACTAAACATCCTGTTAGGAGAAGACACCTATGAGTATTGCCCAACCAGCAATCGTTCCAGATCGTGGCGCCTTTGCCCTTTATGTGGTGATGAATGTTGTAGGTAATAAGCAAAATGTTATTGCTCAATGCCAGTCAATTCATCAGTTACTTGCGGATCTCAATACTGAGCAGCAAGACGCAAAGTTACATGCAAGTGTTGCCTTCGGTAAGGCATTTTGGGAGTCTTTAGGTCAACAAAGCCCAGCTGAATTAACAGAGTTTCGTCAGTTAGGTGAAGGTGAGACTATTGCGCCAGCAACAGGGGGTGATGTCTTACTGCATATCCATTCTAATCGCCATGATCTTAACTTTTATGCGTTTCGCGTTTTCTTAGAAAAATTGTCTCAAGACGTAGAAGTGTTAGATGAAACCTATGGTTTCCAATACCTTGACCACCGTGACATGACAGATTTCATTGACGGCACAGAGAATCCACAAACAGCAGAAGATCGTGCTAATGTGGGTGTTATTGCTGAAGGTGAGTTTGCGGGTGGTAGCTATGTAATGGTACAGCGTTATGTTCATAACCTATCAGCATGGCATCGTCTAAACGTAAAAGCACAAGAAAAAGTGATTGGTAGAACGAAACCAGATTCTATTGAACTCGAAGATGTGCCAGCTGCGTCACACGTTGGCCGCGTTGATATTAAGGAAGATGGTAAAGGCTTAAAGATTCTGCGCCACAGCTTACCATATGGCTCTGTAACATCAGATCATGGCTTACTATTCATTGCTTACTGTCAGCGTCAGCATCACTTTGATGCGCAGCTTGAAAGCATGTTTGGTGAAACGGATGGTAAAACAGACCAAATGTTACGTTTCTCAAAACCGGTAACTGGCGCATACTTCTTTGCACCATCGATGGCGATGCTAAAGAGCCTTTAATTACTATAAAATCGATAGATACAAGCATGCGATGAACTCTGTTTTAAGCATGCTTTTTTAAAGCTCAGATAAACAAAAAGCGCTACCGAAGTAGCGCTTTTTTATCAGTTATAGAACTTAACTTATTTCTTAACGCGTAGTACTGGTGTTTCACCAACGTTTACTGCGCCAGAAAGCTTAGTTAGCTCTTTGATCTCGTCCATGTTAGAGATAACAACTGGAGTCAGAGTTGACTTCGCTTTCTCTTCTAATAGTGCAAGATCGAATTCGATGATAGTGTCGCCAACTTTAACAGTTTGGCCTTCTTCAGCGATGCGAGTAAAACCTTCGCCTTTAAGTTCAACAGTATCAATACCGAAGTGAACGAAAAGTTCGATGCCATCGTCAGACTCAATAGAGAAAGCGTGGTTCGTTTCAAAGATCTTACCAATAGTACCGTTTACTGGTGCAACCATTTTGTTGCCAGCTGGTTTGATAGCGATACCATCACCAACAATTTTCTCAGCAAATACGACATCTGGCACATCTTCGATGTTAACGATTTCGCCAGAAAGTGGTGCGATGATTTCAATTGCACCAGCTTCACTGCTGTCGTCAGAAACCAGTTTCTTCAATTTGTCAAACAGACCCATATCGATGCTCCTAAGCGTTGTTATATTATCTGCAGCTATATTAGCAGATGGTCTTTTCTGCGATGAATTTTTCTACGTGCTCTTCGATTTCAGCAGCTGTTGGTAGAGTTAAAGCATACTCTGCCATTGCTTTTACATCAGCAAAGTTAGCGTTACGGATAACTTTCTTGATGCGAGGGATAGAAATCGCACTCATACTGAATTCGTCAAGACCCATACCTAAAAGAAGTAGGGTAGCACGTTCGTCGCCGGCAAGCTCACCACACATACCTGTCCACTTACCTTCAACGTGAGAAGCATCAATAACTTGCTTGATCACTGTAAGTACAGCAGGCGATAGTGGGTTGTAAAGGTGAGAGATTAGCTCATTACCACGGTCAACTGCTAGAGTATACTGGGTTAAGTCGTTGGTACCAATACTAAAGAAAGAAACTTCTTTCGCTAAATGGTGTGCAATTGCTGCAGCTGCTGGCGTTTCAACCATCACACCGATCTCGATGTCAGTATCAAAAGCTAAACCTTCAGCTGTTAATTCAACTTTAAACTCTTCAATTGCAGCTTTAAGTGTACGTACTTCTTCAACCGAAATAATCATCGGGAACATGATACGGATTTTACCGTGTGCAGATGCACGAAGAATAGCACGGAACTGATCACGTAAAATTTCACGACGGTCAAGGCTGATACGGATTGCACGCCAACCCAAGAATGGATTCATTTCTTTTGGTAGATCTAGGTATGGAAGATCTTTATCACCACCGATATCCATAGTACGGATAATCACTGGCTCACCGTGCATTGCTTCTGCAACTTCTTTGTACGCTTGGTATTGCTCTTCTTCTGTCGGTAGAGAATCGCGATCCATGAACAAGAATTCAGTACGGTATAGACCTACACCTTCACCACCATTACGGTTTACGCCGTCACAGTCTTTTACTGTACCAACGTTACCGCAAACTTCTACTTGCTTACCATCAAGCGTGATTGCTGGAAGATCTTTTAGCTTAGCTAGTTCTTCTTGCTCTGCTTTATGTGCGTCGCTGATAGCTTTAAATTTGTTTAATTCATCATCTGTTGGATTGATTACAACCTGATTATTGATTGCATCAAGTACTAGCATATCGCCAGATTTAACTTTTGATGTGATATCGTTTGTACCAACAATCGCTGGGATCTCAAGCGAGCGTGCCATGATTGAAGTGTGTGAGGTGCGACCACCGATATCAGTGATAAAACCACGAACATAATCAAGGTTAATCTGTGCTGTTTCAGACGGTGTAAGATCGTTAGCAACAAGGATAACTTCTTCGTTGATAGCACTTAGGTTGATTACGTTAATGCCTAATGCATTCTTAACAAAACGGCTACCGATATCGCGGATATCACTTGCACGTTCTTTTAAGTACTCATCATCTAAAGATTCAAGTGTTTGTGCTTGTTCTTCGATAACAGAGTAGATTGCAAAGTCAGCAGACATTTTATCTTTAATAAGGGCTATGATTTCTTCTTCAAGCTCCTCATCTTCAAGCAACATGATGTGACCTTCAAAGATCGCTTCTTTCTCTTCACCAAAGGTGACACGTGCTTTTTCTTTGATTACTTCTAGCTGCTCAGACGATTTCTTTCGTGCGTCGAAGAAACGTTGAATTTCGTTATCGATTTGGTCTGCAGAGATCGGTGTTTTATTTAGAACAACCTCTTCTTCTTGCAGCAGTAGTGCTTTAGCAAAAGCAATACCTGGAGATGCCAAGATACCTGAAATCATAGCCTTACCTTAAATTAACTAAAAACTGAAAACTCGTTTGTATATAAACGTAGCTTAGATTTCGCGGAACATTGCAACTGGAGAACCGTCGTGATCTTCTTTTAGCTGAATTAGAGCATCAACAGCTTCTTGAGCTTGAGCACCTTCACCAGAGATAGTGATTTGTGCGCCTTTAATTAGGCCAAGAGTTTGAAGCTTGAATAGGCTTTTCGCACTAGCGCTTTTGCCATTAGCAGTTACAGTCACATCTGCATCGAATGATTTAGCTTCTTTAACGAACTGAGCCGCTGGACGAGTGTGTAAACCATTTGGTGCTGTGATTTCAACTTGCTTCTGATACATAATTCACCCCGATAGATATAGTATTTTATTTAATAATTAAATTATTTATGACAAGCATAATACAGATAATTTGCTTGTGCTGCTGCAGTATAAACTACCTAATATCATATTGTCTTAGCTTTAATCCAAGTCAAAGTTTTATCAGAAACTTACTTGTTAGTAATTAAAGCGCATTTTCACCCCTTTATTTCGGAGCGAAAAATAAAACGTGCGAGTTTTATATTAAAGCTAAGTCCAAAATGCAACAAAAAAGCCCGCAGAGGGGCTTTTTTCATAGTGATATACCTATTAAAAATTATAAAGTGTGATCACTGTTGTGTTTCTTTTTCTGTGAAAATGCCTGCAAATAGTGCTGTTGATAGGTAACGCTCACCTGAACTAGGCAGTATTACAACAATATTTTTATCTGCAAATTCTGGGCGAGCTGCAATGTTATTTGCAGCAACAACCGCAGCTCCTGATGAAATACCAGCAAGAATACCTTCTTCATCCATTAGGCGACGCGCCATTTCAATTGCGTCATCTGAGCTTACTTTTTGAACTTCATCAATTAATGATAAATCTAAGTTACCAGGAATAAAACCAGCACCAATACCTTGGATTTTGTGCGGCGCTGGTTGAACAGTGTCGCCATTTAATGTTTGGGTTATAACAGGTGACTCTAGTGGCTCAACTGCAATTGTAGTAATGGCTTTACCTTTTTGCTGTTTAATAAAACGGCTAACACCTGTAAGTGTACCGCCTGTGCCCACACCTGAGACAAATACATCGATTTCACCATCTGTTGCATCCCAAATTTCAGGACCTGTGGTTTTTTCATGGATCTCTGGGTTTGCTGGGTTATTAAATTGCTGTAGCAGTAGGTATTTAGTTGGATCTGAATTTACAATTTCTTCAGCTTTATCAATCGCGCCCTTCATGCCTTTAGGCGCTTCAGTTAGTACAAGATTTGCACCTAACGCTTTTAATAGTTTACGACGCTCAAGACTCATGCTCTCAGGCATGGTTAATGTGAGTTTGTAACCACGTGCAGCAGCAACAAAAGCAAGTGCAACACCAGTATTACCACTAGTTGGCTCTACAAGTTCAACGCCTTCTTTTAAAAGACCTTTTTTCTCAGCATCCCAAATCATGTTAGCGCCAATACGGCATTTAACACTAAAGCTTGGGTTACGAGCTTCTACTTTAGCTAACACTTTACCGTTACTTACACGGTTAAGGCGCACTAGCGGAGTATTACCAATAGTTAGTGAGTTATCTTCATAAATCTTGCTCATGCTTCGTTCCTTCGTGACACGTTAAAAGTAATATAAATTAAGAATATACTGGATAAGTGATTTGAAAAGTAATTAATGGTTATATCTTATTGTTATCAATGTGTGAATTATATTGAACTAAAGATATATAGTGGGATGAAAAGCGTCAAGTGACTAATTTACAAATATGTTTTACTCAAATAACGATAAACAATGGTGTTTGCAGCAAGGGTAATAGAAAAGAAAAGAGCACTAGAATAAGTGCTCTTTGGTAGATATTTATCGTTGATCTTAATAGCGTTTAAATTGCTCGCGGTAATGATCAACCCACATTGCTGTCGCACCACAAACAGCAACAGGCATGACAAGTAAGTTAATAATTGGGGTCATAGTGAAAAACATTACGATGGCACCAAAACTTAACGCTTGGCCACGATGTTCTTTGAGGGCATCTCGCATATCAATAAATGGCACTTTGTGGTTATCAAACGGATAATCAACATATTGAATCGTCATCATCCAAGCGCTAAATAAAAACCATAAAATAGGACCAAGCGTTTGGCCGATGGCAGGGATCCACATTAGGATCAATAAGCCAATTGCTTTGGGTAAGTAATACTTTAATTTAGTCCACTCTCTGCCCATGGTTCGAGGTAGATCTTTTATTAACGCTTTAAAACTATCATCAGGTGGATTATTACCTGTGAGTTTAGCCTCTATATATTCAGCTAATAGCCCATTAAATGGCGCAGCAATCCAGTTGGCTATGGTACTGAAGAAATAAGAAAACGTCACTAATGCAGCAATAGCAAGTAACGGCCATAACACATAAGATAGCCACTCAAGCCAGCTAGGCAGGTAACTTAACCAACCATCAATCCAGCCATTCAACTGAGTAAGTAAGGTGGCAAATGCGCCACCTAATAAAAGAATATTGATGAGCAATGGGATGATTACAAAACGACGCGTTCCTGGTTGGGTAACCAGTTGTAACCCTGTAAAAAAGTATCCAGCACCGCTGGTTGTTGATTTTATGGCATGCTGTTGCGACATTCGATTTCCTTAATCGGATCTCTCACATTTATTTTGATGAGGGATGATAGAGAGATTATATAGAGTATGTTAACGGGCTATGTAGGATGGAATCAAATGAAAATATGGTTGTCACAGTTTTGACAAACCATTAAATCTCATCATTCATAATGAAAAATGGTGTATAAAGTGTACAAAACTCACGTTGTAAAGACTATCTTGCCTGAATAGCGATATTCAACTTCTCATTATCATTTGAGTTTTGGTACAGTAAGTCATCGGCAAGAAATTCTAGCTAGAGATTTTGTCTGCCTAGTTGATTTTTTACTATTATTAACCCCGTCTAGGGATAACGAGTTAATTTCAGAGTATTCGTATGCAGGAATTGCGTCTAGTTCTTATTATTGTTGGTGCGCTTGCGATTACAGCGCTTCTTTTTCATGGTCTATGGACAAGTCGAAAAGAAAAACCGGCCAAGTTTGGTGAAAAGCCAGTAGGTAAAATCGATGAAACGGCATTTGATCTTCAAGGTGACGTTGAAGAGAGTGTCAGTGAAGCACGTGTTGTAAGTAAGCCACAGGAAGTGGTTGAAAAGACAAAGCCAACAAAACGCAAAGAGCCTGGTTTTAGTTTTGGTGAGCGTCCACAGCAAGATCCATTATTAGGCAATGTTACGGTTGATGACGGTGATGATGATCTCCCTAGAATGTCAGCAACAGATAATGACGATGTACCTACAAAAGTGACAACCGTTCAACCACAAGCTACGACAGTTGAGCAACCTCAGCAAGTATCACCACAAACATCTGTGCAATCTGTACAACCTGTAAATGTTCAACAATCGGCTGCTCAACCGAATAGCGCTCCTGTTGAACCTGTTATACAGCCTCAGGTTGCGGCAACTATTAACTCAGCGACTACAGCTCCTGTTGTAGAAACGCAAGCGCCAGTACAGCCTGAAATCATTCAGCAACCACAGCAGCCTACGTATACTCCAGTGCAAGAAACTGTTCAGCAACCTGTAGCGGCCGAGCCAGTGTTTCAGCAAGCACAACAGGTGGTCGTCGACATTCCTGTGGTTGAGCCTGAAATTATTGAACAACCGATTGAAAAATCTGCTGTTGAGCCTCAAGCACAATTTGTTCCTGCTGAAGAGCCTGCACAAGTTGAAGTAGCAACGCCAGTCGTTGAAGAAAACGTTGTGCAAGTTGCCGAGCCTTCGATTCAAGCCAAGCAAGAGCCAAGTGTATCTTTCATGCCAGAGCCAGAGCCAGAGCCATTACCACCAACTTATATATCGCTATGTGTTCATGCGCGCAATGGTAAGATTTTACGTGGGCCGTCACTGTTCGCATGTTTAGAGCGTCATGGTTTAATTTTTGGTGAGAATTCAGTGTTCCATCGTCATGCTGATTTAGCTGGCACGGAACCTGTTATTTTCTCAGTAACTAACTTGCTAAATCCAGGCTCTTTCCCTGAAACTAACTACCAACATTTTGAAACACCAGGTATCGGCTTTTTCTTAATGTTGCCTTGTTACGGTAAGGCAGCCAGTAACTTTAACTTAATGCTACAAACAGCACAGCAAATTGCTGATGAGTTAAATGCAGATGTTCTCGATCAAGATCGTGTAATGATCACGCCAAATCGTATTACGCAATATCGAGAAAAATCAGTGAAATATAATGATGCTTAATCTTTAAAAAGATGAAGTCATTAATGAGCAGGCTCCTTTAAGGGGCCTGTTTTTTTATTTAAATTTAGGCAATAGTCTTAATCGTTTTATTATCGATAGGGCGTTGTTTTGGCAGAAACTATCAAGATTTGTCAGGTAGAAAAAATGAGTATTGACCTTCAGCAACAATTATTAACGCTACGACAGCAACTCGATTACCACGGTCATCGTTATTACGTTGAAGATAACCCAGAAATTCCTGATGCTGAATATGACCGGATGATGCAGCAATTACTAAAGATCGAAGCTGAGCATCCAGAATGGATAACGGTTGATTCGCCAAGCCAACGTGTTGGTGGTACTGCGTTAGAGGGGTTTACTCAAGTTAAACATGAGATCGCGATGCTTTCGTTAGACAATGCGTTTAATGATGATGATTTACGTGCATTTCAAAAACGTTTACAAGATCGTTTGCGTTCAGGAGCAACACTTAGTTACTGCTGTGAGCCTAAATTAGATGGTCTTGCTGTGAGCCTAATGTATGAAAAGGGGGTGTTAGTACAAGCAGCAACCCGAGGTGATGGCGCAACAGGTGAAAATATTACTCATAATGTGCGTACTATTCGCGCTATTCCCTTAAAGCTTCAAGGCGACGACTGGCCTGAGCGATTAGAAGTTCGCGGCGAAGTCTTTATGCCTAAAAAAGGCTTTGAAGCGTTAAATATCAAAGCGCTTAAAAAAGGTGATAAGGCATTTGCAAACCCTCGAAATGCAGCAGCTGGTAGCTTACGTCAGCTAGATCCTAAAATTACCGCGACGCGGCCGTTAAGTTTTTATGCCTATGCTGTCGGTGTTGTCGATGGACGTGAACTTGCCAATACGCAATATGAACGCCTGTGCCAGTTAAAAGCATGGGGGCTTCCAATGTGCCCAGAAATTCGCAAAGTTGACAGTATTGAAGAAGTTATTGCTTATCATCAGAGTATTGGTGAAAAGCGCCAATCACTAGGCTATGAAATTGATGGTGTGGTGATTAAAGTTGATGATGTTGATACACAACAACAGCTTGGCTTTGTTGCTCGAGCACCTCGTTGGGCAATTGCTTATAAATTCCCAGCCCAAGAAGAGATGACAATTCTAAACAATGTCGAGTTTCAGGTTGGGCGTACAGGTGCAATTACACCCGTTGCTAAGCTTGAACCTGTGTTTGTGGGCGGTGTAACAGTCAGTAATGCAACACTGCATAATGCTGATGAAGTGGCGCGTTTAGGCGTGATGATTGGCGATACCGTTATTATTCGTCGTGCTGGTGATGTCATTCCACAAATCGCTTCAGTGGTTGAGTCTCGTCGCCCAGAAAATGCGCAAGCGATTGTATTTCCAACAGAGTGCCCTGTTTGTCAGTCAAAGGTTGAACGTATTGAGGGCGAAGCCGTCGCACGTTGTACCGGTGGCCTCTTCTGTCAAGCCCAGAGAAAAGAAGCGTTAAAACACTTCGTATCACGTAAAGCATTAGACGTTGATGGTTGTGGCGAAAAAGTGATAGAGCAACTGGTTGATCGTGAAATGGTAACCACACCTGCTGATTTGTTTAAATTCAGTGCAGGAGAAGTGACGGTACTTGAGCGTATGGGACCTAAATCAGCTCAAAAACTGGTTGATGCGCTGAATGCTTCAAAACTGACAACATTACCTCGTTTTATTTATTCTCTAGGTATTCGTGAGGTAGGTGAAGCAACGGCTGCAAACCTAGCGAATTACTTTGAGACATTAGAAGCAATTAGCCAAGCAACGAAAGAGCAGTTAATTGAAGTGCCGGATGTGGGCGGTATTGTTGCTGCGCATATCTTTAATTTCTTTCGTGAAGAGCACAATATGGTCGTTGTGAACGAGTTAAAAGAAGTTGGGATACATTGGCCTGAAATTGAAAAAATTGATGAGGATGTCGAATTACCGCTTGATGGAAAAGTGGTTGTACTAACAGGATCTCTATCTCAATTAACTCGCTCTGATGCGAAAGCTGCATTACAAAAATTAGGTGCAAAAGTCACAGGCAGTGTTTCGAAGAAAACTGATTTATTAGTGGCAGGTGAAGCGGCTGGCTCTAAATTAACGAAAGCACAAGAGCTAGGTATTGAGATCTGGGACGAACAAAAACTCGTTGATCTGATGGCTTAATACCTTTTTATAAGGTTGATAAACCTTGTTACAAAAAAAGTCGCTCCATTTTGGGCGGCTTTTTTTTATGAATTAAATGAAACAGTGTATATAACTGTGTGATCAATACGTGTAATAGATGTTTCATTATCAACAATAAATCATTGTGTTAATAATTTGTTTTTAAAAAAAATCAGGTATGTCAATAAAAATGAAAATACGATCAGGGTCACATATATATGCCGTTATGTTTGTAGGTTGTTGTTTTTATTGTGATTTTATTTATTAGTGAAAACATTTGAACTGGATCACTATAGGCTGGAAACTTTGCACTGAATCAAATTTTTAACACAAGAAAGTAAGTTCTTATTGATGTTTTGCGCTGCGAAAGTAGTCTTAATAGCGAAGTTACACAAAGTTCAATTTTGAACGAAAAAAATATGAATTGGTCGAAATGATTCGGCTAACATATGGGAAATTTACTTGTAGCCTTCGGCGGCCAACCTTTCAGGTTACAGGTAAACAGCTTATATCTTTTAGGAGTTATTCCATGGAAAACATGTTTAAACGTACACTACTTGGTGCTGCAATCGCAGCTGCTGCAATGACCTCAATTTCAGCTAGTGCTGAAGGTGCAGATGCAGTTGCTATTCAAAAGCTTAAAGAGTCATTTTCATATGAAGTTTACGGTGTTATTGCTATGCAAGCACTGACTCGTGATTATAACGAAGCAGGTAAAGCTCTTTGGGCAGAAGATAGTAATTGGAAATTAAATAATGAATCACGTATTGGTTTCCGTGGCAGCAAAGATTTTGCTAACGGCCCAAAATTCATTTGGCAGATTGAGTCTGGCTATGTTGGCGGTAGCGGTAACGCTGCTGGTGACAGTGGTAAATTAGGTGTACGTGATACATTTGTAGGCTTTGAAGGTGATAGCTGGGGTAAAATCCGTATTGGTCGTGTTCTTACTCCTATTTATGAAATCATCGACTGGCCAGGATCTAACCCAGGTCTAGGTGATGTTTATGACTGGGGTTATGGTATTGCAGGTGCTCCTTATCAAGACCGTCAATCTGACACTGTGCGTTGGGACTCGCCAACATGGGGTGGCTTTAGCGTTGATGTAGCATTTGGTCGTGGTGATGCTGTTGCTCAAGCTGATAGCAACTGGGGTGGTGCTGCTGCGCATTACGCAATTGGCCCTGTAACACTACAGGCTGCATATGAGCGTAATAACTCTTCAGAGTGGATTAATGATACTTACCTAGTTGGTGTACAAGGTAACTTTGAGAACGGTTTAGGCTTCTTTGCTCAGTACAAGATGATGGAAGCTAATTCACAAGTTGCTGGTACTGCGGATGAGAGTCAAAATGCTTACACTGCTGGTGTAATGTATAACATCGCTGATTACCAGTTTAAGGTAGGTTATGCGGCGAACGAAGATTTAGAGCGTGATGGTAAGAAAGTTGGTTACACTGACGACTCTGTAATTTCTGGTCAGGTAATGTACTTTATTGACCCATCAGCTGTTGTTTATACACGTGTTCGTCATGTAGAGCGTGCTGATGAAGCAGCTAAACGTGTTGATAATCAAAACCCAGAGTTCATGGAATACTCTGTAGGTGTAGAATACTACTTTTAATTAATACTTTATTAATTAAAACTTTAAAGAACGAGCGTAATGCTCGTTCTTTTCTTAAGCGTAAACAGGATACTTGTATGAAAAAAATAATTTGTAGTGTGTTGCCATTGGTATCGCTGTTCTCTAGTAACATTTATGCTGATGTGAAATTTGAATCATCAAAAGAAACAAATATTCTTGTTGTAAATGGAAAAGAGGAGGGATGGTCTTTTATAAAAGCTACAAATGAAGTGGTTTTACCTAATGGTGAAAATCAAATTTTATTTAACATCGGTACAGTTGTATTAGATGATGCTGCAAAAAAGAAATTTAATTCAACGCCATTATTAATTAAGTTTGATGCAAAAGATACTAAATTAGTTCTAGGGTATCCAAAAATTCGAACATTAGATCAAGCTGAAGCTTTTAATAAGTCGCCTGAAATAACACTAAAAAATAGTCTGGGTGATGAGGTTAAATTCGAATATATTCAATTAAATAGCTCAGGATTACAGAATTTTAGAGACTACGAAAGAGAAGTTGCTGATTATAACAAGTCTGGCGGTATTGCATCAATTGGGTATGTTGAAACAACGTTTAGTACTCCAACCATTCCAGCTTCTACTCCATCACCTGAAGCAAAAATGAAGTTTTTGAAAAATGCATTCATTGGCCTATCTGAAGAAGAAAAACAAGAATTTATGTCTTGGGGACTAAAAAATTTATAGTTTCGATTAAAAACGTAAACAATATATTTTATAAATTACTTCTATTGATAATAATTGATAGAGGTAATTTGTTTTTCAAAGTCTTATTAAAATAATCTCTGTATTGATAGTTTTATTAGAGTAATCTTTCTCAACACCTCTCCAAACTTCGAATTTCTCATTGTAGACAAAGCATTGTAGATTTACTCCACGGTGCTAAAATACTCGTTATTAGATAAGACACAGTAGCCCTTACTGTGTAGTCCTTCATTCATAAGGTAATTCCAATGACGGTTAAAACTCGTTTTGCACCAAGTCCAACTGGCTTTTTGCACGTAGGCGGTGCTCGTACTGCACTTTACTCATGGTTATACGCTAAACATATGGGCGGCGAGTTTGTACTTCGTATTGAAGATACGGATCTAGAGCGTTCAACTCAAGAAGCTATCGACGCGATTATGGAAGGGATGGAGTGGTTAGAGCTTAACTGGGATGAAGGCCCTTACTACCAAACTAAGCGTTTTGATCGTTATAACGAAGTGGTTGATCAACTTCTAGCAGAAGACAAAGCGTACAAGTGTTACTGTCCGAAAGAGCTTCTTGACGAAATCCGTGAAGAGCAAATGGCAGCTGGTATTAAACCTCGCTACGATGCAAACCACCCTAAAATTATTGCAGCTAATGCCGCAGCAACAGAAGATTCACCATTCTGTATTCGCTTCCGTAACCCTAAAGAAGGGACGGTCATTTTTGATGATAAAATCCGTGGTCACATCGAAATTGCGAACAGTGAGCTTGATGATCTTATCATTCGTCGTACAGATGGTAGCCCAACGTACAATTTCTGTGTGGTTATCGATGACTGGGATATGGGTATTACTCAAGTTGTTCGCGGTGAAGACCACATCAACAATACGCCTCGTCAAATTAATATCTATAAAGCGCTAGGTGCACCAGTACCTGAGTTTGCACACTGCGCAATGATTCTAGGTGATGATGGCGCAAAATTATCTAAGCGTCATGGCGCTGTAGGTGTAATGCAATACCGTGATGATGGTTACCTGCCACAATCATTACTGAACTACTTAGTACGCCTAGGTTGGTCTCATGGTGATCAAGAGATCTTCTCACGACAAGAGATGATTGATCTATTTAGCCTAGAATCAGTAAGTAAGTCGGCATCTGCATTTAATACTGATAAGCTATTATGGCTAAACAACCATTACATCAAAACATCTGAACCTGAGTATGTTGCGAAATACCTACAATGGCACTTAGATAAGAAAGAAATTTCTATTGAAAATGGCCCTGCTATTACAGATGTGATCACGCTAGTGGGTGAGCGTTGTAATACATTGATCGAACTTGCTGAACAATCTCGTTACTTCTACCAAGACTTTAACGAATTTGAAGCTGGCGCGGCGAAAAAGCATTTACGTCCTGTGGCAAAAGAAGCGTTAGCGCTTGCACTGGCTAAAGTTGAAGCACTTGAAGAGTGGACAACAGAAAATCTTCATGCCGTTATTGCACAAGTGTGTGAAGAACTTGAGCTAGGTATGGGTAAAGTGGGTATGCCTTTACGTGTAGCTGTTACAGGTCAAGGTCAGTCGCCTTCTGTTGATGCTGTGATGCAGCTTATTGGTAAAGAGCGTGTTGTCGCTCGTATCAAAATGGCGTTAGCATTTATTGCAGAGCGTGAAGCTAACGCATAAGCTTGTTAAATATAAAATAAAAAAACGGAGCATTAATGCTCCGTTTTTTATATTTGCTAATTAGAATCTTGCGTTCACAAGAGGGAAAACAGGAAGATCTTTGCTAACGAAAGTACCCGAACGGTCGAAGTTGATTAAACCTATTTGAATACCTTTATTAATATGATTTGTTGCGTTCATAAAGCCAAATTGGAGTCCATTTAAACTACCTGCATAATTAAAGAGTCCCAATTGCGCACCTGTGAAATTACTTGCTGTGTAGTTTACTAGGCCGACATCAGCCCCTTTTGCTGTTCCGCCATTAAAGTTTGCTAAACCTAATTCAAACCCTTTCATACTTGTACGGGTACGGTTTGCACCATAGAACAAACCAAGGTTAATTCCTGTAAAGTTATCAATATCAGAAAGACCAAGAACGGAAAAATTTAACCCTTTCACATTGTGGCTTCGACCATAAAGTGCACTTACTCGAACACCTGATACATCACCTGCAGGCAAGTTAATTGTTGGAACAGAAAGTTGTACTGGAGAATCAGCGTAAACGGATGGAGCACAAATTGCCGTTGCGAGTAAAAGAGAGGTCAGTTGAAGCTTCATGAAAATAATCCTTAAGGTTAGTCGTCACCATTAAAGATATTTAACCGCACTTTATTACTAGAGGTGTCAATGGTAAGTAAATGATATAGGCGTGATTATTTTATGTTTGTTAGGGTTATATTTTTGAGTTAATTCACAAATATGCTTATATCTTTGTAGTTATGTTGACACTGATGCAGTGAGATTTTATTGTATTCTTGTTTTGGGGCTATAGCTCAGCTGGGAGAGCGCTTCGCTGGCAGCGAAGAGGTCAGCGGTTCGATCCCGCTTAGCTCCACCAAATTCTAAACCTCGCCTTGTGCGAGGTTTTTTTATGTCTAAATTTATCAATTTAAAACAAAGCCCCGCATAGTGGCGAGGCTCTTTATTGCTATAGCGAAATCTTAGAATCGCGCATTTACAATAGGGAATACAGGTAAGCTGTTACTGACGAAAGTACCAGACTTATCATAGTTAATCAGGCCGATCTGAATACCTTTATTAATATGATCGGTTGCGTTCACTAAGCC
The DNA here is from genome assembly GCF_003026095.1 of Photobacterium sp. GB-72. Taxonomy (NCBI): domain Bacteria; kingdom Pseudomonadati; phylum Pseudomonadota; class Gammaproteobacteria; order Vibrionales; family Vibrionaceae; genus Photobacterium; species Photobacterium sp. GB-72. Next base: position 641,393 of record NZ_PYNV01000001.1, on the reverse strand, counting down.
AAACTGTAGGCCATTTAGTGTTCCTGCGTAGTTAAATGTACCGAACTGCGCACCTGTAAAGTTGCCAGCAGTATAGTTTACGGCACCAAAATCAGCCCCTTTCGCATTACCGTCGTTCAAGTTTGCAAGACCAAATTCAAGCCCCGTCATCATCGAACGAGTACGGTTCACACCAAATGCTAGGCCAAAGTTTAGACCTTTGAATGTATCAATATCTGAAAGACCTAATAATGAGAAGTTTACACCTGTTACAGAAGCGGTATGCCCATATAAAGCATTTAAGCGAACCCCTGTAACGTTACCTGCTGGTAGGTTTACGCCGGGTACTGAAAGCTGAACTGGTGTGTTAGCCATAGCTGCTGCAGGGGCAAGAAGAGCGGCAGATACAATAAGAGATGCTAATTTCATTTTCATAATGTCCTATACAAACTCATAACATGAGAGTTATGAAGTGCTGGCAGTATAAACACTAAATAATAAAAAACAACGTTCAAATATTGTAACGTTATGTTTCAAGTAATGAGCTAAATAAATCCATTTTATTGATTTAAAACAGTAAAAATATTTTTGATAATAATAGTTGTAGCCGTTTATTAGCCACAAAAATAAGGCTAATAACACGTTATAAAGCAGATTGTTCAAAGAAGAGCAGATTAAATCATGCGACCCGAAGTGATAAAGACTGAATCTATATAGTATTGTTACGACACTACATTGTGTGGAAATAAAAAAGGCTTAGCAATAAAAAATCGCTAAGCCTTTGAAAAATATGGCGCTCCCTACTGGAGTCGAACCAGTGGCCTTCCCCTTAGGAGGGGGACGCTCTATCCATCTGAGCTAAGGAAGCATTTGAGTATTATACGGTATATTTTCAAAAATATAAGGGAATACTCTTAACGTCGCGTTTGCTTGGTTAGTAAATCACCAGGTTGGATGCTTGCTGCTAATTCTGGTTGATTAACAATAAGTTCCGCTGACTTTTCATAAACGCGATCAACGGTTAAGCTAATTTTTGTATCAACCATTCGATTCCGCGGTATACCTTTTTGATCAATAAATCCTGCGCTATGCCAAAGTTTTAATTTATCACCTTGTTTTACACCATGAATACGACCAACGTTCATTTGTGCGACATTATTATGGATGTTGATGATTTCTGGGAGGCTGGCTCGGCAAGAGAGCGCACTTTCAATATCTAGCATCATATTTTGGCTGATACGTTGAATGCTCTGTCCATAAGGTGAAACCCAAAAACGTGCTGATTTGGTATCCACATGGCTTGAGCGAGAAAACGGCCATAACCCAATTTCACGGTAGCTATTTTGGTAGATGATCTCGCCTGTTTTACCGTCCATTATTTCCAATGAAACAGCAAACTGGCGATTAACTTGATCTTTCTTAACTAATTTTTCATCAAGGGTGGCGGTCAAATCTGTTATTTCACCACCAATTAAATATTGCGCATCGTGATCTTCAGCCAGCATCGTCATTGCAGATGCTTGGGTTGCACTGAAAGGGACGGTTGTTTTACCAGTAACAATAAAGCTTTGGGAACGTTTTTGAATTTGCTTTCCGAGCATTGAAGCGAAATCAGTGCCTATTTTATAAACGCTACCCATGGCTGCTTGTTGTGGCTCTGTAATTGAAAAACTGCCTAATAGAATGCCTTTTTTATATTGGGTCTTGTGGCAACTTTTTGCCGATGGGTAAATGTCGATACGGCTGGTGACATACATTTTGCCGCCTGCTTTCTTTTGTTCAAGAACCGTTACATTACGGATCTCATTACCACTAAAACGGTATTGTTGCTTAGACTCTGCGAAATAAGGTTTTAATGACGGAAGTGTCGCTATTTCACCGCCCGCATGCCTCATCGCTTGATATACCGCATCTTCTAGTGCATTAACACGTGCTGTTTCTTCACTTTCTAAAATGACAGCTTCACCTGTTACTTCAACCCATTGGGCTGAGCTATAACATGAAAAAAACAAACAAAGTGCACTTAAGCTGCGTAAAAAAAATTTATTCATAAAAGCCCATTTAGGTATGTTTTTTGCTTTTTAATAGTTCGATGAAAAAGTGAATGCAAAGAGTGTTCCCAATTGGGCGCTTGTATTAAAGAATTTAAATGTTCATACGATATAAAGAAAACAATATTTGAGGGCGGGGAAGTAATGAATAAGTGGATTGTAATTGTGTTGTCGTTAGCGATGACTGCTTGTGCCGCACCTCCGGTTTATAACGGTAAAGAGAAATACTCATCAGGCGCCTATTCTTTATCAGACACGCCAAGACATACCGTTGATTATTTTATTGAAGGATTAGCGAATCAATTGGTAACGTCAAATCAATATTTAACGGCAAGTACGCCATTAGCCGTCACCTCGTTTGTTGATTTACAAGATATGACGGAAACCAACTGGCTCGGTAATGTGGTGAGTGAAAACTTCATGTACCAAATGCAGCAGCGTGGTTTTACTGTGGTTGATTACAAGTCAACAGGGGTAATTAAAGTGACCCGTAGTGGCGATTTTAGTATTAGTCGCAACTGGAAAGAATTAGCGTCACAGCAACCTGTTGATTACGTGCTAACAGGTACAATGCTGCGTCAAAGTGGTGGGGTGCTCATCAATGCTCGAATTATCGGTATGCGCTCAAATGTCGTTATTGCTACCGCACAGGGTTTTCTTCCGGCAGAGCGTATTGGCCGAGACTTGGATTTTATGAATAAAATTCAGTTACGAAATGGGGTAATTATGCGTACAGATGTGCGTAACCGTCCTGATAATAATGTAATTTTAAAGCCGTAAGGAAGTAACAATGAAATATTATGTGGCTTTAGCTGCTGCGATGTTATTACTGTCAGGTTGTACTAATACAACATCAGGCAGTGCAACGGTTCCAGGTCCTGACTTAACCCAAAGTAAAGATGTGATCCAAGCGGTAGGGTATGCTTCAATTAGTGAGCAAAAAGGGCGAACCAAAGAAGAAAAAAGTATTCGTGCAATGCGCGCTTCTAAGTTAGATGCTTACCGCGAATTATCAGAGCAAATTTATGGATTACGCATTAGTGCAACCACATCGCTTGATGATCAGCAGTTAGGGTATGAAAGTACAGATGGCGCAGTAGATGGTGTTATTCGTGGGGCAAAAATTATTCGCAGTTATCCTGTCGGTGACAGTTATGTCACGGAAATGGAGTTAAATATTGGTTTGATGGAACGAATGAAGCAACACGGTGAAGTGTTTCATGTGCCGAATAAACAAGAAGTCATGTTTTAACTTTACGCTTTTAGGTTGGTACCTAATGAACGAACATTTTGTGCGACACCATCACAATTGTAGGTCATTTGGTGCCGACCACGACTTTGCTGGAATAAGTTATTTAGCTTATGAAAGCTGAGGTGAGCGCGCTGTAATACTTCGCCATTGATATCATTATATTGTTGGCATTCTTTAACTAGATCTTGAATCGTATTCACTTGTGTTTGGTAATCGTTGATCTGTGTTAACTGGTCGCGCTCTTCATGGGAAGACAATAAATAATCGTGCTGTTGGACTTTGTAGATCAGATCTAACTTCTCTTTGGCAATCTGTTCAATTTCTAATGCCTTGCGGCGAGTAATTGCCACTCTTTCTTGTTTGAGAAGATCGATTAAAGACAATAAGGTGGTTTGTTGAACTTCAAGCAGTTGACCAAGTGTCTGTTTCATTACGCTGATCTCAATTTTAGTATGCAAATGTTATCTTAAAGCCCATTAAGCTCGTCTTCGAACTTTAACATATTTGATGCAAGTTTATCGGCATCAATAGTATATGAGCCATTTGCAATTGCTTGTTTGATCTCTGCCACTTTTCCTGCATCAAAGCTTGGCTCTGTTGCTAATTGTTGATGAATTTGGCCCACAGCTTTACCTTGAGAGCTTAAAGATACTTCGTCATGCTGTTCTTTAGCAATGTTTGAGGTGGTAGTTTGCTCTTCCGTTGTGGTTGTTTTTTGTTGGCCAACACGTGTGGTATTTACAGGTTGTCCACCACGTAGGTGATCAATACTTGCCATAATGTTTTACCTTGATAATTAACTGTGATACCTAGCTATCGGCAAAGTGTGAACAGACTTTAGTAAATATTATGAAGATAAAATGATTTATTTATCGTCATGCGCAATCAACTTTTCTGACTAATACTTTACGGTTACTTCACCAACTGCGGTAATAATAGCATCAATCATGCGTCTTGATGTTTTATTCTGAACTCGGATCTCTTCACCGATAGCTCCATCAGACAGTGCCTTGCCTTCTGTTACTATATTTAGTCCGCCTGTTCCGGCACGGATAATGACAGTGTCGTTACGGCATACTAAACAAATATCACGGGCTTGGATCATTTCTCCTAATTTTACTGAGCGTTTAACTTTTGATCCTATGATTTCATTAGGGTCTTCAAAGCTATTTCCTCGTTGGAAGCGACTTTCAACCATTTGAACGGAAAGTTTATCTCGAGTAATAACCATGCCTCGACCAAGAGCGACGCTGGCGACAACTTTAGGCAGTGTTAATTGTACATTTACAGGGACATAAAGCTGCCAGTTTTCGGTAGGACATTTAACAAGCACAGTAACATTACCACTTAAGTTTTGTTTGCCGGGTAGGCTGGCTTCAAGTGGCGCTGAACAAGTAGAAAAACGAAGACGGTTATCAAGCTCTGCTGCTGTAACTTTTAATTTCCCTTTTTCTGGTAAGGTAACTTGCTGTTTTATTAAGTTTTCAGCGGATTTTTCCACGGAATCTAGCACGTTATAATCAGAAGCAAAGATATTTGTACTAAAGAAAAATAGCAAAAGGCCGATAAAAATTGGCAAGAGTTTTTGATCTCTGTGGCTTGTCACGGTAAATGCTCTTTGGTCATGGTTAGAATTACTATAACATTCGCAGTTATAGCTAGATATTCTAATATCTTGATTATTTATCAGATGTGATCGTGAGTGGATAAAGTGTGTTCGCGAGCGCGATTTATAACACGACAGGGAGTTTATCCAATGACAGGTATTTTAGATTCAGTTAATCAGCGGACACAATTAGTTGGGCAAAACCGATTAGAGCTGCTGACATTTCGTCTTAATCGACGTCAACGTTATGGTATTAACGTATTTAAAGTTAAAGAAGTTCTGCAGTGTCCCCAATTAACATCAATGCCGAATTTACATCCATTGATTAAAGGTGTTGCTCATATTCGAGGACAAACCATTTCTGTTATTGATATGAGTTTAGCGACCGGTGGGCGCCCAATCACCAATTTAACGAATTGCTTTATTATCATTTCGGAATTTAATCGTTCTATTCAAGGTTTCCTTGTGTCTTCTGTTGAACGCATTATTAATATGAATTGGGAATCGATTCTTCCACCTCCTCAAGGGGCTGGTCGAAGTAACTATCTGACTGCTGTGACAGAAATAGACGGTGAACTGGTCGAAATTTTAGATGTTGAAAAAATTCTCGATGAGATCTCACCGGTTAATACCAACATTACAGGAACCGTGCTTGAAGAGTTGGTTGAAAATGGCCCTGCCGTGCGTCGGGTTCTTGTTGCTGATGATTCAACCGTTGCACGTAAGCAGGTACAACGAGCGATAGAAGCGATTGGTTGTGAATGCGTACTCGTAAAAGATGGTAAAGAAGCCATTATTAAATTGCGTGAAATGGCGGCTCAAGGCTCTATTTATGATCAACTAGCATTGATTATTTCAGATATTGAAATGCCTGAAATGGATGGGTACACATTAACTGCTGAGATACGAAATGATCCTAAATTAAAAGACTTACATGTTATTTTACATACATCATTAAGTGGTGTGTTTAACCAAGCCATGGTTGAACGTGTAGGAGCAAATGCTTTTATTCCTAAATTTAACCCAGACGAATTGGGTCGAGCTGTAAAAGGGGCAATGCCTGATAGCTCAATTGAATCGGCGTAACAGTTTGAAATTATTAAAAATTATTGAGAATTTAATGCCGAATGTACTGACAAAGAAGAGTTGTAAATGACAGCAGTAACTGTAAATGACCAAGAATATCGTGAATTTTGCCGATTTCTTGAGTCTCAATGTGGCATCGTATTAGGCGATAGCAAGCAATATTTAGTGCGCAGTCGTTTAAGCCCGTTAGTGAATCGTTTTTCTTTATCGTCGCTTTCAGACTTGTTGCAGAATGTATTATCAGGTCGTAATCGTGAATTACGTATTGCCGCCGTTGATGCGATGACAACCAATGAAACATTATGGTTTCGTGATGGTTATCCTTTTACCGTATTATCAGACAAAATTTTGCCTGAACTTGCAGCAAATAAAAAACCGATCAAAATTTGGTCTGCGGCGAGTTCATCAGGCCAAGAACCGTATTCTATGGCGATGACGGTTTTGGAAACCCAAGCTAAGCGTCCTGGTTTACTGCCATCTATTCAAATTACTGCCACTGACATCTCACAGACGATGCTGGAAACATGCCGAGCAGGTGTGTATGACAATCTTGCTTTAAGCCGAGGGTTATCGCCGGAGCGTCGCCGTATGTTTTTTGAAGACAATGGTGATGGCCGTATGCGGGTTAACAATAAAGTTAAACAAATGGTTAATTTTAGGCCGCAGAACCTTAAAGATAGCTATGCATTGCTGGGGAAGTTTGACATTATTTTCTGTCGAAATGTTTTGATATATTTTTCTCCAGAGATGAAATCGAAAGTTTTAAATCAATTAGCGGCCAGCTTAAATCCTGGTGGCTATTTGTTCTTAGGTGCATCAGAGTCACTAACAGGGTTAACAGAAAAATTTGAAATGATCCGTTGTAACCCTGGCATCATTTATAAACTCCGTTAATTGAAGAAGCGCTGCCGCTTGTTAATATTGCGTGTAGCGCTTTTTAGTTAATTATTCTCCTCTCTAGTTACCAACCATCTTCTTAATTTCTCAATTCTTAAAATTGGCACTGTCTTTGCTTTATTACTGCTAAGTAATTGTGGAGGCAAGATATGTCCATTTCGTTCGATAAAGCATTAGGGGTTCATCAGTATACTGTTGGCGTACGTGAAAAACGTGCCGAAACCCTAGCGAGTAATATCTCTAATGCCAACACTCCTGGCTATAAAGCAAAAGATTTAGACTTCAGTCGTGCGCTTAAAGCGGCAACATCTGGGGCAGATATTGGCCTAAGCCGAACAAATGGGCGGCACATTAATGCCTCTACACAAGTCAGTGGCGAGCAAAAATATCGCGTGCCAACACAGCCGGATACAGGGGATGGCAACACGGTGGATGCCCAACTAGAGCAAAACTTGTTTATGCAAAATAGTATTGAATATCAAGCATCGTTGGATTTTTTAGGTTCTAAATTTAAGAACCTGAGCAAGGCATTGAAAGGGGAATAATAATGAGTTTATTTAATGTTTTTAATGTAACGGGATCGGCAATGAGTGCTGAATCTGTACGTTTAAATACCACATCAAGTAACCTTGCTAACGCCAACAGTGTCAGTAGCTCAGCAGAAGAAACTTATAAAGCCCGTCATCCTATTTTTGCCGCCGCATTAAATTCTGCGTCTTATCATCAAAGCAGCAGCGTACCTGTGCAAGTTAAAGGTATTGTTGAAAGTGATAAGCCGCTATCAGCTGAATACAATCCAGAGCACCCGATGGCAAATGCTGAAGGTTTTATTTATAAGCCCAACGTTAATGTGATGGAAGAGATGGCGAATATGATTTCAGCATCTCGTTCATATCAAAATAATGTTCAGGTAGCCGATGCAAGTAAGCAGATGCTAATGAAAACCTTGCAGATGGGCAAATAAGGTAAGGAGTTGTCATTATGAGCACAGTTAATGGTGCAGGAACCAGCAATCTTTCTTACCTTGACCAGCTAAAAAGCATGCAAGATAAGAAAGTCGAACAAGAGCAAGAAGTCACAGGAAAAAATCAGCTAAAGCAAGATGATTTCTTGTCATTACTAACCAAGCAGTTAGCACAGCAAGATCCGTTTAAACCTGTGAGTAATGATCAAATGATCGCGCAAATGGCATCATTCGCTACCGTTGATGGCATTAACAAAATGAATGAGCAGTTTGGCTCATTAAATAGTGCGATGACGTCAAATCAAGCACTACAAGCTTCTTCTCTTGTTGGACAAGATGTACTTATTCCTAATTCAACCGCAATGCGCAGTAGCGAAGGCGAAATGTCTGGCATGACGCGTTTAACGCAAAGCATTGATAACGCAATGTTGCGCGTTGAAAATGAACAAGGTGAATTGGTTAAAACCATGAGTCTTGGTGCTAAATCAGCCGGTGAACATCCCTTTACATGGGATGGTAAAGATGATGATGGCAATATTATGCCGCAAGGTATGTATAAGTTTTCTGTGTCAGGCAATGTAAAAGGCGAAAGCCAGAATTTTGAAGTGCTTACACACGCAAACGTGAATAGCGTTTTATTAGGGAATAACGACGGTCAGGTGATGTTAAACCTTGCTGGTTTCGATAAGCCAGTTCAGTTGGCTGATGTTCTACAAATTGGCAAAGCAACACAAAAAGGATAATCGAATATGAGTATGAACATTGCGTTGAGCGGTCTAGGTGCAGCTCAAAAAGATCTAAATACCACCAGTAATAACATAGCCAATGCCAACACCTTTGGTTTTAAAGAATCACGTGCTGAATTTGGTGATGTCTATTCTAATTCGATTTTCTCTAATGGTAAAACGACAACGGGTGGGGGCGTACAAACCTCAACGGTTGCACAACAGTTCCATGAAGGTTCTAGTATTTATACCAATAACCCATTAGATTTACGTGTATCTGGTTCGGGTTTTTTTGCTGTGGCAGATAATAAGAATGAGCCCTCGAATAATAATCTTACTCGCAATGGTGCATTTCATCTAAATAACGAAAATGAGTTAGTGAACTCTGAAGGTAAGTTCTTACTGGGTTACCCTGTCAATAAAGATTCAAATACCGTGGCTTCTTATGAAGCAAAATCGATGAAAATTGATGATGTATTTGGTCAGCCAACAAAATCAGGCACAATCAAAGTGTCTTTAAATTTACCTAATAAAGAAACAACGCCTAAAAATAGTCCATTTGACTTTAAAGATCCTGATTCTTTCAATAAATCAACGTCATCAACGATTTATGATTCATTAGGTAAACCGTATAAAATGACGACTTATTATGTCGCTAAATATGATCCTAATGCCGTTCCAACCAATGCTAATACATGGGAAGTGCATCAAACTGTTACCAATAACAGTGGTCAAGAGCGGTTATTAAAGCCAGATCCAGCAAGCATCCCTGCAGCTTATCAAGTTATTGATAATACAAACCCTGCAGCCCCTGTAGTGACAGGCTATCGGATGCGATTTGATCAAAATGGTCAGCCATATCCTGGAGACCCTGGTAATCCACCTGCCGTTCCAGCAACTCCACCAATGCCATTAAATATCCAAATGGAGACATTCGCTTCTGCTGGTATTGATGTCGGTGGTGCTGATCCTACGCAATCGTTAACTATGAATTATGATGATCCGACGCAATATGCTTCAGCGTTTGAAGTGCGCAAATTTCAAGATGTAGACGGGGCTACAACAGGTTATTTATCGAAAGTTGATATTGATCCTGAAGGCAATATTTTGGCGTCTTATTCAAATGGTAAAGATATCGTTGTAGGACGTGTTGCCTTAGCCCGTGTTTCTAATGAACAAGGGTTAGCACAGTTAGGTGGCACGCTTTGGAATACCACCCAAGAATCAGGTCAGGCGATTTGGGGTGATGCATCACAAGGTTCATTTGGCTCTGTTAAAAGCGGAACGCTTGAACAATCAAATATCGATATGACTCAAGAGCTGGTGGATTTGATCACTGCGCAACGTAACTTCCAAGCCAGCTCTCGTGCACTAGATGTGAATAATCAGCTACAACAGAATATTCTACAAATTCGTTAAGCTTTATCCTTTCCAGTCCTATTGCCGTTTTACCTTTTCGTTGAAGCGGCAATTTTTTTCCCTCCTGCTTTACCTTCTTGCTCTTTTGCTCTCAATTCACTGTTATTAAACAATAAATATAATTGGCTTAGTTTTTGCTTTATTGATGCTGTTAGATAATAGGAGTGTCAAAAAAATGGATCGTGCTCTGTATCTTGCCATGAGTGGCGCAAAACAAGATATGTATGGTATGCAAGTTCATGCTAATAACTTGGCAAATGTCAGTACAACAGGTTTTCGTGCCGACTTACAACAGGCGCGCAGTATGCAAGCCTATGGTGAAGGTCTACCTAGCCGAGTGTTTTCAATGACTGAGCGCCCGGGTAATGATTTTGCACAAGGTTCAGTGATCAATACAGGGCGTGATTTAGACGTTGCTATTGAAGGTGATGGTTGGCTTGCTGTAATGGATGTCAAAGGCCAAGAAGCTTACACCCGTGCTGGGCATTTGAAAATTGATCAAACAGGCATGCTACAAAACAGTAATGGTCAATTGGTATTAGGCCAAAACGACAGTCCTATTTTTATCCCACTTCCGATCAGTAAAATTGAAATTGGTAAAGACGGTACGGTGTCGGTTTTACCACAAGGTGCGCCGCCTGATGCAATCGCAGTCGTTGATCGCATCAAATTGGTTAAACCTGATAATCAAGCGTTGTTTAAAGATACTGATGGTTTATTTAAGTCCATCGGCGAGCGTATTCCGCTTGATGCAGATGCCAGTGTAACACTGGCGAAAGGTATGCTTGAAGGCAGTAACGTGAACGCGGTTTCTGAAATGACCAGCATGATAGATCTTCAGCGCCACTTTGAAATGCAAGTAAAACTGATGAAAACCGCAGAAGAAATGGATAAAGCCTCTTCTTCTCTTATGCGTATTGGCTAATTAAAAGGACAGAACAATGCATCCAGCACTATGGGTAAGTAAAACCGGTCTTGACGCGCAGCAGACAAATATCTCGACTATTTCTAACAACTTGGCTAACGCATCAACCGTTGGTTTTAAAAAAGGTCGCGCGGTTTTTGAAGATCTCTTTTATCAAAATATTAATCAACCGGGCGGTCAGTCAACTCAAGATACCACATTACCAACAGGTTTAATGTTGGGGGCGGGTTCAAAAGTGGTTGCGACACAAAAAGTCTTTACTCAAGGTAATACTCAAACCACCAATAACGCCATGGACATGATGATCGAAGGTGATGGCTTTTTCCAAGTGCTATTACCTGATGGCAACATAGGTTATACCCGTAATGGTCAGTTCACGATTAACTCTGAAGGTCAATTGGTTACCAGTGGTAGTGGCTATCCTGTCCAGCCTGAGATTGTGGTACCTGAAGATGCGGTAGGCATCACCGTCGGTACTGATGGTGAAGTTTCTGCCCGTATTCGTGGAGAGCAAGAAAACCAAGCCTTGGGGCAAATTACGACTGTCGACTTTATTAACCCAGGTGGTATGGAGCCTATCGGTCAGAACTTATTCTTACCAACAGGCGCGAGTGGTGATCCTCAAGAAGGAACGCCAGGCTTAGAAGGATATGGTTCTATTCGCCAATCTATGCTTGAAACGTCCAACGTAAACGTGACGGAAGAGCTTGTGAATATGATTGAAGCACAACGTGTTTATGAGATGAACTCGAAGGTGATTTCAACTGTTGATCAGATGTTGAGTTACGTTAACCAGCAGTTGTAATGATTGGTGGTAATGAATGAATTGCGCTCAGGTAAATAAAATGAATCGTCAGTGGATGAAAAAATCATTACTTCTATTAAGTTTGGCATTAACCGGCTGTGTATCTACACCACCTGATGTTGCTGGCAGTGATATTGAAAAAGCCACCACCAATGTTGATGCGGTAGAAGGTAAAGAGAAAGAGTCGAAAGGGCTGATTGATCGGATCCGTAAACGCGAAGATCCAGAAGCGGGCGATCCCGCTTGGAATCCTGTTCGTCCACAAGATAAACCTGAGCATTACGCAACCGCAACAGGCTCTTTATTTAATCAATCACAAGTGCAAGATCTGTATGACGACACTAAGCCCCGTGGTATTGGTGATATCGTCACAATTTTACTCGAAGAAAAAACTGCAGCGAAAAAGAGTGCAAGTTCAGATTTAGATAAATCTACCGATTTAAATATGAAGCCAATAGAGCTAGGGGGGAAACCCGTCACCATTCGTGATTACAGCTTGTCTTATGGTATGTCGAACAACAACACATTTGCAGGCTCTACTTCTGCCGATCAAAGTAACAGTATTAAAGGTTCTATTTCAGTTGAAGTGGTTGAGGTTTTAAATAACGGTAACTTGGTTGTACGTGGTGAAAAATGGCTAATGCTTAACACTGGCGAAGAATATATTCGGGTTAGCGGACATATTAGACCTGACGATATTAGCCAAGATAACACCATTGCATCAACACGTATTTCTAATGCGCGAATCCAATACTCAGGTACCGGTGATCGCCAAGATATTCAAGAGCAAAATTGGTTATCACGTTTCTTTAACGTTGCTTTCTAATCAGCCAATTTTTGTCAAAACATAGCGTTAGGGACAGGAGAATCCATTGAATTTTCGCGCAATTATTATTACTGGATTAATTTTATTATCTGGCACTGTGGATGCGGCACGTATCAAAGATGTCGCTTCCGTTGCAGGCGTTCGTAGTAACCAACTTGTCGGTTATGGTTTAGTCGTTGGTTTGCCTGGTACTGGCGAGACAACGCCTTTCACCGATCAAAGCTTTAATGCCATGTTGCAAAATTTCGGCATTCAATTGCCGGTAGGTACAAAGCCAAAGATCAAAAACGTTGCCGCTGTTGCCGTTAATGCCACTTTGCCTCCTTTTACCAAACAAGGTCAAAGCATTGATGTTACCGTCTCTTCAATTGGTTCCGCCAAGAGTTTACGGGGGGGGACGTTATTGCAAACTTTCTTAAAAGGTTTAGATGGCAAGGTTTATGCAATAGCTCAAGGTACATTGGTGGTTGGTGGCTTTAGTGCAGAAGGGGCAGATGGCTCTAAAGTGATCGGTAATACGCCAACGGTAGGTCGAATCTCTAACGGTGCAATGGTTGAACAAGAAGTCCCGAACCCATTTGGACGCGGTGATTACTTAACCTTTAACCTGCATGATTCAGATTTTACCACGGCACAACGTATGGCAGATTCTATTAATCAGTTTTTAGGGCCTCAAATGGCATCAGCTGTTGATGCAACATCAATAAAAGTGCGAGCACCACGCGATGTTAGCCAGCGAGTTGCGTTCCTATCAACAGTTGAAAACTTAGAGTTTGATCCGGCAGAAGGCTCCGCGAAAATTATCGTTAACTCACGCACTGGTACCATTGTTATTGGCCAGCATGTGAAGTTAAAACCTGCGGCAATCACCCATGGTGGTATGACAGTTTCCATTAAAGAAAATCCACAGGTGAGTCAACCCAATGCCTTTGCCGGTGGTGAAACAACCGTGGTGGAGAACAGTAATATCAGCGTACAGCAATCTGATGCACGCATGTTTAAGTTTGAGCCCGGTGTGTCGTTAGATGAGCTTGTTCGAGCGGTGAATCAAGTGGGCGCCGCGCCATCAGATCTAATGGCAATTTTACAAGCGCTGAAACAAGCGGGTGCCATTGAAGGGCAGTTAATCATCATTTAACCCTGATGATTTAACTAAAAAGTAATCAACAAGGATTATAATATGAAGCAAATTGATCCCGGTTTTGTCCATGATATTAGTAACCTAGACCGTCTACGTGCGGGTATTGGCGAAGATTCAAAGGGATCATTGCGTCAGGCGGCTAATCAGTTTGAGTCTATCTTTACTCAGATGCTATTTAAGTCAATGCGCGAAGCGAACGAAGCGTTTGAATCTGATTTAATGAGTAGCAATAACAGTAAGTTTTATCAGCAAATGCATGATGAGCAGATGTCATCTCAGCTAAGCACCACTGGAAGTTTGGGCTTGGCTGATATGATTGTTAAGCAATTGGGTGGCGAAGATAACGAACAAAAGCCGCATACTCCAACGACAGATTTATTCCCGAAAAAAGACAATACGGATCCATTGCAGATTCGCCCAATCGATAATAAATCCCAGCCATTAACACTACCGCAACGAGAAGATCAAAACAGTGTTGCGGCACAACAGGTATTAGAAAAATATAAGCAGCGATTACAAACCGCTGATGTTCAGCCGCCATTACGACAACCAGAACCTGATCGTTTTGAAACGCCACAAGCATTTGTTGATCATATGGCACCGTATGCAACGAAAGCGGCACGTGCGTTGGGCACCGATCCTGCAATGTTGATAGCGCAAGCGGCGTTAGAAACCGGTTGGGGTAAAAAAGTGATCAAAAATGCGGCAGGAACGAGTAACAACTTATTTAATATTAAAGCCGATCCACGTTGGAGTGGGCAAAAGGTTGCCACGCGTACATTGGAATATCATAACGGTGTTGCTGTACAAGAAAATGCGGCGTTTCGCTCTTATGGCTCTTATCAAGATAGCTTTCAAGATTTTGTGAAGTTCTTACAACAGAACCCACGTTATTCAACTGCGTTAAAACATAGTGGTGAGCCGAATCAATTTATTCGAGAAATACATAAAGCAGGGTATGCCACCGATCCTAATTACAGTAATAAAGTATTAGCAGTAATGAAAAAGGTGAAAACATTAATGTAAAAAGAAGGGATATATAAAAAAAAGCGAATTAAAATAAAACATTTATATTCTATCAAATAATATTTGATGGAAGTTTTTTAGTATCTTAAATATAGGGTTATACAACAATGTCAATAATGTTCGATACCATTTTAATTAGATCGTTACTTTCAAATAAAGCATTTTCTACTTCTTTTTCAGGTACTTGCTTTTCTTCTGTTTTTTTATCGTCAAAATGATCATTAACGAGTGGCACAACAACTTCTTTTAATGCGTAACCAATTAATCCTGATACTAATAAGTTCATAATCATTATCCTTTATGTTTTATTTTAATTTGGGTTGAGCTTTTAAATTATAAACAAATAGCGATTTATTACCATCTTTAAATACTCAAAAATAATCGTTTAATTAAAAAAACTTTTATTATTTTTAATTGGTTCGATTTTTGCAAAGAAGCTATCGTAATGCACGCCTTATATGAATAAGCGTCATTAAGATTGATATAAAACATCACGTTGTTAATGAGTTAGGGAATTAATATGGCGTCGGATTTAATGCAGCTTGGTATCAGTGGTTTGCGTACATCGCAAAAGCAACTTGATGTAACCAGCCATAATATTAGTAACGTGCATACCGCAGGTTATAGCCGTCAGGTGGTCGATCAAAAAGCGGCCGATGCACAATGGAGCGGCGGTAACTATTACGGCAGTGGTGCGTACATTGATAGCGTTAATCGTGCTTATGATCAGTTTGCTGCCCGTGAATTAACCCTCTCTACCACCCAGCTTGAAGCTTCAAATGTTCGTCAACAGCACATGATGATGCTGGATGATTTCACCTCAAAAAGTGCTGTTAACACCGTTAATAGCATGAATAATTTTTATAACTCGGTACGTTCATTGTCAGATCACCCTAACGATCTTGGCTCTCGTCAAACCGTGTTAGAGCATGCCGAACAAGCGGCAAGAAGTTTTAATAATTCTTATGAAACGTTAACCAATATTCGTCGAGATGTGAATGAGCAACTGGATGTAACACTTGAGCGTGTGAATGCATTAGGGCAAGAACTTGCCGCTATTAATACCAGTTTACAAGGCATGCCTGATGGCGATAAAAACCATGACTTGCTGGATAAACAACGAGGCTTAATTAATGAATTAGCCAAATATACCAAAGTGACAGTATTGGCGGATAAAGGCAGCCTTGCCGATAAAGTCATTATTGGTAGCGGTGATACCTTGGTTTCTGGCGTTGAATCATCACAATTAAAAATGGTTAATGGTGATCCTGATTTGGAAGACAAACAGATGGCATTAATTAACGGGAATCAAGCCAAAGCCATTAAAAGTGATCACATTGGCGGCGGATTAGGTGCCATGTTGTCGATCCGTGATGATGTAATAGATAAAAGCCTCGATGAAATGGGGCGAATGGCGATTGGCTTTTCAAAGCAAATAAACGATTTGCAGCAATCGGGTACCGATCTCTCAGGTGCGGTTGGAGGTGCTATTTTTTATGATGTTAACAACCCTAACTTAATGAAAGAGCGAGTATTAAAGCCATTAGGTAGCCAAACTGACATTGATGTCAAAATTGATGATGTAAATGCGTTAAAAACGGGAGAATACCAGCTTACAACTGAATTTGATGGTACTGATTATAGTTTTCGCTTAATCGATCCCGCTGGCAATGAGATGAAACAGTCAAACGGCAATCCACTTATATCTCCAACGGCGACAATGCCTTTATCAGTCAGTGTCGATGGTTTAACGTTAACCATGAATACTGTGATGGGCAATCCCCCTGCGGCAGGACAAAGTGAGACCGTCATCATTCAGCCGATGCGTCGTGGTGCGGCAAACATTAGCGTGGAGATGTCAGATCCTCGTGGCCTAGCAGGGAATAAAATATCCAGTATTGAAGCTAACCCAAATAACGTTGGAACAGCAGAGCTCAATAAAGCCGGCGGGTTAGTGCCTGACCAATTAGCGGGCACCTACAGAGTCGACATTATTAACAGCGCTGATTTAACAGCGACCAATAATGCAAGTAACACTGGTACAGCGACGCTGACGGCTATTCAAGCTGCTGGTGCCACAGTGGCACAAGGCACGTATACCCTTAGCTTAAATGGTGCGGGCGATAAACTTAGCATGGTAGATGCTGCAAATAATCCGATTAATTTAGTGGATGCTACGGGTGCTGTTGTTAACGAGCTAGACTATCCACTGACAACAACGGGCAATGTATTAACCATGGTTGCTAGCAATGGTGATCAAATCAGCGTAGCAAGTTTAACTTCAGGTGCAGCGATTGGTGATACGTTTACGTTAGCCATCACCGCTTCTGACAAGTTAACAGTAACGAATACTCAAACGAACACCCTAATGGATTTAAAAGATGATGCGGGTAATACCGTCCAATCACTGGCTTATCCATTAACTAACGTGAGTAAAGAAATTACCTTTGCAGGCCAAACAGCCCCGACATTGTCACTGACGGATAATGGTCAAGTTGGAGATAACTTCACGGTGACTTTAGGCCGGACTAATGCGGTAGGTGGCAACAGTAACTTCTTAGCAATGCAGCAAATTCAGCATGGCAAAACCATGAATGAGGGCAAATCGAGTGTGATTGATTTGTTTGAAGGGTTAGCAACAGACATTGGTATGTTAAAGAATAATGCGGATAAAACTGCAGAAGTCAATCAATTGGATTTTGATGCCGCGTCCGAGCGAGTATCGAACTTATCGGGTGTTAATCTTGATGAAGAAGCCGCTAATCTTATGAAGTTCCAGCAATCTTACATGGCATCATCTCGGATCATGTCAGTGGCTAAAGAAACCTTTGATACCTTAATGCGTACCGTGTAGTAGGAGTAAATCATGATTAACCGAGTTTCTACTGCTAGCCAGTATCAAAGTTTAACCTCGAATTTAATGCGTAAGCAGGGTGAACTAAATACCAGTAATGAACATTTAGCGACGGGTCGACGCGTATTAACCGCGGGTGACGATCCTGTTTCATCAGTAATGATTCAGAATTATCGTCAAGAGCAGACACTCATCACGCAATATCAAGATGCGATAACATTAGCGACCAACCGCATGAATGTGACGGAATCAACGTTAACGGGTGTAGAGAACAATCTTGATGTGACGAAACAAAAAGTCATTCGCATGATCAATGGTGCTATGGCTGCAGAAGATCGCAGTGCCTTTAAAGATGAATTGCAGAGCCTTTATGATGAGTTATTGGGGCTGGCAAATACACAAGATGAATCGGGTAACTATATTTTTGCAGGTACACAATCAGCCACCAAACCGTTTATGCAAAATGGACAAACGCCACCAACCATTGTTTATCAAGGGGATGATCAAGCGCGTCATAGCCAAATAGATAAAAACTTAGAGGTGAAGACCAGCTTAACGGGTAATGATGTCTTCATGGCGATACCCAACCCTTACGGTGATTACCGGCCTGACTTTTCTGGTTTACAACCAGACTCGCAGCTACATGTTTTAACGGCAACAAATAGCAATCCTAATGACAGCAACAATTACAGTGTTAAGTTTGTCGATAATGCTGGTGTAATGGAATATCAACTTTATCAAGGGGACCCAACAACGGGGGTACTATTAGATCAAAATACTTATGATCCTACAGTGGGGGTAAACTTTGATCTCGCAGCTGCTGGTGGTGCGGGGACGTTAGACTTTCAATTTGATGGTGAAATCAAACTGGGTGATAGTGTCGCGTTAACCCCGAGTAAAACCTTTAACGTTTTAGACTCTCTTCAAGATGCGATTAACAACGCAGAGCAGCCAACGTCATCAGCAGAAGGTAATGCCAATTTACAACGTGTTATTGATGATTTAAATGGCGCATTCATTCACATGAACCAGCAGCGCTCGCAGGTTGGTAGTGTGTTACAAACCCTTGATAGACAGGGCGAACAACACAAAGATTTTGAATTAACCTTGAATAAAGCACAAAGCGGCTTAGAAGATCTTGATTACAGCAAAGCGATCATTGATATGAATGAACAATCGATGGCACTGCAAGCATCACAGGCTGCGTTTAATAAGACAAAAGAACTCACATTATTTAATTATTTATAGCTATCTGTCATAGAATTAAGCGGCAATAAGTTGCCGCTTTTTTTTGTCTAACTTACTGTAAAAAAATAAAGTTAACCCTTGATAAGAAAAAAATAAAAAAAAACATTAAAGCATTTTCTCGCCGTGCCGTTAAAGAAATCACAACAGGAAATACTTAGTTAGCCCGGGAATCGCTGGGTATCAAATCAAGGAGCTACAATTATGGCTGTTACAGTTAATACTAACGTCTCTGCAATGACCGCCCAGCGTTACCTAAACGGTGCAAGCAACGGCGTTGCTAATAGCATGGAAAAACTTTCTTCTGGTCTTCGCATTAACTCTGCAAAAGATGATGCTGCAGGTCTTCAAATCTCAAACCGTTTAACCAGCCAAACAAACGGTCTAAACGTAGCAATGCGTAATGCCAACGACGGTATCTCAATGGCGCAAACCGCTGAAGGCGCGATGTCAGAAACAACAAACATGCTTCAACGTATGCGTGATTTGTCTCTTCAAGCAGCGAATGGCTCAAACTCAGCTGAAGACCGTGAAGCACTTCAAAAAGAAGTAAGTGCCTTACAAACAGAAATGACCCGTATTGCAGATACTACAACGTTTGGTGGTCAACAGTTATTAGATGGTACTTTCGGTACGAAATCCTTCCAAGTTGGCTCAAATGCGAATGAGACTATTGATGTTTCATTATCAAGTGTTGCTTCTGGCGATATTGGTCAACACCAGAAATCAGGTGCTGGTACTGTATTTGGCGCAGCAGCAGCAGCAGGCACAGCATACGGTTTAGCAACAGGCGCAAGTGATATAGTTTTATCAGGTCCAAATGGTGTTTCAGCTACTACTGATATTTCAACAATGGATGCTAAAGCAGCAGCTGATGCCTTGAGTGCATTGGGTACTGGTGTTGAAGCTAAGGCTACGGCTCGTGTTGAGTTGGATAATTTGACTGCTTCCGATACTGGTACACTGGAGATTGGTACAACAAGTTATGACTTAAGCTCTTATAATGGTGATATGTCTGAGCTTGCAAGTGATATCGGTAAAGATGGTTATAATGCTACTTATGATAAGTCTACAGGTAAATTGCAGATCGAAGCTGAAGATGTTGCAGGTATTAAAGCTGTAGGTCCTGCAGGCGGTACATTAACTATGGCGGCAGTTGATCCTTCAACGGGAGTTGCTGGTACAGCTGCTACTGTTAATGTTGGTGGTGCTGTAGTTAATTCTGAATTAACTTTTAGTTCTAGTGATAAGTTTACGGTAACTGGTACTGCTACAGCCATTACTACTGCAGCTGGTAACTCATCTTTAAGTACTGTTAAAGATATCGATATTACAAGTCAGAGTGGTGCTCAAGGCGCACTAGACGTTATTGACGCAGCTATTGCTGGGATTGACTCACAACGAGCAGATTTGGGTGCGGTACAAAACCGTTTTAACCACACGTTAAATAACCTTGCGAACATCAATGAAAACGTAAATGCATCAAACAGCCGTATTAAAGATGTCGATTTCGCAGCTGAAACCACTAACATGACGAAGAACCAAATTCTGCAACAAGCAAGTACTTCAATTCTTGCGCAAGCTAAGCAGATCCCACAAGCGGCACTTAGCCTACTGGGTTAATCATTCAAATGAAGCCCTGTATATTCAATACAGGGCTTTTTACTTACAGCGATATCGCTAAGGACTGGCTATGGCGATCAATCCGATAACTATCTTTTCATCGTCTTTAACCTCTAATCAGGATATGGAAGGCGATAAGAAAGTTCGTCACACTTCCCCTCAAGGTGTAGAGCAACAAACTGTTAGCTCTGAATCTTCCCTATCATCGATAAAGGCTGTTAATCCTATTGATTCCAGTGACATTGACGATCCCCTTAATTCATCTTTGCTAGAGCAAAAGTCGGAACAAGAGAGAATTAAGCAGATTGAAATGGCATTACAATCTGCCAATCGTTCGTTACGTTTCCATCAAGATGATGAGTCAGGTAAACCAATTGCCACCATAGTTGATAACAAAACGGGTGAAGTTATTCGCCAAGTTCCGGCACAAGAATTGCTAGATTTAAACAAAAATTTGGCCAAGTACGGTTTAGGCTCGTTAAGTCATAAAGTGTAAAAGGAAAACTCATGGGGTTAAGTGCAGGTGGTTTAGCTTCTGGCTTAGATGTGGCGGGCATGACGCAACAATTGGTTGCCGCCGAGCGTACGCCAAAAGAGCAACGCATTAAAGAGCAGCAACAAAAACTGGAAGTACAGTTAAGTGGCTACGGGCAAATTAAATCGGCGGTATCTGGTTTAGAAGATATGGTGAAAAAATTTGCTGAAGATAAAGTATTTGCAGGTCAATCAGCTAAATCATCTGAGAAAGATTTTGTCTCTGTTGAAGCATCAGATAAAGCAAAAAATGGTAGTTATACCGTTGAAGTGTTAGAAATTGCCAAATCTCATAAAGTGGTCACTAACAGTGCTTTTGATGCCGATCCTAAAGCACAACTGGGATCGGGCGATTTGGAAATTACCGTTGATGGTAAAACCATGTCTGTCACCATTGATCAAGATAAAAGCAGCTTAAAAGATGTACTGAATGCAATTAACAATTCTGCAGATAACCCTGGTGTAACGGCAACAGTTATTAATGATGCCAATGGTTCGAAAATTGTTTTTTCAAGCACTGATACCGGTGTTGCCAATGAAATTTCTATTGATGCTTCAGGGATGACGGGCGAGCTAGCCAAATTAAGCTTTGATCCTGCCAATCCAACAGCCAATGCCGATATGGTTGAGATGCAAAACGGTGTTGATGCCAAAATAAAAATTGATAACTTCACCGAGATCACTAGTAGTAGTAATAAAATCGAAGATGCCATTGAAGGTGTGACGCTTGATATTAAAAAACTCACAAATACTGACGATGTTAAGTTCGCAACGATTGATATCACCAACGACACTTCAACGGCAAAGTCTTCAATTGAAGACTTTGTTGAAAAGTACAATGAGTTTATCGATACCGCTGATAGTTTAAGTAAATACGATACAGAGTCTAAATCTAGTGGGCCATTAAACGGTGATAGTTTAACCCGTTCAATTATCAGTCAAATGCGAAATATGATGAATGCGGGTATCGAAGTTGATGGTAGAACTTATAGCTTAAGTGACTTTGGTATTACCACTGACCGTTATGGAAAAATCGAGATTGATGATGAAAAGTTAGATGAGTCTTTAAAAGATAATTTTAATGCATTTAATTCTTTCTTCCATACCGATGAAAAAGGCTTTCTTGATAAGGCTGAAGCTATTTTTAAAGGTTACACCAGTTCAACGGACGGCTCTCTAACCAATAAAGAGAAAAGTTTAAAAGAGCAGCAAGACAGATTAAACGATGATATGGATGATTTAAATGAGCGAATGAAAGCTTATGAAGAACGAACCTATCAACAGTTTACCGCGATGGATGCAGCTATTGGAAAAATGAATAATCAGCTGAATACCATGATGAGCCTAATGACATTTTAAAGTGAATGAAAAATGGAAAAATTAACTCAACTCGAACAGCAGATTGAACAGCTTTTGCAGCAGCAAGATTATCCTGATGATTTTCCTCAACAATTGGAAAATTTGGTTGCTCTGCGTCATCAAGAAGTAGAAAACATCTTAGGGCAACCTGATTTAACGCGTGTCGTGTTTGATGATGTGGTTGCACGAACGAAAGCATTAAAAAGCTTAATTCAAAAACACAAAGACATTATTGGCGAGCGATTAGTGCGTTCTAAAAAGAGCAAACAATCGTTATCACTGTATAGCAATATTCAACAAAACGGTTTATAGCCTTCTTGGTTTTGTTGATTTTGATTTCACTTATTAAATAAGGGATTACATCATGCGTGGTTCTCTTCAGGCATATAAAAAAGTTTCAGTAAACGCACAATTAGCCAGTGCTTCTCCTCACCGTATTATTCAAATGCTGTATGCAGGGGCGATTGAGCGTTTAATTCAAGGAAAAGCGGCAATGGAGCAAGGCAATGTTGCGGTTAAATGCGAGCGTTTAAGCAAAGCATTAGATATTGTACTAAGTCTGCGTGATTGCTTATCAATGGAAGACGGTGGTGATATTTCCAAGAACCTTGATGCCCTATATGAGTTTATGGCTGCAGAGATCAGCCGAGCAAATGCCGAAAACCAAACTAAGCCCATTGATGATGTGATTGGTATGCTACGTGAGATCAAATCAGCGTGGGATCAAATCCCAACTGAGTATCATCATTTAAGTGAAGCGAGTTAATTAATAAAGTTAAGTGTTAAAATGCATATAGGCAGGATAACACTATAAAAAATGGTAATAACTCTTCAAATATAGGATGAATAGCTGTAAATGCGCAATATTCGTCCTATTGTTTTATCTATCCTTGTATTGGTATCACACCTTTCCGTTATCAAATATTGCCTTCTCCTATGGTTTAATTACAATAGATACCAATAATATTGGCAGTGGTTCGCATTTCTATTAAATAGGCCAATAATTACATCATTTTATGAAGGCAGGCTATATCCATTCTATGCAAGGTTTAGCAAAGACACTCGTTATTGAGGACGATCAACAGCAACGTCATGATCTCAGTGTAATTCTGGGGTTTGTTGGTGAGCAGTGTGAAATTATCTCGTCACAGAGTATTGATGCATCATTATGGCAGCAGTCATGGGGCGCATGTTTACTGGGCAATATTGAAGTAAATAAACATTTATCTCATATCGTAGATGCATTAAAAATTCATGCCCATATTCCTGTTGTATCGCTTGGAAATCACCGTGCTCATCTTTCTGGTTTAGCGAATTATGTTGGCGATCTAGAGTTACCTTTGCATTATAACCAACTCGTTGATGCTTTCCGTCATTGCCAAGAATACATGGGTAAACGTGCTTACCAAGTTCCTCAGCTAGGGCGTAAAAATACCTTATTCCGTAGCATGGTTGGTAGTAGCTCTACAATTAGTCAGATCCGTCACCTTATGGAGCAAGTGGCTGCTTGTGATGCCAGTGTGCTGATTTTAGGTGAATCTGGTACAGGCAAAGAAGTCGTGGCACGTAACGTTCATTATCACTCTGCGCGTGGTAAAGGTCCGTTTGTTCCTGTTAACTGTGGTGCTATTCCGCCAGATTTACTGGAAAGTGAATTGTTTGGTCATGAAAAAGGGGCATTTACTGGTGCGATTTCTGCACGTAAAGGCCGTTTTGAATTAGCTGAAGGTGGTACGTTATTTCTTGATGAAATCGGTGATATGCCGATGTCGATGCAAGTTAAGCTCCTACGCGTTTTGCAAGAACGAAGCTTTGAACGTGTTGGTGGTAGTCAAACCATTAAAACCAACGTACGTATTGTTGCAGCAACACACCGCGATTTAGACAAAATGATCCATGAGAATTTATTCCGTGAAGATTTGTACTATCGCCTTAATGTTTTTCCTATTGATATGCCCGCATTGCGTGAACGTATTGAGGATTTGCCTTTATTACTTCAAGAGTTGCTTACTCGAATGGAAGCTGAAGGTGCGAAACGCATTCACTTCACACCGCGTGCGATTAATTCATTAATGGAGCATAACTGGCCGGGTAACGTACGTGAACTTGCAAACCTTGTTGAGCGTTTATGTATTCTGTACCCCGGTGAAATGGTCGATACTAATCATTTGCCGATTAAGTATCGCTACGGCCAACTTCCTGACTTTACGCCAGAAAGTTCTCAACCAAGTGTTGAGGAATTAGAGCAAGAAGCATTAGCAAGTATGTTTTCATCATATGAAGATGAGCAAACAGGTGTAAATAGCGAGCTGCCTCCTGAAGGGCTAAATTTAAAAGAAATGTTAGCTGATCTTGAAGTTGATATGATCAAGCAAGCGTTAGATGCTCAGTCAGGTGTTGTTGCAAGGGCGGCTGATATGCTTGGTATGCGACGCACTACGTTAGTAGAAAAAATGCGTAAATATGGTCTGAATAAAGAAGGCTTATAGAGCGTCATGAATTTATACAAAGCCGATGCCATTAATTTGACATCGGCTTTTTTATTCCTCATAGCAATCGAAATAGCAGGTTGTTAATACATCACTTTCAACAGAGCGGGCTAACAATCACTTTCTTTTAATTTATTTTTAGCAATAACCTCTCAAAAAACTGCTGCCAATCTGTATTTTTTTAGCCAATTCCATAAAACTCTAATATATTGTCATTTTTTTGACATTGTTTTTTTGTCATGACTATTTTGTAATTGCATGATTTAAAAGAATAATACATGGCATGTAAATTGCTTTTTTATGAATTAGATTGGATTTTTTGTTATTAGGTTTCATGCATGGATGATAAAGCGGTTGTGATTGGGGCATTAGAACAACAAGTTGAACGTTATCAACAAGTGCTGGAAGTGATGCCTGTTGGTGTCATTTTACTCGATCCTAAAGGCATTATTTGTGAAACCAATAATGAAGCATTACGTTTGCTCGGCGAGCCCCTTGAAGGTGAACGTTGGGTAGATATTATCCAGCGCTGTTTTCAGCCTCAGGAAGATGATGGACACGAAATTTCACTGCGCTCTGGCGCTAAGGTAAAATTAGCTATTTCAGCCTCTTCGGCTGGACAGTTAATTGTCATTACAGACATGACAGAAACGCGCCGATTACAATCACGATTAAGTGAAATGCAGCGACTGTCGTCCTTAGGAAAAATGGTGGCATCCTTGGCGCATCAAGTCAGAACACCATTATCGAGTGCGATGTTATACGCCGCTAATTTATCTGCCCCTAACTTGCCAGTAACAACCCGTGAACGCTTCCAAAGTAAACTTGTCGATCGTCTTCAAGATCTTGAAAAACAAGTTAATGATATGCTGCTGTTCGCCAAAGGTGGTGATAATAAAGTGGTTAATTGTTTTTCATTAGAAAGTTTACTTAATAGTATGGAAAACATGGTTGAAGCCTTGGTGATGAGCCAAAATGTTGATTTTAGTATTGACTGTGATGATGAATCACTGGCTATTTTAGGCAATGAAAATGCACTGGCGAGCGCTATCAGTAACCTAATTACAAACGCTATCCAAATGTCAGGTAAAGGCTGTACTGTTGCTGTGTCTTGTTATGCCGTAGGTGACGAAATTTTGTTATCAGTCACTGATAATGGCCCCGGTATTGCGACAGAGCTCCAAAGCAAGGTCTTAGAGCCTTTCTTTACCACTCGAAAACAAGGTACAGGGTTGGGATTAGCCGTTGTTCAAATGGTGGCACTCGCGCATCGTGGCAAGTTGTCTTTAATATCAGAGTTAGGTAAAGGGGCATGCTTTACTTTAACCCTTCCCATTGCCTCACAGCAGAATATGCAATCACAGTTAGCCGCATCGTGAGCATTAAAGTGCCAGAGCTTACTCATGGAGAGAAGAGATGAATCAAACGAGAGTCTTAGTAGTCGAAGATGATGAAGGATTACGTGAAGCATTGGTTGATACGTTAGCGTTAGCTGGCTATCAATGGATTGAAGCGGAAAGCGCAGAACATGCTTTAGTGATCATGAAGTCGGAAACGGTTGATATCGTTGTCTCTGATGTACAAATGGCAGGGATGGATGGATTAGCATTACTTCGCAGTATTAAATTAAATTGGCCTAAAATCCCAGTACTATTAATGACGGCTTACGCCAATATTGAAGATGCAGTCGCGGCAATGCGTGAAGGTGCGATTGATTATATGGCAAAACCCTTTGCCCCTGAAGTGCTGTTAAACATGGTCGGGCGTTATGCGCCGATAAAAAAACAAAGCAGTAAAACCGTTGTTGCTGATCCGAAAAGTATCAAGTTATTAGCACTTGCTGATAAGGTCGCAAAAACGGAGGCGAATGTGATGGTGCTAGGGCCGAGTGGCTCAGGAAAGGAAGTACTGTCTCGTTATATCCATGATAACTCCGAGCGTAAAGATGGGCCCTTTATTGCCATTAACTGCGCTGCCATTCCTGAAAATATGCTTGAAGCGACCTTATTTGGCTATGAAAAAGGTGCATTTACGGGGGCGATTCAAGCCTGTCCGGGTAAATTTGAGCAAGCCCAAGGTGGTACCTTATTGCTTGATGAAATCAGTGAAATGGATTTAGGCTTACAGGCAAAATTATTGCGTGTATTGCAAGAACGTGAAGTTGAACGTCTAGGTGGCCGCAAAAGCATTATGTTAGATGTACGTATTCTTGCGACCAGTAACCGTGAACTTAAAACTTATGTGGCAGAAGGGCATTTTCGTGAAGATTTGTACTACCGACTTAATGTCTTCCCAATTGCTTGGCCTGCTTTAGCTGAACGTCAGGGCGATATTCTGCCTTTAGCGGCATTATTTGCAGAGCGACACAGTATCAAACAAGGAAATGTGGTACCAAGTATAAGCCAAGCGGCACAAGATAAATTAGTGCAATACCCGTGGCCTGGGAATGTGCGAGAATTAGATAACGTTATTCAACGCGCGTTAATTCTTTGCGATAACAACCACATTCAACAGCAAGATATTTTATTAGAACATTTTGATTGGCTAGATACGGAAATGCCTCAAAGTGTGCCAGAGCCTGAACCTTGCGTTGTGGCTGCTCGTCCTAAACCGGCGGCAACGGGAGAAGGGCTGGGTAGTGAGTTACGTGAACAAGAGTTTAGTATTATTTTAGATACTTTAATCGCCTGTGAAGGCAGCCGTAAAGATGTGGCAGAGCAGTTAGGGATCAGTCCTCGAACTTTGCGCTATAAATTGGCGAAAATGCGTGATGCAGGTATTGAAATTCCTGCGTAGTGAGCGGTTAAAATAAATACATTGATAGAGAGAATCACGGAATGAAAGTAAACGGATTACAAGCAGAAATGCAAGCAATGAGATTGGATGCTCAAAATACCACTTCCCCTGCAACAGCCCAACAAGTGAGCTCTGATTTTGGCAATCTTTTGAGTGATGCATTGCAATCTGTGAATCAGATACAAGGGCAATCCAGTGAGTTAGCAACGCGTTTTGATCAAGGTGATCGTAGCGTTTCATTAGCAGATGTCATGATTGCAAGAAATAAGTCTAGTGTGGCGTTTGAAGCAACCGTACAAGTTCGCAATAAAATGGTACAAGCGTACAAAGAATTAATGAATATGCCGGTATAAGCCTGACTTTTTAAAGTATGGAAAGTAACACCGTTATTCTTGCAGTTTATGGGTAAAAGTCGTGGCAGAAGAAAACATTAATCAACCTTTGGCGGTATCGGGCAATGGCGCCGCTCCTGTATTACATGATGATATGGGCGCAGATCAAGGTGCTGATATTTCAGAGAAGAAAGCCTCTTCGACTGATAGTATTTTGGGTAACTTGGATTTATTACGTCAAGTTATTCTAGTGCTATCGGTGGCAATTTGTGTCGCGCTAATCGTGTTGGTAACAATGTGGATCAAAGAGCCTGAGATGCGCCCATTAGGCACTTATGATACCGAAGAATTAATTCCAATCCTCGATCACTTTGATCAAAAGAAAATTGAATATCAATTAGATGGCAATACGATCCGCGTTCCTGCTGATGAATATAGTGCGATCAAGTTAGATTTAACCCGTACTGGACTAAATGCCCAAACGGCAGAAGGCGATGATATTTTATTGCAAGACATGGGATTTGGTGTATCACAACGAATGGAAAGTGAGCGTTTAAAGCTCAGTCGTGAACGTCAATTAGCCCGTGCCATCGAACAAATTAGCCAAGTACGTAAAGCGCAGGTTTTATTGGCGACACCAAAACAAAGTGTGTTTGTTCGTCATAATCAAGAAGCGACGGCAACAGTCTTTTTAACCTTATCTTCTGGTGGTTCATTAGGCCAACAAGAAGTGGATTCCATTGTTGATATGGTGGCAACAGCGGTACCTGGGCTTCGTCCAACACGAGTCACGGTAACCGATCAACATGGCCGGTTATTGAGCTCTGGTACTGAAGATCCTAGTACAACAGCGAAACGTAAAGAATACGAATTAGAGCGTAAACAGGAACAAGCATTACGCGAAAAAATTGATGCTATCTTAATGCCTGTTTTAGGGCTGGGTAATTATACTTCTCAAGTTGATGTTGCAATGGACTTCTCGGCGTTAGAAGAAACCCGTAAGCGCTATGATCCATCAACGGCGGCAACGCGCAGTGAATTTACGCTGGAAGATATTAATGGTGGTAACCAAGTTGCAGGTATTCCTGGCGCATTAAGTAATCAGCCGCCTGTTGAATCGGCTATTCCTCAGAATGTGAAAGACATGCAGTCGGGTACAAACGGCAGTGATGGCTCGGTACATAGAGAATCTACCCGTAACTATGAATTAGATACCACGATTAGTCATAAGCGTGCACAAACGGGGGTTATTGACCGTCAAACGGTATCTGTTGCGGTGGATTATAAGACCATCACAGATCCTAAAACGGGGGATGTGACTCGCGTACCTGTTTCAGAAGCAGAAATTGCTAAAATTCGCCGCCTGCTAATGGGGGGGATTGGTTTTTCAGAAGCGCGAGGGGATTTACTTGAAGTGCTTTCCGTTCCTTTTGCGTTACCAGAATCTCAATTAGCTGCCGATCTCCCTATCTGGGAAAATCCGAACTTTAGTAGCTGGGTACGTTGGATTGCAGCGGCGCTCGTTATTATTGTGGTGATTATGGTATTAGTACGTCCAGCAATGCGTAAGCTGTTGTATCCAAACCAAGCACCAGATGGTACGCCATTAGACGAAAATGGTATGCCAGTTATGGCAAACTCAGCGGATGCTGTTGGGCTTATTGGCGCAGAATTGGATGGCGGTGAAGGGTTTGAATTGAGCTCTAGTAGCTTAGATTTACCAAATTTACATAAAGATGAAGATTTACTGAAAGCCGTTCGAGCATTGGTGGATAATGAACCTGATCTCGCAGCACAAGTGGTTAAAAGTTGGGTGAATGAAGATGGCTAATGATGTTGCTATAAGTGAAAATAAATTTGATCCAAATACGCTAAGTGGGACAGAAAAAGCCGCCATTTTACTGCTTAGCCTTAGTGAGCAAGATGCTGCCAGTATTATTCGTCACCTTGAACCTAAGCAGGTGCAACGTGTGGGTGGTGCGATGGCGAGTATGACAGATCTTAGCCAAGAGAAAGTCTCCGGTGTACACCGATTGTTTCTCGAAGATATTCAAAAATACACTAGCATTGGCATGGGTAGCGAAGATTTCGTACGTAACACATTAGTTGCTGCGTTAGGTGAAGATAAAGCGAATAACCTTGTTGATCAAATCCTGATGGGCAGTGGCTCTCGTGGCTTGGATTCGCTGAAATGGATGGATCCTCGTCAAGTAGCGAGCATTATTCTCAATGAGCACCCGCAGATCCAAACCATTGTTTTATCATACTTAGAGCCGGAACAATCTGCGGAAATCTTAGCGCAATTTCCTGAGCGTGTACGTTTAGATCTGATGATGCGTATTGCGAACTTAGAAGAAGTACAACCAGCGGCACTGCATGAATTGAACGATATCATGGAGAAACAGTTTGCAGGTCAAGCTGGTGCGCAAGCGGCTAAAATTGGCGGCTTGAAAGCTGCGGCTGAGATCATGAACTACCTCGATAATAATGTTGAAGGCTTGTTGATGGATCAGATCCGTGAAACGGATGAAGATACGGCGACCCAGATCCAAGACTTAATGTTTGTATTTGATAACCTAACAGAAGTCGATGATCGCGGTATTCAGACCTTGCTCCGTGATATACCACAAGATCTCTTACAAAAAGCACTAAAAGGTGCGGATGATATGCTGCGTGATAAATTCTTCGGCAATATGTCCAAGCGTGCTTCTGAGATGCTACGTGAAGAATTAGAAGCGATGGGGCCGATTCGTGTTGCTGATGTAGAAGCGGCGCAAAAAGAAATTCTAACCATTGCTCGTCGTCTTTCTGATGCAGGTGAAATTATGCTGGGCGGCGGCGGTGGCGGTGCAGATGAGTACCTATAAAATTATCCCTATTGTTGAATTAGCAGGTGGTCGTCATGAGTGATGAACGTCGTCGCGGCTTTTTTCGAGTTTCAGACCACCAAGCACAAGAATTAGAACGTTGGGCATACCCTGATTATTCAGAACAGCGTCAAGAACAAAGTGACAACGCTTTTAATTACCAGCCTCGTCCTGTTATTGAAGAATTCGAGCCTGAAGAAGAAGCGGGGCCTCCGCCATTAACGGCTGCTGATTTAGAAGCGATGCAGCAATCGGCGTATGACGAAGGAATAGAGCAAGGACGACAAGCTGGACACAGTGAAGGGTTTAAAACCGGTCACGCTGAAGGGCTTGAATCTGGTCTTGTTGAAGGCAAAGAGCAAGGGTTACAACAGGGGTTAGAGCAAGCCCAACAACAAATAACAGAACAAGTGAATCATTTGGCGTCAGTGGCTGAAAAGCTATTAGCGCCAATTACACAAGTTGATCGTGACGTTGAAGAGCAGGTGATGCAACTTGCTTTAGGTTTAGCGAAAGAGTTGATCCGAGTGGAAGTGAAAACGAACCCACAAGTGATTTTAAATACGATTCGTGAAGTGGTGGCGACGTTACCGGTTGCCAATCGTGATATTACGATGAATCTGCATCCTGAAGATGTAGCCCTAGTAAAACAAAACTTTAGTGATGATGACTTGTTAGAGCGTAAATGGAAACTTATTGCTGAGCCAAGCTTAAATCGAGGTGATCTGCAATTAAATAGCCATGATACTTCGGTTGATTATTTTATCGAAGATCGCATTCGTCACTCTTTAAGTAGCTTTGAAGCGGTTAATAGTAGCATTCGAGATCAATCTAAATGACAGCCTCACTAGCCGAACGGTTAAGTCAGTATAAAACGGAAGGTACGGGGTGTAAGCCGGTTGCTTCTGGACGTTTAGTGCGAGTTGTTGGTTTAACACTTGAAGCTATAGGTTGCCGGGCCCCTGTTGGTAGCTTGTGTAAAGTAGAAACATTAAATGGTGAACTTGAAGCTGAAGTGGTTGGCTTTTCAGGTGAAACCTTGTTTCTGATGCCAAGTGAACAGCTGCTTGGGGTGATGCCAGGCGCTAAAGTCACGCCAATTCTGCACAATAGTGGTCTACCCGTTGGTCCAGAATTATTAGGTCGGGTTATTGATGGGGTTGGTAATCCGCTCGATGGCTTAGGACCTATTTTTACCGAGCATCGAGCTTCATTTAATGCCACTCCTATCAATCCTCTCGCCCGTAAACCAATCAAAGAGCCGCTTGATGTGGGTATTAAAGCTATCAATGGCTGTTTGACGGTAGGTAAAGGCCAGCGTATTGGTCTGTTTGCAGGCTCGGGTGTTGGTAAGTCTGTGACTTTAGGCATGATGACTCGTGGCACCAGTGCTCAGATTGTTGTGGTTGGCCTTATTGGTGAGCGTGGTCGTGAAGTTAAAGAGTTTATTGAAGAAAGCTTAGGGCCTGAAGGCCGTGCGCGATCTGTGGTGGTGGCGGCACCTGCTGATGCATCACCATTAATGCGCTTAAAAGGTTGTCAAACCTCATTGACGATTGCTGAGTATTTCCGCGATCAGGGCTTTGATGTATTACTGCTGATGGATTCTCTGACCCGTTTTGCACAAGCACAACGTGAAATCGCATTGTCTGTTGGTGAGCCGCCAGCAACCAAAGGTTATCCACCTTCGGTATTTGCAAAGTTACCTGCGTTGGTGGAACGTGCGGGTAATGGTAATGAAAATCAAGGTTCTATAACGGCTTTCTTTACCGTTCTTAGTGAAGGTGATGACTTGCAAGATCCTATTGCAGATGCCTCTCGTGCGATTTTAGATGGTCACATTGTGTTATCTCGTGAGATGGCAGACGCTGGACATTATCCTGCGATCGATGTCGAACGTTCGGTGAGTCGTGTTATGCCTGCGATTGTGAGCGAAGAGCATATGTTGATGTCAAAAGCGGTACGTCAAATTCTTTCTATATGCCGTAAAAATCAAGATTTAGTCTCCATTGGTGCTTATAAACCCGGAACGGATAATACGATTGATCAAGCTTTTAGTTTTAAACCGAAATTAGACGCTTATCTGCAACAAGAAATGAAAGAGTCAGTGCCCTATGAGATGTGCGTCAATATGTTGCGCTCAACATTAGGTGGTTAATTGCAGGTGATCATGGATAAGGAAATTAAGTATGTCTAACGCGCTAGGATTAATCATCGAGCAAGCGAAAGAGCAAGAGCATCAAGCCAGTTTAGCGTTAAACCAAGCCCGTATTGAGCAACAAAATTACTTACAGCAATTAGCGCAGATTGAAAAATATCGATTGGATTATCTCAATCAGTTATCTGTTAGGGGCCAACAAGGTTTAACCGCAAGTCAATATAGTCATTTACAGAAATTCTTAACGCAACTGGATCAAACATTAGAAAAGCAAAAGCAAGCGGGAGGGTACTTTGAAGAACAAATTCAAAAGTGCTCCCAGCACTGGCAAGAAATGCAACAAAAAAGACGTTCGGTTGAATGGCTGGTGGAAAAACGCGAACGTGAGCATAAACAGTGGCTTGATAAGCAAGAGCAAAAAATGATGGATGAATTTGTTACATTGCAATTTGCGCGAAGGTTACAACAATAACCTTATTGATGAGTAACTGGTTTAGTTTTTGCATTACTCCAGCTTATCTCTTTTTGTCGTCGGAAGATCAAATGGTTACGTTTTGTTTTCTCCACGCCCAGTACTAGGTTTGAATTGGCTATGAATCTATTAAATCCCTTATCAACACCGCACGTAAAAGCCACACCTGCGGGATCTTCAAATACTAAAACGGTAGAAACAAATGAAGGTGACAAAGATGCTTCGTTTGATTCTCAGTTACAAGCAGCATCAACAGAGAAAACATCGGTAAGCGATTTAAAAATAGAACAAAAAACACAAAAATCGACAGATGTTGAAGCTGGTGAAGAAGCGAACAATAATGCTGTTATTGTCTCTGATGATTTAGTTATCGATACTGAATCTAACGCTGAGGTAGTCTCTGATGAGGTTGTTTCAGATGAGATGGTATCTGTTGTTGATAGTGGCGTTGTATCTATTGATGATAGTGAGGATATCACCAGTGTTGATAATGTTGATGATGGCGAAAGTATTGCTGATGTCGAAAAAATGATGTTTGAAGGTGCGGATTTCCTTCAACGTTTGAACCAATCAAATCAGCAGCTTAGTCAACAATCTTCAGGTGGGGGCAAAGCTTTGCCGCCACAGTCAGAGCAAATGCCATCATCAGATGCGTCTTTAGATGTGAAACCAGAGCTCTCTAGTGACAAATTTGTATTAGATAGCTCTGAAATCACTTCAATCAAGCAAAATGAGCTAACTGAAAAAGAGAAAGTACTACAAGCGGATGTCAAACCGAGTGAGTTAAAACTGGGCTGGCACGCTGCAACCGCTGCAGTGAAAGCGGAAAAAAGTGATGAAGCGACACTGCTTTCTCAACCCACAATCGATCCTGAATTAAAATCAACACTATCTGGTGTAAAAGCTGAACATGGTATCGTGAATGCGTTTCTTTCTGGTGAAAAAAATTCTGAACTGATCGCAACCAATGGAATGATGGAAGCGGTTAGAAAAACATTGGTTGATGGTCAGGAACAAGAGCAAGACACTATCTCTTCACAACCATTATCGGCACTAATGAGTAACCAGCAAACCAATGCGATGAAAATGGACTTACAACATGCAAATACACAGGTTCAGTCGCCATTACTGCTGACAAAAGAGCAGGCGGGAGAGCAAGTTTCTGAGCGGATTAATATGATGATGGCTAAGAATTTAAAGCAAATTGATATCCGATTAGATCCGCCAGAGCTTGGCAAAATTCAAATCAAATTAGCCTTGAATCAAGATCAAGCTTCAGTGCAATTTACCGTTAATAATAGCCAAACACGGGATATGGTTGAACAAGCAATGCCAAGGCTACGTGAGATGATGCAGCAACAAGGCTTGCAGTTAGCGCAAGGCTCTGTGCAGCAAGACAGTTCAAATCAATTTGCGCAGCAGTTCTCACAGCAGCATTCAGGGGAGCAATCATCAGGTACTGCCCATGATGAATCTTTTGCAGGCACTAATGAGACTAATTCAGATAAACATCTTGATGCGATTGAGATGTTTGTAACAAACAATAAAGATCGGGTTGATTACTATGCGTAATTAACAATTGCTAATAATTTAATTAATGAAAATAAAGACAAAAAGGAATAAAAATGGCGATGGGCAAGAAAAAGCTGATGTTAATAAGTGCAGTAGCCGTCATTGTAATATTGGCGGCAGGCATTGGCTTTTGGTTGCTAAATGGCGATGACGCTAAAGAGTCGCCACAAGTGGCTGCAACGGTTCAAGAAAGTACAACGTCACCAGCATCTGTAATGTCTGCTTACTATGTTGTATTACCTCAGCCTTTTACTTTCAATGTTACGGGTGATACACGAGATAGAGTGGTTCAAATTAAAGTGCAATTAATGGTACGTGGCGATAAAAATGAAGCCTTGGCGAAACAGCACATACCGTTAATTGAAAGTACTCTTCTTCAAGCATTCGGGGTCGCAACCGTTGAGCAATTACGTAGCCCTAATGGCCGTGATCAGTTACGCCAACAAGCGCTTGAAGCTGTGAAAGCGGCAATGGTTAAAGTGGCTGGAACACCTGCAGTTGAGCGGGTTCTTTTTACTGGTTTTGTAATGCAGTAGGTTTACAGTGAGTGATTTATTAACCCAAGATGAAATTGATGCGCTACTTCATGGTGTCGATGAGCCAGAAGATGAACTTCATGATCACGAGGTCGCGAGTGATGTTGCTACCTTTGATTTTTCATCACAAGACCGCATTGTTCGTGGTCGAATGCCGACACTTGAGCTTATCAATGAGCGTTTTGCGCGCCATATGCGTATCAGCCTGTTTAATATGCTGCGTAAAACGGCGGAAGTGTCTATTAATGGCGTACAGATGATTAAATTTGGTGAGTACCAAAATACACTGTATGTACCAACAAGCTTAAATATGGTGCGCTTTCGTCCATTAAAAGGTACCGCGCTTATTACGATGGAAGCGCGTCTCGTCTTTATTCTGGTTGAAAACTTTTTTGGTGGCGATGGTCGCTTTCACGCCAAAATTGAAGGTCGTGAATTTACTCCTACCGAACGCCGTATTGTTCAAATGCTACTCAAACTTGTGTTTGAAGATTACCGCGAAGCATGGTCTCCGGTGATGGGGGTTGAGTTTGAATATTTAGACTCAGAAGTGAACCCGACCATGGCAAATATTGTGAGCCCAACAGAAGTGATAGTGGTGAGCTCATTTCATATTGAAGTTGATGGTGGCGGCGGTGATTTTCATGTCGTCATGCCATATTCGATGGTTGAGCCAATCCGTGAATTACTCGATGCGGGTGTACAAAGTGACAAGATGGACACCGACGTGCGTTGGAGTAAAGCATTGCGTGATGAAATCATGGATGTACCCGTTAATCTTCGCGCCAAATTACTGGATGTGGATTTATCGTTACGTGATTTGATGGAGCTACAAGTTGGCGATGTGATCCCTATTGATATGCCTGAGCAAGCGACCATTTTTGTGGAAGATTTACCGACTTATCACGCCAAAATGGGTCGCTCTGGTGACAATGTAGCATTGAAAATTAGTGAGAAACTACAACGTCCCGATATGGTTAAAACGGATTTGGCGTTTCTCGACCGTGATGAGCTAGGCACGGCATTACTTAATATTAATCGCGATAGTAACGAATAAGAAAAGGACGATGACAATGTCAAATAATAATGACCAACAAATGGCAGATGATTGGGCTGCAGCATTAGCAGAGCAAATTGATGATGTGCAACCAGCACCACTAGAAGAGCTGACTGATGAAACGGTACCGATCACCGATGATGAACGTCGTAAGCTTGATACTATTATGGATATTCCGGTTACCATTTCGATGGAAGTCGGACGTACGCAAATCAGTATTCGTAACCTACTGCAATTAAACCAAGGTTCAGTGGTTGAGCTTGATCGTATTGCGGGTGAATCATTAGATGTGATGGTCAATGGGACCCTTATTGCACATGGTGAAGTGGTTGTGGTCAATGACAAATTTGGTATTCGTTTGACTGATGTGATCAGCCAAACTGAGCGTATTAAAAAGTTACGTTAAGGCTGGCCATGAAAAGGATTATAGGCCAGATAGTTACAGTATTATCGCTATTATTTTTCACACTGTCCTGTTTCGCACAAACAGCGGTTGAGAAAACGATTGAAAAAGCGCCGCCACCATTAAGACAAGCACCTGACTTAAATATCGCAACCACTCTGGCTTCTTTACTGCTTGTGATTGCGATTATTGTTTTCTTAGCTTGGTTATTAAAACGTATGCGGGTGGCTGGGATCAGTGGTAATGATTCGGGTTTAAAAGTAATTACACAGCTGGCAGTCGGGCAACGAGAAAGAGTCGTGCTATTGCAAGTCGGTGAAGAGCAAATGTTGGTGGGTATTACTCAACATAATATTTCTTTGCTGAGTAAATTGGATAAGCCTTTAAACATGGACGAATCGCCAAGCAGAGATTTCGCTTCTCAGCTTAGCAAGCTAATGAAAAATAATGTTAAAAAATAAATTCACCCTTATCACTTGGATGGCTTTTCTTGCTATCTCTGTGTTGTTATCGTCAATCAATATAGCGCATGCGGTTGAAGCGAACGTGGCTAATAGTACGACGGCGACAGCAATGAGTGCAGAAACAACCTCAGGTCACATGCAAGCAGCCCGTAATGGTGGGGGAATACCGGCATTATCGGTGACAGTAAACCCTGATGGTAGTGAAGATTATTCTGTCACCCTGCAAATTTTAGCGTTAATGACCGCGTTGGGCTTTTTGCCTGCGATGGTTATTTTAATGACCTCTTTCACCCGTATCGTGGTGGTAATGTCGATCCTGCGTCAAGCGATGGGTTTACAGCAAACACCTTCTAACCAAGTGATTATCGGCATAGCGCTGTTCTTAACGTTTTTTGTGATGTCTCCGGTGATTGATAAGATCAATGCAGATGCCGTTCAGCCTTATATTAATGAGCAAATCACGGCGAAAGAAGCGTTGGTAAAAGCGGAAGATCCGATGCGCCAATTTATGCTTAAACAAACCCGGGTAAAAGATTTAGAAACGTTTGTGAATATGTCTGGCTCAACGGCTGATGATCCGCAGACGGTGCCGTTAACGGTATTGATCCCTGCGTTTATTACTTCAGAGCTAAAAACGGCGTTTCAAATCGGCTTTATGCTGTTTTTACCATTTTTGATTATTGATTTGGTCGTTGCATCGATCTTAATGGCGATGGGTATGATGATGCTTTCACCTATGATTGTATCGTTACCGTTTAAATTAATGTTGTTTGTTTTAGTTGATGGTTGGAACCTGATCTTATCCACACTGGCAGGTAGTTTTGGCACCTAATGTGAATAAACATCGGATAAAAAGGATGCTTTTATGACGCCAGAAGCTTTTGTTGAGATATTTCAAGAAGCGCTATACATGGTACTTATCATGGTGTGCGCGATTGTCATTCCAGGGCTGTTAATTGGTTTAGTTGTTGCGGTATTTCAAGCGGCAACCTCAATCAATGAGCAAACATTGAGTTTCTTACCCCGTTTAGTGGTGACGTTACTCGCATTGATGTTTTTTGGTCATATGATGACGCAAATGCTGATGGATTATTTCTATCGCATTATTGATCAAATCCCACAGTTGCTTTATTAGCAAACGAGCAGCCGTCGATTATGCATTACACCGCAAATCTTTTACTTGATTGGATAGCGAATTATTTTTGGCCTTTTACACGTATCTCATCAATGATGATGGCGATGACGTTTTTTGGGGCGCGCTTTGTTTCACCTAAAATTCGCTTATATTTAGCCTTAGCGATCACATTTGCGGTCTTGCCTGTTTTACCTAAAGTCCCACAAGATATTGAGTTACTTTCTTTAGCTGGATTTATTGTTACTACTCAGCAACTAATCATTGGTGTAGCAATGGGATTAGTGACACAGTTTATTACTCAAATATTTGTCTTACTTGGGCAAATATTAGGTATGCAATCGAGTTTAGGTTTTGCTTCAATGGTTGATCCTGCGAATGGTCAGAATACGCCCGTATTGGGACAGTTTTATATGTTTTTGGCCATTTTATTGTTCTTAGCAACAGATGGGCATTTAGAGATGTTAAATGCTGTTGTTGTGAGCTTTAAAACCTTGCCGATAGGTGAGGCTATGCTACAGCAAAAAGATTACTATCAGCTTGCAGGTTGGTTTGGACATATGTTTAAAGCGGGCGTGAATATGGCGTTAGCGGGGGTGATTGCTTTGCTAACGGTGAATTTGTCGTTTGGTGTAATGACTCGAGCAGCACCACAGCTAAATATTTTCTCGTTAGGTTTCTCATTTGCGTTATTACTCGGTCTGGCAATTAGCTGGTTTATTGTACTCGGTATCGTGCCGCAATATGAAGCGATATGGCAAGTTGGCTTAGATCAAGTGTGTAGTTTGATCCGAATTGATTGTTAAGTTAAGACTGGGAGTAAATCAGTATGTCTGATTCAGATGGTCAAGAACGTACTGAAGACGCCACGCCCAGACGGCTTGAGCAGGCGCGAGAGAAAGGTCAAGTTCCGCGCTCAAGAGAATTAGCGTCTGTTGCGGTATTAGTGTCTGGTGCTGTTGGGTTAATGTGGTTTGGAGAAGGGTTAAGTAAAGCACTGAGTCATATCATGACAGCAATGTTTAGCTTAACGCGCGACGATATATTCGATCTTGATCGTTTATTCGTTATTATTTTAGATGCGATTGTTTATATTCTCGCGCCTTTATTTTTAGTACTCATTTTTTTGTTTGTTGCTGCTTTTATTGGAGCTGCTGGTGTCGGTGGTGTTCGCTTTTCCACTCAAGCTGCAATGCCTAAGTTATCAAAAATGAATCCGCTCAGTGGAATAAAGCGGATGTTTGGTATGCAAAGTTGGGTTGAGTTAATTAAGTCTATTTTAAAAGTTGGGCTGGTGGGGAGTATTGCTTGCTACTTGATATTTTCGAGTTTAGAAGACTTTTTCCAACTCAGTAATGAGGTTTTTCCTGCCAATTACTTTCATGCTATCGATATATTACTAAACTTTGTTCTTTTAATTTGTTGCTCACTGCTTATTGTTGTTGCCATTGATGTGCCATTTCAAATTTGGAATTTTAATCAGCAATTAAAAATGACCAAACAAGAAATTAAAGATGAATATAAAGATTCGGAAGGTAAGCCTGAAGTAAAAGGGCGTATTAGAATGCTGCAACGTGAAATGGCTCAGCGACGTATGATGGCAGATGTGCCGCAAGCTGACGTGGTAATTACTAACCCTGAGCACTTCTCTGTCGCACTTCGCTACGATCCTAAGTTGGACTCTGCGCCCGTTGTTATTGCGAAAGGAGGCGATCATTTAGCGCTTAAGATCAGAGAGATAGCCAATAAACATAATATTGATATTGTACCTGCCGCGCCATTAGCTCGTGCTATTTATTATACGACTGAATTAGAACAGCAAATTCCAGATGGTTTATTTGTTGCCGTTGCTCAAATATTAGCTTATGTGTTTCAGTTAAAAGAATACCGCAAAGGTAAAGGCAAAAAACCAACACTATCTAAAGCTGCAATGGATATACCTGAAGAATTACGCCATTAATGTTTAGGTACATGATTATTGAAATGATAATTAAGTATATTGTGGCTAAAAATTTATTGTTTATATATTAATCATTAATTCTTTTTTGGAATAAGGTCTATTAGGGGCGTTATTTAATTAAATGTTTATATTAGACAGGAAGTCACAAATATAGCGTTTATCTTTAGCTTTCTGTTATTAATTTGATAGTCTTTTCGCACTGTCAAAAAAATGACTAATATGTAAGGCATGATAATTGCTTTACCTTATTTTATGCATTCATGGTTCATCGTCTTTATTAAATAACGGACTATTTAATTATCTTCTTTTGTTTATAAAACGAACATTGATACCAATAATAAAAGAATAGATCACTAGACAGAATGAAGCTTTCAATTCCCTTTGCAGATAGATTGCCGTTAGCCAGTATCAAGTCTATGCCATCAATAGGTGCGCCTATAATGGTATTGGCAATGTTAGCAATGATCATTTTACCAATGCCGCCGTTGCTATTGGATATGACGTTTACCTTTAATATCGCGCTTTCACTGGTGGTGTTATTGGTGACGGTATATACCCGTCGTCCGCTTGATTTTGCTGCTTTTCCTACCGTACTACTTATTGCCACGCTATTACGTTTAGCACTAAACGTTGCATCGACTCGTGTT
The DNA here is from genome assembly GCF_003026095.1 of Photobacterium sp. GB-72. Taxonomy (NCBI): domain Bacteria; kingdom Pseudomonadati; phylum Pseudomonadota; class Gammaproteobacteria; order Vibrionales; family Vibrionaceae; genus Photobacterium; species Photobacterium sp. GB-72. The sequence continues at coordinate 600,191 of NZ_PYNV01000001.1, read as the reverse complement.
GTTTTATTGCACGGTCATGAAGGGCCTGATGCGGCAGGACAAGTTATTGATGCATTTGGCTCGGTTGTTATTGGTGGCAACTATGCGGTGGGTTTAGTGGTCTTCCTTATTTTGATGATCATTAACTTTATGGTAGTAACCAAAGGTGCAGGTCGTATTTCAGAAGTTAGTGCTCGCTTCACCCTTGATGCCTTACCGGGTAAGCAAATGGCTATTGATGCTGATTTAAACGCAGGGCTTATTGATCAAGAGCAAGCGCGTACTCGTCGTTTTGAAGTAACAAAAGAAGCCGACTTCTATGGTTCTATGGATGGTGCGTCTAAGTTTGTTAAAGGTGATGCCATTGCCGGTATCTTGATCCTCTTTATCAATATCATTGGTGGTTTAATCATTGGTATGGGTCAGCATGGTCTGACATTTGGTGAAGCCCTCGAAATTTACAGTTTATTGACCATTGGTGATGGTCTTGTTGCTCAAATCCCATCGCTACTGTTATCCATCGGTGCGGCAATGATGGTAACTCGTCAAAATACTGACGAGGACATGGGGCAGCAAATGTATTTTCAGATGTTTAACAATCCTCAAGCGCTGATCATCACCGGTATGATTCTATTTGTTATGGGTATTGTTCCTGGTATGCCTCATATTCCTTTCTTATTGCTTGCCGCCATTATTGGTGGTGTCGCTTATTGGCGAATAAAGAAAGAGAAAGCAGAAGCACTTGTTGAAAAGCAAGCGCCGCCGACAGAGTTAGCACCGACCCAACCGCTAAAAGAACTATCGTGGGATGATGTACAGCCTGTTGATACCATTGGTTTAGAAGTGGGTTACCGTTTAATTTCAATGGTCGATAAAGATCAAGGTGGTGAGTTGCTAGAGCGCGTGAAAGGTGTTCGTAAAAAGTTATCACAAGACTTTGGTTTTCTTATCCCACCGGTTCATATTCGCGATAACTTAGAGCTGCCACCGAATAGTTACCGCATTAGTTTGATGGGCGTCGCCTGTGGCGAAGCAAATATTCACCCCAAAATGGATCTGGCGATTAACCCTGGCCAAGTTTTCGGTTCTATTGATGGTGAAATGACAACCGATCCTGCGTTTGGTCTTGAAGCGGTCTGGGTACAAGACTCACAACGTGAACATGCGCAAGCATTAGGTTATACCGTGGTTGATTCAGCAACAGTACTGGCGACTCATTTAAGCCAATTACTGACAAATCATGCATCGCAGTTACTGGGTCATGAAGAGGTACAAAACCTATTAGAAATGTTAGGTCAAACGACACCTAAATTGGTTGATGGTTTTGTTCCTGATCAATTACCTCTAGGGGTTGTGGTGAAAGTAATGCAGAACTTATTAAATGAAGCTATTCCACTGCGTGATATTCGAACCATTGTCCAAACTTTGTCGGAGTATTCCAGTAAGAGTCAAGATCCTGACATATTAACCGCCGCTGTTCGTATCGGTCTGAAACGATTAATTTGTCAAGAAATCAATGGAATAGAAGTTGAGTTGCCAGTGATTACCCTAGTCCCTGAATTGGAACAAATATTGCATCAAACTATGCAATCTGCTGGTGGTGAATCTTCAGGTATTGAGCCTGGATTAGCGGAACGTTTACAACGTTCATTAACAGAAGCGACTCAGCAGCAAGAATTGAAAGGTGAGCCTGCGGTATTATTGACCTCAGGTGTGTTGCGTTCAACATTAGCTAAATTTGTTAAAAATACGATCCCAAGTTTACGGGTATTGTCATATCAGGAAGTGCCTGATGAAAAACAAATTCGAATTGTGAATGCGGTAGGTAATTAATGTTAGTGGTTGTAGATGCGCCTAAGCCCTTTCTGATATAGGACGATATTTTGAAAATTAAACGATTTTTTGCCAAGGATATGAGAACGGCACTTAGCGAAGTCAAAGAAGAGCTTGGGCCTGATGCCGTCATTATGTCGAATAAGAAAGTTTCTGGTGGTGTTGAGATTGTGGCAGCGGTGGATGTCGATACAACGCCTCCAGCAGCTCCAAATACTCAGCCTCGCTCTCGTGACGAAGTTACTCAAGGGTTAAATCAAGCAAGACGTAAACTTGCTGATGACAAGGTGCAGTTGAACCAATCCACGGCGCAGAAATTTGCTAGCGTATTACAAAACTATGCCTCAACCCAAGAGCAAAATGAGCAACCTAACGAGGTTGATTCACTTAGTGCATTACTTGATCGCCAATCTAAATTGCGCGAGCAAGGGGATAGTCACAGCTTATATTCAGAAGCGAATGCATTTCGACATGACCACAAGCCAGCATACAGTCCGCAAAATGAACGCGCATCGCAACAAAAGGCTAGTGGTTACTCTCGTTATTCTGACCAACATTATGCAGATACTCCTTCATCACGTGATAACCGTTCATCATCAACATCACCACTATTTCAGCGTCGTCAACCTGAAACCAATAAGCATGATTTAGATATCGGCGATTACCGTCGTCCATCATCAAAACAATATGAACGTGATTTATCCGTTGGTCGTGGGTTATTTGATAGCCCTCAGCATGATCATGGTATGAATGGACGTGAGCATTCACCGCAAAAGCCACGATTAGATCCTTCTCGTTACGAATCTAAAGCCCAACCGAGTAAAGATGAACTGGATCAAGTGCGATCTGAAATGATCTCGATACGTCGCTTATTAGAACACCAGCTATCAGGCTTAATGTGGCAAGAAGTTGAACGCCGTGAACCAATGCGCGCCATGATGATTAAGCGCCTTGAAAAAATGGGACTATCAGAGCAATTAGCCGATCAATTAGCGTGTTATATCCCTGAAGATATTCAACCCAATGAAGCATGGCCGGCATTACTTGATTTGTTATCGGATCAAATTATTACTACCGACGATTGTATTTTAGATACGGGCGGTGTGGTGGCTTTATTAGGCCCAACAGGTGTAGGTAAAACCACGACAATTGCCAAGTTAGCTGCTCGCGCGGCAATGGAGTTTGGTCCAGATCAAATTGCTCTAGTGACGACAGATACATATCGTATTGGTGCTCATGAGCAATTAGCGACTTATGGTCGAATTATGGGCTGTCCGGTAAGAGTTGCTAAAGATGCTGAAGAACTTGCCGATATCTTACATCAGTTGCGACATCGCCGATTGGTATTGCTTGATACCGCAGGGATGGGGCAGCGTGATATTCGGTTATCTGAACAGCTAGACACTTTAATGAAAAACAGCGGAGCGCATATTCGAAGCTACTTAGTGATGCCAGCGACATCACAGCGTCGAGTGCTGCAGGAAACGATTGAACATTTTCGTCGTATTCCACTTTCTGGTTGCGTATTAACAAAGCTTGATGAGTCATTAAGTTTAGGAGAGATCATCTGCGTGGCGATTCAAAATGCATTACCTATCGCTTATTTAGCGGATGGCCAGCGTGTACCAGAAGATATCAAAATAGCATCGGGGAACTACCTAGTGTCACGTGCTAATGAATTATTGGAGATAGAGATAAGCCAGCAATCACATTTCTGGTCTAGTGATAGTTCAGATAATAAGGCGGCAGATTATTATGATTGAGAGCAGAATGTACGATCAAGCAAGCGGTTTACGTCGAATGACTCAGTTAACCTCAACCAAAGTGATTACTGTAACCGGTGGTAAAGGTGGTGTCGGTAAAACCAATGTTACGCTAAATATGGCGATGTCGATGGCACGTCAAGGTAAGCGGGTCATGGTATTGGATGCTGATCTAGGCCTTGCGAACGTTGATGTGATGCTAGGACTTCGTGCAGGGCGTAACTTATCTCACGTTTTAGCGGGTATCTGTGAGCTGGAAGATATCATTATTGAAGGCCCATACGGGTTAAAAATTATTCCTGCTGCCTCGGGTACTCAAAATATGGCAGAGTTAACACCAGCGCAGCATGCTGGGCTAATTCGTGCTTTTGGTAATTTACAAGACGATCTTGATTTTCTACTGGTAGATACCGCTGCAGGTATTTCAGACATGGTGCTTAGTTTTGCTCGCGCTGCGCAAGATGTGCTGGTTGTTGTCTGTGATGAACCAACATCAATTACAGATGCTTATGCATTGATTAAAATCTTAAGTCGTGAATATGATGTTCAACGCTTTAAAATTGTTGCCAATATGGTGCGTAGTTACCGTGAAGGACGCGATCTGTTTACCAAATTGACGCGTGTTACTGAACGATTCTTAGATGCTAATTTAGAGCTCGTGGCATGTATTCCGCTTGATGATAATGTTCGCCAAGCCGTTAAACGTCAGAAGATAGTGGTCGAAGCTTTCCCTCGTAGCCCTGCTGCATTGGCGTTGAATTCATTATCAACCAAAGCAATGACTTGGCCTATTCCGCATAACCCAGGTGGACATCTTGAGTTTTTTGTTGAGCGTTTATTGATCAAACGTTCTCAGGCCATGGAGGTGCCATACAGTGAATAAAGCGATGGCTTATGGTCAATATCAGCAGAGTCCACAAGCATTTATCGAACGATACTCATCGTTAGTTAAACGCATTGCTCATCACTTAATGGTTCGTTTACCGCCGAGTGTCTTAGTGGAAGATTTAATTCAAGCAGGCATGATAGGTTTACTTGAAGCGCAACAAAATTATGATCCTACGAAAGGGGCAAGCTTTGAAACGTTTGCTGGAATTCGTATTCGTGGGGCAATGCTTGATGATATTCGTCGTGGTGATTGGGTCCCTCGTTCAGTATATAAAAATAGCCGAAAGATAAGTGAAGCAATATCTCACCTTGAAAATGAATTAGGACGCGATCCTAATGACCAAGAAATTGCGCAATATCTCGATATGCCGTTAGAACAGTACCATCAAGCACTAAATGATGTTAATTGTGGACGCTTAGTCGGTATTAGTGATCTTGGAGTGGCAGAAGATACCGTCGCTAATGAAGAAAGTATCGGTGAAAACACACCCTTTCAAGGTGTTGTTGATGATAACTTTCGTGCGTCATTGGCTGAAGCGATAAAAACCCTCCCAGAACGAGAGGCGTTAGTGTTATCACTTTATTACGACGAAGAGCTTAATTTAAAAGAAATTGGTGCGGTAATCGGTGTTAGTGAATCACGAATTTGTCAGATACACAGCCAAGCAATGCAGCGATTACGTGCAAAATTAACAGCATGGACTGCTTAATAATTATTTATTTTTAGAACTAGAAGAACACTGGCTCTCAGTGGAGGCAAACTTGAATAAAAACATGAAAATTCTCATTGTTGATGACTTCTCAACAATGCGCCGTATTGTTAAAAACCTGCTTCGTGATTTGGGTTTTAACAACACCTTAGAAGCAGATGACGGATTAACCGCTTTACCAATGCTTAAAAAGGGTGATTTCGACTTCGTTGTAACGGATTGGAATATGCCAGGAATGCAAGGTATTGATTTACTTCGTCATATTCGTTCTGATGAACAATTGAAGCACTTGCCAGTATTGATGATCACTGCTGAAGCAAAGCGTGAGCAGATCATTGAAGCGGCACAAGCAGGTGTTAATGGTTATATCGTTAAACCATTTACCGCAGCAACGTTGAAAGAAAAATTGGATAAAATTTTCGAACGTTTGCAGTAACAATAACCATCAGTAGTGCATAAGGACGATAAAGAAGCATGATTTCACTTGAACAGGCAAAACAGCTTGTCAGCTTGCTAGAAAATGGACAACAAGCTGAAGCTAATTCGCTTGTACAAACATTAGTTGCCGATAGCCATGAACCAATGTTTGCAGAGGTGGGTAAAATTACTCGCCAGTTGCATGATTCTTTACTTAATTTTCGCCTTGACCCTCGGGTTAATGATTTAGCGAAAACTGATATTCCTGATGCTCGTGAACGATTGCTTTATGTTATCGACAAAACGGAGCAAGCCGCAAATAAAACGATGGACGCAGTTGAAAGCACGCTACCTATTGCTGATAAACTGCATAACACGTTATTGCAAGTACATCCTCAGTGGCAGCGTTTAATGGCAGGTAAGATTGGTCTTACTGAATTTAAAACATTGTGTCACGATATTGATTTATTGCTTGTTCAAATTGAAGGTGATAGCAGCACACTGCGCACCCACCTTACCGATATCCTTATGGCTCAGGACTACCAAGATCTCACTGGACAAATCATTCGACGTGTCATTGAGTTAGTTCATGAAGTTGAAGATAGGTTAGTTGAAATTCTTAAAGCTTTTGGCATGGAACAAGACGCGAATACTGTGATTGATGATAAAAAAGACGCCTTAAAGCCTGAAGGGCCAATCATTAATCCAGAGCAACGTAATGATGTTGTTGAATCACAAGATGATGTTGATGATTTACTTTCGAGTCTTGGATTTTAGGGGAAATTTATGAGCTTTGATTTAGACGAAGATATCCTGCAGGACTTTTTAATAGAAGCAGGCGAAATTCTTGAATTGCTTTCTGAACAACTGGTAGAGCTTGAACGAAGCCCCGATGATTCTGAATTATTGAATGCTATTTTCCGTGGTTTCCATACGGTAAAAGGTGGCGCAGGATTTCTTTCTTTAACCGAACTGGTTGATGCTTGTCACGGTGCAGAAAACGTTTTTGACTTGCTGCGAACAGGCAAGCGTAGCGTAACATCTGAGTTGATGGATGTGATTTTAGAAGCGCTTGACTGTATTAATGTGATGTTTGAACAAGTGAAAGAACATCAGCCTCTTGATCGTGCTGATCAACGTTTATTAGATGCCTTACATTATTACAGCCAGCCTGCAACAGCAGATGAACTCGCTCCTATTTCTAAGCCCGTTGAAGCGCCATCGGTTGATGTTATTGCAGAGGTGACACCAGAACCCGCGAGTACGTCAAGTAGTGAGAATGTTACCACTGGTGACAGTGTTGATGACATGACTCAAGATGAGTTTGATCGTTTACTTGATGAACTTCATGGTACTGGACAAAGCCCATCCAAGCCAACGGCACCAGAGCCAACTGCGCAAAATAATGTAGAAGCACAATTAAATTTTGATAGCGGTGATATTACTGATGATGAATTCGAACGTTTGTTAGACGAACTACACGGTTCTGGCAAAGGGCCGGGAAATAGTGATACGCCTGCGGCAAGTGTTACAACACCATCATCGTCAGTAACCCTATCATCTACCGTGCCAGAAGATACTGGTGCCGGTGATAGTGATGACTTGATGACAGATGATGAATTTGAACGTCTGCTTGATGAATTACATGGTGCAGGTAAAAGCCCATCTTTAGAAGAACAAGCGTCTGCTGCACAATCTACAGCGAATGATTTAACCGAAGTTGAAGCTGCTGTTAGTTCGACTCAATCAACAGCAATGGTCACTCCACCTGCTTCTGCGGCACATCAACCGCCAGTAGAGCGCTCAGCGAAACCTGTTGCGGTCAAAGAGAAGTCAAAACCACAAGCGGATGCGACAGTGCGTGTTGATACTTCAACCCTTGATACCATTATGAATATGGTCGGAGAGTTGGTTTTAGTACGAAATCGTTTAGTTAGTCTTGGTTTAAACACCAATGATGAAGAAATGTCGAAAGCGGTCTCAAATCTTGATGTTGTAACGGCAGATCTTCAAGGCGCTGTGATGAAAACTCGCATGCAACCAATCAAGAAAGTATTTGGTCGTTTTCCTCGTGTTGTACGTGATTTAGCGCGTAGCTTAAAGAAAGAAATCGTACTGGAAATGCGCGGTGAGGAAACAGATTTAGATAAAAACTTAGTGGAAGCTCTTGCTGATCCTCTGGTTCACTTAGTACGAAATTCTGTAGATCATGGTATTGAAATGCCGGATGTTCGTGAGCAGGTAGGTAAGCCTCGTACGGGAACTGTCTTATTATCAGCATCACAAGAAGGCGATCATATTCTACTTACCATCGAAGATGATGGTGGCGGTATGGATGCAGAAAAGCTCCGCAGCATTGCTGTTGAACGCGGTGTGATGGATGCAGATGCCGCTTCTCGTATCACTGACAATGAAGCGTATAATCTCATTTTTGCCCCTGGCTTCTCGACCAAAAAAGAAATCTCTGATATTTCTGGTCGTGGTGTAGGAATGGATGTTGTAAAAACAGGGATTAATCAGCTTAATGGTTCAATTCATATTGATTCAGTGCTAGGTAAAGGCACTCGAATTGACATTAAAGTACCGTTAACGTTGGCTATTTTACCGACATTAATGGTAGGTGTTGGTGAACAACCATTTGCATTGCCATTAGCGAGTGTGAATGAAATATTCCACCTTGATTTGAATAAAACCAATACTGTTGATGGTCAGTTAACAATTATTGTTCGTGATAAAGCGATACCCCTGTTTTATCTACAAGATTGGTTGTCAAATATGACTGGCGGTACGAATAAAGATCGTGGCCATGGTCATGTCGTTATTGTTCAAATTGGCCATCAGCGAATTGGTTTTGTGGTTGATACCTTAATTGGTCAAGAAGAAGTCGTGATAAAACCACTAGATAGCTTACTTCAAGGTACGCCAGGTATGGCAGGTGCAACTATTACCAGTGATGGTCATATTGCATTAATTCTTGATGTGCCAAGCTTATTAAAACACTACGCTGGTCATTAATTAGCACGACAAATAATAATAAAAGAGGGGGGCGATGACCCCCTTTGTTTAAGCGTTTCAACGGGATGAAAGTAACATGGCAGTTAAAGTATTAGTAGTTGATGACTCAAGTTTTTTCCGTCGAAGAGTAAGTGAAATAATTAATGCTGATAGTCGGTTGGAAGTTGTTGGCAATGCCGTTAATGGCAAAGAAGCGGTAGAGTTAACCCAAAAACTGCAACCTGACGTGATCACAATGGACATCGAAATGCCCGTAATGGATGGTATTACAGCCGTTCGCGAGATCATGAAAGTGTCACCAACTCCGATCTTAATGTTTTCTTCGTTAACTCATGATGGTGCCAAGGCGACGCTTGATGCCCTTGATGCTGGTGCATTAGATTTCTTGCCAAAGAAATTTGAAGATATTGCGCGTAATCGTGATGAAGCCGTTGAACTGCTTCAAAAACGTGTTGCAGAGCTTGCACGTAAACGTATTTTTATGCGCCGAAGTGCGACGACGCGTTCAACATCTCTTCCTTCTTCGCCATTAACAAGCACTCATACATCGACGACGAAACCAACGCTAACGTCACGCTTGCAGGCTGAACCTTCATCTGTTTCATCTTCAAGAGCTGCGCGTGCATCTGTTGTCAAACCCGCATTACGTTTTAAAGCGTCAGGAAAAAAATACCAGATTGTTGCAATTGGCACATCCACGGGTGGCCCTGTCGCATTACAAAAAATATTGACTCAGCTACCTGCTAATTTTCCCTATCCGATAGTGCTTATTCAGCACATGCCTGCGACATTTACCGCCGCTTTTGCTGCACGATTAGATCAGCTGTGCAAAATTGGAGTGAAAGAAGCGGAAAATGGGGATATGTTGAAAGCGGGTATGGCGTATCTTGCTCCAGGCGGTAAACAAATGATGCTTGATGGTCGACCTGGCGCATCAAGATTACGTATTATTGATAGCGGTGAGCGCATGAATTATAAACCATGTGTTGATGTAACATTTGGTTCTGCGGCTAAAGTTTATCAAGACAAAGTCCTATCAATGGTATTAACCGGTATGGGCGCTGATGGTCGAGATGGCGCAAGAATGCTAAAAAATAGTGGTTCAACTATTTGGGCGCAGGATGAAGACAGTTGTGTGGTATACGGTATGCCTCAAGCCGTTGCTAAAGCGGGTATATCAAGCCACGACTTACCTTTAGATCGTATTGCTGAATGTATGTTAATAGAACTAGGTTTACAGTGAGGATCAAGGGGTGATTGTTTGGAGTATTGCTAATCAAAAAGGTGGGGTGGGGAAAACCACAACCACAATTACATTAGCCGGATTGCTGAGTGAGCAAAATAAACGTGTTTTATTAGTTGATACCGACCCACACGCATCGTTAACAACGTATTTAAACTTTGATTCAGAGCAAGTACCCGCGAGTTTATTTGATTTGTTTCAATTACCCGTAGTGAATAAAGTCAGTGTAAAACCACTTATTCTTAAAACAGCATTTAATAATATTGATATTATTCCTGCCCATATGTCACTGGCAACACTTGATCGTGTAATGGGAAATCGCAGTGGTATGGGGTTAGTGTTAAAAAAAGCGCTGCATAGTTTAGTTGATGACTATGATTACGTACTGATAGATTGCCCACCGATTTTGGGGGTGATGATGGTCAATGCATTGGCGGCGAGCGATCGCATTCTTATACCAGTACAAACCGAGTTTTTAGCCATGAAAGGCTTGGAAAGAATGATGAGGACGTTACAAATTATGCAGCGTTCTAAGCCGTCTGGTTTTAATGTCACGATTGTTCCAACTATGTACGATAAACGAACACGCGCATCACTCCAAACGTTGCAAGAACTCAAGGCTCGTTTCCCTGAACAAGTTTGGGCGTCTGCGGTACCTATTGATACAAAGTTCCGTGATGCCAGTATTAAACATATGCCACCATCATTATATGCCCGAAACTGTCGTGGTGTGTTTGCTTACAAAACGTTATTAAAATATGTAGAACGGTTAGACAATCATGCAAAGTAAGCCACTTTCAAGTGATCAAGCCCTAGATGATTATTTTTTTGATTTATTAGAAGAATCAAATGAAGTTGCTGTACCTGCGGAGATTAAAGATCCCATTTTAGATGTCGATAAACCAAGTATTGAAAATGTTGAAGTCGCGTCTACGTTACTTCAACCTAAGTTAAATGTATTAAAGCCACAGCCTTATGTTGCTGTTGATTATGCAGAGCCGTCAAATCGACAAGATATAGCACGACTATTGAGTCAAGTTGATGAAAATTATGTTGATGATATTCAAGAAAATGTTATACAAACTGCAAATCCACAACAAATTTTTTCAGAAACAGAATACGTCATACCAGAGCAACTAACTTCTATTAAAGAAGCTGAACCTAGGTGTACGAGTACTGAAAATATAGCGGAAGATACCGTTGAAACGGAGGTTATCAAAACCGCTGAAATTGCTGAAGATGCAGGGTTAATTCCGCCAGAGCAGTGGACACATCATGGGATGGAACAAGCGTTTCAAGCGCTATTTTTTGAAGTTAATGGTGTGACATTTGCTGTTGCGCTCACGCAATTGGGTGGTATTCATCAACTTGGCGAGCTTAACCGTTTACTTGGGCGTCCTAATTGGTATTTGGGTCTACAGTCAACACGCGAGCAAAAGTTAGATGTAGTTGATACTGCACGTTGGGTAATGCCAGAGAAGCTAGTTGGTGATGAGTATCGTGATAATTATCGTTATATTGTGATGCTTGGCGATAGCCAATGGGGGCTAGCTAGCGATAAACTGCATGGCACCAAAATGCTGAATGGCAATGATATTCGCTGGCGAGAGAAGGCTGGAAAACGCCCTTGGCTTGCGGGTATGGTAAAAGATAAAATGTGTGCACTTATCCATGTCGATGCGTTGATCGCAATGCTAAACAATGGATTGGATGTAAATAGTATTGAGTAATACAGGACCTTAAGAGGGAATAGCATGTCACAGGTAAATATCGCTGAGATCCAAAAAGACGGAGCGAATGATCAGGTTCTGCAATGGGTGACATTTCAGCTAGAAGATGAGACTTACGGTATAAATGTTATGCAAGTCCGTGAGGTTTTGCGCTATTCAGAAATTGCACCAGTGCCAGGTGCGCCTGATTATGTGCTCGGTATTATTAATCTTCGCGGTAATGTCGTTACTGTTATCGATACTCGCTCTCGTTTTGGCTTAGCTCCGGGTGAGATTTCTGACAATACACGTATTGTTATCATTGAAGCAGAAAAACAAGTGATTGGTATTCTTGTCGATAGTGTTGCTGAAGTGGTTTATCTACGTAGTTCTGAAATTGATAGCACGCCAAGTGTGGGTACCGAAGAGAGTGCGAAGTTTATTCAAGGTGTAAGTAACCGCGAAGGACAATTACTTATCTTAGTTGATCTTAATAAGCTGCTATCTGATGAAGAGTGGGATGAGATGGCGTACTTGTAATGAATACTATTCTGCTCCAGTGGATACCTACTGTTATTAGTGTATTGGCGGTTTTAATCTTTACTGTGTTATTGCTTCGCGAGCGTAAAGCGCGACGGAGTTTAGAAACAAAATTTGCCGCTATTGAAACTGTATTGAAAAATGCCCGTTTACAAAATGAACGCTTGAATAAAGAGTTCAATGAATTGCGTGCAGGAACAATGGGTATGAGTCACAAACTGGCGGATATGTCACATCAGTTAGAAGTGGTTGAAGATCGTCAAACAGAGATCATGATGAACGATCCCGAAGGACGTTTATATAGCCGTGCCAGTAAAATGGTAGAGTTGGGCGCAGATGTACATGAATTGATGAATGAGTGTGATTTACCTAAAGCTGAAGCTGAACTTCTGCTTCGCTTACAGCAGACGATGCAAAAACACCGTCGACGTTAATCGTTATACTGATATATTAATATCTTCAAGCCCCTCCCATCCCGGAGGGGTTTTTCCGTTTAAGTACCATGAAAAGGCAATCAGTTCGGCAATAATCAAGTATAACTCTTGTGGGATTTCATCACCGACATCAAAGCTATTTAGATATTGTGCCAGAACGGGATCTTGATGTATTAAGCCACCTTGCAGTTTCACTTGTTCAATAATATGTTCAGCTAATTGCTGGTGGCCTTTGGCTGTAATATAAGGAGACTTGTCACCATCATATTTAAGTGCAACTGCATGCGAGGTTGTTTTATTATCTGTAGTCATCACTTAGACCTTAATCAATAAGCCATTAGAAGAGGCTAGAGGGTCATTAGACTCTTTATCTTGAGCTTGCAGAAATTTAGGAGATTCACAGTTAATACCTAACTGTGCCATACGAGAAAAAAGTAGCGGCGAGACCTGCTCTATTTTATGTAGTAACAATGGATTAACGGTTTCAAATACCGTTGTTAATGTGCTGTTTTTCCATTGGGCTGTAACATTAAGTATATCGATTGCACCAATAGGTAATGCCAATTTGACCGTCCAACAGGAATTGATACTCTTGTCGGCATTTGAGTCTGAATCCTCATTTTCATTTTTTATTTTAATATCAATAGATTGGTTGTTATTCATCGGCCATTGCAGATAAATGCTACTGGTATCTTGTGTACGTTGTGTTTCTGGTCCTCGTTGCTCAGCGGCAAGCCTTAATAGAGCGGGAATATCTTGCTGTTGCTCAGGGCTTAACGTTTTTAACCATTGGTTTAACTGGCTTTGTGGTTGAGATAGTTGCTGTAATAACTGAGCTAAAGGTTTTCGTTCTCCACCTTGTTGTAACCAAGTGATTAAGCTGGTTTGATTTTGTGGTGCAAAGAGCTGCTGGAAAATAGTATTTAGGTTGTTAGAGGGCGATGTGGCTAATTTAGCTGTACCAGAGTTTAACGGGTTAGATAAAAGTGTAACTAAACGTTGCAAGCTGTTTATGGATAACAATAATTGCGGTAGTTGAGAAATGAGGTTTTGCTCTTTTTCTCCTGAGCGAGTAAATAATGGCGCCTGGCTCTTTCGATTATCCGATAAAGGTTTTTCAATTTGAGCAGTGTTTGCTGCGCTAGGGGGGTGAGATGGCGTTAAATTGATGCGCATATATTTCACATTTACTTACGTTAGTTAACGATGAATATGTCCGTAGTTTAGCTAAATTATTAGCCATTGTGGTATCATGCGGACTGATTTGTGACACCTAGGATACATCATTTATATGTTGTCAGTAGCAGACTTAAGCTGCGTTCGTGATGAACGTTTATTGTTTGACGAACTCAGTTTCACTATATCAAGTGGCGAGTTAGTGCAAATTGAAGGCCATAATGGTGCGGGTAAAACCACACTGTTACGTATTATTGCTGGGTTAGGCCGCGCGGATAGTGGGCACGTTCTTTGGAATCAAGAAGATATTCAGGTTGCACGAGAAGATTACCATCAAGAGCTGTTGTTTCTTGGTCATCAAACTGGCGTAAAGCGTGAACTTACCGCCTTTGAGAACTTGGCTTTTTTTCAAGCCATGCATAAATGCAATCAAGGCTCAGATCTCAAGGGTTCACCACAAGTTATGGGTGAGGACGCATTATGGCAAGCATTGGCGCATGTTGGGTTAGCGGGGCGTGAAGATGTACCAGCAGGGCAACTATCTGCAGGTCAGCAACGCCGTGTTGCATTAGCGCGTCTATGGTTAAGTAATCATAAATTATGGGTGCTTGATGAGCCATTAACGGCGATTGATAAGCAAGGTGTCAAGGTGCTTGAAAACTTGTTTTTATCTCATGTTGAACGTGGTGGCATGGTGTTATTAACCACGCACCAAGATATGTTTACGGATAGTAATCATTTACGAAAAATTAAGTTAGGGTAGTGAGCACGGTGTTTAATTCTATTATTCAAATTATTCGTCGTGAATTGTTAATTGCTTTTCGTCGACGTGCAGATGTGATGAACCCATTGTGGTTCTTTATTATTGTGATCACCTTATTTCCATTAAGTATTGGTCCTGAGCCTAAATTGCTTGCACGTATTGCTCCTGGGATCATTTGGGTGGCGGCATTGTTAGCAGCGTTATTATCAATGGAACGCCTCTTTCGTGATGATTATGCCGATGGCTCGCTGGAGCAAATGTTATTAATGCCGACACCATTAGCGGTATCTGCCTTTGCTAAAATGCTTGCGCATTGGTTGTTGACAGGTCTACCGCTGATATTAATTAGTCCCTTATTAGCGATTTTATTATCCTTAAATTGGGATACATGGGTAGCCGTTGTACTCACATTGCTAGTAGGTACGCCAACATTAAGCTTTTTAGGGGCAATTGGTGTCGCTTTAACGGTTGGATTACGAAAAGGTGGCGTTTTATTGAGCTTGCTCATATTACCGTTATATATACCTGTGCTTATATTCGCAACCTCTGCAATAGAAGCTGCAGGCCTAGGGATGGCATATAACGGGCAATTAGCATTAATGGCGGCAATGTTGGTGGCCTCTTTAACGTTAGCACCGTTTGCGGTTGCGGCATCGCTAAGGATCAGTGTGAATTAAATCAAGAATGGGAGCGATGATGCCTTCCATTTTGTTTATTTATCCAACCGGTAGAGATTTATAAGGTTAAGGGATGACACAAAATCCTATTATTTTGTGACTGAACTTGGTTTTAATGACGTATTTATAACTATATAACGAGTAGAGAGCATTATGTGGAAGTGGTTACATCCCTACGCTAAAGCCGAGAATACCTATCGCTTGTGCGGTAAGTTACTGCCTTGGTTTTCCATGATTAGCTTAATTGCCATTGTTGTCAGTTCTATTTGGGGCTTAATGTTTGCGCCAGCGGATTATCAACAGGGTGACAGCTTTAGAATTATTTACTTGCATGTTCCCGCTGCAATCTGGTCGATGGGTGCTTATGTATCAATGGCTATTGCCGCATTCATTGGTTTAGTGTGGCAGATTCGATTATCGGATATGGCCGCTGCTGCGATGGCGCCGGTTGGTGCAGTGTTTACCTTTATTGCATTGATCACTGGTGCTATTTGGGGTAAGCCAATGTGGGGCACATGGTGGGTGTGGGATGCGCGTTTAACATCTGAACTCATTCTTCTATTTTTATATCTTGGTGTTATTGCATTGTATAATGCTTTTGATGATCAAAAAACAGCAGCCAAAGCGGCGGGTATTTTAGCGATTGTTGGTGTGATCAATATTCCTATTATTCACTTCTCTGTCGAGTGGTGGAATACCCTTCACCAAGGTGCAACCATTACTAAATTTGCCAAGCCTTCTATGTCAACAGATATGTTATGGCCGTTGCTGATTGGTATTGTGGGTTTTGCTTTTTTCTTCGGTGCGGTGACTATGATCCGTCTACGTAATGAAATTCTTATCCGCGAAAGTCACCGCCCTTGGGTGCGTGAGCTAGTGAAGTGAGGTTGGTATGCATTTTGATTCTATGAGCGACTTTTTTGCCATGGGTGGTTATGCTGCTTATGTATGGAGTGCGTTTGGCATCTCATTTTTGGCGATGCTATGGATCCTCTTTTCTAGTATGGCCACCCATCGTCGCGTATTAGGTGACATTAAAAATAAAATCGCACGTGAACAACGCATTAAAGATGCGAAAAAGATGGAGAATACGCTATGACCCCAAGACGTAAGAAGCGTCTCGCCTTAGTGTTAGCGCTCGTTTTAGGCCTTGGTGCTACCATTGGTTTAGTGCTTTATGCGTTAAATCAAAATATGGATCTATTCTACACACCAACAGAACTGGTTAATGGTAAGCCTGATGGCACCAAACCAGAAGTTGGTCAACGTTTACGTATTGGTGGCATGGTGGTGAAAGGCTCTGTGAAGCGTGATCCTCAATCTTTAGAAGTGAGTTTTAAAGTTGCTGATGTCGGCCCTTCAGTAACTGTCACTTATGATGGTATTTTGCCTGATCTCTTCCGTGAAGGGCAGGGTATTGTCGCGCAAGGTGTACTCGTTGGTCCAACAACAATAAAAGCACACGAAGTACTGGCTAAGCATGATGAAAATTACATGCCGGCTGAAGTCGCTGATGCGATGAAGAAAAATCACTCAAAACTTCAATATACTGAAGAACAACTACAAGGTAGTGCTCAATGATCCCTGAAATAGGCCATTTTGCCCTTATTACTGCCCTCGCCTTATCGGTACTGGCCAGTATTTATCCGCTATATGGTGCTGCAGTCGGTAACCAAGCAATGATGCGTATGGCACGACCATTGGCATACGGTATTTTTGCTTTTATATCGTTATCTTTTGTTATTTTATGTTGGTCATTCTATAACAATGATTTTACTGTTGCGTATGTAGCCAGTAACTCGACAAGTTTATTACCGTGGTATTACCGTATTACAGCGGTATGGGGCGCGCACGAAGGTTCATTGCTGCTTTGGGTACTTATCCAAGCCGGTTGGGCTGCTGCTGTGGCGCGTTTTAGCCGTGATATGCCACTTGAATCTGTTTCTCGTGTCTTATCGGTGATGGGGATGATTGCAGTGGGTTTCTTACTGTTTATTATCATTACTTCTAACCCATTTTTACGTACGCTACCGGTATTCCCTGTCGAAGGTCGTGATCTAAACCCATTATTGCAAGATCCGGGTCTAATTATTCACCCGCCAATGCTTTACATGGGCTACGTTGGCTTCTCTGTTGCGTTCTCTTTTGCCATTGCATCCTTGATGACTGGTCGTTTAGATACCGCTTGGGCACGTTGGTCTCGTCCATGGACAATCGCGGCATGGTCATTCCTAACGGTAGGTATCGCACTAGGGTCATGGTGGGCTTACTACGAACTTGGCTGGGGTGGCTGGTGGTTCTGGGATCCAGTAGAAAACGCATCATTTATGCCATGGCTTGCAGGTACGGCGTTAATGCACTCGCTATCAGTAACAGAAAAGCGTGGCACATTTAAAGCATGGACTGTACTGCTTGCGATCTCTGCCTTCTCATTAAGTTTATTAGGTACGTTCTTAGTGCGTTCTGGCGTATTGGTTTCTGTGCATGCATTTGCGTCAGATCCGGCTCGCGGTATGTTCATTCTTGGTTTCCTTGTGGTTGTTATCGGTGGTTCTTTACTGCTGTATGCATTACGTGGTGGTCAAATTCGTTCTCGTGGTAACTACAGCTTGTTCTCACGTGAAAACCTGTTACTAGCAAACAACATTTTACTTGTTGCAGGCTTAGTGGTTGTACTTATTGGTACATTATTACCATTGGTACATAAGCAAATTGGTTTAGGTTCTGTTTCTATCGGTGTACCTTTCTTCAACATGCTATTTACATGGTTGATGATCCCGTTTGCTTTTATTATGGGTGTTGGTCCTCTTGTTCGTTGGAAACGCGATAATTTCAAACATGTTCGCAAGCCAATGATTATCTCAGCACTGATCACGATTCCATTTTCATACCTTGTTATTTACTTTACGGCAAGTGTGGTTGAACCGCTTGCGGTGTTAGGGATGATGATGGCGGTGTGGATCATTGTGATGCATGGTTTTGAGTTATTCGAGCGTGCGACACACCGTCATACTTTTGTTGATGGCTTAGGTAAATTAGGTCGTAGCCATTGGGCGATGGTGTTAGGCCATATTGGTTTAGCGATATCTATCATTGGTATCACGCTAGTCTCTAACTACGATATCGAACGTGATTTACGTTTAGCGCCGGGTCAATCTGTTAATGTGAAAGGCTATGATTTCCACTTTGCTGGATTACGTGATGCAGATGGTCCTAACTATGATGGATATATAGCTGATTTCAATATTAGCCGTCGTGGTATTAATGTAACAACACTACATGCTGAAAAACGTTTCTACAGTGTGGCTGGCTCTATGATGACAGAAGCGGCAATTGATAGCGGGATTACTCGTGATTTATATGTTGCTATGGGTGAGAAGCTTGGTGATGGTGCATGGGCTGTTCGTATTTACTACAAACCATTTGTGAACTGGATGTGGGCGGGTGCATTTTTAATGGCGTTAGGTGGTGCATTGGCGATCAGCGATAAACGTTACCGATTCCGCACTCCTGCAAAACTGAGTAATAAATCGTCAGAGGAAAAATTAACCCATGAATAAGAAGTTCCTCTTTATTCCGTTAGTCTTGTTCATTGCACTGGTTATTATGTTTATGGTGCAGTTAACCCGCAATGCTGATGGTGATGATCCAACAAAATTAGAATCGGTATTGGTAGGTAAACCTGTACCGACCTTTAAATTAGAAGATCTATTCCAACCAGGAAAAGAGTATCAACAAACGATTTTCAAAGGTGAACCATTATTGCTTAACGTGTGGGCGACATGGTGTCCGACATGTTATGCAGAACACCAATACTTAAATACGTTAGCGAAACAAGGCGTTAAGATCATTGGTCTGAACTACAAAGATCAACGTGAGAAAGCGATTGGTTGGTTAACTGAATTGGGTAATCCTTATTTGCATACACTTTATGATGGTAACGGTATGTTAGGTATGGATTTAGGTGTGTATGGCGCACCTGAAACATTCATTATTGATGCTAACGGCATTATTCGTTATCGCCATGTGGGTGACGTTAATCCTGAAAATTGGAAAAAAACGCTTGAGCCGTTGTACAACAAGCTAAAAGCGGAGGCAAAAGGTTAATGAAACGTTTATTTGCCCTTGTTATAGCTGCAACGATTGCGCTAACCGCGGCGTTACCAGCATTTGCATCGATTGATGTCTATGACTTTAAAAATGCGGAACAAGAAAAGCAGTTTCAAGAGCTAACGGCAACATTACGTTGCCCTAAGTGTCAGAACAATAATATTGCTGATTCAAATGCAACCTTAGCGCAAGATATGCGACAGAAAACATTTGAGCTTCTTCAAGAAGGCAAAACCAGTCAGCAAATTATTGATTACATGATTGCGCGTTACGGTAACTTTGTTACGTACAATCCACCGATGACAGCTTCGACTGCAATTTTATGGGTTGGTCCTATTCTGTTTATCGTTATTGGCTTTACTGTTCTGGTTTATCGTACGCGTAAAAACGGTGAAAAAGTTGAGCAGGCTCAATTAGATGAGGAAGAAGCTAAACGATTAAAAGCACTGCTTGCAGAGATGGAACAGCAAGATGCTAAAAGTGTTGATACTCAATCAAAGGTAAACAAATGACGCTGTTTTGGATTATAACTGCTGTCTTAGTGCTTATTGCAATAGCATTTTTTGCTGTACCTATGTTGTATGGTAAAGAATACGATGATGTAGCAAGCCGAGATGAATTAAACAAAGCATTCTTTAAAGATCGTATTCATGAACTGGAACACGAATCAGAAGAAGGCTTGGTTGAGAATCGCCAAGAATTAGTTTCTGAGCTTCAACAGTCATTGCTTGATGATATACCTGAAAGTAAAGAGAAAAAATCTACTCATGTTAGTGCTGGGATGTTGCTACCTGGCATTATCTTAATTGTTGGTGTGAGCTATGGCATGTACGCCTCTGTGGGCGGTATTCAGAAAGTAGAAGCGTGGCATGATGCGGTAAACCGTCTGCCTCAACTTTCTCAACGCTTACTGGGTGATAACGCAGCCAATGAACCATTGTCTGATCAAGATATGTCTGATCTGACTTTAGCATTACGTACTAAATTGCACGATGACGGTGATGATCCTATGGGGTGGTTATTGTTAGGTCGTATCGCAATGGCAAACCGTGATGGTGAAACCGCTGAAATGGCAATGAAAAAAGCTTATGACTTAAACCCTGTTGATGAGGATATTCAGTTAGGTTATGCACAGTCATTAATGCTAAGTGGTAAGCCGGGCGCAAGTGACATGGCACGTAACTTATTACGCAATGTCATTAAGAAAGATCATACTAACGTGCAAGCATTATCGCTACTCGCTTTCGATGCGTTTGAGCAAAACAAGTTTGAACAAGCGATCGCTTACTGGACTATGATGAAAAAGCTTATCGGACCGGATGATTCGCGTGCACCGATGCTTGATCGAAGTATTGAACGCGCACAAGCACGTTTAAATGCTGATGATAAAGCGAAGGCATTAGTCAATGGTTCTGCTGCAGCTGCGGCAGAAACTGCGCCAAAAGTCAGTGCTGAACAAGCAAAACAGCAGATAGTGGCGACAATTTCATTAGCGCCAAACGTCGTGATGCCAAAGCAGGGCGATATTATTGTCTCTGTTCATAGCGCTGATGGTGCACCAATGCCTATTGCAGCTGTAAAGCTACCACTGACAACGTCTTTCCCATTAACCATTACGTTAACGGATAAAGACAGCATGATGCCGCAGCGCAAGCTATCGTCATTATCTGAAATGATTGTCCGTGCTCGTATTGATAGTGATGGTAACGTCATGACGAAACAAGGTGATTGGTATGGTGAAAGCCAGAAAGTGATGCTTGGTGGTGATACAAAAGTATTAATTAATAAACAATATTGATTCAATACTGGAACAAATAGAGCAGGCTGGATATTATTGTCCAGCCTGCTTTCTATTGGATATATGTTTTGAATAGAATTTTCTTACTAATAATTTGGCTTTCTCTGGGGCTAGTCGGTTGTGCGCAAACACCAGATGAACCGTCAAAACAAATTACCTCTAACAATATTACTGATCATATTGATGCTGACAGTGATAGTAATGGCGTTTATGACCCATTTGAGGGGTTTAACCGTGCTATGTGGGATTTTAATTTTAACTATTTAGACCCGTACGTAGCCCGTCCAGTTTCAATGGCATATGTTAATTACACGCCAACCCCTGTTCGTAAAGGCATCATGAATTTTTTATCAAATTTAGATGAGCCTGCAAGTATGGTTAATAGCCTACTGTCGTTAAATGGCAAAGCTGCGGTCACCCATTTTAACCGTTTTTGGATTAATACAATTTTTGGATTGGGTGGTTTAATCGATATCGCATCTGCGGCTGACATAAATAAACCTGCGGATCGACGATTTGGTGACACGTTAGGTTATTATGGTGTACCAAATGGTCCTTATTTGATGTTACCAGTTTATGGCCCAGTGACGTTCCGAGGTTTTGGTGATGCGGCTGATGAACTCTACCCAATGTTCAGCTTATTAAATATTTGGGAAGGGCTAGGTAAATGGCTTTTTCAGGGGATGGAAGATCGTGCTGCATTAGCACAACAAGAAGCGATGCTAGAAAACTCACCCGATCCATATGTATTTACTCGTGATGCATATATTCAATATAAAGACTTTGTTGCCAGTGACGGTAAAGTTGACCAAGAGCAACAAGCAGATAGTTTTGATGATAGTTATCTTGATGAAATTGATGATCAGTAATATTACTTAACTAAAAAAGACCTCCAATAAGGAGGTCTTTTTATATGTGGTATAGTTTGTAGCGAGCTTGTTTTTCTAAATAAATTTTATTTTACTTAGAAACGGTAGCTTGCTTGTACACCCGCTAACCACACATCACCAGATGTTGTACCAGCGAAAGAGAGTTTAGTTGGTTGTTGAAGTAGGCCGCTAGCCAGGCCATTAATACTCTTATCTGTTTCGTTTAGGTGCGCTTTCTTCGCATAAACGTAGGTCAGGCCTGCATCTAATGTTAAATTCTTAGACCACTGGTAACCCGCACCAAGACTTAACCAAGTACGATCAGTTTCAGGGATCGTTTGAGTTCGGTGGGCTTCATCAACTGCAGCCATGTCATAGGCAATACCAGAACGAAGTGCGAGTTTACTGTTTACTTGGTAAGTAGTACCGATAGCAAAACGGTAGTTGTCTTTCCAGTTTTCTTCTTTAATTAGATCGTTACTGTGTGAACCAAGAGCCGGAATATTCGCTTCTAATTTTTCAAAGCTGCTCCAATCTGTCCAGTTGATGCTGGTATGAATAGCCCATTGATCGGTTAACTGGTGTAAGGTTGCAATCTCTGCAGATGCTGGAAGCTCAAGCGGTAATGAACCGGGTAAAGTTTGGTTGTTGTATGCAAGGCCGCTAGCGTGACCGCTAAGGTTTAGGTCAACAGCTGAGCGATAGCTTACGCCAATACGGTTTGCTGGGTTAATTTGCCATGCTGCACCTGCTTGCCAACCCCATGCATTATCTTCTCCTTCCATATATTTAAGATTTTTACCCGCTAAGCCTTGATCATAAATATATTTCTGTTGTGGTGACAACATTCCAGAAACAGCCGCTGGTAGTGCGCTTGGCAGTGCCGCGCCGAAGTGGCCTTTTGCCATAATATAACGCACACCGGCACCAACACTAAATTGGTCATTAATTTTGTAACCAAGATTAGGGTTGATTTCAACGGTGTGTACTTCCGCTTGATTACCGAAAAGAGAGGCAGTGAACTGGGTGCCAAGTTCGGTACGCATACCAAAGTTTGTACCAAATGCTAGGCCTAATGTTGCTTTATCGTTCAATTGACGAGAAATATAAAAATTGGGAATAACGGCACTATTAGCGATATCACGAGATTCAGTTTGATCTATGGTTTGATCATTAAGTTGTAGATTCCCTTTAACATCAATGTTTGGGTCAACGTAAATTGCACCGACTGATATTTGCGTACCTTCAAGGTATGTCAGCATTGCAGGGTTACGGAATTGGGCGCTGGCATTGTCAGCCATTGCTGCTTCACCAGCAAATGCGCGGCCTAAACCTGTTGCTGAATATTCAGCCAATTGGAATCCTGCAGCTAGGGCGTTAGAGCTCATGCCTAATGCTAATGCAGCCGTTAAAGATAATGTAATTTTATTTTTATTCATCATTTTAATATTAATCGCTAATTGTTCGCTGAAACTAAGTCGCGAATAATACCCTTAACAATTAATGGCGTGACAATTTATCGCTATAAATTCTACTTATTGAAGTAATATTCCTTTGATTTGTTTATTTTGGAATTATATCCGTTACTTTTTGTTCGTGCTGTTCTGATCTGACCTGTTTTCAGCGTACACATGTACCAGTTGTTGTATTGTTCTGATTGTTATTTATACAAATTATGAACGTGTCGAGTGAATTAATGAAAGGAAAGTGAGGTGGAAGTGGTAGTGAAAAGATTAAAAAAGGAGCCAAACGGCTCCTTTTAATCATTTTAGCGTTCAAGTGTACGCTGAAATTAGAATGAACGGCTGTATTGTAGACCGTACAGCCATGCATTTGCACGAGTAGTTGCGTCAACCGACATACCGAGCGGATTGGTTTCATCTGCTTTAACATCTTTACCAATAAGGTAAGTTAAGCCAAAGTCGATGGTAGACTTGCTGTCTAGGTGGTAGCTAAAGCCGCCAGATAACCAGTTACGATCTGAATCAGGTACAGAAATAGACGTTTTTGAATCCTGTGCGCTAGTGTCATGCATGTAACCGGCACGAAGTGTCCACTGATCGTTTAGGTAGTAAGTACCACCGATAGAGTAGTGCCATCCATCTTGCCATTGGTAATCATTTAATTTAACGCCACCAGTTGTTTCTAGAACGTCAAACTCGCTCCAGCGGATCCATTGAATGCTGTAGTGAACCGCAAATTTATCATTTAGCTTATTGAAACCAGAAAATTCTGCCATATCTGGTAATGGCATTTTTAGCTTCTGATCGCTAAGGTCGTTGCCCGCATAGTGCATATCACCTTTAGCTTCTAATGTTGGGCTATAGCGGTAAGATAAGCCAAAACGGTTGTTTTGATCGAGTTCGTAGATAGTACCTAGGTTAAAGCCAAGTGCTACACCATCGGCATCAACATCAAGTAAATCAATTTTTGGTGTATTGATCGTACCATTAGGTGTTGGAATTTTTCCTGCAGGTATATAGCGATTTAGTTTACCACTGCCGTAAATTACGTCTAAACCACCACCAATGCTTAGTTGCTGGTTAATGCGGTAAGCAGCACTTAAACCTAAGTTCACACTTTTTACATCAGTTAAACCACCAAATACATTTGCAGCGTAGTTATCACTAAACTCAGTTTTAGTACCGAAGTTTGAGTAAAGTGATGCACCTACAGCGAATTTATCGTTGATAGGCTGAATGTAGTAGATGTTTGGCGCGTAACTAGTACCACCAATTTGATCACCAGGGATCTGATAACCATTGTATGTTGCATCTTTTACTTTAACGTCAGTATCAATGGCGATAATACCAAGAGACAGTGCAGGTGCATCAAATAATGTCATTGATGCAGCGTTTTTTGCCATTGTTGATGCGTTGTCAGCAATAACACCGTCACCTGAAAATGCACGGCCAAGACCGGTTGCAGATTGTGCATTCAGCTGAAAGCCCGCTGCCATAGATTGTGATGAAGCTAAGGCGATAGCAGCAGTAATCACTGAACGTGTAAAAATTTGCTTCTTATTCATGCTTAGAATAATTCCTAATTATATATATTATTGTTTTTTATTAGCCTATGTTGGCTAATTTTCGATGATTGTAGGGGGTGTACTGACTTAATCAAATCTGACCAGTGTTATGTCTAAGTAAAAATACTTTTTAACGAAACTTATAGTGATTTTGGTATCAAATGTCGATGTTTTAGGTTGTTTTAACGACAAATATCAGATGCGAAAAACGGCAACATAGCGTGTGTTGCCGTTATTAAGAAGGACTAAAAATCAGTAGGAAAATTAGATTTCCCAGCTAAGGTCGTTTTTGATTTTACTCGCAACTGGCATTAAGTTTTGACCCTTATCGCCAACAATAATCAAACTTGCCTCTCTGATCGGTACGACTAAACTTTCATTGTTATTGTCTGTTGAGTTAGAAATAGCATGGCTTGGGGTTGGAACAACAAATACCGTGACTTTACCTTGAGGTGTATCCATCACCATATGTAATGAGCGTTTGCCATCAAAGCCACAATAGTTCACATAATAAATGTGCCCTGGTAAATCTTTCATTTCCGAACCAAAAGGTTGCAGCTTTGCATTCACTTGTTGCAACGTTGCTTTTTCATCGATGTTATCGACAAATTTTGCTTCATAAGAAACATGTTCAAGTGCGACATTGGCAAGGCTATTGATTGGTAACTGTTGGCTTGGTAGCAAATTCATTTGCCCAACAAAGAGACCAATAGCAAAAGCAACAGAGGCGGCGAGGCCATAAGACCAATAGCGATTAATGCCTTTCTTGCTGGTTTCTTCTCCAGCTTGTTGAAATAAAATTTTATCCGCCAGATCATCGGGTACATCGACTTTAAGCGCTTGCTCTAATTGGATATCAAGCTGTTGTAATTCATCGGAAAACTTTTTATTTGCGATCGATTGATGTTTACATGCCGTTACAGTGGGATCATTATCATGTGGATCAGCTAATAATCTCCGTCTAAATTCTAGTTCATCCATTCTGATTCCCCCTTTTTGACTCTTTATTTTCAAGTTGCTCTTTTAATTGGTTACGGGCTCGAAATAAGCGAGTCATCACAGTGTTTCGGTTAAGTTCAAGGATCTCTGCAATTTCATCACCATTAAAACCAGCCATGACCTGTAAAATGAGTGGTTCTCTATACTCCGGTGCCAAATTCATGATTAAACGTTGAAGCATATGTTGCTCAGTATTCATTTCAACACTGGGTGTGGAATCAGCAATTGCATGGTCATCAATATCAACCAAATCAAATCGTTTTCTTTCAAACCGACGTGCGTTTTCACGCCTAAGTATGGTGATTAACCATGCCTTAGCAGCTTTATCATCCTGTAGGCTATCAAGGGAACGCCATGCGCGTAAGCATGTTTCTTGTACCAAGTCTTCAGCAATATGCTGGTCGTGGCACAACCAATATGCGTAACGGTAGAGATCCCGATGCCAAGCCCTAACAAGGGCCTCGTATTTTCTTTGTTTGTCCATATCTAAAGAGACCGAGGGATCGTGTTTTTTCTTACCAAAAAAATTTTTGAACATGGCAATATCCGTCGTTGTCCTTACGAAAAATCTTATGAATAAAGAAAGCTATAAGGTGTTTACCTTTCTTTTTTATAATTAAGCTGATAATTCACACTAAAATTGATCTGGTTCAAAATTTGATTCCAGCAGCGCGTTATAGTGACTGCGTCATCTGATAGCGAGATGGTGGGTTGCAAAACCGGCTATTGTAATGCTATCTGTTGAGCAAGATGACAACTTCCTTTTGAAGGCTGACTTTACTTTCTCCTATCAGGTTTTCCTGATTTGCAATTAGCTTTATGTTGATTGACTTATTCATTACGCAGATTGCTTTCCGCGTGAATTATGACCATACCTTATAAGGTATGGTTTTTTTTTGCCTTTTTATCTTTGTTGACCTCTATTTTTACATCTTTTCTAATTCTCTCTCTAATTATCTGCATTTTTCCGCTTAATATCGTTTTAAAACTGAGAGGATAGATCACAATCTTTGACACTTCTTCCGTTAAATTTAAACACTTGATTGAATTTGGTAACATTTGGCTTACAATTGTGAGGTCTGACCTCTAGTGCACGGTGTGCCAAACGGCTTACTGTAAGCCAAATTATCAAAAGGAGTTGCGATGACACGTCTCCAAAATCTTACTACTCGTCAAGGGGAACGTATTGCCGTTGTTAGCGGTTTACGTACTCCATTTGCTCGTCAATCTACCGCTTTCGATGGTGTTCCTGCTTTGGATCTCGGAAAGCTGGTTGTCAATGATATGCTACAAACGCTTGATTTTGATCCGATGCTTATTGATCAAGTGGTGTTTGGGCAAGTGGTACAAATGCCAGAAGCGCCAAATATCGCGCGTGAGATTGTATTGGGTACTGGTATGAACATTCATACTGATGCTTACAGTGTTACCCGTGCCTGTGCCACTAGTTTTCAAGCCGCTGCGAATGTTGCCGAAAGTATTATTTCAGGCACGATCGATATTGGTATCGCAGGTGGTGCTGATTCATCATCGGTATTACCCATTGGCGTAAGTAAAAAAATGGCTGCTACATTACTTGCACTTAGCAAGGCGAAAACCATGTCAAAACGGCTTAAGTTATTAAGTTCGCTTAACATGAAAGATTTAATGCCTGTGCCGCCTGCCGTTGCTGAATATTCAACAGGATTGAGCATGGGACAAACCGCAGAGCAGATGGCAAAAACACATGGTATTAGTCGTGAAGAGCAAGATGCATTGGCTCACCGTTCACACACATTAGCGGCACAAGCATGGCGAGATGGATTGATCCGTGATGAAGTGATGACGGCATTCCCACAACCTTATCGCCAGTGGATAGATAAAGATAACAACATTCGTGAAGAATCGACTCTTGAATCTTATGCCAAATTACGACCAGCCTTTGATCGTAAATATGGCTCAGTCACAGCAGCAAATGCGACCCCATTAACGGATGGCGCAGCCGCAATACTGATGATGCGAGAAGGGCGAGCTAAGGAATTAGGACTAACACCATTAGGGTATATTCGTTCCTACGCGTTTTCCGCAATAGGGGTTGAAAGCGATATGCTGATGGGACCTTCTTACGCGACACCTGTTGCACTGGAACGTGCAGGTTTAAATTTATCTGATCTTACCTTGATTGACATGCATGAGGCTTTTGCTGCCCAAACATTAGCAAATTTAAAAATGTTTGCTTCTACTAAGTTTGCGCGTGAAAAGTTAGGCCGTATTGATGCGATTGGTGAAGTTGATATGGATAAATTCAATGTGTTAGGTGGCTCATTGGCTTACGGGCATCCATTTGCAGCAACAGGCGCACGTATGATCACCCAAACTTTGCGTGAGTTAAAACGTCGTGGTGGTGGCTTTGCATTGAATACGGCATGTGCAGCTGGTGGTTTAGGTGCGGCAATGATTTTGGAGGCTGAATAATGACGCAATCTGCATTTAGTTTATCGTACAAAGATAATGGTGTTGCTTGGCTAAAAATAGATGTGCCAAACGAGAAAATGAACACCTTACAAGCTGAATTTTCAGAGCAAATAACATCAGTGCTCGCAGAGCTTAAAGCACGTTCTGATATTAAAGGGCTTGTTGTCTATTCAGGTAAGCCTGATAACTTTGTCGCTGGCGCTGATATTCGCATGTTGTCAGCCTGTGAAACAGCACAAGAGGCACAAGCCTTAGCTGTAAAAGGACAGGTTTTATTTTCACAGTTAGAGCAACTGCCTTTTCATGTGGTTGCAGCGATTCACGGCCCATGTTTAGGGGGCGGCTTAGAGCTTGCTCTTGCTTGCCATAGCCGAGTTTGTAGTGATGGTGATAAAACCCGATTAGGTTTACCAGAAGTACAGTTGGGATTACTCCCGGGCTCTGGCGGTACTCAGCGTTTACCTCGTTTGATTGGCGTAGCTAATGCGCTTGACATGATTTTATCGGGTAAGCAATTACGCGCGAAAAAAGCAGTGAAATTGGGGGTGATTGATCAAGTTGTCCCTGAAAGTATTTTATTAAATGTTGCCGAGCAAATGGCTTTATCGCCAAAACCTAGCCGCAAATCATCCATGCAAAATTGGGCATTGGGCGGAAATCCATTAGGTCGCTCAGTAGTGTTTGATCAAGCGGCGAAAAAAGCACATGAGAAAACACGTGGGAATTATCCTGCTGTTGATGCCATTTTAGAAGTTGTGAAATATGGTTTACAGCATGGGATGGAAAAAGGGTTAGAACAAGAGGCTAAAGTATTTGGTGAATTGGTGATGTCACCGGAATCCGCCGCGCTTCGTAGTATCTTTTTTGCCACAACAGCA
Organism: Photobacterium sp. GB-72; assembly: GCF_003026095.1. NCBI lineage: Bacteria > Pseudomonadati > Pseudomonadota > Gammaproteobacteria > Vibrionales > Vibrionaceae > Photobacterium > Photobacterium sp. GB-72. The sequence continues at coordinate 570,908 of NZ_PYNV01000001.1, read as the reverse complement.
ATGAAAAAAGAAACGGGTTCAGAGGCTGAGCCATTAACTGTCGAACGAGTCGCTGTATTGGGTGGCGGTTTAATGGGCGGTGGTATTAGTCATGTTACAGCAACGAAAGCAGGTTATCCGGTACGGATCAAAGATATTAGTAATGATGGTATCCAAAATGCGCTAGCGTACAATTTCAAGCTACTTGAGAAAAAACGTAAGCGTAAAATTATCTCGAAAGCCACATTACAAAAACAAATGCTAACGATAACAGGTGGGACTGATTTTACTGGCTTTAATCAGGCCGATGTCGTGATTGAAGCGGTATTTGAAGATTTAGCGCTCAAACATCAAATGGTAAAAGATGTTGAAGAGCATGCAAAACCAACCACAATTTTTGCCACGAATACATCCTCATTGCCGATCAATCAAATAGCACAAGCGGCAGAGCATCCTGAGAATGTTGTTGGTCTTCACTATTTTAGTCCTGTAGAAAAAATGCCATTGGTTGAGGTAATTCCACATCAAGGCACGGAAACAGGGAGTGCAACGTCAGAAGAGACGATTGCAACGGTTGTAGCCTTGGCGAAAAAACAAGGTAAAACCCCGATAGTGGTCGGTGATAAAGCAGGCTTCTATGTTAATCGTATACTAGCGCCTTATATGAATGAAGCGGCACGCGTACTTCTTAGTGGTGAGCCGATTGAACATATAGATACAGCTTTACTTAACTTTGGTTTCCCTGTTGGGCCAATCACATTATTGGATGAAGTTGGTGTTGATATCGGCGCGAAGATAAGTCCTATTCTGTTAGCTGAACTCGGTGAACGATTTGAAGCACCAGATGTGTTTGATTTATTGCTGAAGGATAATCGCAAGGGACGTAAAAGCGGTAAAGGTTTTTATCGTTATAATACCAAGAAAAAAGAAGTCGATAAGTCGGTTTATAAGCTTCTTGAGTTGGAACCAAAGATTAAAGAATCTGAAACTGAAATCGCGGTTCGTTGTAGTTTAATGATGCTGAATGAAGCAGCAAGGTGTTTAGATGAAGGTGTGATCCGTTCGGCAAGAGATGGCGATATTGGCGCTATTTTCGGTATCGGCTTCCCACCGTTCCTAGGCGGGCCATTCCGTTATATGGATCATATTGGGATAACGCGTGTTGTTGATATGCTAAACGAGTACACAGATAAGTATGGTGATCGTTTTAAACCGTGCGAGCGATTACTTGATATGGCCAAAGAAGAGAAAACGTTCTATTAGCCAATAGATTAATGAAAAAAACCGATGAGCTTAGGCCATCGGTTTTTTTGCTATTCAATAAAGCCTTAATTCTCTTAATAAATGTTATACACAACGAATGACAATAGACAAAAAGCCATATTTAACACTTATTTGTAAATATGGCTCGTTATGTAGACGGTCGTCTTAATTGTTAGACGAGTCATGCCAGCTTAATAAGCATTATCTTGAAATTCTGTGACTGATTCAATTGGTTGACCTATCTCTAAAGGTGCGTAATCACTATGCGCTTTGCCTTTGTAATACATGACTAATCTATTCGCTGTTCTTGGTTTAATGGTATCAACAACAAATTTGATCATATCTACACGATCTAATTGTTTAAGCGCATCAACAACACGCTGACGTTGTTGGAACGTTTCATCTTTATTGCCGATACTTACCCAAAACCGTTGAGCACGAGATCGTAAATTAGTATCTGGCTCTGAAATTTGAGCAATTAAACCTTGCTTACTGTCTTGCCATTGCGCTTCATTCAATTCGAGCAATACGAGTGCAAAAGCATTGGTAAAATCATCAATTGCCTCTGATAAGTAACTTGGATCGGCAACAGGTGATTGAATATATAAGATCAACCCTGGATGACGATTAAGCGGTAGATTGGCCGTTCCTACCATATAACCCAGTTGTTGTTTCGTGCGTAACTCATGGAAGAACGTGGTCGACATTAAATGATTAGCTAACGTATAAATCGCAATTTGCTCAGGTGTGGTTTCCTGAGATTGGTAATACATTAAGATTGCTGAATCTTCATGATTACAATCTAACTCATACGTTAATGTGCCCGCATTGTCTAAATGTACCAGCGGACGTTGTGATTCACCATAAAGTTGGTCAGTCACTCGGAATGCATCTTTTAATATTTCAGCTAATGCTAACGCATCTTTTTTAAGCCAGTTGCCATATACAAAAGTATCAATATGAAGCTCTGCGAACATTTCATCAACAAAGCTTGGTAGCTCATCTAACTCGATTGATTCTAACGCTTCAATCATGACAGGATAGGGTGGATTATTGGGTTGTAGTAATCCTGTTAGCTGATTAAATAATTGTGAAATCGGTTTATCTTCAGCTGCGTTACGCCAATTACGTAGCATTTGTGCTTTGATATTGGTGAAACGATCGTGATCAAATTTTCGTCCAGCAAAGCGCTCAAGTATCAGCTTCATAAGCAAAGGTTGTTTTTCACTAAAGCCAGATAACTGAAGCGTCACTCCCCCTTGGTGAGCATAAAGATTATACGACATACCTGCAATCTCAGCGGGATAAGCGGTCTCATTTATCGCTTCTAATAGCATTTCAACACATAGGCGAGTTTTTACGATATTACGTGGTGAACTCACCGCATGCGGGCTATCAATGGCAACATAAACTATACCTTTAGGAACGCGGAAATCATGTTCTTGTTTATGCCATAAACGAAATCCAGGTAAATCTTGAATTAACTGAGGAGGTAATTCTGAGCCAGGTTCAAGTGGTAAAGGCTCAAAATTATCACAAAGATATATATTGCGCTCGGGTAGTGTTAACTCAGGATCCAGTTCAATATCTTGCCATAACGCTTTTTGTTCCGCGGTAAATGGTGTTACTGAGTAAGGCGTGTCATACCATTGTGCTGTGCGATCATAATGGCCACCTTGAGCAACCAAGGTTAATCGCATATTGGTCGGCTCAAGGTAATCTAAGATCTGCTCGATTAAGGTATGATCGTATTGCTCCATCATATAATCACCGTAGATGATATCTTCCGGTTTATAATGCAACAGGTTTAAAACCAAATAACTGACAGTATCTAATGGACGGCTTTTTTCTTGATAGCGGAAAGCCATTTCAAGTACAGCTTTCTTCTCTTGTTGTCGCCATTGAGCTAAGCCATGTAGCTTAATGAGTTTAAGGCACTGAAAAACGCTAGTGACTATCTCGTCAATGTGATCTTGACCTTTCGGCGTTAAATTCAAACCTACGGTAAATTCTCTGAAATTACTGCCGCTAACGCCGCCACCGGCGGTTAAGGTATTAATAAACCCCCGTTTTTTGAGAACTGACATCAAACTACCTTGACCTTCATTGCCTAGTAAATGGGCAATATAAGATAAGGGTTTCGCGGTATAAAACTCATCTACACACGGCAAAGAAAATGACAGCGTTAACTTTCGTAGTTCTTTAATTGGTTCAATTTGAATAAATTGTTGTTGTTGTTTTTCGGTCACAAACGGCGTAGTAAGCGGTGTTTTTACTACATCTGTTTTTGGAATATGGCTAAAAAAGTCATTCGTGAATTGTTCTAATTCATCTAATGGTTGGGGGCCTAATAAGACGAGACCCATCGCATCCGCTGAATAATGTTGATGGTAAAAAGCTATTAAATCATCCCGTACAGATTTGCCATCACGATCGTCTAGTGTCGTAAGATCACCGACTGAAAACTTAGCAAAAGGGTGCTCTGGGTTAATGGTTTCTTTTTGTACTTGATAAAGGCGGCGGACATCATCTTTTATTTTTAATTTATATTCAGAATCAACAGCTTGTCTTTCTTTATCAACGGCTTCTTCATTAAATAATGGTGCAGTGAAAAACTGCCCAAAACGATCTAATCCTTCTTTAAAAGCATGGGGGCTGACTTCAAAGAAAAACGTCGTGTTTTCTGTTCCAGTCCATGCATTGTTACTGCCGCCACTGCGATTGATAAAGGTTTGAAATTCCCCAACACGTGGATATTTTTCAGTACCTAAAAACAGCATATGTTCGAGAAAGTGCGCCATACCTTGACGATCAAGAGGATCGTCAAAATGACCAATTTCGACGGATAAGGCAGCAGCGGAGCGAGGCGCTTCAGCATCATGAACCAGCAATACGCGTAGTTCATTCGCTAAAGTAAGATAGCGATACTGCTTGTGATCATTTGGGCTTATATGCACAGGAAGAGCCTATTTTTAAAGGAGAATTGGATCAATTATGACCTCCAATACACAGACTGGCAAACTGATAGTTAACTTTATTTACGTAGTTATGAGCGTGATATGAAAACCCAACGTCAAGGCTTAATCCTATTTTAATAAATGATTTGTTCAGGTTGGCTAACCTTGTCACGGATTCGTTATCAAATTTGCGTAAGGAGTATGCGATATGAAAGGGAGTTGCTAGCATGATAGAGAGATACGTTGAAAAAAATGCATTAGCATGTCAATTAGTAATAAAATAAGCCTCATTATCACAACTCATTGAACGACCTGTTTAACGAAGAGAAACGGAAACTTATGCGAATTTATATTATGCGTCATGGTGAAGCTGAAAATTTTGCGGCGAGTGATGCAGAGCGCCCGTTGACAGAGCGCGGTTCACGCCAATCAAAACAGATGGCGGAAATGCTAGCCCAGCAATTAAATCAACCATTAGACACTGTACTGGTGAGTACGTATTTACGCGCGCAACAAACATGGCAATGTATGGAAAGTGTATTACCGGGTGTTGCAAATGTTCAAGTGAGTGATGAGATCACCCCTTATGGTGATGCTGTAACGGTAGTCGATTATTTAAAAGCAATGATTGGGGTTGAAAAGCCACAATCGGTTCTATTAGTTTCACATCTACCTCTGGTGGGATATTTAACCTCAGAGTTGGTGGCAGGCATACAGCCCCCTATGTTTAGTACTTCGGCCATTGCTGCTATTGATTACGATCCTGACATGGATAATGCAGAATTGGTTTGGCAAAACGTACCACAATAATATGGCTTTGATGACGGACAATAGGTAAGTGCTGGTTATGGTAAGAGTATCGTTAATTTCTTTTCTCACTTCGATATTGCTAATGGGCTGCGCTTCTACCGCTGAGCCTGTTCGTATTTCAGCAAATGGTATGATCAAGTGGTCAGATGGACGAAAAGAAGGCATGCATGTATCGAGTACGGGAAGCACATTAACCTTTGCTAATTATTCCAATGCGATCGGTGAAGGGCCTATTCGTATTTTTGCGCGTATTGATAGTGCACGAAATGATGACTGTGAATACTTTTACGATGAAACCGTGATTAAACGACGTTTAAAAATATGCGCCACTGGAGAAGTGACGCTATTTAATCACGGTAAAGTAGTGAAGGTTGGACATATAGTAAAATCAAGCTATTAAAATAGGACAACCGAGTAAGTGATATTGCGATGCGCGTTTTGCTTACTCGATGTTCTTTTATCTTTCAGGTATTTCGATAAGCACGAGTAGTGCGCCATTCCCACCAAATTCAAGGGGAGCTTGGTGAAAAGCGAGTACATCTGGATGTTGTGCCAACCACATCGGCGCTTTTTGTTTCAAAATATGCTTTCCAATACCGTGCATTACACAGGCACAAGACACATTCTCTTTTATACAGGCTGCAATCATAGCGGCGAGTTCTCGCTTGGCTTCTTGTTGCGTCATACCGTGCATATCTAAATAAATGTCAGGTACGTAAACACCCCGACGTAACTTTTTTACTTCATACTTAGAAACGCCGTCGCGTGCATATTGCACAGGGCCATTTTCATTAAGATGAGGCTCAAATTCATCTGAGAAATAAAATTCATGGTTTTGACTTTCTTTGCCCATGACTTTTGCTTTATCAGCTTTTGTAGTCTGTTTGCGTGGCGTGATTATGGTATCATGCGAAAACTTTTTTACGCCTTTTATCGCATCTTTGAAGAGAGCTATCTCTTCATCAAGGTTTGGATCTTTTTTACTCATAATGAAATTCCAACAACTATATAGCGGTAATGTCGCGTTTTTCGGAGGCTATTTTGGATAAGATTTTTGTCGACGAAGCTGTCAACGAACTTCATACATTGCAAGACATGTTACGTTGGACGGTAAGTCGTTTCAATGCCGCAGGTCTATTTTATGGTCACGGTACCGATAATGCGTGGGATGAAGCGGTTCAGCTTGTTCTTCCTACATTGTATTTACCGTTAGATGTTCCACCTGAAGTTCGAGATTCTCGTTTAACTCGTAGTGAGCGTCAGAGTATTGTTGAGCGCGTTATTCGCCGTATCGACGATCGTACACCCGTATCATACCTAACAAATATTGCTTATTTCTGTGGTATGGAATTCTTCGTTGATGAGCGTGTTCTTATTCCACGTTCTCCGATTGGCGAATTGATTGAAAACCGTTTTGAGCCACTTTTAAACCAAGAGCCTACACGTATTATGGACTTATGTACGGGTAGTGGTTGTATTGGTATTGCGTGTGCACACATGTTCCCAGAAGCGGAAGTGGATATCGTTGATATTTCACCTGAAGCACTGGCTGTTGCTGAGCAGAATATCGCTGATCACGGCTTAGAGCAACAAGTGATCCCACTTCGTTCTGATTTGCTTCGTGATGTACCAAAAGATAAGTACGACTTTATCGTGTCTAATCCACCGTATGTGGATCAAGAAGATATGGATAGTCTACCAGATGAATTCCGTCACGAGCCTGAACTCGGTCTTGCGGCAGGGTTTGATGGTTTAGATTTAGTGCGTCGTATTTTAGCCAATGCACCCGATTACCTAAAAGATGATGGCTTCTTGATCTGTGAAGTGGGTAACTCCATGATCCACATGGAAGATCAATATCCGCATATTCCATTCACCTGGTTAGAGTTTGAAAATGGTGGTCATGGTGTGTTTTTGTTAACACGTGATCAGCTTGTTGATTGTGCAGATGATTTTGCGGCTTTTCGCGACTAATTAAAGCGCAGTTAAACACGATTAAGAAAAACGGCATGATGGTTACTTTCTCTGTACCATCATGCCGTTTTTATAGGTCACTCAGTGGTTATTATGCTTGCTGCGCTTGCTTTGCTTTCAGAGCATTCATCACAGTGGTTTTATGATCTAAGTAATCAGTAAGCCCTGCACGACGTAAATCACAAGATGGGCAATCACCACAACCGTCACCAATAATACCGTTATAGCAAGTCAGTGTTTTTTCACGAACATAGTCTAGTTTTTGGTATTGATCTGCTAGCGCCCATGTTTCTGCTTTATTTAGCCACATTAATGGTGTTGCAATCGTTAATGGGCGATCCATCCCGAGTACTAATGATTGGTTTAATGATTTAACAAATTCATCACGGCAATCAGGGTAGCCAGAAAAGTCAGTTTCACATACACCGGTGATAACGGTTTCAGCACCAATTTGGTAGGCGTAAATCCCAGCCAAGGTTAAAAATAGAATATTACGACCAGGAACAAAGGAGTTCGGTAATCCGTTTTCTTGTAGTTCATGAGAGACAGCAATATTGTCACGTGTTAGTGAACTAATGGCTAATTCATTTAATAGGCCGACATCCATTACTTTATGTGCTGTTACGCCAAGATCTTTGGCAATAGCTTCTGCCACTTCAATCTCTAATTTATGGCGTTGGCCATAATCAAATGTAATACAGTGCACTTCATCGTAATGCGCCAGAGCTTGAATAAGGCACGTAGTCGAATCTTGACCGCCACTGAAAACAACAACTGCTTTTGACATATAGGTGTTCCTTTTTTGAAAAATTACCGAGAAACAGTCGGTAGATAGACATTCTTTAGAACGTCTATCTATGCTAACTCAGCTGTTGTCCGCTGCAAAGTTTTAGATGTAATAGACGAAAAAAAGCCGTACATAAAGTACGGCAAAATAACGTATCGCGTTTAAAGATTATCCAAGTTAAGGCAGTACTTGGTTTATCAACGTTCAACGTACACAGACACAAAGTTTAATAGAGGGGGAGGCGCTGTGGCTAACCTCCCCAAGGGGGTGTTCATTGAAGCGTGATACTTACCATTGACCGAATTTTTCCAATTGTTCTAACTGTTCGGTATATGCTGATAAATCGCCAATATTTTCGCTGATCCATTCAGGGTTGTAGTAGGTGTCGAGGTAACGCTCGCCACTATCACACAATAGCGTAACGATAGAGCCTGTTTCGCCTCGTTGTTTCATTTCAGCCGCGATTTGCAATACACCAAATAGGTTTGTACCTGTTGACGCACCGGCTTTACGACCAATAATTTTTTCTAACCAGTGAACAGTGGCAACACTTGCCGCATCTGGGATCTTACGCATTTCATTAATCACATCAGGAATAAAGCTTGGCTCAACTCGAGGACGACCAATACCTTCAATACGGCTGCTTGTGTTGCCAGTAATCGTATTATCACGCTGCATAAAGTAGTCGTGGAATACTGAGTTCTCTGGGTCAACCACACACAGTTGTGTTGGTTGCATTTGGTAACGAATATAACGACCAATTGTTGCTGATGTCCCACCAGTACCAGGGCTCATTACAATCCAGCTTGGGATAGGGAAGCGCTCTAACTTCATTTGATCAAAAATACTGTTAGCGATGTTGTTATTACCACGCCAGTCGGTGGCACGTTCAGCATAGGTAAATTGATCCATGTAATGACCATTTAACTCTTTTGCTAAACGGCGAGATTCGTCATAAATTGCAGCAGGAGAGTCAACAAAATGGGCGCTACCCCCATAAAATTTAATTTGTTCTATTTTTTTACACGCTGTTTTACGTGGCACGACAGCAATAAATGGTAACCCAAGTAAACGTGCAAAATATGCTTCAGAAACGGCGGTACTACCTGATGATGATTCAATGATCGGTGTACCTTCTTTAATCCAACCGTTACATAAAGCATATAGGAATAACGAACGAGCAAGACGGTGCTTTAAGCTTCCTGTTGGATGCGTGCTTTCATCTTTAAGATAAATATCAATACCGTCTAGGCTAGGTAACTCTAATTTAATTAAGTGGGTGTCTGCTGAGCGTTGATAATCAGCATCAATTTTACGAATGGCGTTATTAACCCATTGATTGTTTAGTTGTTGTGTCATAGCGTGACTCCACTGTATTGATTTTATTATTGTTGTTGTATTTATGTTGACTGCTTAACAATTATATTACCAAGTTACAGAGAAAAGTCTTTGCTTTGTTTTGCAAAAAAACGATAAAATTTAGAAAATATTTCTACTTAATTGCTTATTGGTGGTATGGGATGTCAAGTTTAGATGCTGTAGATAGAACATTACTGCGTTTGTTGCAACAAGACGCAACGCTAGCGTTATCTGAATTAGCAGAAGCTGTTAATTTAACGACCACGCCATGCTGGAAAAGGCTAAAGCGTTTAGAAGAAGATGGCATATTACGTCAACGTGTTGCGCTATTAGATGCGGCAAAACTAGGATTATCTTTTATAGCATTTGTACAGATTAAAACCAGTAATCATTCTAAAGAGTGGTATAACGGTTTTGTTCATACGGTTGAAGAGTTCCCAGAAGTCATGGAATTTTACCGTATGGCGGGGGATTATGATTACATGATGAAAGTACAAGTAGCAGATATGCAGGCTTTTGATCTGTTTTATAAGAAATTGGTGAACAGCATTGAGGGACTGACGAATGTAACATCGACATTTGCAATGGAACCCCTTAAGTACACCACGGCATTACCTGTATAGGTTATATAATCAAGGCTGCCACTATTTATTACTAGTGGCTGCCTTGATTGCGTTAACATTCAGCCGATAAGTTTATCGTTGACGGATCAAGCCTTCTTGTACTGCCGATGCAACAAGTTCGCCTTTTTGGTTATAAATCTCACCACGAACAATACCGCGAGAGCCACTTGCTGATGGGCTATCAATAGCATAAAGCAGCCATTCATCCATCTTAAATGGACGGTGAAACCACATTGAATGGTCAATGGTTGCTACTTGCATATTCGGGCTAAATAACGTCACACCATGTGGATGCATTGATGTGACAAGAAATCCCCAATCAGATGCATACGCCAATAGGTAGTGATGGATATTAAGATCTTCAGGCATTGTGCCATTGGCTTTAATCCATAAATATTGTTTAGGCTCAGCAATGGTTGGCTTTAATGGATTAATAATAGTTACTGGACGCACTTCAACTGGGCGTTTCTTACCAAAGTTTTCCACTATTTTAGGTGGTAGATATTGCGCAATGGCATCAACAAGTTGAGTTTCAGATGCTAAACCTTCAGGCCCTACTACATTGGGCATTGTTGATTGGTGGTTAAACCCTTCTTCATTGGCTTGGTATGAAGCCGTTAAGAAAAAAATAGGCTCACCATTCTGAATTGCTTTTACACGACGAGTACTAAAGCTTTTACCATCACGTAGTTTTTCTACATCATATATAATTGGCTTTTCAGAATTACCAGGGCGTAAAAAGTAGCTATGAAAGGAGTGTAAGTAGCGTTCTTTTTCAACCGTTTGCTTAGCTGCGGATAAGGACTGCCCAATCACTTGTCCACCATATACTTGCGGTAGGCCAAGGTTTTCACTTTGACCTCTGAAAAGATCAAGCTCAAGTTGTTCTAATTGTAGAAGATTGAGAAGTTCATTCAGTTCTTTACTCATCTAAGCACCATTAATTATGTTACTATCAGTACGATTTAGGGAAATCAAGTTCAAATAGAGATTGGATTGGTTTTATTATATTTGAGCTTTATAGCAATATAGATTAGGGATTAATAGAGAAGAATATGAAAAATTCTTTTGCATGGTTTGGGGTTTTGATTGCGGCATTAGTGATCACGGCTTGTACTAACTTGATGCCGACCGATAATGATGTTGGAACATTAAGTGGAACAGTAAGTTATCGTGAGCGTGTAGTGTTACCGAATAATGCACGCATTATAGTGTCATTGGTTGAACAGTCTACTCAAGCTGATCATAGTGCGAGTAAAGTTATCAGCCAACATTCATTTTTAGCTGAAGGTGAACAGCCACCTGTTTCTTTCACGTTGAATTATGTGAAAAGTAAATTAAAGCCAGATACCTCATATCGTGTTATTGCTAAGATTGAAATCAATGATGAAGTATTGTTCAGTAATCAATCAACAGTAGATTTAAGCATTGAACCGTTAAAAACCACACACCTAGATATTCCATTGGTGAAAGTGTAATCCAATCGTTTTATACAATATTAGTAATGCCCGATTTATTCTATTTATTATGATTGAATAAGATAGTCGGGCATTTTGCTATTCAGGGTACCCATCCCAACGGTATGTTTTAAGGCTTACTCGTCCTTGTTCCGTCACAATAATCCCTTCATTACGCAATGCTGCTATTTGGCGAGCTCTACCGTTATCACATATTGAGATCTTTCCTTGGCTATTAATAACACGGTGCCAAGGCAACGCTGAACCTTGGGGAAGGTTCGAGAGTAAGCGGCCTACTTGACGTGCATAGCCAGGAAATCCTGAAAATTTTGCAATATCGCCATAAGTCGATATTTTACCAATAGGTATTTGATGCACTTGGCTGTAGATTTGCTGAGAAAAATCGTCCATATTTATAATTAGAGATAAAAAAAACCATCTTTTCTTAAACAACAGGATAACGCAAGGAGGTGTTGCCATGTTGTATAAAACATTACTAATCATTGTCACTTTATTATTGACCGTATTAGGGGTTAATGCCTTGGCGCATAGTCAGGGAGAGTTACCTATTCTTGCCCTTGCGATCCCAGCATTATGGCTGCTACCTCAGGGCGGTGTTGCGGCATGGCTATTATTGTTTGGACTAGGTGTATTTGGTTATGTATTGCCAGAACAACCAGTCGCGTTGTCTGTCAGCTTATTTATGATGTTACCGATTTTGATGATTTGCACATCGCCTAAGGGATGTTGGCAGTTAGGTTCATTGATGATCTCCATTGTATTAGCCATGAATGCAGGTTTAATGGCATTACAAGCGGAGGGTAAACTGCCGGGCTCTATTGGTGCGACTATTATTCAAATTATTGGTATTGCCATTATTTGGTTTGCTGCTAGAAGTTGGCGGCCTGTTGAAGGCAATACATGGTGGCCGCTTTTACTTGTGGTTCCCTTATGGGTTGGTGGCATGGAGCATGCTGCATTATTGGCTTTAAGTGTTACCGGTATTATTGCGGCACTTCAGTCTTTAAATAAATTACATCTTGATGAATGGATCCCTAAATTGGCTTGTGTATTACCTGCTGTTGGTTTTGCCACGCTAGTCATCATGCCGCAATTTGATGTTGCTAATCCGATATTAGTGTCTTGGCTACTGGTACTGGGTGGTGGGCTACTTGGTGAATCTTTATTAGACGATCCCGAGGAAGAAGAGTAAGTTAAATGAAGCAAGGCGATGGTTTTATTTTCAATATCTTAGTGTTTGGATAAATAACACACACTTGAACTATTGTTGCTATATAACAACTTGCAATATCGATGCGCTTAATAGATAATCTTCTCCGTTCTCGCAAGAGACAAAGAATCTATGGAGGCCCCCATTGGTCCTCCCGCAACACTAACTTGTGAACTCGGCCAGGCCCGGAAGGGAGCAACCGCAGCAGGCGATGTGTGTGCCGGGATGTGGCTGGTGGGGGCTTCCACCCATCTGCTATTCCTGTTGTTTACACCATACCTCTGCATAACCTATTTTTGTTGTAGTTTAGCTACAAAAAAGAGCGTTGTTATGTACAGGCGAAATCTAAGACATTCCCGCGTTAAAAACATCTTCAAATTTGTTAGCTCTAAGATGAATAAGGTCTTAACTGTAGAATCAAGATTAGAGTTTGATACCTGTTTCCATCTTGAATGCTCGCCAGATATTTCTTTTATAGAGGCGTAGCCAGAAGGTTTATACTATCTTTACGTTTAAAAATGATGAATGAATATCAATATTTATGCTTTATACGGCTCGATGTAGTACTGCAATAGAATTTCGTTATTCGCTTCTCCTCGTTTCTTGAACATAATACAGTAAGAGTCGTCTTCAGGTATTGTAAAATTATTCAGGTTCGTCTTGATTGAAGAAATTTTTTCTAAAAAGTAAATATCGTCGTTTTTATGCCAATGAATATTAAAATCAATATCTTTTAAGCTGTTGAATTCAAAATGCAGAACGTCATTAGTATGCGCTTTAAAGCACTCTTCTATAATATCACTCCTGTTTTCTTTAAAGTTAAAGGTCTTTTTTATCGTATCCTTTGAAAATGAAGCAGCAGAAAAGAGAAATAAATAAATATAAACCAATTTCATAAATATCCTTAAAAAATAGAAGTTATTTAAAGGCTAGCCTACTCATGAATATTATAAAGGTGGCTTTGATCAATATTTATACATTGAGAGACTCATAATACCTATTAGTTATTATCGTACATATTCGCTAATTGCTCTAAAAAAACAATATTACTGAATAGTTCTTGAAGCTCAGATAAGGCAGCTAATGTTTCTTCTAACGTTGGTTCTTTGTAGACAGTATCTTTGTATGTAGAACAGTTAATTAACTGGCTATACTCTATATCCGCTTTTTTCATGTAGATCCAAGAATTGTTATCGCTACGATCTTTTGGGATGGTTTTTGTTATATTGTTAATATTGGGAGAAATGAGTTTAAATAGTTCTAGTTCACCACTTTCAGAGTTGTCGTAAAGGAAAATATCTCCCATAACTAAGTCTTGTTTATTATGTTCAAAAAATGGGCCTCTGAATTGCCAATTTGAATTGTCATTATGGGAGTCAGGCAGATTACGATAGCTATCATTCGTTATTTTAGATAGTTCATAATAGTTATAACAACCATCTTGTTTTTTCACCTGGTAATAATCTCCAACTTCTCCTGCATTATTGTCTTTTTTTATGGTCAGAAATGTTCTACTTAAAAGTTTTACATCGCTATAAACACTCTTAATCCAATCAATCTTCTTTGATAGACTGGATCCCAAGGCAAGATTATCTTTGCCTTTAGTCGTAATGGCTACCATAACATTTAAGCCTTTATGTTTATACCACCAAGCGGAACCACTATCACCTGTGGTTGGCAGGGCCCATTTGTTACTATTGTTGTTTACTAGCCATATCAGAAAGGCATGTTGAGATATGATATGCGTTACAATATTTTCACCATATAAACGACGTTGTTGTCCATATGCAGGTTTGTAATCGTTTGATATGTCATTCCCAACCCCCCATAAACCGTAACCGACAAAGCTCACTTTAGCATTCTTCTTCAGAAAATTATCGTTAAGTATTGGAGAGGGTACAGGAAAACCAAATTGATCTAATAAAATGTCAACAGTCGGTAGTTTCAATATTGCCATATCATAATAGATGTGATCATTTTTGTGTGATAATGGTTTTCTAATTAGTGGTTTAGGTACAAAAATTTTACCTTTCCCCTTTGCAATTGTTTTTTTATTCCAAGATGTAAATGTTGCATTAATATCTGATTGTTGTTTGTTTTTATTATATTTCATACAATGTGCAGCAGTGAAAATATATGAAAATCCATTATTGTCTTGTCCTAATAACGTTGCAGTACATCGACCTTTTTTAGAACTTATACTTCCTACAGTTAAATATTCAGGGTGTAAACTCATTTCTCTAAGTATCTCATTGTCTACTTTGATACTTTCTGGGATATTATGAATATTTCCACCAATTTCTTGAAACTTGCTTTCAGAGAGAATAATTGAATGAGACGTTGAAATAGTAAGAAGCATTGATAAGACAATTAAAAATTTCATTGTTTCTAACCTTTTTAGGATATCTTAAATAAGACCGTGTTATTCGATTTATAATTTCAAAAAATAATTTTATTTTTTTATTTAATAAAATTAGATGTTTATAACACTTGTTTTTTTAATATGATTAATTCTCATTTTTTTAAATGAACTATAATTAAATAACATTCCGTCTTCATCTACGAGATGTTAACAATGAACATTAAATCCTATTTATTTACCTTACTTGCAATGTTTTCAAGCTATTGCTATTCAGATACCTATATATATATTACTAATAACTCCTCTGAAACTCTTAGCATAAATGTCAGTCACAGTGGTAAAGGAGATACATTAAGAGAAGGAAGTGAATGGACTCAGGATGCACAAACATTGATGCCATGGGAAACGAAAAAAGTATTAAGCTTTAATCGAAACTGGGGCGTTAAGAATAAAAAGAAATATTATTTTACAACATCAGTCACTTCCGAAAGTGGTAAACAAGTAAATTTACAGCAATATATGCGAGGCAGTTGGTGGGGATCTTCTCTCAAATACAAACTAAGTGCTGCTGATGTAAATACTTCTTACAAATCTGGTTATTCAATTTATAGATTTACATCTCATGATTATAGTGACTTATCGGCTGAATTAGCTTTTCGTGCTAAGAGAACATCGGGTTATGACGATATTTATTACACTATAACGCCAGTTAAACACTCTGAACCTCTAATTACTGATGACTCTTCCCTCAAGTTGATGACTTATAATATATGGGCTCTACCATTTATTGCTTCTCATATTTCAGATAGATTAGACGCCTTACCAGAATTTTTATCAGATTATGATGTTATTGCTTTCCAAGAAGTTTTTTCTGGAGAAAGATATTCTTTCTTGCAAGAGTTATCATCAGAGTACCCTTATCAAACCGAAGTATTAGATGCTCCAGGATTTAATGCGATGGATGGAGGAGTGATTATTGTTAGCCGATATCCAATTGTTGCAACAGATTACCATATATTCTCGCGTTGTAGCGGAACAGATTGCTTAGCAGATAAAGGTGCTGTTTATGCTGAAGTAGTTAAAGGTAGCAAGTCATATCATGTATTTGCGACTCATGCAGCTTCAACTGATTCTATTGATGCTAGAGTTGATCGTATTTATCAATTCTCTGAAATTAATAGTTTTTCTAGAAAGCAAAATATTCCAAATAATGAAGTCGTTATCTATAGTGGTGATTTTAATGTAAATAAAAATAAATTCTTTACACAAGATTACCAGTGGATGCATATGCTATTGAGAGCAAATGAGCCTACTTATACCGGATATACATCTGCAACCTATGATCCGACAATAAATAGCTATGCGAGCTCAAGTTCTGAATATTTAGACTACGTAGTCGTAAGTACTGAATATGGTCAGGTTGAATCAAATACAAATAGGGTTGATATTCCACGTTCTACGTCCTCTGGTTTGTGGTATCACTGGGATTTATCAGATCACTTTCCTGTTGTGGCGACAATTGCACAATGAGATGGCTCGCGCTTGTTTTCGTAATTTTTCTTATCAGCGTCGTTTATATGACGCTGATCACTCCTGCAAAAGTTATAGAGCCAAAAACGGTTAAAGCAGACAGGCTTATAAAAAGCCACGTAAACGAATTGATAGAACCTGAAATAGCCTTAAATGAGCACAATAATTTTGAATTGAAGAAGGTTGAAGAGAGCACTGATGAAAAGATTATGCGCATACATGTACTCAGCGACGAATTGCAATCACTAAAGGGAAATGCGTTATTAAATAAAATGACCAATTTTTGGGTTGAATGCAAGTCGACCCATACATGCGATGGGCAATTAATAGAATTAGAAAAACAATTACCTTACTCGTTATTTAAGCTGTTGAGTGACTTTGAATCACTTAGAGATGAGTGGTTGTTAGCTTCTCTAAGTATTCCGATGGAAATTCCCTTTAACGAAAAAGTCAATCAAGTTAGACAACAATACGAGACTGTCTGGGGGGAATATACTGATCTTTTATTTGAGGAAGAGTTTAAATATTATCGTTTTAGATCCGAAAGCAGGATATTGCAACAAGTCCCGCCTTCTGAATATATAGAACAATTAAACCGGATATTTGAACAACAGGCAGCGACAAACCTTGATATGTTTTTTCAATCAAAAAGTGCCACATTTGATTATGCTCTAAGGAATATACCTAATACATACAGTGAGGAAGAGCGAGCATTGCTCGTAAGAGAGCTTTCTTTGCTTTATTTAAATGAACAAGAAACAACCGATTTTTACAGAAGGGATCTGCAAATAAAAAATCAAAGGAAAGAAGTTGAAACATACCAGAAACAGCTTTTTGAGTTAAAAAAGAGTTTGGAAAGTATGCGTAATAATGAATATAGAACGTTATCTGATAATGAGTGGCAGAGGGTATACCAGGATCGGATCGGGGAATTTAAAAAGAGATTTTTTGACTATCAATGATATATAACTTATGTGCTATATAAATTGTGCAACACACACCGACAGAGCATTTTTGAAAGTAATGTTGATAAGATCACGATTTGTATTGGTAATTTATATTTCATGGTAATTATTCATAGCAAATAACAAATAGCATGAGATAATAGTGCGAACTTTTTGTGGTGAGACAACTAGTTAACAAAATGTGGTTAAAAAGTGTGCAATTAATGCTTTATTTTTGTCAGTGAAAACGGCAGAATGGCCTCACATTTGAACTCGGTCACTCTATTTGAATTGAATTTTCATAAAACACATTGTTGTTTACCGAGTTGGTGATAATGTCTCGCCGCATTCCGAATTCCTAAAGTAAAAAGGTTACAAATATGTCTGATGTACCAGAGTCTGTTGCAAATATTGCTGCTGTCGCTCAGCCAGTTGCTGAGTCTTCAGGTTCAGTGTGGGGTTATGTAGCAGGTGGCGTGGTTTTATTAATCATTGCCGGTATTTATGGTTATAAGAAAATTAACCAACCTGCATTTGTGATTAAGCAGGTACGTAAGAAAAACCTGAAAGAAATGAAAAAGCAGGGCATTGAAAACTCTGAGTTTATGGTAGATATGGATAAGCTACTAGAATCAATGCTTGCATACACGACTGAAAATAAAATGAAAGGTGCAGACGTTGTGACGTTGTTGAAGCCTTTGAATGATAAAGATCGTGTAAAAACGCCAAAAGATATGTACAACTCTATGATTTATATTGCTAATGAAATTAAAGATGTGTCATTGGCTAAAGAGTTTAAAAATAAGTCTAAGCAAGTGAAATCAAGCTCAGCATTAATGGCTGGCTTGTTAAAGCGTGCTGGTATCTAATTGATACTTAATATATATACGAAGGGCTGATTATTATCAGCCCTTTTTTTATTGTGACGCAGTACGATAAATTTTTAACGGGTCAAATATCAATAGAAGGGCTATGATAGTTCAATGTAACGCAACGCTTTGTGCATTTATCCATTGTTTTTAGAATCAGTTCATTATGCTCTATTTTAAACGCGATAAAACCACAACGGCTAGTTGGAGCACTAAAGTAAAAGCCTTGTGTATAGTCAATCAGCAACGATTTTAGGGTATTTAACTGCGTCTCTGTCTCTACACCCTCTGCGACTAACTTACATTCTAACTCTTTTCCGAGTGAAGCGATGTTATTCAAAATTGAGCTTGTGACTGCATCTGTATCAGCAGAATTTACAAACAGTTTATCAATTTTAATAATATCAAAATTGAGCTCTTTTAAGCTTGATAGGCTGGAAAAACCCGTTCCAAAATCATCAAGAGCCCAACGAACACCTAAGCTACGAAAACGCTGCATGATGTTATCTAATTTGATAAATGCATTGGTTGTGTTTTCTCTTTCTGTCATTTCAAAGACTAAGCCTTGTTGTAATGACGGGTTCTGCTTAATTAACAATATGACATCATCAACAAATTTGGGATCGTTGAGCATAGATAGAGTAACGTTTATCGAAACGTAAAAATCTTTATTTGAATGAGCTATTAAAGGCTTATCAATTGAAAGCTGTTTTAATAATTGTAACGTTATCGGTTTTATTTGCCCATTCGATTCTACTTTTGTAATAAATTGGTTTGGGGTGATCAATTTAGCATGACGATATAGCCAGCGACAGAGTAATTCGGCTCCAATGATCTGGTGAGTTTTATTACACACAATAGGTTGATAATAAGGAATAAACTCATTATTTTTTATTGCTCTGTCTATATCCTTTTTAAATGAGAAGTTATTAGTTTGAATGTAATTAATAATAAGGATAATGAACATGCACAAAATAAAAATAAAAGCAGACAATGCCGCTATACTCAATAACACCTGAGAAGGTTTAGCACCAACAATCACTTTAAAAGGAAATTGAGTTGAATGGTATGACTTATGGAATAAATAGTTTCTCTTATGATTAATTAATATATTCCCGCTATTGGTAACGACATAACCTCGTAAATACTCATCCGCATTAGTTAACCAGTCATCCATATAAGGTGCGTTTATAAATAACTGATAAAAGCCCTTTTTACCTTTAACGACAAGATGTAATTCATCGATCTGATCAAGTGAGCTACGTTTGCGATAAAGTAGTGGTAATTTATCCTTTTTTAATCGTTCAATCAGGCTAGGTGAAATTGGAGTATGCAAAGAGGCATTACGATCTGAATAGATGTAATGATTGTTTTGAAAGTAGGCAACACTTCGTAGAGAGCGAGAAGAAAGAACCAATGTCACCAAATCATGCATACTTTTAGCGTCTGGTTGGTTCTCTGGTAGATCTAAAACGCTAGAAATACGTTTATTTAACGTTTTATTTAATGCGCTCGCAATATCTTTACTTAAATTACTACACCGAATATTTAAGTATGTAAAGGTAATAGGCGTAGCAATTAAAATAGCTAACAAAGCTAGTTGAAACATTTTTTTTACTGTAAATGACATAATGAAGTTTGTTTCATACTGTTAAATAACGCCAATTAAAAGTATACCTCTATAGTATATTATTGCCATTTTAAATATTTGGTTGAGTCGATAAAAGATACTAATGGTGAAAAGTTGTATCTTTTATCTTTTGGTGAGAATTGAGCTAATTTTTTAAAAATATGGCGTCTATGCTTTATTTTCAAAGTCTTTGCGAACAATTTCTAAAGCGGAAAGTACGATCTCTGGGGCAATGTCATTACTCTCTAATAAATAAATTAAATCTACCGCGAGCTTTATTTCTTCCGGTGCATTTTCTAATGTATTTGTTGTTATTTGGTTATCAGGCATAATTTCTCTTTATCGCTATTTGTTGTGTACGAATAATGCTGCATAAATAAGTTGTAAGTGTAGCTCGACTAAATCTTGATGATTTGTTCTATATCCACCACCGATGACTGCGGCAACAGGAATATTCTGCGCTTTAGATTGGGTTAAAATATAATGATCTCGTAGGTATAAACCTTGTTTAGAAACATCAAAATATCCCAGTTCATCATGCTGGTGGATATCAACGCCGGCATCGTATATGACCAAATCGGGTTGGTGCTGAGCAAGCAGAAGAGGGAGAACACCTTGCAATGCCGTGAGGTAATCATCTGTTGAAGTGTTTCTTTCTAAAGCAAGGTCTACATCTGAATCAGGCTTACGAGCTGGGAAATTTTTATCACAATGAACAGAAAAAGTAATGATGTTGGGATCATTGGTAAGTAGTGTTGCTGTGCCGTCACCATGATGTACATCACAATCAATAATCATGACTTTGTCGATATGAGAATAAGATAAAGCATGCTTAGCTGCGATGGCTAAGTCATTAAATAGACAAAAACCACTACCAAAATCATGATGGGCGTGATGATAACCACCACTTAAATGAATGGCTATACCGTGCTCAAGTGCTAAATCAACCGTTAATTGAGTGCCACCTGTTGAGAGTAGGGTTCGAGTGATTAATTCATTACTCCAAGGGAACCCGATACGGCGCATTTTTGCTGCTGGCAATCTATTAAAGAGTAAGTTATCAACATATTCACTATTATGAATGGCCTTAATTTTGGCAATATCAGCCCTATTAGGTTGGTGAATACTTACCTTGTTACTTAATTCTGAGTGAAAAATAGCCTCAAACAGCAGTCGGTATTTATTAATAGGGTAACGATGCTTTTCTGGCAAGGTTAGAGCCGAGTATTGAGAATGGTAAATCAGAGGAAGCATTGTTAGCCTTTTCTCTCTCTGTTACTGATGTCAGTTTCAATTTTTATCAAAGCAGCTTGGCAGCGACTTATCCTACCTTCAAGGGCTAGAATTTCTTTTTGAAGCTGTTGCTGCTCAAATTGTGAAGCACAACGACTAATTAATAACTCTTTATCACGAAGCATGGCTTTTAAACGGCGTTCCCAATCTTTATGTTGATTAAGATCTTGATATATTTCATTAATTGGTCTGCGCCAGACAGCTTGATTTTTCGGCTCTTTTTTACGAATGTTTTGTGTGGCTAGTTCACGCTGGATAGCTTGAATTTGGCTCACAATTTTTTCACAGAGATGCTGTGTTCTTGCGGGTAATAAACGTCCGGCTTGTTGCTCTTTTTGTAATAACTGGAGCTCATTATGGACTTCATTGACGCAAGGGGTAAGCAACTTACTACGTGTTTTAAATAGCGTTTCGTCAAACAGAGGCTTAAAGGATTCGCCACGTTTACGGTCAACGTCAGCTGTTTGTTGTTTTAATTGTTCAATCAGTGAAATAAGACGAGATAAGTCAATCATAGAGAAACCTTGTATTACAAGCTAAGTTAGAACCAAGCTTGCCAAGCTAATTTAATTGCTAAAATTAAAACAACAGTGACAAAAACAGGTCGAATAAACTTTGCGCCAAAGCGTATTGCAGAATGAGCACCAATGTAAGCACCTAGCATTAAACATATCCCCATTGTTAAACCTAGTGCAAAATTGACTTGCCCTAAGACAATGAAAGTAACTAATGAAGTAATGTTACTGGTGAAATTCATCGCTTTTGCAAGGCCGCAAGCACGGAGCATGTCTAACCGATATAAAATCATGCTAGAAACTGTCCAAAAAGCGCCTGTGCCAGGGCCAGCAATGCCATCATAAAAGCCGATACTTGTTCCTTGAAGCCATTGCTTAAGTTTTAGCATAGGGGTGACTGATGGTAATACGTATTGCTCTTCTTTTGGCTGGGGATGCCAAATAGTATAGATAGCCACGGCAAAGATAAGCAGAGGTAAGCCTTTTTCTAGCCACTCACTACTAACTAGATTAACAATTAAGGTACCTGTTATTGCGCCAATAAATGTAGCGATAAAGGAAGCAAGCCAAAAACGTGGTGAGAATAGGTTTTTTTTATAATAAGTCCAAGCCGCTGTTGCAGAGGCAAAGCTTGCAGCAAGTTTATTGGTACCTAAAGCAATATGTGGCGGTAACCCTAGTGATAGCAAGGCAGGGACGGTGAGCATTCCGCCACCGCCTGCAACCGCATCAATAAAGCCAGCGGCAAGGGCAATAATACCGAGTATCAGTAAGGTACTCGGTTCTATCATTTCAATCATTAATTATTCTTTTTTATTCATTTAGTTATATTCAATAACCCGTTTAAAAGGAGGCAGAGAGTCTAATAATGATTTTCCATATCGACGGGTAATAATTCGACGGTCAAGAATCACTACTCTACCAGAGTCCTGCTCTTTTCGCAGTAAGCGACCGACGGATTGAATAAGCTTTTTACTGGCTTCTGGTACTGATATTTGTAAGAAGGGATTTCCGCCTCTGCTTTCAATATATTCAGCGTGGGCTTCTTCTACTGGTGATGTGGGTACAGCAAATGGAATCTTGGTAATAATTAAATTCGTTAGTAAATCACCAGGTAAATCAAGACCTTCAGAAAAACTTCCGGTACCAAATAAGATGCTAGCTTTACCGCTTTTACAGTTTTCTTTATGTTTTTTTAGGGTTTCATTACGTGACTCTTCGCCTTGTACCAATAATTCCCATTTATTCTTTTTCGCTAGTGGGCGTAATGCCTCGGCGACTTTATTCATTTGCCAATAGGAAGAGAACAACACCAAACTTGCAGTTTCACCTTCAAGGTATTCAGGTAATATTTCAATTAATAAGTCAGTAAATGCTTCGGCTTGTGGTTCCATTTTTAAAGAGGGGATCACTAATCGCGCATTATTTTGATAATCAAATGGAGATGCCAGTGCTAAAAAGCGTGTTCCATCCGTTTCTGAAACACCAGCCTGACGGCAGAAGAAGTTAAATTGGTTTAAAGCACGCAAGGTTGCTGAAACTAAAATAGATCCTGCTGCGCGACTCCAAAGTAGCTGATCTAGCCGATAGCCGACTTCAAGTGGCGAAACTTCAATAATGTAGTCATTTTCCCGTTCGGGACTTTTTTCTATCCAACGAGCTAACGGAGCCCCTTTTTTATTATTTGGCTGCGCCATCAGTGTCCAGACTTTTTCAAGGTTTTCCACGCGCTGAAGATAAAAACCGATTTCAGTAAGTGCTTGCTCACCTAATCGAGGAATAATTTCGTTTTCTTTCGTACGCTCGGAGATTAAATCTTGGATCTTACCCAATGATTGCATGACTTTTTTACTGGCTTCTTTACAGCCTTTCGCTTCTTCTTCTAACCATTGTGGTAATTCACCATGTTCAAAACGATACACGCCATCTTTATTAAAAATAGCGGGATCAATATTATTGGCAATTTGACTTAATGTTGGAATTAAGTGCTGGATATTATCCTGTATTGCATTTTGAAAGCGATTGGCTTTTTGATAGTCAGCGAGCTCTGCGTATTTACTAACATTTTGATTGAGTTTTTCTAGCCAACTTGCTGCACCTTTCAAACTCGCAGCGGCAGATGAGAAGTCACGTGCGACTTGTGGCAGATGGTGGGCCTCATCAATCACATAAATAGTTTGCTCAGGCTCAGGCAAGATAACCCCACCACCTAGTTCAATATCAGCCATTAACAAAGCATGGTTAGCCACAATAACATCCGCTTTATCTAAGTGCTCACGTGCTTTAGCAAAAGGGCATGTACGATGTTTAGGCATACCAGCATGACAGCTATGTTTATCTGCCATAATTTGCATCCAAACACGATCAGGAATTGTTGTTGGCCAACTGTCTCTGTCGCCATCCCATTTCTTTTGCTCGGTTGCCTTTAGCATTCGTTTTAGCAGATCGAGATCAGATTTTTTAGGTTTTTCTTCCCACATGGCGAGTTGAGGATCACCATCAGGTGAACAGCATGCTTCTAACTTATGGTTACAGCAATAGCGTTGACGCCCTTTGGCGAGAATAAAACTGAATTCCTTTGGGAAAATTTGATTAAACAACGGGAGATCTTTGTTGATTAGCTGTTCTTGCAGCGCAACGGTTGCTGTCGAGATCAATAGCTTTTTATTATTGAATAACGCGAAAGGGATCCCACCGAGTAAATAGGCTAAAGATTTACCGATCCCTGTACCAGCCTCAGCCACTAACATTCGATTTTTTTTGTGGTATTCCCCAGCCAGCGTTTTTGCTATTTCTGACACCAAATAGTTTTGTGCGCGACGCGGAATAAAGTTATCTAGCTGTTTTCCTAAATTCTCATAGCACTGCTTGATATCGGTTTTTACTTGGCTGTGTAACATGGCTGAAATTTCATAATGGCAGGGGACGGCATTGTAGCATGAAGTATCGGTGTTCAAAGTGAATAACGTGGAGTGAGGTGAAATTCAGAGCGTTGAACGGTGCATAATAAGTCATGTGTTTGTTTTAGTACTGACATTTAAGAAACAAAGATAACAATCTCATCAAGTATTAAAGGTGGAATGACAGGAAAGGTGTTTATAAGGAATTTATTTGAGTGATAGGAGCGATATACGGAGACAAAATAATAGTTGTATTGTGCTTTGGATCACGATTGCGAATAGAAAACTGTAATATTAAATACCATAAATGACGACTGGAAACGATCGTCCATTCAAAATGTTTTTTAAAGTTTAAATAGCTAAAATGCCTATTTTTATGTTTTGTTTTTAGTTTTTTATTCTGTTTATTTACACTTTTTAATGGTTTAAATAAAAGGAAAAGCGCCATTTGATAGTGTTTGTTATTTGTATTTCTTTGCTGTAACTGATTGAAAATTATGATCGTTTTATGTTTTTTTATATTTATTTTATGAAATTTGACAAAAATATTGAACTTCTGTCAGGATGCGAGCCACGAACACCAACTCCTTGTTATTTTAGTTTTTTATTTTTAGAACTGTTGCATAACAAGGAGAAAATAAACAGGAGTGCCGGGAATGGTTCTCCATAAATAAGATAAAGAAAGGCAGTGGACTTATCATGAAAAAAACTCTTTTAGCTCTTGCTGTACTAACAGCTGGTTCTGCAAATGCAGGCATCAACCTATATGACGCAAACGGTGTTAAAGTTGACCTATCTGGTGCTGTTGAAGTTCAAGTTTATGACGGTTATGCAAAAAACGAAGATACAACAATCCGTCTGGATGACGGTGATTTATCTCTAAATGCATCTGTTGCAGTTAGCGATAATCTAAATGTTGTTTCTGGTACTGCGTTTAAATACGAAAGTAAAGAAGTAAAAAATGATGAACTATGGGCTGGTTTCTCAGGTGATTTCGGTACGCTAACATTTGGTCGTCAATTACTTGTTTCAGATGATTCAGGTATTGGTAAAGACTACGAAATGGGTCTAGAGCAAGTAAGCTTTGCTCAAACTGAAGGCGACCGTGCAATTAAGTACGTTTACGACAACGGTACTTTCTACGCTGCTGCTTCTCATAACTTAGGTTCTGATAACAAAACAGAGATCACTGATGGTCGTTTAGGTTTCCGTACTGCTGGTCTTGACGTGCGTGTATACGGTTACGATGCTGAGCGTGTTGGCTACAAAGGTCTAGAAAATTTTGGTGAAGTTGACGGTAAGCCAGTTGTTAAGCCTGGTAAAGCTGGCGATGATGTTCGTGGTTACAACCTAGAAGCGGAATACGCATTCGGTGCTGTAAACCTAGCTGCTTCTTTCGGTCAAATTAAATACAAACACTCTGATACTAAGAAAGTTCAGAAAGACTTAGATCTATACGAAGTTAACGGTTCTTACACATTAGACAAAACAACGTTCGCTCTAGGTTATGTTCACGCTAAAGACCGTCACGAAGATGTTTCTCATGACAACGTATACGCTAACGTAACGCAACAACTACACAGCAATGTTAAAGCATACGCTGAAGTTGGTTACGCTGATAACGACAAGATCTTCAACGAAGTTGAAGAGTTCGGTTACGTTGCTGGTCTAGAAGTTAAATTCTAATTATAGAGTTTACTACCAATAAGCCGCCATTTTGGCGGCTTTTTTATTACATTTTTTCTATAGCTGTTGATATAAATTGCTATAGAAAGAGTTTGATGATCCAACGCTGTATATAAGGGATGTAAAATGAAAAAAATCTTATTGCTAGTCGCATTATTTTCTGGTGCTGTTAATGCGGCAACCTTATCGGTAGGTAATAATCTTGAGTTGTTGGTTGTAGATGGTAAGGAAGTAAAATCAGGCCGCTTCTCTCATGCTGAAAGTATTGAATTATCTGAAGGCAAGCACCAAGTAGTGGTACGTTTTGATGGTGAAGTGAAGCGTGGCTCAAAAACAACAATTTATACAACGCGTCCATATCTATTTGATATTAATATGACTTCGCAAGATGCGGAAATCACCTTGCCACGTTTAACCACAGAATCACAAGCAAAAGCATATTTTGACCGCGATCCAAAATGGATATTAGAGACAGAAGGTGGTGAGAAATTATCGTTAGATGCGGTTGAACTTATTGGTGAAGGTTTTGGAGCGTATAGTGACATGCCGGCACTTGTGGCTGAATATAATAAAAACAACGGTATCATTATTGAAAACGGTAACCCTGTTGATTTACAAAAAACAGTGGTAGAAGTTGATGATAAAACAGGAAAAGTTCAGATCACGGGTGATGCGTTAACGCAATTAAAGTTATGGTATAGCAAGGCATCTAAAGACGATAAAAAAGCGTTTAAAATTTGGATGGCAGAGCACGATTTTAATTAAGACTTACGCTACATTGTAAAAAGCAAAAGGCAGCGACTATCGCTGCCTTTTTCTATATATGTCATTTATTAATGAAGATCAGTCGTGGTGATAACGGCTATGCTCACGACATGCTTTACAGCGAGGTTGTGCTGGATCTTGCTCTAAATCACGGTATTCAATTTCTTCTTCACAATCAGTACATAAACCATACATACCTAGTTTAAATGAACAGACTGCGGCATCTACTTTTTCAAGACGAATTGCAGTATCAAAAAGAGCAGGAATGAATGATGCTTTCGCCATCGCAATCAGGTCGTTAAGTTCTGCATCATTAATCTTTGCAGGATCAGTAACTAGGCTATTGAGCTGTATTTTATTTTTTAATTCTTCCGCTAGGGTTAAAAATTCTGTATTTAGCGGGCTCTGAAATTGTTGATAATTCATGTCTACCATTGCCGTAATGATTGATTCAATAGAGAAAATTAAACATCACTGTCATTAATTATGGGGATTGATATGAAACAAGAGAGTTGCGAGAAATTTTAAATATTAACGAATCCTCCCAAGTTCATTTTTAGTTTAGGTGATATTCATTTTTGAGTTGTGATTTGAATCAAGTCTTAGTGTAAATTTATATCAATAACCCTATTTTCTTTCGGTTTTTGCTAAAAAAATTATCAGATAGAATTTTTTTTTAACAAATATAAAGAAAAAAAAACAAGTTCAGTATCTTCGTCACAGCACTGTCAATTATCTTATATAAAGAAGTAGAGATGGATCATGAATTTGAAGACCCGTTTAGCGTGAAGTATTTCTGTGGTCTGTTGTTATTAATTGCTCTACCGACTTTGCCTGCGAACCTCACTTCTCTTGGGATTATATTAAACTAGGTTAGTCATATGATTAATTTGTTTTGTTACCTATTATTTGATTTATAAGTTTTAATCATCGCTATACTAACCTTATATCTTGCTTCAATATGGAGGTAGCAATGGACACAAGGAATAGCATGATAATGCGACAGAATGCCAATTTAAAAACAAGAGTTGTCTCATCTTTATATGTGGTTACAGGAGCCACCTGTGTTGTCTTAGGGGTGATAGGGATTTTTTTACCACTGTTGCCAACAACCCCATTTTTACTGCTAGCCAGTGCGTGTTTTATGCGAGGTTCACCACGTTTAAATCATTGGCTACGTCATCATCCTACCTTTGGACCGATTTTAGATAATTGGTATCAGCATCGTGCTGTCTCTTCTACCGTAAAACGTCGTGGTAACATCATGATAGTGTGCAGTTTTGCACTGTCTATTTTTCTTGTGCCGTTATGGTGGCATAAATTGATGTTGTTGGTGATGGCGATGACATTGCTCTTTTTCTTTAATAGGTTGACAGTAATTGATAAAACTATGGCTGCAGAGCTAGTTGCTGACAAGCAGGAAAACCAATAAACTGCAGCAATAATTCATGACAGATAATTTTGATATTTATCTGCCGGAGTTGATGATATTGCCTGCGATTGAGTAGGCATTTTATTTCTCGCTTGATACTTATCAGCATTGTGAAAGCACGGAAACGATTATGAACCAAGAAACACTTAACTTGATTAAAAATAGTATTCAATCAATTCAAGATTACCCAAAACCGGGGATCTTATTCCGTGATGTGACGAGTTTGATGGAGCAGCCTGAAGCTTACCGTGCAACGATTGCTATTTTAGCTGAAAAGTATAAAGATCAAGGTATTACCAAAATTATCGGTACTGAAGCGCGCGGATTTCTGTTTGGTGCGCCATTAGCATTAGAACTTGGCGTTGGTTTTGTGCCTGTTCGTAAGCCAGGTAAATTACCGCGTGAAGTGATTGCTGAAAGTTACGAGTTAGAATACGGCAAAGACACATTAGAAATTCACAAAGATGCAATTAAACCTGGTGATCGCGTATTGCTTGTAGACGATTTATTGGCAACAGGTGGCACCATTGAAGCGACAACGAATTTAGTGCGTCGTTTAGGTGGTATTGTAGATGACGCTGCATTTGTTATTAACTTGCCAGATATCGGCGGTGAAGCACGCCTGCAAGGCTTAGGCTTAAATGTATATGCTATTTGTGACTTCCCCGGCCACTAAGTATAAATAGAATATTGAACAGTAAGTAAGCCAGATGTTTACTTACTGTTTATTTGCTTAATGATTGCTCTCTCAATTATCTCTTCTCTCGCTCCAAAATACGCAATATGCTAGCATTAGCGCAGGTTTCACCATCAATACACCATGTCTTAGTATTTCTCTTATTTTCTACGAACTATTTGTTTTATGGGTATCTAAAATAAGGTTTAGAGAATAATAGAAATAGAAGCGAGTGTATTCATAAGACGCTGTCTAGATAGAGTAAGGTAGTTATTAATGAGTTATCAGGTTCTGGCCCGTAAATGGCGTCCATCTCAGTTTTCTGATGTGGTTGGTCAGTCACATGTGTTGACAGCCTTAGGCAATGCGTTAACGCAAAATCGCCTTCATCATGCTTACTTGTTCAGTGGCACTCGTGGTGTGGGTAAAACAACCATCGCGCGCATTTTCGCCAAAGGACTAAACTGTGAAGAAGGGATCACTGCAACCCCCTGTGGTAAATGTACAACGTGTCGTGAAATTGACGAAGGACGTTTTGTTGATCTATTAGAGATAGATGCCGCGTCTCGTACCAAAGTAGAAGATACTCGTGAATTGCTCGATAATGTTCAGTATAAGCCTGCTCGTGGACGCTTTAAAGTGTACTTGATTGATGAAGTACATATGTTATCTCGCCACAGTTTTAATGCTTTACTCAAAACGTTAGAAGAGCCACCGGAGTACGTTAAATTTATTTTAGCGACAACGGATCCTCAAAAATTGCCGGTTACGATTTTATCTCGTTGTTTGCAGTTTCATTTAAAGCACCTTGATCATCAACAAATTCAAACGCAATTAGAAACAGTACTCACAGAAGAAAAAGTAGAGTATGAAGCTAAAGCATTGAGTTTATTAGCGCGCGCTGCAGAAGGCAGTATGCGTGATGCGTTAAGTTTAACGGATCAAGCGATTGCTTTGGGAAACGGCCAAGTTGGCATTGATAATGTCGCGACAATGCTTGGCACATTAGATACAGATCAAGCGTTATTTTTACTTGAAGCTGTTGCGCAAGCAAATGCAAATATTGCGATGAACAGTTTACAAGAACTGGCGAATATTGGCGTTGAATGGGACAGCTTACTGCGTGAATTAGCCTGTCAATTGCACCGTGTAGCAATGTATCAAGCTTTACCTGCGAGTTTAGATGAAGCCTTGCCTGACGCTGAGCGTATCAGTTTGTTAAGCCAATTGATGACGCCACAAGATGTGCAGCTATGCTATCAAATTGCGGTGCAAGGTCGACAAGATTTAGGCTATGCCCCTGATGGTCGAACTGGACTTGAAATGGTGCTATTGCGTATGTTGGCATTTAGACCTGTTGTTTCATCAGGGATCCAGCCACAAGCGATCAATGTTCCTAGCACTCAGCCAGTCGCGGCAGTACCAGCGGCGAATCCAAACCCTACTGGGCAACAAGGTGTTTCACGCGTACAAGCGTTAAAAGCGCAGATGCAAGCCACGCATACGGAGCCTGTATCTCCAGTCGCACCGCATCAAATACAACAATCTAATGTTGCTATTAATCCAGAGATGAATATGGCGCCAATGCCAC
Organism: Photobacterium sp. GB-72; assembly: GCF_003026095.1. Classification (NCBI taxonomy): domain Bacteria; kingdom Pseudomonadati; phylum Pseudomonadota; class Gammaproteobacteria; order Vibrionales; family Vibrionaceae; genus Photobacterium; species Photobacterium sp. GB-72. The sequence goes on along the minus strand of NZ_PYNV01000001.1, from coordinate 540,275 downwards.
CTCATTCTGTGATGCCAGAACCTCAAGTGGGACCAGCTCAGTCAAGTGCTCAATCACAACCTGCTGCGCCACAACGTTCTCAGGAGCCAGTATCACAGGCATCGCAACCGATGAGTGCGCCTGAAATGCCAGCGGCACCTGCTGAAACATCACGTTCAGGCTCGCCAGCTAGTGGGTTATTGGCGGCACGTAATAGGTTACGCAGCCAGAAACAGCGTGGTCATGATGATGCACAGGTTTCATCGGTAAAAAAGACGCCAACGACGTCAGCTAAAAAAGTCGCTACTTCCGTATTAGATCGTGTTGCGAATAAGCAAAAAGCGATACCTACGAGTGTTTCACGTGCGATGCCGACGTCGAATCTCCCAGCACAACAGCTACAAGAGAAAGAAGATCAAGAATACCGCTGGAAACCGACAGCAAAACCGGATGCTGAAGAGGCTAAAAAAGTCGATGTTGCTCCACGTGTTTTAAAGAAAGCACTAGAGCACGAAAAAACACCTGAAATGACAAAAATACTTGTCAATGAAGCAGCAAATCAGGATAGTTGGGCAAACTTAGTGACGCAGTTGGATGTGGGTAAATTAATCCAACAGCTAGCCTTGAACTCTTCTTTTGAGCAGCAAGGTGATCAAATCACATTGCATTTACGCGCAGCGCAACAGCATTTAAATGGTGAGCGTGCGAAAGAACAATTATGTAGTGCATTAAGTTCCGTATTAGGACACTCAGTCATGTTGAATATCGTACTGGGTGAAGAAGGAAAAACACCGTTAGAATTACGTGAAGAGCTGTATCAACAAAAGCTGTTACAAGCAAAACAGAGCTTAGATAACGATCAAAATGTGATGTTTATTTGTCAGCGTTTTGCCGCTCAACTGGATGAAGACAGTGTTCGACCAATTTAAAGGTTTTTAACCAGACCAAGATAGAGAGAGAAAAGATATGTTTGGTAAAGGTGGCATGGGTAACATGATGAAGCAGGCGCAACAGATGCAAGAGCGTATGCAGAAGATGCAAGAAGAAGTAGCAAACATGGAAGTAACTGGTGAATCAGGTGCTGGCCTTGTTAAAGTTACTATCACTGGTAGCCACAGTGTTCGTCGTGTTGAAATTGATGAAAGTCTAATGGAAGACGACAAAGACATGCTAGAAGATCTTATCGCAGCAGCATTTAACGATGCTTCTCGTCGTATCGAAGAAGCACAAAAAGAAAAAATGGCTTCAGTTACTGGCGGTATGAACCTACCTGCTGGCTTTAAACTGCCATTCTAATTAATGCGTACCAGTCACTTACTGGAGCATTTAATGGAAGCTTTACGCTGTCTACCGGGGGTTGGTCCTAAGTCAGCACAGCGTATGGCTTTTAGTTTGCTACAGCGTAATCGCCAAGGTGGTTTACAACTTGCAGATGCACTGAGTCAGGCTATGACTGAAATTGGACATTGCCGTGATTGTCGAACATTTACTGAAGATGATGTTTGTGCCATTTGTGAAAATCCTCGCCGCCAAGAAAACGGATTAATTTGTGTTGTTGAAAGTCCTGCGGATATTGTCGCAGTAGAAGCAACAGGACAATTTTCTGGCCGTTATTTTGTATTGATGGGGCACTTGTCACCACTTGATGGTATTGGACCTTCTGATATTGGTCTTGATCGTCTTGAAAATCGATTACAGCATGAAAATATCAGTGAAGTAATTCTTGCAACTAACCCTACGGTTGAAGGGGAGGCCACAGCGCATTACATTGCTGAGTTATGTCATGAATATGATGTACCGGCGAGCCGTATTGCTCATGGTGTTCCTGTCGGTGGTGAGTTAGAGCTTGTTGATGGTACAACGCTATCGCACTCATTAGCAGGGCGTCAGCGTTTATAGTCTGGCGAGAATAAATAAAAACCGCGCTCATATAGCGCGGTTTTTTTATGTGTTATTTAAAGCCTGTATTTTTTACAGCGAGTAAAGAATATTAGAGCCGTAGGTCAAACTGGTTAATAACAGTGAATTTTTGTTTATCACATCAATCCGACGGCTTTCTTGCGCATTCATTCTGAAAATATCTTTTACAACATTAAGTTGCTTATCATCAAAATCAATATTTGTACCAGATGTTACGTCTTTAAACTCTGTGGGCTCAGTAAGCAGATAGCCACCACTGACATCCCATTGACCGGATTCAGAAATATGAATCGTTACGGGCGTTGCTTTCTCACTATACAGCTCTAACGTCGTAATACGTGAATAGGTATGGTTAGGCAAATACACCATATTACTGCTTTGTTTTACTTTACGTAGTGTGCCTAAATTATCGAGTTGTGTTGGCTCAATGCGACTAAATGTCGTACTTTGCCATTCTCGCGACATTAGTAGCTGCTCTTGTTTGTAATCTGTTGAAAAATAAACCCAACTACAAACAGTGATAGAAATAGCAAGGATCCCAAAAGGCCAATACTTACGAATAATATGCGAGAAGGTAATAGGAGAATTTACTGGCATAATTTCACATTATCCTCATGGCTAGTCAGTAAACGTAAGGTGATGTTTTCCATTGGTACACTGCTGCTATGTAAGTAATTCAAATACAGTTGATTATTTTGTCCACCAGTGACGATGACTTCGGTTGGTTTACCTTCATCCTGATGATTTTTCAAATAATCACTGACGCAACTACTGATCATATTGTTCCAATCTTTCATCACTGGATTACTAATTGGCGTATAAATTTTTACGCCCTCAACTTGAAGAAGTGGACGAAAAGCAGCCGATTTTGGGGGCATACTTAAATTAACAACAACCGGTAATATTAAAGCGATCGCCAGTGCTATCCAACCAAGCCATGTTATCTTCGGTTTGGTTTCTATCGAGGGTGGTATCGATGATTCAGCCTCTGTTATTTGTTCAACGATCTCGCTATCTGTAACATCAACACTTGGTGTATCAAGAGGGGAAATATGTTCTGGATGCGGTAAAGTTTCTTGGGCTGCAACATTAGAATCCATGCCTTCTTCATCGACATAGGGATCGACAGTGGCAATGATTTGGTAACCACGTTTGGGCACAGTTTTTACAAATGCAGGCGACTTAGTTGAGTCTTTTAGTGCTTTACGCAACGTTGAAATAGCTTGTGTTAAACTTGAGTCATCGACTTCAAAGCCTTGTTCGCGCCAAACATAATCGTGAATACGCTGGCGAGTAATAATGAGGCTTGGATCTTCGATTAGAAGACTCAAGGCGCGGCTTTCATTACTGCCTAAACGAATTAACTCATTATTTTCTAGTTTATCAATTAAACTGTTATCGTTTGGATCAAAAATGAATCGTTGTCCGATTAAAAACTTTTTTGCGTGTGTGGGCATTTTTTAACCTTAGCAATGATCTTCTAATTATTCATTGTTCTATAAGTTTGCTGAATGGTTTCTTAATCTAAAAATATAAAACGGAATCTGAAAAAATATAAAAAATAAAAATCGTGTTATTTTAGGTTGAAATTATACCGTTTGACCATATTTATCTTAAAAATAACACCTAACAATTTCCAATGGAGTAGAGATGAGCGAGCAAGTAGTTGATAAAAATAAGGAAACTCGTGGTTTTCAGTCGGAAGTAAAACAATTACTTCACCTAATGATCCATTCACTTTACTCGAATAAAGAGATTTTCTTACGTGAATTGATCTCAAATGCGTCTGATGCGGCAGATAAGCTACGTTTTAAAGCCTTATCACAGTCTGATTTGTATGGTGACGATTCTAACCTATGCGTTAAGTTATCAATCAATGAGCAAGCGGGTACATTAACTATTAGTGATAATGGTATTGGTATGACTCGTGAGCAGGCGATTGAGCATTTAGGCACAATTGCTAAATCAGGTACGAAAGAATTCTTCTCTCAGCTAAAAGAAGATGAAAGTAAAGATTCGCAATTAATTGGTCAGTTTGGTGTGGGTTTTTACTCAGCATTCATTGTGGCAGATTCGGTAACGGTTAATACACGTGCAGCTGATGTTGCGGCTGATGAAGCGGTAAGTTGGCAGTCTGCTGGTGAAGGTGATTACAGTATTGAAACTATCACTAAAGCGAATCGTGGTACTGATATTATCTTGCATCTACGTGAAGATGATAAAGAGTTTTTAAATGAGTATCGCTTACGTGAAATCGTGGGTAAGTATTCAGACCATATTGGTATTCCTGTTCTTATTCAAACCGAAGAAAAAGACGAAGAAGGTAAAGTAACAGGAACAAAGTGGGATCAGATAAATAAGGCCCAAGCATTGTGGACACGTAATAAGTCCGACATCAGTGAGGAAGAATATAAAGAATTCTACAATCACGTTGCGCATGATTACGCAGAGCCTTTGGTATGGTCACATAACCGCGTTGAAGGTAAGCAAGATTACACTAGTCTGCTTTACATCCCGTCGACGGCACCTTGGGATCTGAATAATCGTGATGGTCAGCATGGCTTAAAACTGTATGTACAACGTGTATTTATTATGGATGATGCACAGCAGTTTATGCCGACATACCTTCGCTTCGTGCGCGGCTTAATTGATTCAAACGATCTGCCACTGAACGTATCGCGCGAAATTCTACAAGATAACAAGGTAACTCAAGCGCTACGTAAAGCGTGTACCAAGCGCGTGTTGCAAATGCTTGAGCGTATGGCGAAAAATGATGCTGATAAGTATCAGACGTTCTGGAAAGCGTTTGGTCAGGTATTAAAAGAAGGGTTAGCTGAAGATTTTGCTAATCGTGACAAAATTGCCAACTTGCTACGCTTTAGCTCAACAGAAAATGACTCACAAGAGCAAACAGTATCGCTTGCCGATTACGTGAGCCGCATGAAAGAAAACCAAGATAAGATTTATTATCTAACCGCAGATAATTTTAATGCAGCGAAACATAGCCCACACCTAGAGCAATTCCGTGCTAAAGGGTTGGAAGTGATTTTGATGTACGATCGTATTGATGAGTACCTAATGGGCCACTTGCCAGAATTTGAAGGCAAGCAGTTCCAAGCGATTACTAAATCTGATCTTGATCTTTCAAGCTTTGACGATGAAGCAGTGAAAGAGAAGCAAAAAGAGACGGAAAAAGAGTTTGCTTCAGTGACTGAGCGTACAAAAGGTTACTTAGGCACACGTGTAAAAGATGTACGTGCAACGTTCAAACTTCATGACACACCAGCAGTTGTTGTGACAGATGAAAACGAAATGGGTACCCAAATGGCGAAACTGCTAGCAGCAGCGGGTCATGATGCGCCAGAGGTTCAATACATTTTTGAATTAAACCCTGAGCATGCATTGGTTAAGAAAATGGCAGATGAAGCAGATGAAGAAGTGTTTGGTCGTTGGGTTGAATTCTTGCTAGGTGAAGCGATGTTAGCTGAACGCGGTACGATGGAAGATCCTTCTCAGTTCCTTGCTGCAATTAACAAGTTGCTGATTAAATAACCAAATAACTTGCTTGTATCAAATACTATTCTGATAAAGCATGTAAACCAAGCCCAGTCATTGTACTGGGCTTGCGAGTCTCGCTTATTCAGTGTATTTTCACTTTTTTGCAAAAATTCCACTCTATTAAAGGGGATCACAATGCGCATCATTCTTCTGGGCGCTCCAGGTGCAGGTAAAGGTACTCAAGCTCAATTCATCATGGAAAAGTTTGGTATTCCTCAAATTTCAACTGGTGACATGCTACGTGCAGCTATCAAAGCGGGTACTGAACTAGGCAAGCAAGCGAAATCAGTGATCGATGCAGGTCAATTGGTATCTGACGATATCATCCTTGGTCTTGTAAAAGAGCGTATTGCGGCAGATGATTGCGCAAAAGGCTTCCTACTAGATGGTTTCCCACGCACAATTCCTCAAGCTGATGGTCTAAAAGAAAACGGTGTTAACGTTGATTACGTTATCGAGTTTGATGTGGCTGACGATGTGATCGTTGAGCGTATGGCGGGTCGTCGTGCTCACCTTCCTTCTGGTCGTACTTACCACGCTGTTTACAACCCACCAAAGGTTGAAGGTAAAGATGACGTAACAGGTGAAGATCTTGTTATCCGTGAAGACGACAAAGAAGAAACAGTTCGTGCACGTCTAAATGTTTACCACACACAAACTGCACCTCTTATCGAGTACTATGGTAAAGAAGCGGCAGCGGGTAACACGAAATACCTTAAGTTTGATGGTACACTTCCTGTTGCTGAAGTGAGCGCTGAGCTAGAAAAAGCATTAGCTTAATATTGATATAGGCTGTTTTAGATAGCTTGTAACAATGAAAAAAACGGGCTTACCTATTGGTATAGTCCGTTTTTTTATGGTTTAAATAGGGGTTAATAAAGGCGGGATACGTCTTTTTCTGATCAAAGTGATCTAAAAGCGATCAGCCTTCGTTTAGCTTCGGTTGCATGATTAATCTTTTTTGATCAGAAAGCTTGGTTTAGGACAGATAAGAGCGAAAACCGATGAATAAAGACAATAAAAAATACGGTGTATTGTTAGTTAACTTAGGTACGCCTGATGCACCGACGGCGGCTGGGGTGAAACAATTTCTATCTCAATTTTTACACGATCACCGTGTCGTCGATATGACTCGCTGGTTATGGTGCCCCATTTTACACGGCGTAATTTTGCCGATTCGCTCACCGAAAGTTGCTAAATTATATCAATCTGTTTGGATGGAAGATGGCTCACCATTGATGGTGTATTCAAAACGCCAACAAAAAGCATTAACAGAGATACTTCAAGTCCCAGTTGAACTGGGTATGACTTATGGTAATCCGAGTACTCAGGCTGGTTTGGAGCGTCTAAAGCAGCAAGGTTGTGATAAGGTTTTAGTTTTACCGTTATATCCTCAGTATTCAGGTACTACCACAGCTGCTGTATTTGATCGTATTGCGAAAGACTTAAAGTCCATATCGTATATCCCAGAGTTGCGCTTTATTAATCATTATTACGATCACCCTGATTATATTTCAGCGTTAGCCGAGACGGCTAAAACGGTGTGGGCAGAAAAAGGCGAGCCTGATTACTTATTATGTTCATATCACGGTATTCCTAAACGTTATGCTGATAATGGCGATCCGTATCCCGATCATTGTAATGGTACAACGGAGCTATTAGCGAAGATGCTTGAGATGCCGCGTGAAAAAATGAGCATGAGCTATCAGTCTATTTTTGGACGTGAAGAATGGTTAAAACCGTATACGGAAGGCACGATAAAATCATTGGCTGAGAAAGGCGTAAAACGTCTTGATGTAATGTGTCCTGCGTTCTCTGTTGATTGTTTAGAAACCCTTGAAGAAATTGCAGAGCAGTGCAAAGAAGTGTTCATTGAAGCGGGTGGGGTAGAATTTAATTTGATCCCTTGCCTTAATGATAGCCAGGCACATATTACAATGATGGAAGACTTGGTGAAACAACATGTTCAAGGTTGGGAATAGTCAGTTTTTATTCTGTAACTTACATTGACGATAACGTTTACGCTCTCATTTGTGTTGATATATCTCAAAACCAATGAGAGCTTTTGCTTTTATGTTCTATATTCTGTGATAGAATTCGCAAAATTTACAACTTGATAGCGCATAGACATGAAATTTCCAGGCCAACGAAAATCTAAGCATTACTTTCCGGTACATGCTCGCGATCCACTTTTAAGTCAAACGAAACAAGAGAAGCGTCTAGCACGTACTCATGTTGTCGGTATTGACCAAACATTGGTAGATATTGAAGCTTATGTGGATGATGAATTCCTGGAACGCTATGAGTTAAGTAAAGGCCATTCGTTGGTTATTACTGATGAAAAAGCAGAAGCGCTATATCAAGAGCTAAAAGAGAACAACCTTGTTACTCACGAGTTTGCTGGTGGCACGATTGGTAATACGCTACACAACTATTCTGTGTTAGCGGATGATAAATCTGTTCTTCTAGGCGTGATGAGTAAAGACATTGAGATCGGTAGTTACGCGTACCGTTACCTTTGTAATACATCAAGCCGCATGGATATGAACTACCTTCAACCTGTTGACGGTCCTATTGGTCGTTGTTTTGCTCTTATTTCAAAAGACGGTGAACGTACCTTCGCTATCAACGAAGGTAAGATGAACCAACTTGAACCTGATAGCATTCCTGAACATGTGTTTGAAAATGCGTCTGCACTTGTGTTAACGGCGTATTTAGTGCGTTGTAAGCCTGGCGATCCTATGCCAGCGGCCACAATGCGCGCCATTGAATATGCGAAAAAATACGATGTACCCGTGGTATTAACATTAGGTACAAAGTTCGTTATTCAAGACGATCCACAATGGTGGCGCGACTTCCTTCGTGATCATGTAACAGTTGTTGCAATGAATGAAGATGAAGGTGAAGCGTTAACTGGTGAGTCTGATCCGCTTGTAGCAGCTGATAAAGCATTAGAATGGGTTGATCTTGTTCTTTGTACTGCAGGCCCTGTAGGTTTATATACCGCAGGTTACACTGATGATAACGCTAAGCGTGAAACAAGTTTACCGTTACTTCCAGGTGATATTGCTGAGTTTAACCGCTATGAATTTAGCCGACCAATGCTTAAAACGGCGTGTGAGAATCCAATTAAGGCGTATTCACATATTGCTCCTTATATGGGCGGTCCTGAGCGTATTAAGAATACTAACGGTGCTGGTGATGGTGCACTTTCAGCATTACTGCATGATATGTCTGCAAACCGCTACCATAAAGAAAACGTGCCGAACTCGAGTAAGCACCAACATTCTTTCCTAACTTATTCATCGTTCTCACAGGTTTGTTTATATTCAAACCGTGTAAGCTACGAAGTCTTGGCTCAGTATTCTCCACGTTTATCTCGTGGTCTGCCAGAGCGTGAAGATAGTTTGGAAGAAGCATACTGGGAACGTTAAGTTTCATATAGATATAAAAAAACCGCCAACACATTTTCGTGCTTGGCGGTTTTTTATTAGCTGCAGTTTAGAGCAAACTTATTTTTTATAAGCTTCGTTATGTACAGCTGCTACTGCACGACCTGATGGGTCTGCTGCGTTCTTAAAGCTCTCATCCCATTCAATCGCTTTTGCACTTGAACAAGCAATCGATGGACCACCCGGTACACATTTTGCCGCACTTTCTAGCGGGAACAACTCTTCAAAGATCTCACGGTATGCGTAACCTTCTTTGGTTGTTGGTGTGTTGTAAGGGAAGCGGTAAGCCGCTGTTTCAAGCTGTTGATCCGTTACTTTTTCTTCAGCCACTTCTTTTAGCGTATCAATCCAGCTGTAACCTACACCATCAGAGAACTGCTCTTTTTGACGCCATGCGATAGATTCTGGTAGGTAGTGCTCAAAACACTCACGTAAGATGTGTTTTTCCATCTTACCGTTACCACACATTTTATCTTCAGGGTTCAGACGCATTGCCACATCGATAAATTCTTTATCTAGGAATGGTACTCGGCCTTCAACACCCCATGCCGCTAACGATTTGTTTGCTCGTGCACAGTCAAACATGTTCAGAGCAAGCAATTTACGTACAGTTTCTTCATGGAACTCTTTCGCGTTCGGTGCTTTATGGAAGTATAAGTAGCCACCAAAGATTTCATCTGCACCTTCACCAGAAAGTACCATCTTGATACCCATTGCCTTGATTTTACGACCCATTAGGAACATTGGGGTAGAAGCACGAATGGTTGTCACATCGTAAGTTTCAATGTGATAAATCACATCACGGATAGCATCTAGACCTTCTTGAATCGTGTAAGTCATTTCATGGTGAACGGTACCAATTTTATCTGCAACTTCACGCGCTGCTTTTAAATCAGGGGCACCTTCAAGACCCACGGCAAAAGAGTGAAGTTGAGGCCACCATGCTTCAGATTGGTCATTATCCTCAATACGCATTGCAGCAAAGCGTTTTGCCACAGCTGATGTAATTGATGAATCTAAACCACCTGATAGTAGTACACCGTAAGGTACATCTGTCATTAACTGACGCTTAATAGCGGCTTCTAATGCTTCAGTTAATTCTTCTTTGCTGGTTGAGTTACCTTGTACGGCTGCGTATTCATTCCAATCACGGGTGTAATACCGTTGTGGCTCGGCATCAGCACTACCGTAGTAACAACCAGGAGGGAATTCACTCACTGTTTTACACACAGGTACCAGCGCTTTCATTTCTGATGCAACATAGTAGTTACCGTTTTCGTCAAAGCCTTGGTACAACGGAATAATACCAATGTGATCACGACCTACAAGGTAAGTATCTTTTTCTTCATCGTACAGTACAAAGGCGAAAATACCGTTAAGCTCTTCAAGTAACTCTTCGCCCATATCTTGGTATAGCGCAAGAATAACTTCACAATCTGAATCTGTTTGGAAATCGTATTTACCTTCATAGCGAGCACGGATTTCTTTGTGGTTGTAGATTTCACCGTTAACCGCAAGAATTAATTTTTTATCTGGGCTATATAGCGGTTGTGCACCACTGTTTAAGCCAACAATCGCTAGACGCTCATGCGCAAGAATGGCATGTTCTGATGCATAAATACCTGACCAGTCTGGGCCGCGGTGACGAAGCTTTTTCGACATTTCTAATGCGATAGGACGCAATGCTGCTGCGTCGCTTTTAATGTCTAGGATCCCAAATACAGAACACATAGTAATACCACTCCAACGTTATCTTTTTATATCCATAAATCTTAGAAACACAGATGTAACCGAAAGGTTTATATAATGAAAATAAAACTTTTTATTTATGTGCGTTTCTCTTTGATTGTTAAAATTGCGTATTCTGAAGTAAATTGCAATAAAAAATCTTCAATCGATTAAAATAAAACGCCTTAGGTGAATATCATTCAGTAAAAGCGCCTTTAACTGAATTAAATCTAATTTGTTTGGCTTTTTGTTTAAAAAAAATAAACAGTAGTTGTTACCACTGTTTATTTTTTGCTGCGAAATAAGGGGGGCGTACTTATAGGATTATGATTTGATTGCTGTTATGTCTGGCTTTAAGTGATCACATACATTACGAGCAAAACCACTGCCAGCCTCATTGAAGATGTTGAAGACGGCATCAATACCTTGTTCATACAGTAACTCTTCATCATCATTGTACTGAGCAATTGCTGCTATTTTACCTTGGAAATGACGAGCTTTAATTTGCTCCAAGGCATAAACATTCGCCTGACTATGAGGCATTGCTAATAAAATAAGAGTTATACGTTCTTTGCTGATCACCCGCGCCCAAAAATCAGGATCAGTCGCATCGCCTTGAATAACATTACGTCCTTCTTTGCGTTGCTTCTCTGCGGATTCCTCTCGGGTTTCAACGCCTATGATTTGCTTGCCGTAACGTGCTTGTAACTCATCATATGCCCCCGTGCCTATTCGACCCATACCAAGAATTAACACTTTTGATTGTCCAAGATCGATCAGTTTGTCATCGGCGTTGAGTTTTTCTGGTTCAAATTCTTTTAGCCATTTTGATGCTTCTGTATAAAGTTTATGGCTCACGCTGTTGAGAGGGGCTGCGAGCAAAAATGAAAAAGAAACGGCAATAGCGATAGCCACTAAAAAAGTACCCGGTAATAGTCCTAGCTTATAAGCCACACCACCGACAATTAAACCAAACTCGCTGTAATTAAATAGTGTTAACGTCGCGAGCATTGAGGTACGGACACGGTAACGACACAAATGGAATATGCCGTAGTACAACATGCCTTTAAGCGGTAATAAGAGTAGTAAAACAAATGCCATCAGTAACCCATTAAGCGTCGGGGTTTCTGACAGGCCAATATTTAAGAAAAAGCAAACAAGTAACAGCTCTTTAAAGTTAAAGAGTGATTTTGCCATTTCAGAAGACTTACTGTGTCCTGCCATTAGCATCCCGATCAATAGCGCACCCAAATCAGGCTTCATACCAACCAGTTTAAATAACCCTGCACCGAGCACTAGCGCAAGAGTAATGGCATAGAGTACCAGTACTTCACCGTGACCTGCTTTGTCTAAGATCTTGTATAGGATAGGGCGAATTAACGGTAGGGCGAAAAGTCCAAGCGCATACACTTCTGGCATTTTTCCACTTGAGATAGTCAAGAATATAACGGCGAAGATATCTTGCATGACCAGAATACCGATAGAGACGGTACCGTACTTTGCATTTAACTCGCCTTTTTCTTGTAACAGCTTAATGGCAAATACTGTACTGGAAAAAGACAGCGCAAACCCGATAAGAATTAATTGGCTTAACGCCATGTCGCTGAACATGGTTAAACCAAGCTGTTTTAATACCAATAAACAGAGGGTAAATAAGGTTGTTGATAAGAGATTATGTAAGGTAGCACCACCCCAAACTTCTTTTTTAAGTAAGGACTTCACATCCAGCTTTAAACCAATGGTAAAAAGAAGCAGTGTTACCCCTAAGTTAGCTAAGGTTTCTAAAGTAGGTGTAGAAGTAAAGCCAAAACTGTTAAGACTAAAGCCTGCAACAAGAAAACCCACAAGAGGGGGGAGTTTGCAACGTAGAGCAATAAAACCAATGATAAAAGCGGTAAGTATGTAGATAAATTCCATATCTTGTACAACATCCTTGCAAGATAACAATCTGGAGAAATAGTGTGAAGCTGATGAGATTAGGGGCGTATTAAATCAATACGCCCCTTTGCTCTGAATTTATATGGTGCTGTGATTAGTCTTCTAATAGAAGCTGTAATAAGACACCGTTTAACATGGCGCGTTTGATCATTGAAAATGCACCTATGGTCGGCTGGTTATAAAGCTCAGATGCAACAACCGGTAAGTCATGATGAAATCTTGAGAGTGATTGTGTTTCAACACAACGTCGAATCGCTGGAAAAACAATCTCTTGGGCATGAGTAATGTTACCCGCAAGAATGATTTTTTGAGGGTTGAACAAATTGATGGTCATCGCAAGAGCTTTGCCCAATTGATTTCCCACTTTTATCAACGCTTGGGTTGCTAACTCATCACCATCATTTGCCGCATTACAAATCGCAAGCATTGTTATATCTTCAAGCGCTTGTAATGAACTTGGATAGCCTTGGTCGAGCAAATGTTGAACATTTTTAACTATTGCGGGATCGGCTGCGACTGTTTCTAAACAACCAAAATTACCGCATTGGCATTTATCGCCTAAAGGATCGATTTGAATATGGCCGATCTCGCCCACGTTACGGTTAAAGCCCAAGAATACTTGACCATTAACAATAATACCGGCACCTGTCCCGTTGTGAACACTGACTAGAATTGAGTCTTTACAATCGCGGCTTGCACCGAAGTAATGTTCAGCTAGCGCTAGGCCTCGAATATCATTACCGACAAAACAAATAACACCGAATTGTTTTTTAATAATGTCAGCTAATGGAAAGTCATCAATTTCAATATGTGGCATATATTCCACAATACCATGCTCAGGGTTCACTAAGCCGGGGAGCGTAATACCAAATGCAACCAATTCTTTCATTACATTTTGGTTATTACTGATGAAATTTTGGATATGCTCAAGTAAACCATCAATTAAGGCTTGTTGGCTGGTATAAGAAAATGGGTGAGCGGTACCTGTTATATGGTTACCACTTAAATCATAAAGGGTTATTTCAATGTAATTTCGACCAATACGCACCGCAATAGAATGAAATGCTGCTGATTCAGTTGTCAGCGATATTGCCCGTCTACCGCCGGTTGATGCTTGTTGCGCGACCTCTTTGATTAGGCCGCGCTCAAGTAGTTGGCGGGTTATTTTAGTAACACTGGCAGGAGCAAGCTGACTAACATCAGCCACCTGAATACGTGAAATAGGGCCCTGCAAGTCAATCAAGCGATAAACAGCTGCACTGTTTAGCTGTTTTACGAGATCAACATTACCAATTTGTCCGCCTGTCATAATTAGCTCTGTTTGTATTCACCATTAACAATTGTCGCCTGAACATGATAATCGCGATCAAACACAGTAAGATTTGCTACCATGCCTTTTCTTATAGCCCCAAGTTTCTTGTCTACACCAATAGCGCGAGCAGGATAAAGTGTGGCCATACGAATCGCTTCGTCCAAGGCGATACCTACATGTTCAACACTATTTTGAATTGCTTCAATCATTGTCAGTGCTGAACCACCAAGTGTGCCTTCTTCAGTTACACACATGCCGTTTCGGTAATATACCTTTGTCCCAGTAAAAAGAAAGCTATCGATGTTTGCACCTGCTGGAGCTGTGGCATCGGTCACTAAAACTAAACGCGTATTCTTCATTTTATGAGCCATGCGGATATTGGCATAGTCAACATGGAAACCGTCAGCAATAACGCCTGTATAGATTTCACTGCTATCGTAAATAGCGCCAACTAGACCTGGCGAACGACCTTCTACTGGACTCATCGCATTGAATAAATGCGTAGTAAAACTAATACCGAGATCGAAGCCTTGTCTTGCTTCTTCGTATGTCGCATTACTGTGTCCTGCCGATACGACAATACCTGAATCAATCAGTTTCTGAATATGCTCAGGTGAATTCAGTTCAGGTGCGAGAGTGACTTTAGTAATAACATCAGCATTATCACACAAGAACGCAATCATATCGTCACTCGCTGGACGAATGAAATCCGGGCGGTGAACCCCTTTCTTTACAACATTAATATAAGGGCCTTCTAGGTGTAGGCCTAATGCTTGATTGTGGTATTTTGCTTGATAGTCACGAATAGCTGAAACTGCACGTTTCATGTCTTCGTCGGGGGAGGTGATAAGCGTAGGGAGAAAGCTAGTACAACCTGATTTTAGGTTGGCTTGGTGCATAATATCAATGGCTTCGGCGGTGGTTTCATTGTTGAACATCACCCCTCCACAACCATTTAATTGTAAGTCAATAAAGCCAGGAGAGAGGTTTGCACCATGAAGATCGATAGTGTCGATGCCATCGAGTAAATGATTAATCGGGCAGATTGCATGAATGTTCACGCCGTCAATAATGACGGCGTGGTTATTCAGCACTTCGCTACCGGTAAAAATATTACAGTTGGTAAGCGCGTACATGAATATTCCTTAATAGGATTAAAGGTGGTTAATATTTTCCGCTTCTAGTTCTTGGAAGTACTTAACGGTCTTCACTTTTAGCTCTTGAGTTGATGGCTCATCACAAACAATCATTGATTTAGGATGTAGCTGCAGTGCAGATACTGTCCATAGGTGATTGACACTGCCTTCAACCGCAGCTTGTAGTGCCTGTGCTTTGTTGTGGCCAGTGATAAGGATCATGACTTCTTCAGAATCAAGCAAAGTACCAACACCGATAGTTAGCGAGTACTTAGGTACTTGGTTGATATCGCCATCGAAGAAGCGAGAGTTAGCAATACGCGTTTCGTGCGTTAGTGTTTTGATTCGTGTACGAGATGCTAATGATGATGCTGGCTCATTGAAAGCAATGTGGCCGTCGTTGCCTACACCGCCCATGAATAGGTTGATTTTACCGTAAGATTTGATCTTATCTTCGTAACGTTGGCACTCAGCAACGTGATCTTCTGCGTTACCGTCAAGAAGGTTAATGTTCTCTTCTTGGATGTCAACGTGGTTGAAGAAGTTGTTGTACATGAAGTTACGGTATGATTCTGGGTGATCTGCAGGCATGCCTACGTACTCATCCATGTTGAAAGTAACAACATGTTTAAAGCTTACTTCACCAGCTTGGTATAGCTCGATAAGACGTTTGTAAGTTGCAAGTGGTGTACCACCAGTTGGTAGACCCAATACAAATGGACGCTCAGCTGATGGTTCGAATTTATTGATACGATCTGCGATGTAGCGAGCTGACCATAAACCAACATCTTTAGCGTTATTTAGCGGGATTAGTCTCACGTTGATACCTCGTTGAAGAAAGTTAAAACAGGAAAAATCTTAGCGACATAGCGCCTTTGTTTCGAATGATAAAATAAGTTTTATGATCGAGCTAGCAAAATCACTCAGTTCTAACCTCCGTCGGTGATTGAGATCACAAATGATGAGCTTTTAATTTGCGGGGCGAAATTAATTTCTTAAACTGCGAATAACTTAATACGGATAGCTTATAAACAGTTATTTAATTACATCTAAGAAAACCATAGGGGGAACTAAGGGTGAATATTCTTGGATATTTTCAAAAAGTAGGTAAGGCATTAATGGTGCCAGTTGCAGTACTTCCTGCAGCGGCAATCTTAATGGGTATCGGTTACTGGATTGATCCGAACGGCTGGGGTGCAAACTCTGCATTAGCTGCTTTCTTGATCAAGGCTGGTGCGGCAATTATTGATAACATGTCTGTACTGTTTGCAGTGGGTGTTGCATACGGCATGTCTAAAGATAAAGACGGTGCAGCAGCACTTTCTGGTTTTGTAGGTTTCCTTGTGGTAACAACGCTTCTTGCACCGGGTGCAGTCGCGCAAATCCAAGGTATTGACCCAAGCGCAGTTCCAGCTGCATTTGGTAAAATCAATAACCAATTCGTAGGTATCTTAGTCGGTATCGTATCAGCTGAGTTGTACAACCGTTTCTCAAACGTAGAACTACACAAAGCACTAGCGTTCTTTAGTGGTAAGCGTTTAGTACCAATTCTAACATCTATTGCTGGTATCGTTATTGCAGGTATCTTGATGGTTGTTTGGCCATCAATTTACGGCGGTCTAGTACATTTTGGTGAAAGCATCCAAGGTATGGGTTCTGTAGGTGCGGGTCTCTACGCATTCTTCAACCGTCTATTGATTCCTGTAGGTCTTCACCACGCACTAAACTCAGTATTCTGGTTTGACGTAGCAGGTATTAACGATATTCCTAACTTCCTAGGCGGCGCGAAATCAATCGCTGAAGGTACAGCAACTCCAGGTGTCACTGGTATGTACCAAGCTGGTTTCTTCCCAATCATGATGTTTGGTCTACCAGGTGCGGCACTTGCGATGTACCACACTGCGAAAGCGAAGAATAAAGAGCGCGTAGCATCTCTACTACTAGCTGCTGGTTTTGCATCATTCTTCACCGGTGTTACTGAGCCGCTAGAATTTGCATTCATGTTCCTAGCACCAGTACTGTACGTAATTCACGCAGCACTAGCGGGTCTATCTGTATACATCGCAGCATCTATGCAGTGGATTGCAGGTTTCGGTTTCTCTGCAGGTCTAGTTGATATGTTCTTGTCATCACGCAACCCACTAGCTGTTCAGTGGTATATGCTGATTGTTCAAGGTATTGCATTCTTCTTCATCTACTACTTTGTATTCCGCTTCGCGATTGTTAAGTTCAACCTTAAAACGCCTGGCCGTGAAGACGACGAAGAAGAGACTTCATCAGTTGCAGGTTCTGCAGAAACTAGCGAGCTAGCGAAGCAGTACTTAAAAGCACTGGGTGGTCACGGTAACCTAGAGAACATTGATGCTTGTATTACACGTCTACGCCTAACGCTAAAAGACAGCAGTCTTGCTAACGAGAAAACGTTAAAAGCACTAGGTGCGATGGGTGTAGTTAAACTAGGTTCAAATAACCTTCAGGTTATCCTTGGCCCTCTAGCTGAAATTGTTGCTGGCGAAATGAAGAAAATCCCAGCGTCAGAAGATCTATCTTCTGTAAAACTTCCATAATTACCTGAATTCTTCAGTAATTAAGTAATACCGCAAGACCTTTAATAAAACCGGCCTTATTATTTTCAAACATGGAATGATAGGGCCGGCATTTTGAGTACCCAACGTTTGGGCTCGTATTGATTTTCTCTTCACTTTTTTAGAAGAGATATCGGGAGAAAGGAATATATCATGACTATTAAACTTACGGCGTTAGCATCTTTTATTGCATTAGCGGTGACGGGTTGTGCAAGTAAAGGAAACAATGATCAAACTGTAGTAAATAACCTAGCGTCAAACCTAGATCTTAACTACGAAGTCGCTATTCAGCACGGCGCAGAAGAAGGCTTGCCATGTAAAACACTGGGTGCGGAATGGGCATCATGTGATTTGATTAATTTAACGCTGGAAAATAAAGGTCCAGCGGTGACGAATAAAGATTGGAAAATTTACTTCAGCAGTATTCGTCAAATCCTAGAAGTGCAGAATGATCAATTCAAAGTTACTCATGTAACAGGTGATCTACACACACTAGAGCCAACAGATAAGTTCGATGGTTTTGCTGAAGGTGAAAAGGTTGTTATCCCTTACATCGGTGAATATTGGACTTTATTTGAAAATGATTACATGCCTCGTGCATATGTAACAGCAGGTAATGCAGAACCAAAAACAATTGTTAGCACAGATACAGCTAACCCTGCAGATTACTTAACGCCATTAAAAGGCGATCAATTTAAGCGTGTTAAAGCGGATAACAACGTATTAGCGACACCAGAAACACGTTTTGAGAAAAACAGCGATGTAAACTTAGTGGCTTCTGAAGAAGTAGCTGGCACTATTTTACCTACACCGCTAAGTACTAAATTAACTGGCGATACTGTTTCTCTAGCTAACGGTATTAAGATCGACAACCTAACGCTACCTGCTGACATGATGGCTGCAGTAGAGGCTCGTTTAGCACAGCTTGGTGTGAACGCGCAGGGTGAATACCCAGTAAAAGTAACAATTTTACCGGGTTCGTTTAAGAAGGATCAGCAAATTGTTGGTGCTTATAAGCTAGACGTAACTAAGAAGGGCGCCACCGTTACTGGTTTTGATAACCAAGGTGCGTTCTACGGTATGCAGTCTCTGATCTCACTGATGTCTACCGGTGCAGATAACAGCATTCCAACATTAAATGTATTGGACGCACCACGTTTTGATTATCGTGGTGTAATGGTTGATGTGGGTCGTAACTTCCACTCTAAAGAAGCGATCCTACGTACGCTAGATCAAATGGCAGCGTACAAGATGAACAAATTCCACTTCCACCTATCTGATGATGAAGGTTGGCGTATCGAAATTCCGGGTCTTCCAGAATTGACAGAAATCGGTGGTAAGCGTTGTCATGATTTATCAGAAACAAGCTGTCTTCTTCCTCAACTAGGCTCAGGCCCAACATCTGAGAACGATGGTTCAGGTTTCTACAGCAAGCAAGATTACTTAGATATTCTAAAATATGCGAAAGCACGTGGTATCGAAGTGATCCCTGAAATTGATATGCCAGCTCACGCGCGTGCAGCGGTGGTAGCAATGGAAGCGCGTTACAAGCGTCTAGCTGCTGAAGGCAAGATGGATGAAGCGAATGAATATCGCTTGATGGATCCACAAGATACGTCAAACGTAACGACAGTACAGTTCTACGATAAGCGTAGTTTTATTAACCCATGTATGGATTCGTCAGCAAAGTTTGTTGATAAAGTCATTACTGAAATTCAAGCAATGCATAAAGACGCGGGTATGCCGCTAAATACATGGCATTTCGGTGGTGATGAAGCGAAGAACATCAAGTTAAATGCAGGCTTCCAAGATATTAACGCTGCAGAGCAAACAGCTTGGACGGGTTCAATTGATCAATCTAAGCAAGATAAGCCATACCAAAAATCACCAATGTGTCAGAAATTGATCGCAGAAGGTGTGGTAAGTGATTACGATCGTCTACCAAGCTACTTTGCTGAGCGTGTAAGTGCTGTGGTTAATAGCAAGGGTATTGAGAATTTCCAAGCATGGCAAGATGGCTTGAAGTACTCGAAAGATGCGAAAGCATTTGACACAGATAACGTACGTGTGAACTTCTGGGACGTTCTATACTGGGGTGGTGGTGCATCTGCATACGAGTGGGCTAACAAAGGCTATGATGTTGTAGTATCAAACCCAGATTACGTATACATGGATATGCCATATGAAGTAGATCCATCAGAGCGCGGTTACTACTGGGCAACACGTGCAACAGATACACGTAAGATGTTTGGTTTTGCGCCAGAGAATTTACCTCAGAACGCAGAAACATCACTCGATCGTGATGGCAATGGCTTTGCAAGTAAAGGTACGGTTGAATCGAAAGGCTTCCACGGTCTGTCTGCTCAGCTTTGGAGTGAAACTGTAGGTAACGATGATCAATACGAGTACATGGTATTCCCTCGCGTACTAGCAGCAGCTGAGCGTGCATGGCACAAAGGTGAGTGGGAAAATGAGTATCAAGCAGGTGTTGAATACTCACAAGACTCAAACCTTGTGGACAAGAAAGCCCTTCACAACGAGTGGGAGCGTTTTGCTAACGTTCTTGGTCAACGTGAACTAGCTAAACTTGATGCGGCAGGTATTCAGTACCGTGTACCAGTACCTGGTGCAAAAATTGAAAATGGTAAACTTGCAATGAACGTAAGTATGCCTGGCTTAGCACTACAATACTCAACGGACGAAGGCAAAACGTGGAACACTTACAATGCGAAAGCACAACCAAGTGTAACGGGTAAAGTTGAAATCCGTGCAGTAAGCGCAGACGGTAAACGTTTCAGCCGTGTAACATCACTATAAGTTACGATGTAAACACGCTTTAACTGTTAAAATATCAGCCGGTGAAGGGAAACCTTCATCGGCTTTTTTTATTAAGTTAGATAAAAATCATGGCTATCAAATTAATGGTCATGTTTTTAATGCGCCTAATTAGGGCATTAATGTATAGTGGTAGGATACAAACTCCGTTATTACGGGGCTTTTTTATCCATATCGACAAACAATGCATACTATTTGTTGAGTCATGAGCCATATTTATGGATCATATACAGTTCTCAATCCTGTAAGCACACGAGGTGTAATTGATGAGTGAATCTGAAGCTCGTCCAACTAACTTTATCCGCCAAATTATTGATGCGGATTTAGCAAGTGGCAAACATACAAGCGTACATACCCGATTCCCGCCGGAGCCGAATGGTTACCTGCATATCGGCCATGCTAAATCTATTTGTTTGAACTTCGGTATTGCTCAGGACTATCAGGGTCAATGTAATCTTCGTTTTGATGATACTAACCCTGAGAAAGAAGACATCGAATACGTTGAGTCTATTAAGAACGATGTTAACTGGTTGGGCTTTGAGTGGAGCGGTGATATTTGTTATTCATCAAACTACTTCGATAAGCTATACGGGTTCGCAATTGAATTAATTAATAAAGGCTTAGCGTACGTTGATGAGCTAAGTCCAGAGCAGATGCGTGAGTACCGTGGCACATTAACTGAGCCAGGTAAGCATAGCCCATACCGCGATCGTAGCGTTGAAGAAAACTTAGCTCTATTCGACAAAATGAAGAACGGTGAGGTTGAAGAAGGCAAAATGTGTCTTCGTGCGAAGATCGACATGGCATCACCATTTATGGTTATGCGCGATCCAGTGATCTACCGTGTACGTTTTGCGACTCACCATCAAACGGGTGATAAGTGGTGCATTTACCCAATGTACGACTTCACACACTGTATTTCTGATGCGCTAGAGGGCATTACGCACTCTATTTGTACCCTTGAGTTCATGGACAACCGTCGTCTATACGATTGGGTTCTTGAAAACATCACTATCGATTGTACACCGCATCAGTATGAGTTTAGCCGTCTAAACCTTGAATACACGGTGATGTCGAAGCGTAAGCTGAACCAACTTGTGACTGATAAATTGGTTAATGGTTGGGATGATCCACGTATGCCAACTATTTCTGGTCTGCGTCGCCGTGGTTTCACACCGGCATCTATGCGTGAGTTCTGTAAGCGTATCGGTGTGACTAAGCAAGACAACACTATCGAGATCAGCTCACTAGAATCTTGTATTCGTGACGATCTAAACGAAAACGCACCACGTGCAATGGCGGTTCTTGATCCTGTTAAAGTTGTGATTGAAAACTTTGATGGTGAGACAGAAATGCTTACTGTCGCTAATCATCCGAATCAACCTGAAATGGGTTCGCGTGAAGTGCCATTTAGCCGCGAGCTATACATTGAGCGTGAAGATTTCCGCGAAGAAGCGAATAAGAAATACAAGCGTTTAGTATTAGGTAAAGAAGTTCGCTTACGTGGCGCCTATGTGATTCAAGCGGATCGCATCGAAAAGGATGCGGAAGGTAATATCACCACAATTTTCTGTTCTTACGATAAAGATACATTAGGTAAGAACCCAGCAGATGGTCGTAAAGTAAAAGGTGTTATTCACTGGGTATCAGCAGAAGCGGGTATTCCAGCAGAAATTCGTTTATACGATCGCCTATTTACAGTACCAAACCCTGGTGCGGCAGATGATTTTGTATCAGTGATCAACCCTGACTCTCTAACAGTAGTTAACGGTTTCGTTGAACCATCATTGGTTGCTGCTGAAGCTGAAAAAGCTTACCAATTTGAGCGTATGGGTTACTTCTGTGCAGATAACAAAGACTCAAGCCCTGAGCATTTAGTCTTCAACCGCACAGTCGGCCTTCGTGATACTTGGGCGAAAATTGGCGACTAATTCAGTCTCTGATTTCAGCTAATAAAAACCGCATCGCTCTTGTGATGCGGTTTTTTATTAATAGCTATCTAAATCGATGATATAACATGGCTATTAATGTCCAGAGTTAATGACTTGCTCTGTAATATTCCCCGCAAGCTCAGCATTGCTTAATTTGAAGAAAATCATTTTGCCTGATTTTTGAATATCTTGGGTGTTGTATTTAAATTGACTAAATATATCTCCCCATTGATAGCGAACGAAAGTCTCACCTGATTGTAAATGCCTATTTACCGAATACTCTGTTGCGTAACCTGTCATTTTACCGTTAATAGGGCGGTTTGGCGCATCATGAGGAATACGAAACATCGTTGACTCGAGCTTTAAAATGCCATTGATGATGCTCGTTGGTTCTTTTAAGTGCTCTGAAAAATAGGTGGCATGAACGAAACGATCTTCAGGATTAGTGTTACCGCCAGTGCCTAAATTTGTTTGGCTCCATTGTTGATCTTGTTCGCCCCATCCACGTGCAGAACGTTTAATATTCGCAAGGTGTTGGGCATAACCAGGCTGATTTGTCATGACGGTATATTGTTTTCCATGCCAAATTTGAGGTTTGCCCTCACGCCATTCAATAATAGCGCTGTCGCCCGTTGGATCTTGGAAAGATAAATGCAGAGCAATGCGAACAGGAATTCCTTCAATAAATTCTTCGTTAGGGGCAAGTGCGGTGGCTGCTTTTACAACATCATTCACTGTTTTATGTTGCGACAACATATGGCGAAGGTAGGTAATTGCGCCATCGGTTTGTTTATTATTCCCTTTGCCGAGATCCATTCCACCATCATAAAGAATATTACCACTGAGCCCTTGTGAGTTAATACCATCCATTAGAATGCCGTAAGCAGTGATCCCCGTGACAGCAAATTTGGATGTAACAAGGTTCTTATTACTCAGGTGCGTTGTGTATTCTGAACCTTGAGGAAAGTTTGCTAAGTAAGGGTTTGTGGATTCAGACCAATCCATAGTACGAGAAACAAAGACACCATGATCTTCTGTTTGCCAAAGGATACGAGTACAAGCATTTGCGTTAGATATTAGGCTTGAAAGAGATAGGGTGGTGATTAATGCGAGTACTAATGGTTTTACTTTCATCTATAACATCCATATAAAATAGTTGGCATAGATATATAGTAAAAAACACCATTTTGTAATGTGGTTATTTGTAACAATGTTTGAAAGGTGAACTAAGTATCAAATAAAAAAGCCAGTGGAAATACACTGGCTCTTTTAAAGTATTACTTTGGGTCGTGAAGAGTTTCATCTTCGGCGCAATTGCCTTTCATGCAATGACCATATAGATATAGGCTATGATTTGTTAAGCGAACATTGAAGCTTTCTGCAATTTGTTTTTGACGATCTTCGATGATGTCATCTGAAAACTCGATAACTTTACCACAATCTAAACAAACTAGATGATCATGGTGGTGTTGAGTTGATAGTTCGAAAACAGATTTACCACCTTCAAAATGATGTCGTGTGACAATGCCTGCATCATCAAACTGGTTGAGTACGCGATAGACTGTAGCTAGGCCAATTTCTTCGCCAATATCGATAAGTTTTTTGTACAAGTCTTCAGCACTGATGTGTTGGCAATCAGGTTCTTGCAGTACTTCCAAAATTTTAAGGCGTGGAAGAGTAACTTTTAAGCCTGCTTGTTTTAGCGCATGATTATTATCTGACATCAAAATTTCCTATTGGCTATCCGCAAAGGTGTTGCAGTAGTCTTTTTCATTTCTAACTATTATAAGTGACGCAACGATAACAATAAACCTTAAAAGCAGAGGAAACTAGGAGATATGTATAATTTCTAGTGTTTGAATGTATGTAAAATTTATGTAAATATAAACTCATCGTACCAGATGGGGGCTTTCATATTGTTTAACGTTTATAAGCCAAGTGTTGTGAAATGTGCGCTGAATCTATGGCCACCCTTTTGGGGGGCGGGTATTAAGATTATGACGATCAGTGATGATTTTCGATATGTTCGTATAAAATTGAAGCTGCGCTGGTGGAATAAGAATGCAAACCGTACACAGTATGGTGGAAGTATTTTTTCACTTACAGATCCTGTTTATTCTTTGATGTTAATGGGCATACTTGGACGTGAGTATTATGTCTGGGATAAACAAGCAAATATCAACTTTATTCAACCGGGCGATAGTGATTTAACCGCTGATTTTGTGATTTCTGAACAGTGTATTGAAGAGATAAAGCAAGTAACAAAATCTGGTGATAAGTATTTTCCCTCTTTTACGGTCAATGTATTAAATAGTCGAGGGGAGTTAGTTTCTCAAGTTGAGCGAACCTTATATGTAAGGAAAAAACCAGAATATCGAACGGAATCGAATGCGATATCTTGAGTGAAAATATCGCTAAAAAGATGTATAAAAAAACGCGCTTGATAAGCGCGTTTTTTTGATGATCTCAATGCGATTAATCAGCAAGTTCTGCTAAGCACATTTCATCATAAATTTGCTCAACCCATTGCTTAACACGCTGTGCTGTAAGCTCTGGTTGGCGATCTTCATCAATACATAAACCTACGAAGTGGTTGTCATCAACAAGTGCTTTTGAAGCTTCAAACTCAAAGCCTTCTGTTGAGAAGTTACCCACAACAGTTGCACCGCGACCTTCAACGATGTCACGCACAGTACCCATCGCATCACAGAAATATTCTGCGTAATCTTCTTGGTCACCACAACCGAAGATAGCCACAAGTTTAGTTGAAAAATCAACTTGCTCAAGCTCTGGGAAAAAGTCATCCCAATCACACTGTGGTTCACCGTAGTACCAAGTAGGAATACCAAGTAGCAATAGATCAAAGTTGTCGATATCTTCTTTGCTGCTTTTTGCGATATCTTTTACTTCAACTAGCTTGTCACCAAGTTGCTTTTGAATCATTTTAGCGACAGCTTCGGTATTACCTGTGTCGCTACCAAAGAAGAGTCCAACGCTTGCCATAGTAGAGATTACCCGTATATAAATAGTTAACTGCTGCATCGCAGTTTACAGAAATCAGTAGAAACGGTGCAATGATAATTACTGTTTACTGACGTTTTGTATATTTTTTCGTCTAAACGGTAGCATTACCCGCAAGAACTAAGTGTTTAGGTGTTGATATAATCATCATAAGTTACACAATTAACGCTAATAATTAAATCCCAGTACCTTCCCATCTTAGCTGAATAATGCCTTTGGTTATAAATCCAGCACAGCCAGAAATTAGACTAGCCGAACAACTTTTTGTCTAAAAGGAGGGACATTACCTTGTTTTAAGACATCTTTTATTGCCATAACGAGAAAGAAAAAATAGTGGTAAAAACAAGATCCAGCCCAATAGATTTAATTAAGTCTATGTATCCATAAAGCATAACAAATCCTTTTGATATATACCCAAGTAACCTCAAAATACTTGGTATTTAAAGTCATTCAGGTATATCCATTTGATGAGACTATAGCATAGTTAAAAAAGTATTTAACATTGTGGTTATGCAATATCTCGTTGTTAATGAGCATGCTAACAACGAGATAAGCATGTTATTTATTTATCAAGGAAGTTTGTGATGATACGGGTCACCGTTTCAGGTTTTTCGGCATGGAGCCAATGTCCAGTATTTGCCACCATATGTGCTTTGGCGTGAGGGAATTGGCGCATAATTTCATCCCGATATTCTGGCATGATATAGTCAGATTCTTGGCCTTTAATAAATAATGTCTTGCCTTTGAATGGCTCTACAGCAGGCTGCCAGCCCATAATGGTGCTGTAGTTGGCAATAATCCCATCAACATTAAATCGCCATTGGTAATGTTCACCCTGTTTGGCGAGAGATTTAAGTAAAAATTGTCTAACACTGGCGTCTTCAACATATTGAGCAAGAAACTGTTCGGCCTCACTACGCTTGGTAATGGTATGTTTATTCACTTCTTGTAAACCATTAAACACATTTTGATGCCGATGTGTTTGATAGCTAACCGGAGCCATATCCAATACAACCAAATGTTCTAAGTGATTTGGTGCTAATGCAGCCAATGCCATGGCTACTTTTCCACCCATTGAATGACCAATTACCGAAAATTGATCAATATCTAATTGGTTGATCACATTCAGCACATCTTGTGCCATATCCTGATAGGTAAAATGATCACTGTGTGGGGACAATCCATGGTTACGAAGATCAACGCTAATTACTTTATAGTTATTTTTCAAATATCTGGCTAAAAGCCCTAGATTAGCAGCACTGCCGAATAAGCCATGGATCAAAATGATCGTTTTTCCATCGCCTTCAACTTGATAATGAAGATTCACTGACTATTTTCTCTAATTAGTTGTGGTATTTACCGTAGAGTATAACCTCGGATCAAGCTATAATCGTAGCCAGATTTTTTAACGGAACGATAATGAATAATACGATGAAGACTATTGAAGTAGACGAAGAACTATATCGTTATATTGCTAGCCAAACTCAACATATTGGTGAAAGTGCTTCTGATATTTTGCGTCGCTTGCTTATGGTACCTGAAGAGCAACTACTACAGCAGCCTGCTGTGGTAATGCCTGTTCGTCCGAAAGGGATCGTTGTTAGTAAAGATGCTGGCAATGTACCAACGATGGATCGTGTTAAAGAAATGCGAACAGTATTGATCTCTGATGAATTTGCCGCACAAGAAAAAGCAATTGGTCGTTTTATGATGATCTTGTCTTCTTTGTATAGCATTGATGCAGAAGGCTTTGCTGAAGCTGCTGCAATTAAAGGTCGTACCCGCGTTTACTTTGCTCATGATGAAGAAACGTTACTAGCAAGTGGTAAAACGACGAAACCTAAGTCGATTCCATCAACACCATTCTGGGTGATTACAAATACAAATACTGAGCGTAAGCGTCAAATGATTGACCAGCTGATGACTAAGATGGGATTTGGTTCAGACATTATTGATAAGGTATGTGGCGAAATCTAATTGTCAGATATTGAGGTCAAATAACAAGGATAAAACTATGGCTATTCATCCTCGTGCTGGGCAACGAGCTCAGCAAGAAGATATGCATAACATTCCAGCACTTATCGCTAATTATTTTCTTATAGAGCCAAGTGCTCAAGATGCATCTCAGCAAGTAGAGTTTGGTACTTCAGGTCATCGAGGAACAGCAGATAAAGGCACATTTAATCAGCATCATATTTGGGCCATTGCACAAGCCATTGCTGAAGTGCGTGCTGAAAATGGAGTGATGGGGCCACTTTTTTTAGGAAAAGATACCCATGCATTATCAGAGCCTGCTTTTACTTCAACATTAGAAGTACTTGTTGCTAATAATGTTCAAGTTGTTATTCAACAAGGTAAGGGATATACCCCGACACCTGGCATTTCTCACTCTATCCTTTGTTACAACAAAGCACATGATGATAAAGCTGATGGTATTGTTATCACGCCATCGCATAATCCACCTCAAGATGGCGGTATTAAATATAATCCTGTCCATGGTGGACCCGCTGAAAGTGAATTAACAACAGCTATTGAACGCCGTGCTAATAAAATCATTGCAAACGGTTTGGTAGATGTTAAGCGTGTATCTATTGTCGACGCTTTAGCTTCACAACTTGTTGTTGAGCAAGATTTAGTTGCACCGTATGTCGCAGATCTTGTAAATGTTATAAATATGGACGCGATTCAAAAATCAGAGCTGAAGTTGGGTGTAGATCCTCTTGGTGGTTCTGGTATTGAATACTGGCGTCAAATTGCCGCATATTATGCGCTAGATCTAACACTTGTTAATGAATCTATTGACCCATCATTTCGTTTTATGTCATTAGATAAAGATGGCGTAGTGCGTATGGACTGTTCATCACCATATGCAATGGCTGGGTTACTGGCGTACAAAGATAATTACGATCTAGCGTTTGGTAACGATCCTGATTACGACCGTCATGGCATCGTAACACCTGCAGGTTTAATGAATCCTAACCATTATCTTGCCGTATGTATTGATTACTTATTCCGTCATCGTAACGATTGGGCTAAGCAAGTTGCAGTGGGTAAAACACTAGTATCTAGTGCGTTGATTGATCGTGTTGTTGCAGCATTAGGCCGTGAACTTGTTGAAGTTCCAGTCGGTTTTAAATGGTTTGTTGATGGCTTATTTAGCGGTAAGTTAGGTTTTGGCGGTGAAGAAAGTGCGGGTGCATCTTTCTTACGTAAAGACGGCACGCCTTGGTCAACAGATAAAGACGGTATTTTACTGTGTTTGTTAGCTGCAGAGATCACTGCTGTAACCGGTAAAACACCGCAAGAATATTACGAAGAGTTAGCAGATAAGTTTGGACGTTCAGAATATTCTCGTTTGCAAGCTGTCGCGAATAAAGAGCAGAAAGCGGTATTAAGTAAGCTTTCTCCCGAAATGGTTTCAGCTGAAACACTAGCTGGTGAACCAATCACCGCACGTCTAACTCATGCGCCAGGTAATGGTGCTGCGATTGGTGGTTTAAAAGTGACGACTGAAAATGGTTGGTTTGCTGCTCGTCCATCGGGTACAGAAGATATTTACAAAATCTATTGTGAAAGCTTTAAGGGCAAAGAACATCTAGCGCTTATTGAGCAAGAAGCACAGGAAATTGTCAGTAAAGTCTTTGCCGACGCAGGTTTATAACCTGTTATATGGATAAAGAAAACGCCCATAATGGGCGTTTTTTTATATATGAAGCTTATGTTCTCAATTCACTATTATGCTTTGGCCAGTGATTCGGAACGATAAACCATACTCTATCTTTTTTATCAACAGCCTGTGTTGGTACGGTAATTTGATTTAGGTCGAGATATTTATCAAGTTCAGCGAAAGCAGGTGGCGCGATCCACTGCTTTTTCGTCAATACTTTCAAAACTAGATGTGCAGCATCAGACTGATAACACCATAATCCTGTGTTAGCCTTTGGGTTGATAATAATAGTTGAGCCTTGCTGTGGTTCAGGCCAAGCGTGAAATAATCGCCCCTGCATGATGAGTCGACGTTTGGTTGGCTGTTCATCAAAGGTAGTTTTAAATGCATCATGCTCACTCAGTCTGAGTTGATGTTCAATCATTCGATTGGTTTTCTTATCGAGATTGTCTTTAGCATTTGGTCCTGGCCAGCTATTGTTATAGGCGAGATAAAATTTGATGGCGACTTCCCAATGTTCAATTTCATCAGTCCGTAAGTTTTTAACCAGAAAATCAATAGAGCCAACAGTCTGTTTATGCCAATGAAGTTGGACTTCTTCTTCCATCAATTCGTAATGAGGGTGAGAAATAATTAATTGCTGCCATAGCCATTGATAGTAAAACCCTAAGCGGCGATTTCCAGTATAGGGCGCTATGCAGGGAAGTTGTGCGTCGCGATTAAATACCTCAAACCAAGTGTCGTCACAGACATAGTCGTATGATGAGATTAAATTTGGCATATTGAGTGTAGCGAGATAATCCTTCGTTAATTGTTTATCTATTTCTTTTTGTAACATTCTTACATAACTCGCTTGTATATAGGCGTATGACACAATATTGACGAAAAGTTACACGAAAATCTGTAGTAATATTTCATAAACTCGATTAAAGTGGTGACAGATTTAGTCATAAAGAGATTCTGTTATGTACACTCAGTATTCAAAGTTCAATATTACTTTTCGTCGCGTTTTTGTTGTACTAGCAGGACTGCTTTCATTACCTGTTTTACTTTTATTACCTGTCAATAAACGTACGCGTATGGGTAGTTTCTTACATCGCTACTGGGTGCAAACTAGCGCTCAGCCTGTATGGCTTAAAAAAATTGAGCAAGGCTTAAAATAATTTCCATGTAATATGAAAAGCTGCCATTGGCAGCTTTTTTTATACCATTTATTTACTGTTAATACAGAGAAAACTCTTAATATAAAGATAGCTTTAGTAAACTAATATCGTAGTATTAAAAAAGATTTTAGTTATAAGATTAAGGACAACATTAGATGAATAATTTTGCTTTAGAAACCGTACTTAATGAGTTTCTTTCTCCTCACTTGATCAAAGATTATTGTCCTAATGGGTTACAAGTTGAAGGCAAACCCGACGTTAAAAAAATTATTACTGGCGTAACGGCTTGTCAGGCACTGATTGATAGAGCTATTGAAGAGAAAGCCGATGCAATTGTTGTCCACCATGGCTTTTTTTGGAAAGGTGAGCCTGCTGAAATTCGTGGTATGAAATATCGACGTATTAAAGCGTTGATTGAAAATGGGATTAATTTATATGCTTATCATTTGCCATTAGATGTACATACGCAAGTTGGCAATAATGTACAGTTAGCCCAACGTTTAGATTTAGACATCACTGGTGGTTTAGAGTTAGGCAATCCTCGTTCAGTTGCGATTTATGGTGAGTTAGATCAAGCGATCTGTGGTGAGGATTTTGCGGCAAGAATTGCGATGGCACTTCAACGCGAACCATTACATATCGCACCGAGTTCATCTCATTTAATAAAAAAAGTGGGGTGGTGTACTGGTGGCGGGCAAGATTATATTGAATTAGCCGTTCAGCAAGGCTGTGACGCCTTTATTTCGGGTGAAGTATCTGAAAGAACCACGCATATTGCACGCGAATTAGGTATTCATTATTTTGCTGCGGGTCATCACGCCACAGAGCGTTATGGTGTAAAAGCATTAGGTGAATGGTTAGCACAAGAATATAACTTTGATGTGGCGTTTATCGACATCGATAACCCAGTATAGGCTAGCTAGTCTTTTGATAGATGAAATAAAAAAGGTTGAGTATTTAAACTCAACCTTTTTATTTATCATCACTTTCAAGAAAATTTATTCGCGCTCATGAAGAGGCTTAAATTCTCTAAATGATTCACCAGTATAAAGCTGACGAGGTCGACCAATACGATTTGTTGGATCACTGTGCATTTCGTTCCAGTGAGCAATCCAACCAATGGTACGAGACATCGCAAAGATCACCGTAAACATTGATACTGGAATACCAATCGCTTTTAAAATAATACCAGAGTAGAAATCTACGTTAGGGTATAATTTCTTACTGACAAAGTACTCATCAGAAAGCGCAATACGCTCAAGTTCCATTGCAACATCTAGTAATGGATCTTCAATCTTCAGCTCTTCAAGCACTTCATGACAAGCTTCACGCATCACGGTTGCACGAGGGTCGTAGTTTTTGTAAACACGGTGACCAAAGCCCATTAGGCGGAATGGGTCATCTTTATCTTTTGCACGCTCAATGAACTCAGGAATGTTTTCTACAGTTCCGATTTCTTCAAGCATCTTAAGACAAGCTTCATTAGCACCACCATGCGCAGGCCCCCAAAGAGATGCAATACCTGCCGCAATACAAGCAAATGGGTTAGCACCAGAAGAGCCCGCAAGACGAACCGTTGACGTTGAAGCATTCTGCTCGTGATCTGCGTGTAGGGTAAAGATCTTATCCATAGCACGCGCAACGACAGGGCTTACTTCATATTCTTCACAAGGTGTTGCAAACATCATGTGAAGGAAATTTTCCGCGTAATCAAGATCATTACGAGGATAAATAAATGGTTGTCCGATGGTGTACTTATGACACATTGCCGCTAATGTCGGCATCTTAGATAACAATCTAAATGCTGCAATCTCACGGTGTGTATCGTTGTTAATATCAAGAGAGTCATGATAAAACGCAGATAAAGCACCAACAACACCACACATTATAGCCATTGGGTGTGCATCACGACGGAAGCCATGGAAAAAGCTCGCGATTTGTTCATGCACCATGGTATGGCGTGTAACTGTTGTTCTAAACTGCTCGTATTCAGCTCGGGTAGGGACCTCACCGTATAACAAGACAAAACAAACTTCTAAATAGTCTGCGTTATTGGCTAATTGATCAATCGGGAAACCTCTGTGAAGCAAGATTCCTTCTTCGCCATCAATGTATGTAATTTGAGATTCACACGAGGCTGTTGCTAGAAAACCTGGGTCAAATGTAAAAAAGCCGTTTGCACCAAGTTTACGCACATCAATTACATCTTGGCCCTCAGAGCCCCCGATAATCGGCAGTTCGATAGGTGCTTTCCCTTCAACATGAAGAGTAGCTTTCTTATCTGCCATAACAATCTCCTTTGCTATTTTTATAATCCTAATCCGATGCGGATGTGCATTTGTTGTACCGTCAGGCGCAACTTTTGTCAATTATTGTGCTTCTTTGTGTGCGCTTGTTAATAACTTTAAATCAAAAAGTATTAATTTATGAGAATCGTGTTTGACATCATGTAACTGGAATTGTTTTTGAATGTTACGGGGCGTATAGTGAGGCAAGGTCTCTGGTTATACTACCCGCCAGGATTTTACAAACATGTGTCATTTATTTTTAAGAGTTAGGTAATGACGTTTACAACGTCTGCTCAACATAATAATAACCTAATATTGAATTTTTGTTGCACTTGTTTGTTGGCTTGTACGTATATCTCAGAGAATTTAATAAAAAAATAAATTGCTTCAATGGAGCTGAGTGGGCAAACCGTGAAAGTAAAAAAGCCAAGACCTGTCAATCTCGACCTACAAACGATTCGCTTTCCGCTTACTGCGATAGCGTCAATCCTACACCGCGTTTCAGGTGTGATTACATTCGTATCCCTTGCCATCTTGCTGTGGCTGCTAAACCTATCTTTATCTTCTCCTGAAGGTTTTACATCCGCTGTTAGTGTTACTGATAGCTTTTTTGTGAAATTTATCCTGTGGGGAGTATTGACCGCATTGTTTTATCACATTGTTTTAGGTGTCCGTCATTTGTTGATGGATTTAGGTTATTTCGAAGAAATGGACACAGGCATTGCAAGTACCAAAGTTAGTTTTGCAATTGTCGCTGTACTAGCAGTATTTGCAGGAGGCTTAGTATGGTAAATAACGTATCTTCCGTCGGCCGTAATGGTATACACGATTTTATTCTGATCCGCGCTACAGCGATCATTTTGACCCTTTACACCGTATATATGGTTGGTTTCTTTGCGTTTGGCCCTGAGCTAACGTTTGAAACTTGGAGTGCATTCTTCAATCAAATCAGTACCAAAGTTTTTACTATGTTGGCTTTGGTTTCCATTCTTGTACATGCTTGGATTGGTTTGTGGCAAGTGTTAACAGACTACATTAAACCTGCCGTTTTAAGAGTGGGATTGCAGTTTGTTGTTGTAGCAATTCTTTTTGTTTACCTATTTGCGGGTTTCTTTATTGTGTGGGGTGTGTAAGTGAGCATTGCAGTTCGTGAGTTTGATGCCGTTGTTATCGGTGCTGGTGGTGCGGGTATGCGTGCCGCATTACAAATTTCAGAGCAAGGACTAAAATGTGCCTTGCTATCAAAAGTGTTCCCTACGCGCTCTCATACTGTATCTGCGCAGGGCGGTATTACTGTTGCGCTGGGTAATTCACACCCAGATAATTGGCAATGGCATATGTATGACACAGTAAAAGGCTCTGATTACATTGGTGATCAGAATGCTATTGAATACATGTGTCAAAATGGCCCTAAGTCAGTTATTGAATTAGAAAAAATGGGGCTACCGTTTTCGCGTTTTGACAACGGTACTATCTATCAACGCCCATTTGGTGGTCAGTCTAAAGAGTTTGGTGGTGAGCAAGCTGCGCGTACAGCCGCTGCTGCTGACCGTACTGGTCACGCGTTACTTCATACGCTTTATCAGCAAAATATTAAGCATCAAACGACGATTTTTTCTGAGTGGTATGCGTTAGATTTAGTAAAAAACCAAGATGGTGCAATTTTAGGTTGTACTGCTTTGTGTATGGAAACTGGCGAGATTTGTTACTTCAAATCTAAAGCTACTATCCTTGCAACAGGCGGCGCTGGCCGTATTTACGCTTCGACAACAAATGCGCACATTAATACTGGTGACGGTGTTGGTATGGCGCTTCGTGCTGGCGTGCCAATGCAAGATATGGAAATGTGGCAATTCCATCCAACCGGTATTGCTGGCGCGGGTGTACTGGTAACGGAAGGTTGTCGTGGTGAAGGTGGTTATCTTTTAAATAAAGATGGTGAACGCTTCATGGAGCGTTATGCACCTAATGCTAAAGATTTGGCTGGTCGTGATGTGGTTGCACGTTCAATGATGGTTGAGATCCGTGAAGGTCGTGGTTGCGATGGCCCATGGGGACCTCACATTAAATTGAAACTTGATCATTTAGGTAAAGATGTTCTTGAATCGCGTCTACCGGGTATTTGTGAATTATCGCGTACCTTTGCCCATATTGATCCTGTTAAAGAGCCGATTCCAGTTATTCCTACTTGTCATTACATGATGGGTGGGGTACCGACTCAGGTATCAGGCCAAGCCCTTAAACAAACAGCATCTGGTGTTGATCAAGAAGTACAAGGTCTTTTCGCTTGTGGTGAGATCGCATCTGTATCTGTGCATGGTGCTAACCGTTTAGGTGGTAACTCATTACTTGATCTGGTCGTCTTCGGTCGTGCAACGGGTTTACATCTAGGTGAAACGTTGGCTGCACAAACAGAAGCTCGTCCTGCCACAGATTCTGATATAGAAGCCTCTTTAGCCCGTGTTAACCGTTGGAACACTACGCAAAAAGGTGAAGATCCTGTTCAAATTCGTAAAGATCTTCAAAGTTGTATGCAAAACAACTTCTCGGTTTTCCGTGAAGGTGATGCGATGGCAACGGGTCTTACAGAGCTAAAAGAAATTCGTGAACGTTTAAAGCATGCGCGTTTAGATGACACTTCTTCTGAGTTTAATACACAACGTATTGAATGCTTAGAGCTTGAAAACTTAATGGAAACAGCAATGGCAACGGCAGTCGCGGCTAACTACCGTACTGAAAGTCGTGGTGCTCATGCTCGTTTCGACTTCCCTGAACGTGATGATGCTAATTGGTTATGCCACTCTATTTACAACCCTGAGACAGAAGCTATGTCTAAGCGTGATGTAAATATGTCGCCAGTTCATCGTGAAGCTTTCCCGCCGAAAGCACGTACTTACTAAGGGAGGATAGATAAGATGAAACTCAACTTCTCAATATATCGCTATAACCCTGATGTGGATAATGCACCACACATGAAAGGGTATACCTTAGAAGTGCCAGAAGGCTCAGATATGATGGTGCTTGATGCACTTATACTGTTAAAAGAGCAAGACTCTACGCTGTCTTTCCGTCGTTCATGTCGTGAGGGTGTGTGTGGTTCTGATGGCATTAATATGAACGGTAAAAATGGTTTAGCTTGTATTACACCATTATCAGCTTTAATGGATAAGAGCACGATTGTTATCCGCCCTTTACCGGGATTACCAGTTGTTCGTGATCTGATTATCGACATGGAACAGTTCTACACCAATTATGCAAAAGTAAAACCTTTCTTAATTGATGATGGAGCAGTTCCACCGGCTCGTGAAAACCTCCAAGCGCCTGAAGATCGCGCGCAGTTAGATGGTTTGTACGAATGTATTATGTGTGCATGTTGCTCGACATCATGCCCATCATTTTGGTGGAATCCTGATAAATTTATTGGGCCTGCAGGCTTATTGGCAGCATATCGATGGTTAATTGATAGCCGTGATACAGCAACAGATGAACGATTATCAAATCTTGATGATGCATTTAGTGTTTTTCGTTGCCATGGCATAATGAACTGTGTAAATGTTTGTCCTAAAGGACTAAATCCAACAAAAGCGATTGGTCACATTAAATCAATGCTGCTTAAACGAGCAGTATAAAAAAATAATATCGATATGCCGGTGACGTTAATTCAATGAATGAGTAATTGATCCGGCCTTAATGCTCTGATTAAACAATCGGTGTAAACGGCGATAACTAGTGGTTAAGGGAAAATAATGCAGAACGGCGTTATGAAGGCATGGCTTGAGTCTTCACATTTAGCTGGCGCCAATGCGACTTACGTAGAAGATCTCTACGAGTTGTATCTTAGCGACCCAGAATTAGTTGACGAGCAATGGCGTGATATTTTTGTTGAATTACCGGTAGTCAATGAGACTGCTGTAGAACAACCTCACTCACGTGTTCGTGATTATTTCCGACGTTTAGCGAAAGAAACCAACTTTTTAAGTGCTACCGTCAGTGATCCAGATGTAGATGCGAAACAAGTAAAGGTATTGCAGCTGATTAATGCATACCGCTTCCGTGGGCATCAAAATGCAAAACTTGATCCATTAGGATTATGGCAGCGTGATTTAGTTCCAGATCTTGATCCGGCATTCCATAATCTTACTGATGAAGATTTTAATGAAACATTTAACGTAGGCTCGTTTGCTGTTGGTCAAGAGACCATGAAGCTTTCTGAAATTTATGCTGCGTTAAAGAAAACATACTGTGGCTCTATTGGTGCAGAATACATGCACATTACAGATACTGAGGAAAAGCGTTGGATCCAACAACGTCTTGAATCGGTAATGGGGCACGGTTCCTTCTCACAAGAAGAGCAACTTTCATTTCTTGATGAATTGACCGCAGCTGAAGGTCTTGAGCGTTATTTAGGCGCGAAATTCCCTGGAGCTAAGCGATTCTCATTAGAAGGTGGTGATGCACTTATTCCAATGATGAAAGAGCTGATCCGTCACGCTGGTTCTCAAGGTGTACGCGAAGTTGTTATTGGCATGGCCCACCGTGGTCGCCTAAACATGTTAGTTAATGTATTAGGTAAAAAGCCACAAGACTTATTTGATGAGTTTGCAGGTAAGCACGGCGAAAGCTGGGGTACGGGTGATGTAAAATATCACCAAGGCTTTTCTGCAGATTTTGCTACACCAGGTGGCGATGTTCACCTTGCTCTTGCCTTTAACCCATCTCACCTTGAAATTGTAAACCCAGTTGTTGTGGGTTCTGTCCGCGCTCGTCAAGATCGCTTAGGTGATGATACGGGTTCTAAAGTATTACCTATTACACTCCATGGTGATTCAGCGATTGCTGGACAGGGTGTTGTTGCTGAGACGTTCAATATGTCTCAAGCACGTGGTTATGGTGTTGGCGGTACTATTCGTATTGTCGTCAATAACCAAGTTGGTTTTACGACCTCTAATCCAAATGATACCCGCTCGACAGAATACTGTACTGATATCGCTAAGATGGTGCAGTCACCTATTTTCCACGTTAATGCTGATGATCCTGAAGCGGTTGCTTTTGTAACTCGACTTGCGTTTGATTTCCGTAATGAATTTAAGCGTGATGTTGTTATTGATTTGGTTTGTTACCGTCGTCATGGTCACAATGAAGCGGATGAGCCGAATGCAACTCAGCCTCTTATGTACCAAAAGATCAAAAAGCATCCTACGCCTCGTAAGATTTATGCCGATTACTTAACCGACACTGGCGTGTTTGGTTTAGATACGGCAACAAGCTTAGTCAATGAATATCGTGATGCGTTAGATCGTGGCGAGTGTGTGGTAAAAGAATGGCGTCCAATGCATCTTCATACAGTTGATTGGTCACCGTACTTAGGCCATGACTGGACAGTTGATTGGAATAATAAAGTGCCTGTTGAGCGTTTAAAAGAGTTAGGTGCTCGCCTTTGCCAATATCCAGATAGTCATGTTTTACAGAGCCGTGTTCAAAAGCTATATAACGATCGCGTCGCTATGATTGCGGGTGAAAAAGCGTTTGATTGGGGTATGGCTGAAACATTGGCTTATGCCACATTAGTTGACGAAGGTAATCGTATTCGTATTACAGGCCAAGATTCTGGTCGTGGTACCTTCTTCCATCGTCATGCTGTACTGCATAACCAAGAAGATGCTAGTACTTATGTGCCGTTAGCTAATCTTCACAATGGACAAGGTCCGTTTGAAGTGATCGACTCAGTGTTATCTGAAGAAGCGGTATTAGCCTTTGAATATGGTTACGCAACGGCTGAGCCTAGTGGTTTGACGGTATGGGAAGCGCAATTTGGTGATTTTGCTAATGGTGCTCAAGTTGTGATTGACCAATTCATCAGTTCTGGTGAGCAAAAATGGGGGCGTATGTGTGGTTTAACCATGCTGCTACCACATGGTTATGAAGGTCAAGGCCCAGAGCACTCATCGGCACGTTTAGAGCGTTACTTACAATTGTGTGCAGAGCAAAATATGCAAGTTGTTGTTCCATCAACACCTGCACAGGTTTACCACATGATCCGTCGTCAAGTGGTTCGTCCAATGCGTCGACCATTAATTGTAATGTCGCCAAAATCATTGCTGCGCCATCCGTTATGTACATCTACGTTAGACGATTTAGCTAACGGTACTTTCTTACCTGCGATTGCTGAAGTTGATGATTTAGCACCAAATAAAGTGAAACGTGTGGTTTTCTGTTCAGGTAAAGTTTATTACGATTTACTGGAGCAACGCCGCAAGAATGAACAAGAGGATGTGGCGATTGTTCGTATCGAGCAACTGTACCCATTCCCGAAAGAAGACGTTGAAGCTGCAATTGCTGAATATAAGCACGTAACTGATTTTGTTTGGTGTCAAGAAGAGCCGCAAAACCAAGGCGCGTGGTATTCAAGTCAACATAACTTCTATTCTGCGTTACCAGCAGGTGCGCGTTTAAGTTATGCCGGACGTCCAGCATCAGCCTCACCGGCGGTAGGTTACATGTCGGTGCATTTGAAACAACAAAAAGCACTTATAGAAGACGCTTTAACAATTGCTCCTCAAGAGCAAAATAATAATTAGAACTGGAACAAAAAGGACAAAACCGATATGACAATCGAAATTCTGGTTCCCGACCTCCCGGAATCTGTGGCTGACGCAACCGTTGCCACTTGGCACAAACAACCTGGCGATGCCGTATCTCGTGATGAGGTATTGGTTGATATTGAAACAGATAAAGTAGTACTTGAAGTTCCAGCTCCTGAAGATGGCGTGTTAGAAGCTATTTTTGAAGGTGAAGGTACGACTGTTCTTACTAAACAGTTGATTGGTAAAATCAAAGTTGGCGCAGTTGCTGGTGAACCAACAAAAGATGTACCAACAGAAGCTGAAGCGTCACCGAATAAGCGTAACACCGCCTCTTTAACAGAAGAAACAAGTGAAGCATTAAGCCCAGCCGTTCGTCGTTTGTTAAGTGAGCATGGTATTGATGCAGGTGCTGTTAAAGGCTCTGGTGTTGGTGGTCGCATTACTCGAGAAGATGTAGAAGCATACTTAAAGAATCAATCAGCATCAGCTGTGACAAAAGCACCTGTTGTTGATACGCCACTAGCGCACCGCAGCGAAAAACGTGTGCCTATGACACGTTTACGTAAGCGTGTAGCTGAGCGCCTGCTTGAAGCTAAAAATAGTACGGCGATGTTAACAACGTTTAACGAAGTGAACATGAAACCAATCATGGATCTTCGTAAGCAATACAAAGATATCTTCGAAGAGCGTCATGGTATTCGTCTTGGCTTTATGTCTTTCTATGTAAAAGCTGTGGTTGAAGCACTAAAGCGTTACCCAGAAGTAAATGCATCTATTGATGGTGATGATATTGTTTATCACAACTTCTTTGATGTAAGCATTGCAGTATCAACACCTCGTGGTCTGGTAACTCCTGTTCTACGTGATTGCGATAAGCTAAGCCTTGCTGAAATTGAGAAGGGTATTCGTGAACTTGCAATTAAAGGTCGTGACGGCAAGTTAACCGTTGAAGATTTAACAGGTGGTAACTTTACGATCACTAATGGTGGTGTGTTTGGCTCATTGATGTCGACGCCGATCATTAATCCACCACAAGCTGCGATTTTAGGTATGCATAAAATCCAAGATCGCCCTATGGCGGTGAATGGACAAGTTGAAATCTTGCCTATGATGTACCTTGCGTTATCTTACGATCACCGTTTAGTTGATGGTCGTGAATCAGTGGGTTACTTAGTAACGATTAAAGAGTTACTTGAAGATCCAACACGTCTACTACTAGACGTATAATTTGGTAAATAGGCTGGATAAATGCTCATTATTCAGCCTATTAATGACAGTTAGTCAAATTGCCAAATCTAATCACGAAGAGGTTCCCAAGAGTACCTCGTATGGATATAACAAGTCCCAAAGGGATAAGAAAACGGATAGAACATCATGAATTTGCACGAATATCAGGCAAAACAGCTATTCGCTGAATATGGTTTACCTGTACCAGAAGGTTACGCTTGCGATACGCCACAACAGGCGGCAGAAGCGGCAGGTAAAATTGGTGGTAGTAAGTGGGTAGTTAAATGTCAGGTTCACGCTGGTGGTCGCGGTAAAGCGGGCGGTGTGGAATTACATGAAACCAAAGATGGTATTAAACAGTTTGCTCAAAACTGGCTAGGTAAAAATCTAGTAACTTACCAAACAGATGCTAATGGTCAGCCAGTAACCAAAATATTAGTTGAAGAAGCATCTAATATTGCCAATGAGTTGTACTTAGGTGCAGTGGTTGATCGTGGCTCTCGCCGTATCGTTTTCATGGCATCAACTGAAGGTGGTGTGGAAATTGAAAAAGTAGCAGAAGAGACACCTGAACTTATTCATAAAGCAGCAATTGATCCATTGGTTGGGCCTCAGCCATACCAAGGACGTGAGCTTGCATTCAAACTGGGTCTTAAAGGCGATCAGATTAAACAATTTACTAAGATCTTTATGGGCTTAGCAAATATGTTCGCTGAATATGACCTTGCATTGCTTGAAATTAACCCACTAGTTATCACGGGTGATAATAACCTATTGTGCCTAGACGGTAAGATTAATATCGATTCTAACGCAATGTATCGCCAGCCTAAACTCCGTGAAATGCATGATCCATCGCAAGAAGATGAGCGTGAAGCACATGCTGCACAGTGGGAATTAAATTACGTTGCACTCGACGGAAACATTGGCTGTATGGTTAATGGTGCAGGCCTTGCAATGGGTACGATGGATATCGTTAACCTGCACGGTGGACAGCCGGCTAACTTCCTTGATGTAGGTGGCGGTGCAACCAAAGAGCGTGTTACTGAAGCATTTAAAATTATCCTCTCTGATAGCAACGTAAAAGCCGTATTGGTTAATATCTTCGGTGGTATTGTACGTTGTGATTTGATTGCTGATGGCATCATCGGCGCTATTGCAGAAGTTGGCGTTAAAGTACCAGTTGTTGTTCGCCTTGAAGGTAACAACGCAGAAGTAGGTGCAGCGAAACTTGCAGATAGTGGTCTTAATATTATTGCTGCGACTTCGTTAACAGAAGCGGCGGAAAAAGTTGTTGCTGCAGCGGAGGGTAAATAATGTCAGTTTTAATTAATAAAGATACCAAAGTAATTTGTCAGGGCTTTACTGGCGGACAAGGTACATTCCACTCAGAGCAAGCGATTGAGTACGGAACACAAATGGTGGGTGGTGTTTCTCCAGGTAAAGGCGGAACAACACACCTAGGTCTACCTGTATTTAATACGGTACGCGAAGCAGTTGAAGTGACTGGTGCAACAGCGACAGTTATCTATGTACCCGCGCCGTTTTGTAAAGACGCAATCTTAGAAGCAATTGATGCTGGCATCGAGCTTATCGTAACGATTACAGAAGGCATTCCAACACTGGATATGCTAGATGTTAAAGTTCGCCTTGATGAAGCTGGCGTTCGTATGATTGGTCCTAACTGTCCGGGTGTTATTACACCAGATGAGTGTAAGATTGGTATCATGCCGGGTCATATCCATAAGGCTGGTAAAGTAGGTATCGTATCGCGTTCAGGTACATTGACTTACGAAGCGGTTAAGCAAACAACAGATGAAGGCTTTGGTCAATCTACATGTGTAGGTATCGGTGGTGATCCAATTCCAGGTTCAAACTTCATTGATATCCTTGAAATGTTTGAAAAAGATCCAGCGACAGAAGCGATTGTAATGATTGGTGAAATCGGTGGTACTGCTGAAGAAGAAGCAGCAGCTTACATTAAAGAGAACGTGACAAAACCTGTTGTTTCTTACATTGCGGGTGTTACCGCACCTCCTGGTAAGCGTATGGGTCACGCAGGTGCTATTATTTCTGGCGGTAAAGGTACGGCTGAAGATAAATTTGCTGCACTTGAAGAAGCTGGCGTTAAGACAGTAAAAAGTTTAGCAGATATCGGTAAAGCGTTACGTGAAGTAACTAATTGGTAATCTCTACCTACCCATTGAAAATGAAAGCCCTGCATTTGCAGGGCTTTTTTATTGATTAGTTATGCAGAGCGTTAAACACCAATCTCACCACCATCTTCACGGCGAATAACGACCGTTGATGAACGTGGTCGAACTTCTGTACCGCTAGGTGCTGCTTCGGCGGCATTATCACTATATGGCCAATTGCCCGGATGTTGAATATTAACAAATAGAGATTTGTAGTCAGGGCTAATGGTGAAACCTGTGACCTCACAACCATTTGGACCAACAAAGAAGCGTTTTAGCTCCACCTGATTTGAGCTAGCAATAACTGTTTGACTATCATCTTCATTCAGTAACTGAGATGGCACTACCGCAAGCATCTGATCATTGGTGTACTCTTCAACTTCATCAGCACCATTATCGGTTTGAATCCACATAATACCTCGTTGATCAAACGCTAATCCATCAGGGCTAGCAAACTGATTTAGATCTGTTAAACCTGAGCGGTTTGTCTCTTCATCACCATTACTTGGTGAGCCGAAAACGAAAATATCCCAGTTAAACTCTGTTGGATTTTCACCTTCATCCCAGCGAATGATATGACCAAATTTATTATTTAGGCGAGGGTTGGCAGGGTTAGTGCTGTCTTTACGTTTAGTGTTATTGGTTAGGGTGAGGTAAACAGAACCCGTAAATGGATCCACTGCTGCCCATTCAGGACGATCCATTGGTGTTGCTCCAACTAAATCAGCGGCACCTGCAGTATTAATGATGATCTCAGCCAATGAGTTAAAGTGTGAAGCCAGTGTATCACCTGAAGTTGTGAGGCTATCAAGGGTTAACGGCAGCCAAGTTCCGGTACTGTCTTCATTAAATCGAGCAACAAATAGTGTGCCTTCATCCATATACTTATCACCGGTTAATAAGCGGTTTGAAGGTGAAGCATCAGCGGGATCCCATAATGCTGCTGACTCAAATTTGTATAGGTACTCAAAGCGTGAGTCATGGCCTGAATAAAACACAACAGGCTTACCTTCTTCTAGTTTGCCAAAGGTACAGCCTTCGTGGCGGAAACGCCCTAACGCGGTACGTTTTTTAGCTCGAGAGTTTTTTGTATATGGATCAATTTCAACAATGTAGCCATGACCATTGGCTTCATTTCGATAATCGTCAAGTGATGAAGTACCTGTCGGTGCCAAATTAAAACGAGCAAATTCATCAAGACGTTCTTCATTATGGCCTGCTAACGTTTCCCACTTATAGCGACCTTGTAAATACTTACCTGTGCCCGAAATACCAATACGATCTTGCTCTTTAGTGCGTGTACCAGTATTAGTAAAATAGCCCGGCCAGTTTTCTTCACAGGTGAGGTAAGTTCCCCACGGAGTATAGCCGTTACCACAGTTGTTGAGTGTTCCCCGTGCTTGACTACCGTCAGGTGAGAAGCGAGTGACGGTTAACTCAGAATGTGCGAGAGGGCCGGATAAATCCATTACAGTTGCACCGGTGTAGCGACGGTTAAGTGGGTCGCTGTCGATTAACTTCCATTGGTTATTTTCAAGTTGGATACGAACAACAGAAATACCATGAGCGTTTATCTCTTTGCGGATTTCGTCTATATCAGTACGTACTTCTTTTGCTCTTTCGGCATCTTTGTCCCAGTTTGAGTGCAGTGCTTGCTGATCAATGTACTCGTGGTTAATACAAAGTAATCCATCAGTAGATTGTTCGTTTAATGGGAAAAAGTGCATACCGTCATGGTGCATACCTAATGCATTTAACTGATCAGTACTGTTATTTGTACCATCATTTTTCCATGCATTTGCAGTCGCATTTAATGGTGTACCCCAAGGGACTAATACTTGTGCGGTGTAACCAGAAGGAATAGAAACGGCATCAGTTAACGAACCAGGGATAGAATCGAAATTTAAAACAGCTTGAGAACGATCTGCTACCTTAGACGTTGCTTCAGTTGAACCTGAAGAGTTACAACCAGCAAGACCTAATGCACCAAGAGCTGACATTGCACTCATACCTAAGCCACCCTTGAGGATGCTTCGGCGTTGCAAGTTAGCTTGAAGTACATCTTCAAATGCTTTGTTATTACTGGTGTTATAGCGGGTAGGATCGAACGTTTCCTTACTCATTGCTTTGCTTTCCTGTGTTTATTATTTATTTAATAAGTTGAACAGGAAAGATAGTAAGAATGGGTAGTGACAGAATTTATCTATTATTGTGAAATTTATATTTAAATAATATTGTCAGCTACCCAAGTAATGAAGATAAGGTTAACGCGCAGTGCGTTTTAGTTGGCTAAGCATAAACATTGCAGCGGCAGATACAACAACAGAAGGGCCTGCTGGCGTGTCGTAATGCCATGACATTGCAAGACCAAGAACCACAGCTATCGCGCC
The DNA here is from genome assembly GCF_003026095.1 of Photobacterium sp. GB-72. Lineage (NCBI taxonomy): Bacteria > Pseudomonadati > Pseudomonadota > Gammaproteobacteria > Vibrionales > Vibrionaceae > Photobacterium > Photobacterium sp. GB-72. Next base: position 495,369 of record NZ_PYNV01000001.1, on the reverse strand, counting down.
AATAATTGACGCAAATACTGCCATTGATTCTGGACTGTGTGAAAAACGTCGAGCGGTCGCGGCAGGAATGATAAGTAATGATGTAATGATCAATGCCCCAACAAATTTCATCGCAACAGCGATTACCATACCCACCATTAACATCAGTAATAGGCGCATTAAATCGACATTCACGCCTTCTACTTGAGCCATTTCTTCACTAATAGTCATCGAAAGTAGTGGTCGCCATAGATAAATCAATAAAGCTAAAACGACAGCACCACCGCAATATATCCATAATAGATCGTTAGTGGTTACAGCCAATAAATCACCAAATAGATATGACATTAAATCGATACGAACATTGTCGAGGAAGCTCACTGCAACCAGACCTAGCGATAAAGCGCTATGGGCTAAGATACCCAGTAAAGTATCTGTGGCTACATAACGTTGTTTTTGTAGCGTAACCAGTACAACTGCAAGCACTAAACAACAGATAACTAACGCCAGATTTAAGTTGATATTAAAAAGAAAACCTAGCGCAATACCGAGTAGAGAGGCATGAGATAATGTATCGCCGAAATAAGCCATTTTTCGCCAAACAACAAATGAGCCCAGTGGACCGGCGAGTATTGCAATACCAATACCAGCGATCAAGGCCGGCAGAAGAAACTCAATCATGCTTTTGATTCCTCATGGTTATTACAGCATTTATGAGTTTTATTTGAATCGTCATGCTGGTGGTTATGTTTATGTTCATAGACAGCAAGCTGCTCTGTCGATGTTTGACCGAATAATGCAATGTATTTAGGGTGGCTCGTCACAGTCAGTGGACTACCAGAGCAACAGATGTGATGTTGCAAACAAATCACATTATCAGTTTTCGCCATGACAAGGTGTAAGTCGTGAGAAACCATCAAGATGGCACAGTTAAGTAAATCACGTAACTGTTGGATCAGGCGATAAAGCTCTAATTGGCCATTTACATCAACCCCCTGTACTGGCTCATCAAGTACCAGTAGATCCGGTTTTTGCAATAAGGCACGTGCAAGTAAGACACGTTGCATTTCACCACCAGAGAGCCCATGCATATCGCTATTAAGTAGGTGACGACCATTAACCATGTTTAAAGCTTCGATACGTTGTTCTTGATTATAACGCCCAGCAAGACGCATAAAACGATCGACAGAAAGAGGCAGGGTATTATTTAGGCGTAGCTTTTGAGGCACATAGCCAATACGAATTCCTTTTTTACGAACCACTTTTCCTTTTGTGGCTTTACTCAGTCCTGTTATGACTTTTACTAAGGTTGATTTACCTGCACCATTAGGACCGATTAAGGTGGTAATTTCACCGCGTTCAAGCTTAAGCGTAATATTATCCAAAACATCACGTTCACCAAATGAGACAGTGACTGATTGTAGTTCGATTAGGGTTGACATAAAGGAAGTTGTCTTAATAGGCTTTAGAAATAAAAGGTAATGTTATAATATAACATTACTGATGTGTTATATTGTAACATTATCATGTTCGTTAGGGAATATATTGCTCATCATATAAATAATTAGCAGTATAAAAGTGCAACACTTATTTTTTAGGATAATAAAATAATGCAACGTATATCATCATTGTTTTGTGCAGCAGCTCTGGCTTTATCAGGTTCAGCAATGGCAGATGACTTTAAAGTTGTTACAACCATTAAACCATTAAACCTGATTGTTAGTGAGTTAGTTCAAGGTGCAGCAACGTCAGATGCAATCTTACCACCAGGAGCTTCTCCACATGATTATGCATTACGTCCATCAGATGTAAAAAAATTGAATGATGCAGATCTGGTAATTTGGGTTGGGCCTCAACTAGAAACTTTTTTAACAAAACTTATGGCTACAAACCCAAATAGCTTCGCTTTGACAAAACAAGCTGGTATCGATTTTCTAAATTATGGTGCTAAACCGAGTGATGACCATGGCGATCATGCCAGTCACGACGATCACGATGACCATGGCGATCATGCTGGCCACGACGCTCACGATGGCCATGGCGATCATGCCGGCCACGATGATCACAATGACCATGGCGATCATGAAGGTCACGATGCTCATGATGACCATGGTGATCATGCAGGTCATCACCACTCTGGGCTTAATCCGCATTTCTGGATGGGACCAAAACAGACAATTGAAGCCGCAAATGTGATCACGGAAGCATTGATTAAACATGATCCATTGCATAAAACTGTTTATCTCGATAATCTTTCAACGTTTACCACTGAAGTTAATCAAGCTGTAAGTGAACTTAATGCGGAATTAAAACCTGTTTCAAATAATGGCTATTTTGTTTTTCATGATGGCTATGGGTATTTCGAACATCAGTTTGGTCTGAATAACTTAGGGCACTTTACTGTTGAGCCTGATCGTAAGCCTGGTGCTAAAACTCTAATCGCAATTCGTGAATCATTAAAAGATAAGCAAGCTTATTGTGTATTCAGTGAGCCGCAGTTTTCACCAGCAGTTGTTGATAGTGTAACTAAAGGCACAGGGGTAAACATAGGAACCCTTGATCCAATGGCGACAAATGTCGAAGTGGGCAAGGGAGGATACGTCCGTTTTATTAAGGAACTCGGACAGAGCTTTACCAAGTGTTTAAAATAGAAAATGAAATTATATCAAGCGGCAGCAACTTCTATTAAAGAGCTGCCGCGTCAGCACAAAATTGCGTTAGTTTCCACCTCTGTGCTTATGATGGCTGCCATAATGTGGCAGCCATCAAAACCACAAGTAACTTTTCCATCATCAAGCGTAAATAAGCGTATTGATGTCACATTGCCATCTAAATTAGATTTATTATCTGAACAAGATAGTGAGCCATTAGGTGTGTCTCTTGATCAAAATGATCCTGAATTCCAAGCACCAAAAGATGAAATAGAGCAACAACTTGATGATGCTAAAGTTGAAGTTGAGCATAAACATCGAGTGGCATCGGGTGAAACGTTAGGGATTATCTTTTCACAGTATGGTTTGCCTATTTCAGATATGTACCGCTTAATTGATGCAAATAAGTCAGTACAGAATTTGCGTGTTGGACAAACACTTGAGTGGGAAGTCAATGATGATGGGAAATTAACAGAACTTAAAATTATCCGCAGTAAAAAAGAGACGGATGCCTTTACACTATCGAAAAAAGGTTATGTATATAAAAAGATAGTTAAAAAAGGTGAGATGAAACCCGTTACTATCATCGGACGTGTAAATGGCAGTTTTTATAATTCAGCTCGAGCAGCAGGCCTAACACCGACTCAGATCCAAACATTAGTAAAAGCCTTACAATGGAAATTTAACCTTGGACGCGAAGCGCATAAAGGGGATCGTTTTGCTGTAGGTATTGATCGAGAATTTATTGATGGTAAGGCGGTGGGTAAAGGTGAGGTTAATGCTTTTTACTACAAATCAGCGAATGGTAAGGATTCAACCTTTATTATTAGAGGTGATGATGATCAGTTCTATGATAGTAGTGGACACAGTTTAAACCGAGCATTTAGACGTATTCCCACATCGAAACGTTATCGTATCAGCTCATCTTTTAATCCAAATCGTCTCCACCCTGTCACTGGACGCCGATCACCACATAATGGTACCGATTTTGCGGTTCCGATTGGTACATCTGTTTTGGCTGCTGGTGATGGCGTCGTTGTAAAATCACGTTACCACCCATTAGCAGGTAACTATATTGTCGTTAAGCATGGCCGAGAATATATGACACGTTATTTACACCTAAGTAAACGTGAGGTGAAGGTGGGCGATAAAGTGAAAATGGGACAACGTATTGCTAAAAGTGGTAATACTGGGCGCTCAACAGGCCCACACTTACATTTTGAGTTGATAAAAAATGGTCGTCCTGTTGACGCAATGAAAGTATCTTTGCCACAAGCCGATCCACTCTATGGTAAAGAACGCAAAAATTTAATGAAACAAGTTAGCTTTTATAAGGATAAGTTTAACGATGTAATATCGAGCTAAGTTGTTTAATCGTAAAAAAGCGCACATATTGTGCGCTTTTTTTATGGTTTTTATCACTGAATTTAACTAATCAAAGACGTTTTTTAAATTAACCCAATACTTGCCATTTATATCTATAAGGAATTAAGTATTTGTATTTCTGTTCCTTTTTGGTGATTCCATGTCGTTTTTAAGCAATGTAATGGCAAAAAAACAAATGTTTTTTTGATTTATGACAAGACATGAAATGTATCAATATGTAAAATTCAAACCAGAAATGCTAATAATTCTTATTAAGGTAACGATTTACTATGAAGTTGTCAGAGATGTCATGCGGAAACTGTGGGACCGTCATTAATATGTCTGCGTTACCCTCAGCGACGCGAAAAAAGTTGATGGTTATGGGGTTACTACCTCGTACAGAAATTACCGTTGTTCGTGTGGCGCCGTTAGGTGATCCGCTTCAAGTTCGTGTACGTGGTGTTGATATCGCTTTACGTAAGCAAATTGCAGAAAACATCGAGGTTGAGGCACTGTAATGCAATATAATATTCTTACTGTTGGTAACCCGAACAGTGGTAAAACAACGTTGTTTAATGGCTTAACTGGCGCTAAGCAGCAAGTCGGTAACTGGGCTGGTGTAACGGTTGAGAAAAAAACAGGTCGCTACCAACACAATGGTGATGATTTTTCGCTGACAGATCTACCTGGTATTTATAACCTTGATAGTGCAAACGATGCGAATAGCCTTGATGAAGCAATCGCGTCACGTGCAATTTTAACAACGCCTGCTGACGTGATTATCAACGTTGTTGATGCATCGAGCTTAGAGCGTAGTTTATACATGACGCTACAGCTGCGTGAGCTAGGCCGCCCGATGGTGGTTGTGCTCAACAAGATGGATGTTTTGAAGCGCCAGCGTCAGGTATTGGATATTAAAGCGTTAGAAAAAGCATTAGGGTGTCCTGTATTAGCGTTATCTGCTAATAATATGGAGCGTATTGCTGAATTTAAAACCAAGTTACACAAGATGTTAACACAAGGTGTTGTCGTTAACGAGTTTGAGCTTGATTATGGTCAAGATTTCGAGCGAGCAGTGAGTCAATTAGCACCGTTATTCAAACATAACGATAAGCTAAATGCTCGTGCACAAGGTATCCGTGTATTAGAAAACGATACTTTAGTGATCAACACGCTATCTGATGAAGATAAAACAACAGCATGTGGTTTACGTGCAGATTTATTAAGCACGGTTGATCCTGATATTCAAGTCGCTGATGTGCGTTACACCTTCTTGCATCAGCTGTGTCAAAAAGTCCGTCGTCAAGAAGGCCGTTTAAGTAACAGCCTAACGGATAAAATAGATCGTGTATTACTGAACCGCTTTTTTGGTATCCCATTTTTCTTCTTAGTAATGTACGTGATGTTTATGTTTGCGATAAACATTGGTAGTGCATTTATCGATTTCTTTGATATTAGCTTTGGCGCACTATTAGTCGATGGTGGTCATCATCTTTTAGATGATCACTTGCCAGTATGGTTAGTAACAATTATTGCGAACGGCATCGGTGGTGGTATTCAAACGGTTGCAACCTTTATTCCAGTGATTGCGTGTTTGTACCTGTTCCTTGCGGTATTAGAAAGCTCGGGCTATATGGCACGCGCCGCATTTGTTCTTGATAAAGTGATGCAAAAAGTAGGTTTACCGGGTAAAGCATTTGTTCCTCTAGTGCTTGGCTTTGGTTGTAATGTACCTGCGATCATGGCAACTCGTACTCTTGAACAAGAACGTGAGCGTAAACTCGCAGCCGCAATGGCACCCTTTATGTCATGTGGCGCGCGTTTACCGGTATATGCACTGTTTGCAGCAGCTTTTTTCCCTGAAAATGGTCAGAACGTGGTATTTGCACTGTACCTATTAGGTATTGTGGCAGCTGTGATGACTGGGCTTATTTTACGTTCAACGCTTTACCCTGGCTCTAGTGATAGCTTTATCATGGAAATGCCAAACTACGAATTACCAACTATTCGCAATGTGGTGATAAAAACATGGCAAAAGCTAAAGCGCTTTGTATTTGGTGCGGGTAAAACCATCGTTGTCGTTGTGGCAGTATTAAGCTTCTTTAACTCATTAGGTACTGATGGTTCATTCGGTAACGAAGATACGTCTAAATCTGTACTTTCAAAAGCCGCACAAGTTGTAACGCCAGTATTAGAACCTATTGGTGTGAAAGCCGATAACTGGCCTGCAACCGTCGGTATCATTACGGGTATTTTCGCAAAAGAAGCCGTTGTGGGTACGCTAAACAGCTTATATGCACCAGCAACAGATGATAGCAATGAAGAATACAACCTTGTTGCTAGCTTAAAAGAAGCAGTTGAATCAGTTGGTGATAACCTAGCAGCATTAAGCTTTAGTGATCCACTGGGTATCGAAGTGGGTGATTTAGAAAACAAACAAGCCGTTGCTGAAGAACAGGGTGTTAACGAATCTGTATACGGTAACATTCAAGCGCACTTCGTAAGTGGTGCAGCTGCAATGGCGTACTTGATTTTCATTCTGTTGTACACACCATGTGCGGCTGCAATGGGTGCTTACGTACGTGAGTTTGGTCAGAAGTTTGCTCTGTTTATTGCAGGTTGGACGATGTTAATGGCTTACTCGTTTGCCACTTGGTTCTACCAAATTGCTCATTTTGTTGATCATCCTGTAACGAGTGCATTCTGGATTAGCTTCTTCGTATTGATTAATGGCGGTATCTTCTTGTTATTGAAACGAGAAGGAAAAAAACAAACTAACCTTGAAGGCTTGTTAGTAGAATGATCCTACAGCAGCTAAAACAATATATTGAACAGCACGGACGTGTCAGTCGCAAGCAACTCTCTGATCACTTCGGAATGTCGGAAGACGGGGTTGAAGCAATGCTTGATGTATGGATACGTAAAGGTTCGATTGGAAAAGAATTGGTTGGCTGTGAAAGTTCAGACTGCTGCCAACCTGCGAAAGAGATTTGGTATCGTTGTTTATCCGTTAACGAATTATCGATAACGGTAATGCGATAGAAGGTAGTAAAAGCAAAAGGCAGCTTAATTAAGCTGCCTTTTTTAATGCTAATGAGAGATAGCTGTAAAGCCTTTAACCTGACTTAACTCTTCGCGAAGCTCATCAGCCAGTGCTGCTTGTAGCGCTTCACTGCGTTGAGTACCATCCGTATTTCCCCAAATTGGTCCAGGCCATGCTATGTCATGACTAAAGCGTGCAATGTGGTGTAAATGAAGTTGTGGTACAAGGTTACCTAATGCACCAACGTTAATCTTTTCTGCTTGATAGTCGTTTTCTAATAATGTGGCTACGGCACTTGATTCACGCATTAGTTGGTATTGGTCTTGTTCAGGTAGGTGGTGGATCTCACGTAACTCGTCAATACGAGGGACTAAGATAATCCATGGTCCCAGCGCTTCTTTAGACAATAAAACACGAGAAAGCGGAAAATCACCGAGTACAGTGGTATCAGATTGTAGGCGAGGATGAAGAGTGAAACGCATGTAATTATTCCTTCACAGTACATTATGGCTCACAAGCCAGAGCATTATTTATCATAGTATGCCTAATTTAAAACGATTGGTATTATCCTTAACGTATTCTCTAACATTTGGTTAAGAGTTCTAATTATTGTGAGGCAACTTATGGCAAGCGAATATCAGTTTATACTCGATTATTGGTTTGGCGAGTTAGAGGGTGAAGTAACCAAAGAAAATAAACATGCGCTTTGGTTTCTAGGTGGTGAAGAAATTGATGCTTACATTAAAACCCATTTTCAATCTTGGGTGAGTAAGGCTGGCAAAGGGGAGTTAAATCACTGGTGTGAAACGGCCCAAGGTCGCTTGGCCCTGATAATTTTACTCGATCAATTTAGCCGCAACATCTACCGTGGATTAAGTGCGGCATTTCGTTATGACTCATTAGCCTTAGCATTGTGTAAACGTGGTTTAGCATTGAATCAAGATGTAGATTTATCGCCAATTGAACGCGTATTTTTCTATTTACCTTTAGAACATGCAGAAGATTTGGAAGATCAAGAAGAGAGTGTGTTTCGCTTTCAACACTTAAGAGAATCAACTTCCTTGAATAATCGTGAACTATTTGATGGCTTTTATAATTATGCGAGAAGCCATTATGATGTGATTAAGCAATTTGGACGTTTTCCATATCGCAATGCGGTGCTGGGGCGACTTTCTACGCAAGGTGAATTGATGTGGTTGAACCAAGGTGGTCAGCGATTTGGTCAATAAAAGAGAGTAAACTATTGAATTTTTTTGTTATGTTTTTATTTACAGAGCCTAATTTATAAACATATTTCAGAGTGCGATAAACAGAAAATAAAAAGCCTTCCAAATGGAAGGCTTTTTAATATTAAGAGGGATGTAGATTACATACGCTCTAGTGTTTCGATACCAAGTAGGTCTAGACCTTGCTTGATAGTTTTTGATGTTAGCAATGCAAGCTTCAAGCGGCTTTGCTTAACATCTTCTTCAGCATTAAGAATTGGACATGCTTCGTAGAAGCTAGAGAACATACCTGCAAGTTCGAATAGGTAAGTACACATTAAGTGTGGTTGACCTTCACGTGCTACAGATTGTACCGCTTCTTCAAATTGAAGAAGTTTAGATAGCAGTACTTGCTCTTTTTCGTCAGTGATAACGATTGGGTGAGTAAGATCTGCAAGCTCAACATTCGCGCGCTTAAAGATAGATGCTACACGTGTGTATGCGTACTGCATGTATGGTGCAGTGTTACCTTCGAATGCTAGCATGTTGTCCCAGTCGAAGATGTAATCTGTCGTACGGTGCTTAGAAAGATCAGAGTACTTAACCGCAGCCATTGCAACAGTTTGTGCAATGTTTGCTTTTTCTTCAGCACTTAGTTCTGGGTTCTTTTCTTCAATTAGCTTGTTAGCACGCTCAACAGCTTCATCCAGAAGATCAGCAAGACGCACAGTACCGCCAGCACGAGTCTTAAATGGACGACCATCTTTCCCTAGCATCATACCAAATGCGTGGTGCTCAAGAGATACACTCTCTGGCACATAACCCGCTTTACGTACGATTTCCCAAGCCATCATTAGGTGTTGGTGCTGACGTGAGTCGATGAAGTAAAGTACGCGATCAGCATGAAGTTGCTCGTAACGGTATTTAGCACAAGCGATATCAGTGGTTGTGTATAGGTAACCGCCATCACGCTTCTGGATGATCACACCCATAGGCTCGCCGTCTTTGTTTTTGTATTCGTCTAGGTAAACAACAATTGCGCCATCACTTTCTACAGCTAGACCTTTTTCTTTAAGATCTGCAACAACGCCAGGTAGCATGTCGTTGTACATAGATTCGCCCATTACGTTGTCATCAGTCAGTGACACGCTTAGACGATCGTAGTTGCGTTGGTTTTGCTTAAGTGTAATAGCAACAAGTTGCTTCCATTTCTCAAGGCAGTACTCATCACCGCTTTGTAGACGAACAACAAAGTTACGTGCTGTTTTACCGAATTCTTCGTCTTCATCATAAAGTACTTTAGATTCACGGTAGAAACCTTCAAGATCGCTGATGTCCATAGAAACATCAGTACCTTCTTGCTCTTTACGCTGCATGTTAGCGATAAGCATACCGAATTGTGTACCCCAGTCACCAAGGTGGTTAGCTCGGATAACATTGTGGCCTAAAAATTCAAGAGTACGTACAACTGCATCACCGATGATAGTTGAACGTAAGTGACCTACGTGCATTTCTTTTGCAACGTTTGGTGCAGAGTAGTCAACAACAATGTTTTGTGCTGTTTCAGTATTAACGGCTAGACGCTCATCTTTTAGTGCTTCTTCACCACGCTCAGCTAACCATGCTTTGTTTAAGAAAATGTTAATAAAGCCTGGGCCGGCAATTTCAACTTTCTCAGCAATACCATCTAGTTCTAAGCAGTCGATAACTTTTTGTGCGAATTCGCGTGGATTAGTACCTAGCTTCTTTGCTACGCCCATAACACCGTTCGCTTGGTAATCACCAAACTGCGCTTTAGCTGATTGGCGAACTGCGGCAGGGCTGCCTGCAGGTGCGCCAGCGGCTTCTAAAGCCTGAGATACTTTATCATTAATAAGTGCTTGAATGTTCACACGCTGATCCTTAAATCATTTGTAACGCCAATTACTAATAAGAGGCAAAAATGTCTACGTATTACAAGATCACCGTCAAAAATAATCACGAAATAAAACAAAATGATAACATAAATAAATCAAGTGTTTAACGTGAGTATTTTTGACGGGGTCGCGAATATCTAAATATGCACCGAAGTCTTGAATACGCAGTAGGTATTGTCCTAATAATACCCACAGATGGAGGTACTTTGGCAACCGGAAAAACCTATTGTTTACGTTTTTTTTTAACTTTTTTTGTTATGAGTAAATAATGTGTAACACGCTATTGTATTGAAAAGAGAGTGCGTTAAATTCATGTTTCATTAAATCACGAAAAATGGATAATTATTCACTTCGTCTCATTATAGTAATAGCTGTCAATAATAGGATAAATTTATGCACAAGCTTGAACAATATAATCTTCATCCAACGCAGATGCTTGCGCAGTTACCGGAGTTTATGAAAGCGATTAATGCATTGATTGATGATTTAGGGATTTCACTGGCTGATTACCAAGCCGATCACATTGCATTACGTGTCAATGATCAAGATGTGGCGCAACAGTTACATCAAGCCTGGCTGAGTTATGGCCAAGAATGGTCTAACAATATGATCAATGGTCGTCCCATTGTGATCATTGGGTTTGAACAGTCATTAGCCGTAGATGGATGGACAATCGAAGCGTTAGAGTTGCCTTATCCGAGTGATAAAGTTTATCTGAAGCAAGGGTGGGAACATATTGAGTTTGTGGTGCCATCTAGTGCACAAACGATTGAAGAATTAAAAGCAGATTTACTAGAACAATTACCACAATTAGATTGGGATGGGTTAGATGCGAAGGGGATCAAAGTAAAAGCCAGTTTACCATCCGGTGAAGATGAGCGTTTAGCTAATCCTACTTTTGCGTTTAAACGTGATGGGGTATGTATTAAATTACACGGACACTCGTTAAAAGCAGTATTAGAAAGTGAACAAGCCTAGTTGCTGTAAATACGAATAATAAAAAGCGTAGTAATCCCCAAAGATTACTACGCTCGCTTGGTCAATATTGTCTTTTTCTGATTATAAAATAACCGTCCGGTTACCATAGACAAAAATACGATCGTCTACCGCAAGGCCTAATGCTTTACTGAGCACAGATTTTTCTACATCACGACCAGACTTTGCCATTTCAACTGCACTGAAACTATGATCAACAGGGATGACGTTTTGGGTTATGATTGGCCCTTCATCAAGATCGTTAGTTACAAAGTGTGCGGTTGCACCAATGATTTTTACACCACGTTCAAATGCTTGTTGGTAAGGCTTAGCGCCAATAAATGCAGGTAAGAAACTGTGATGAATATTAATGATTTTATTAGGGAATTGTGCAACAAAATTAGGCGTTAAAATACGCATATATTTCGCCAGTACCACGTAATTTGGTTGATACTGTTGTACCGCTTCTAATAGTTTTTGTTCGTGCTCTTCACGGCTTAATCCTTCATGGCAAACATGATGGAATGGAATATCAAACTTTTCCGTTAGCCCTTGTAGGGTGTCGTAATTACCAACAACCGCAGCAATATCGATATCTAATGAACCATCGAAGGCTTTAACAAGAATATCACCTAGGCAGTGCGCTTCTTTTGTCACCATGATGATGATTTTTTTGCGATCAGAACTGATTAAACGGCGTTTGCTGCCTTTGGGTAAAGCATGATCAATATCTGCGAGGAAGGTTGTATCATTAAAATAGCCTTCAAGCTCAGTACGCATGAAAAATTGATTATGGGTGTTATCAACATATTCCTTATTGTTGATAATATTTAGTTGGTGCTTATGACAAATGTTGGTAATTTTGGCGATTAGTCCCATTTCATCTGGGCATTCCGTGAGGAGTGTTTTCTTTTCCATGTCGTTTCCTGACTGCGATTCACGCATATAATACATTGCGTGTTACAAAGATCTTAATTAACTATTACCTAGATTTAACCTTATGGTCAAAGTATTTATTTGTTAGGTGATGTTATTAATAAGAAAGTGATGTCGTTAATTTTTGTAATCGATGGATAGAAGACTAGTCGAGTAGTTGGATAATTGGCATAATGAATACTGTATATATAACCAATAGTGCGAAGTAAATGATAACGAAGTTTTTTGCCTCTGGTGGCGCATTAGATAAAGCCATCCCTGGTTTTCAGGCTCGCCAACCTCAAATTGATATGGCGAATGCTGTGGCAGATGCGATCAAGAGTGAATCTCAGCTGGTGGTTGAAGCGGGAACGGGGACAGGTAAAACCTTTGCTTATGTGATCCCCGCTTTGCTTAGTGGTAAGAAAACTATTATCAGTACAGGCTCTAAAAACCTTCAAGAGCAATTATTTCACCGTGATTTGCCATTAATGGCTGATGCGATTGGCTTTACGGGGCGTGTCGCGTTATTAAAAGGGCGAGCAAATTATCTGTGTGTAGATCGTTTAAATCGCCAAGTGATAGAAAGCCATGATGTGGAATCTGATCCTACGTTATTAACACAGTTGGTTAAAATTCGACAATGGTCTTCATCATCGAAAAGCGGCGATTTTGGTGAATGTGAAGATGTTGCAGAAGATAGCCCTGTCATTCCATTGATTACTTCGACCAATGATAACTGTTTAGGCCGTGAATGCCCCTCGTATGATGATTGTTTTGTCGTTAAAGCACGTCGCAAAGCAATGGAAGCCGATGTAGTTGTTGTTAATCACCATTTATTCTTAGCCGATTTAGCCATTAAAGAAACAGGCTTTGGTGAATTAATTCCTGAAGCTGAAGTATTTATCTTTGATGAAGCCCACCAAATGCCTGATATTGCCAGTCAGTACTTTGGCCAGAGCCTAACCAGTCGCCAATTAATTGAACTCGCGAAAGATATTGATATTGGTTATCGCACAGAAGCGCGTGATATGCGCCAACTGCAAAAAACGGCAGATAGGTTACAGCAAGCTGCGTTTGAAATGCGGATTATTTTAGGTGATCCTGGGTATCGAGGAAATTGGCGAGAAGCATCACAAACCCCTGCTGTTCAACGGGAATTGACTCGACTGTCAGATGCATTAGATCTTACCTACGATGTACTTAAGCTGGCGTTAGGTCGAAGCCAGTTACTAGATACTGCCTTTGAACGTGCAGCAACGCTAAAAGCCAAACTAAAACGAGTATCAGATACTGCAATTACAGGCTATTCCTATTGGTATGAATGTACACCGCGCCAGTTTAGTTTAAATATCACGCCGCTCTCTGTTGCGGATAAATTTAAAGAGCAAATGGCTGAGCAAAAAGGGGCATGGATCTTCACTTCAGCAACCTTAGCCGTTGATGAGAACTTCACCCACTTTAGTCATCGCTTAGGGTTAGAGCCAAAGCAACAATTCTCGCTTGAAAGTCCGTTTGATTACAACGAGCAGGCGTTATTATGTGTACCTCGCCATTTACCTGAGCCTAATAGTTATGGTCTCGCTAATAAATTGGTTGATATGTTAGCGCCTGTGATTGAAGCGAATAATGGTCGTTGTTTTTTCTTGTGTACTTCTCATCAAATGGTACGCGATCTTGCAGAAGGGTTTCGTGAGAAGCTGAGTTTACCCGTGTTAGCGCAAGGTGAAACAACGAAACAAAAGCTACTTAATGAGTATTTGGCTCATGGTAATGCATTATTAGTGGCAACGGGGGCGTTCTGGGAAGGGATTGATGTTAGAGGGCAAGCCCTTAGCTGTGTTATCATTGATAAATTACCGTTTACAGCACCAGATGATCCATTATTAAAAGCACGTATTGAAGATTGTCGTATGCGTGGTGGTGATCCTTTTGCCGATGTCCAAGTACCTGATGCGGTGATCACCTTAAAGCAGGGTGTTGGGCGTTTGATCCGTGATACTAAAGACAAAGGCGCATTGATCATTTGTGATAACCGATTAGTAACAAGGCATTATGGCGCTGTATTTTTACGAAGTTTACCACCGATCCCTCGTACACGTAGTGTTGAAGGGGTTAGTGACTTTTTGTCTACTATTAATAACAATAACGTTATTGAAGATGACAACCAACATTCAGAGGCTTGAATGAGCACCAAAATTTTGGCAGTTGATACTGCAACTGAAAATTGTTCTGTTGCCCTATTAATGGGTGATGAAGTTATCTCTCGTTGTGAATATGCACCACGTGAGCACACAACAAAAATTTTGCCTATGGTAGATACAGTTCTGGCTGAAGCTGGTATCAAGCTAAACCAACTCGATGCATTGGCTTACGGCCAAGGCCCTGGTAGCTTTACTGGTGTTCGTATCGGCATTGGTATTGCGCAAGGTTTAGCGTTTGGTGCCGATTTACCTATGGTGGGCGTGTCAACATTAGCTGCAATGGCGCAAGGTACTTACCGTGTCCATCAAGCTGACAATGTATTATCTGCTATTGATGCTCGTATGGGCGAAATATATTGGGGTCAGTATCAGCGTAAAATAGATGGTGACTGGCAAATTATCGGTGCAGAGCAGGTGATTGTACCTGATGCTTTAGTTGAATCTGTTCAGACCGAAACGGGTATTTGGTTAACAGCGGGTACAGCGTGGGAAGTGTATGCTGATACTCTAGCTAAGTTACCTTTTGAAATGCAGCAGGGCTCGGTGTTATATCCTGATTCACAAGACATGGTTCACCTAGCGAAGTTTGCTTTTGCTCGTGGTGAAAGTGTTAGCGCAGAAGTGGCTAGTCCTGTGTATTTACGTGATACTGTGACATGGAAAAAACTGCCAGGTCGCGAATAATTAAATAAAGAGTAGTGGCGGGCGCTGCTACTTTTTCTTTATCCTAATTTTTTAAATGGATGATGAGAGGAGATTATGGTTACTATCAATCATGGTGTTATATCATTACCATCAAAACCATTTAGTTCAACCTCACAGACCTCTAGTACGAAAGCGAGCACTTCAAGTGATACGGTTTCATCAACGTCTGTTTTATCATCGTTATCGACAACACAACACGCAGAGTGGGCGAGTCAAGAATATCGTCAATTACAGTATGATCGCCCTGATGGTAAACATCAGAAAGCATTATCTATGTATATGGATGTCATGCTGCATGATAGAAAAGAACAACTTTCCGATCTTATCGGTATCAATATGGTTGTTTAAACCAACGAATACTTTCCTTATTATTCTCATCGTTATCACGTTAATTTAACGTGTCCGTAGACTATGCCTAAATAATTACTTTTGCTGTAATATTGAACAGTTATGTTGAGGTTTTATATGTTTCGCACGCTATTTCTTGGGCTGATATTAATCTTTATGGTAGGCTGCGCCAGTGTTCCAGCCAGCTTGCAGACCAAAACGAAAAATCCTATCACGGATTTACGCGTTATCACCGAGCATCCTACTGTAATGCAACATCAGGAAGTAAGGTTAGGTGGCATTATTGCTTCAATTAAAAATGAAGCAAAGCAAACACGCGTTGAAATAGTCGCATTGCCGTTAACCTCTGACGGTAGACCAATATTGAACAGTAAACCCCAAGGTAGATTTATTGCGAATGTACCTGGCTTTCTTGATCCTATCGAGTATGCCAAAGGACGTTTACTGACAGTTGTCGGGCAATATACTGAAATGCAAAAAGGTAAAGTTGGAGAGTACGATTATACTTTTCCTGTGGTAAATGCTTCAGGTGAGCAAATTTGGCAAGTACAGCAACAAATTCAAATGGAAGCACCAATGCGATTTAATCGTTGTATTGGCATTAACTGTGGATTTTGGGGCGATGATTACTTTATGCCGCCGTTTGGCATTCAAGGGCGCGTGGTTGATAGAGTGATAATGTAAGTCATGGAAGTAACAACATTTAAGCTGGCTGAATTAGAATTAGCGGGACTGACCAATTTCTCATTATCGTCGCCGTTAGAGAATAACAAACCCGTGTTGTTATTTATTCATGGTTGGCAAGATAATGCTGCGACGTTTTCATCACTTTGGTCACGACTAGAGGACGATTTTAATCTTGTTGCCATTGATTTGCCTGGACATGGTTTATCACAATCTCGAAGTGGGGATAACTATTATCATTTTTTCGATTATATTGATGATTTACACCAAGTCATTACACAGCTCCCCACCACTCGCGTGTGTCTTGTTGGCCACTCATTAGGGGCGATTATTGCCAGTTGTTATAGCGCAGCTTATCCTCAATCAATAGATAAGTTGGTATTAATTGAAGGCTTGTCGCCATTAGTGGAAGAGGCCGAACAAACGGTTGAGCGGTTAAAGCGTGGGATTAAAAGTCGACAGCAATACCGTAAAAGTAGTGAACGTCGTAAAGCAAGAGCAATGAGCTCTTTTACTGAAGCTTTACAATTACGTGCCAACGTTAATGATTTACCCATGGCATGTTTAGAGCCTGTTGTGAAGCGGGCAACGGTTAAGCGTAATGGGCTGTGGTACTGGCGACATGACCATCGCCTGCGTTGTGAATCACTCTACCGGATGACACAACAACAAGCACAAGCAATTATGTCGTCAATAGAAGCACCCATTTATTCGATTGTCGGAAGTCATGGATTTCCTCAACTGCGTGATGATCCGCAGGATAAATACAAGCTTCAACAGTTTTCACAGGTAGTGATTGACGGGGGGCATCATTGCCATTTAGAACAGCCAGATACAGTATCGAATTGTATTAGGGCTTTTATTTCCCTCGAGAGAGATTAATCTTCGCTTTTCAATGAGTAGCTTCAAAGTTTCTACTCAGTTAATTTGGCAAGATGTTAATTATAAGTTAAGTATACTGTACTTGAATGTAAACGCATGTTTGATTTATACGTACAGTATTTACCTGTATTCCTGTATAGGTATTAAAGCAGTCTAATAATAAGGAGAATGCGAGTGGATAAGGTTTGGCTTAGCCGCTATCCGAATGATGTACCGGCAGAAATTAATCCGGATGCATATTCATCATTAGTTGATATGTTTGAACAATCAGTACGTAAATATGCTGATCAAACTGCTTTCATTAACATGGGACAAGTTATGACCTTCCGTAAATTGGAAGAGCGTAGCCGTGCCTTTGCAGCTTACCTTCAAAATGAATTGAAGCTACAAAAAGGTGACCGTGTTGCTGTAATGATGCCAAACTTACTGCAATATCCTATCGCGCTATTCGGTATTTTACGTGCAGGTTGTGTTGTGGTTAACGTCAACCCGTTATACACCCCACGTGAGTTAGAGCACCAATTAAATGACTCTGGTGCAAAAGCCATTGTTATCGTGTCTAACTTTGCTCATACCCTTGAAGCTGTTGTTAAAAATACAGGTGTTAAAAATGTAATTTTAACCAGCCTTGGCGACCAATTGTCTCGTCCAAAAGGTACTTTGGTTAACTTTGTTGTTAAGTACATTAAGAAAATGGTGCCTAAGTACCATTTGCCGCATGCGACTTCAATGCGTATCGCACTGCGTAAAGGCCGTCGTATGCAGTATGTTAAGCCATTTATTACTGGCGATGACATGGCATTTCTTCAATATACAGGTGGTACAACAGGCGTCGCTAAGGGTGCAATATTAACGCATCATAATATGGTGTCTAATGTCATGCAGGCGAAAGGTGCATATGGTCCTGTGCTAACAGAGGGGCGTGAGCTCATTGTTACCGCTTTACCGCTTTATCATGTATTTGCATTGACAGTAAACTGCTTATTATTAATGGAAATGGGCGGTCAGAACTTACTGATCACGAATCCACGTGATATTCCCACTTTTGTCAAAGAGCTTCAACGTTATCAATTTACAGCAATTACAGGTGTGAACACCTTATTTAATGCGCTGATCAACAATGAAGATTTCCAAGAGCTCGATTTTAGTAATCTACGTCTTTCTGTTGGCGGCGGTATGGCGGTGCAACGTGCTGTTGCTGAAAAGTGGCAGAAAATCACCGGTAATTACTTATTAGAAGGGTACGGTTTAACCGAGTGTTCACCACTGGTTGCAGCATACCCTTATGATTTGACGCAATATAACGGTTCAATTGGCCTGCCTGTCCCTTCAACTGAAGTGCGTATGGTTGATGATGAAGGTAATATTGTGGGTATCGACGAAGTCGGTGAATTACAAGTTCGTGGTCCTCAAGTCATGAAAGGTTACTGGCAGCGTCCTGAAGCCACTAAAGAAGTATTAACAGAAGATGGTTGGCTATCGACGGGTGATATCGTTAAATTTGATGATGAAGGCTTTTTGCATATTGTCGATCGTAAGAAAGATATGATCTTAGTGTCAGGTTTTAACGTTTATCCTAATGAAATCGAAGATGTTGTTGCGCTACATGACAAAGTGCTTGAAGTCGCAGCGATCGGTCAGGCTCATGAAGTGTCTGGAGAAGTGGTTAAGATATGTGTGGTGAAACGCGATCAAAGCCTCACAAAAGATGAATTGATAGCGCATTGTCGTCAACATTTAACAGGTTATAAGATACCTAAAATTGTTGAATTTATGGATGACTTGCCAAAAACCAATGTAGGTAAGATTCTACGTCGCGTATTGCGTGAAGAGTCTGATAAAAAAGCACAACAATAAGTGTTTGCGATAATAAATATGTAAAAAAGCCCATCAGTTTTTGCTGAAAAGTGTTATTACATACTATTGCGCGATATTATAGATGCCGACATTACGTCGGCATTTTTCTTAATATAATTTACAAAAAGGTTAATGATTTAGCCCCACACCGAAAAGGTATCATGTGAACTTCGAGATAATTACAACAACCGAGCAATTACAACAGCGTTGTGACTCAGCCAGAACGCACTCTGCCGTTATGCTTGATACGGAATTTGTCCGTACTCGTACGCTATACCCGCGTTTAGGTTTGATTCAATTATTCGATGGTGAGCAGTTATCGTTAATTGATCCATTAGAAGTGGAAGACATGGAGCCATTGTGGGCACTGTTACGTGATCAATCGGTGATGAAAGTGCTTCACGCCTGTGGTGAAGATCTAGAAGTATTTCAGCATCATGCCGGTTGTTTACCAACACCAATGTTTGATACTCAGTTAATGGCAGCTTTCCTTGGACAAGGTATTTCAACGGGCTTTGGTGCATTAGTGAAAGAATACGTTGGTGTTGAGCTTGATAAAGGCGAAGCGCGTACCAATTGGCTTGCACGTCCATTAACGGCAAAACAACTCGATTATGCCGCTGCCGATGTTTATTACTTAAAACCGTTGTTTGAAAGTTTATTAGCTAAGGTTGAAGAACGGGGCTATATGGAAGCATTACAGCAAGAATGCCTATCTGTAATACACCGCCGTATTAAGCCCGTTGATCCAGAAAAAGCGTATCTTGATATTAAAAACGCATGGCAGTTAAACCCACAGCAACTTGCTGTTTTGCAAAAAGTTGCAGCTTGGCGAGTACGTGAAGCGCAGAAACGGGATATCGCATTAAACTTCATTGTCAAAGAATTACATTTATGGAAATTAGCGCGTTTTAATATTAAATCACGAGCTGAGCTTGAGAAAGCAGATTTTGAGCCAATGGAGATCCAACGTCACGGTAACCGTTTATTGAAAATGGTGCATGATTGCGATCGTATTGCAGCGCAAGATTATCCCGCGAAAATAGAGCGTTTGGTTGATTTCCCACATTATAAGCAGATGGTAAAATCCATCAAAGACGTAGTAACAGATGTTGAAAAAGAGACAGGTTTAGCGCCTGAGTTCTTAGCTTCTAAAAAGCAGATCCACCAAGTATTATCTTGGGCATGGAAGTATCAGCGTCAAGATGAAAAACGTCCTGAAATGTTGAAAAACTGGCGTTGTGATTTATTTGAGCAACGTGTATTAAAGTTATTAGACGAAAAAGCCTAATTGATTACTACGTCCTAAAAGAAAAAACCCGCCATCTGCGGGTTTTTTTGTATTAACGTTCTTCGTCAGGTAACGTCACGTTAAGTTCGAGTACGGATAAATCTTCCTCTTTATGATCAAGGTTCACAGACACTTGATTTGGGTCGATTTGAACGTACTTACTGATCACATCTAAAATATCTTGTTTTAGCTGGGGTAGGTAGGCTGGAGCCGGTTGTCCAGCACTACGACGTTCAGCGACAATAATCTGTAACCTTTCCTTTGCTACATTCGCTGTTTTCGTCTTTTTCGGGCGGAAAAACTCGAGCAGTGCCATATAAAGTTAGCCTCCAAATAAGCGTTTTAGGAAGCCTTTCTTCTCTTCCTCTAAGAATTTAAATGGGCGTTCCTCACCCAATAAGCGTGCTACTGTATCTTCATAAGCAATGCCAGCATCAGATTCTTTATCGAAAATAACGGGCTCACCCTTGTTAGATGCGTTTAGCACAGCTTGGCTTTCAGGAATAACACCTAAAAGAGGGATGTGTAAAATTTCTTCAACATCTTGAACGCTTAGCATTTCACCTTGCGTTACACGTGTCGGGTTATAGCGTGTTAGTAGTAAGTGTTGTTTAACTGCGTCTTTACCATCTTCTGCTCGGCGAGACTTAGAATCTAGAATACCTAAAATACGATCAGAGTCGCGAACAGAAGAGACTTCAGGATTCGTTGTTACAATCGCTTCATCAGCAAAGTAAAGTGCCATTAAAGCACCAGTTTCAATACCTGCTGGAGAATCACAGATAATGAAATCAAAATTCATTTTATCCAAGTCATTTAAAACACGCTCAACACCTTCACGAGAGAGTGCGTCTTTATCACGAGTCTGAGATGCAGGTAAAACAAAAAGGTTATCAACACGCTTATCTTTAATTAATGCTTGGTTCAGATTTGCTTCGCCGTTGATAACGTTCACAAAGTCATAAACGACACGTCGCTCACAACCCATAATGAGATCAAGGTTACGTAGACCAATATCAAAATCGATAACCGCCGTTTTTTTACCGCATAATGCTAGACCAGATGCAATGGCTGCGCTTGAGGTTGTTTTACCAACGCCGCCTTTACCTGAAGTAACAACGATAATTCGTGCCATTTACTAAATTCCTTATTAAAACTTTTATAAAGCAAGGTGCTCGATGCTAAGCGTATTATCAGTAATTGAAATTACAACACCCTTGCCCCAGAACTCATCCTGAATGTTATCACTTAGCCAGTAGTTTCCTGCAACTGAAATTAGTTCAGATTGCAAGTTCTGACAGAAAATTGTCGCTTCTAGGTCTCCGTTGGCTCCAGCTAATGCTCGACCACGTAACGTACCGTAAATATGAATGCAACCATCAGCAATAATTTCAGCGCCCGCACTCACATGGTTGAGAATGACAAGGTCACGATTTTTAGCATAAATCTGTTGACCAGAACGAACAGGAGTGCGAATGATAAGTGCGGACTCTCGGCCTTGAACTGGCTGAGAAGATGGCTCAGCCTCAGTAGATTCTACTGTTGTTTTTTCTTTCACCGTGCGTGCGGCATTCATAATAGCAAATCCAGCAGATTTTGCTTGATTTTGTAACGCTTGTTCTTTACAACCGCTGATACCTACAGGGATCATGCCCGCGTCGACAATTGCTCGTTTTAATTGCTCAAAATTAATATCTTTGCCTGCATTAGAGATATCGATAACAACGGGAGCTGATGCAAAGAAATTAGGTGCGAGTTCAATTTTTTCTTTTAGGTGATCGGTCGCTTTTTTGATATCACCATCAATTAAATGAAGCGCAGAGAGCGTAAATGAGCTCCCTTTAAGTTCAGTCGTCTTGGTCATGGTATTTATTATGGTTAATGTTTAAATTAACCATTCTTGTTGATTATCACAAAGGTACTAGCATGGTATATTCCCGAGCAGTTAGGGGCAAGTTATCCTTGCTTTGACATGGGAAATTCAGACAAAAGTCTCATCCTGTAGGGGGAAAAATAAACCAACGGGGAATGATACGTTAAAATAGCTGTCTGAAAGAATAAGCTTTAACAAATAGGTGAATTGAAATGTTGTGTGCAATCTATAAAAGCTTAAAAAAAGATAACACATATTTATATGTAAATAAGAAAGATGATTTCTCCGATGTGCCTGAAGTATTAATGAATACATTTGGTAAACCGCAATTTGTTATGGTGATAAAGTTAGAAGGAAGAAAGTTAGCCTTGGCCGATGTTGAAAAAGTAAAAGAAGCATTAAAGACCGTTGGTTTCTATCTTCAAGTTCCACCGCCAGTAACAAATTTATTGGATCAATATAAAGCCGAGAAAGCCGGCAGAGCTAATTAAGGTTATTATGCATAAGCGTTTTATATCGGCCGTTGTGGCCTTAGGACTAGGGATTTCCTCAACAGCTTTTGCTGCTGATGAAGGGTTTAACGCATATATAAATAAATTAAAAGCAGAAGCGCGTAGTAATGGTATTTCTGAGCCTATTCTCGATTCAGCTTTTAAAGGCATTACATTTACTCATCGTGCAGTAAAAGCAGATAAAAACCAACCTGAGAAAAAGTTAACATTAGATCAATATATTCCACGCGCTGTACCTGACTGGAAAGTAAAACAAGCACGTCGTTTATATCAAGAGAATAAAACAACATTAGATCGGATAGGTAAAGAATACGGCGTACAACCACGTTTTATTGTTGCGTTGTGGGGGGTTGAAAGTAACTTTGGTAAATTACAAGGTAATTACCATGTTGTTGAAGCATTAACCACGTTGGCTTATGAAGGTCGTCGTGAAGCATTATTTCGTAAACAAGTGATGGCGGCATTACAAATCCTTCAAGAAGGACATATTACGATTGATGAGATGAAAGGATCATGGGCAGGGGCGATGGGTCAATGCCAATTTATGCCAACATCTTATTTAACCTTTGCGGTTGATGGTAATAATGATGGTAAAGCTGATATTTGGAATACTAAAGCGGATGTTTTTGCATCTGCAGCGAATTACCTAAAAAAATCAGGTTGGAATGATAAATATACTTGGGGACGTCAAGTTAAGATCCCATCATCATTATCGCCCGATTTAAAAGGTACGGGTGTAGAAAAAACCAAAACACTAGCACAATGGCAAACACTCGGTGTTCGTACTATGAGTGGTGGGAATTTACCCAAAGAAGACATTGATGCATGGTTAATTCAACCTGATGACGAACATGGGCGTGCTTACCTTGTTTATGGTAATTACCAAACATTAATGAAATGGAATCGTTCTCATTATTTTGCTTTAGCTGTCAGCCATCTTGCTGATCGTATCTAATAGCTATAACCAATAATAAAAGGTTATCTGTATTGAAAGTCAGGCACTACTGCCTGACTTTTTATTTTGATATGTGTTTTCTATATTTAAAAGCGAATAAATATTTGCCTAGACATATCTTTAAGCAATTCGAAAACAGCGTTGTTTAGATTGATGTCTATAATTCTTGGTTCATGACAGTATAAAAAAAGCCCAACTAAGTTGAGCTTTCTAAATATATGGTAGGAAATGAAATTAGATTTCAAATTCTTCTAAAGATTTACCATTTTCAAGTGCTTGCTTAAGCGCGCTTGGTGTACGGCCTTGGCCTGTCCACGTTTTTTCTTCACCGTTTTCATCGATGAATTTATATTTAGCTGGACGTGCAGCACGTTTTGCTTTTGGTGCTTTTGAAAGGCTTGCTAACAATTCTTCAGGGTCGATACCATCAGCTAATAGCATTTCACGGTATTGAGCTAGTTTTTCATTACGCTCATTTTCTTTTGCTTGTTCTTCTTCTTCAGCTTCAGCACGTTCTTGAACAACGGTAGTTAATTTCTCTAAAGCTTCTTCTAGTTGCTCTAAAGTATATTCACGAGAAAGTGCACGAAGACTACGAAGGTTTAAAAGTGCTTTCATTGCATCAGACATTTTTATATTTCCTGTTATTTTTAACTAACTGTAAATAATAATAGCAGTGTCGAATCATTTATTACAATAGTAATGCTTTTATTCATTATGTCAAAACACTTTAAACATTCTTTATTGTTAATTGTTAATAATAGCGATATTCGTATTTTTATAAAAATACGAATATCGGATTTATGCTTAATAGATGTTTAAATGGTTACAAAATGAAACATATCTGCTCGTAGGTTCATAATATTTAATGAGTGAAGCTATACTTAGATAAGATTATATTTATAAAGCAATGTTATTTTTTCTGTTGTTAAATGTTTCATGTGATGTTGTTGCAAATAATGAAACATTACGTAGAATAATCGCAACCTTGATGTAAGGTAGAGGCGCGTTATCTAATAGTAATTAACAAGAGGGTGAAACCAATGACGGTTAATGAAAGGAGCTAATGCCGAAGTAAGAGTGACGTCAAATCCTTTTTCTGGGGTTGTATTGAATAAGTGCAACACTGCCATAGTATATAATCATATTCACTATGGAGCGCTACTGTGAAAAGAGAAGAGCCAAGACGTTCTTCAAATATGGTTAACCGCCATGTTATCCAGTAGATCTCCAACCTAATTCGGTTGTCTTTGAGATCATGAATTTAGTAGATTACTCCCATTCATTAGTATCCATTATTCCTCCTATTGTTGCGTTAGGGTTAGCGATACTTTCTCGGCGTGTGTTAGTTTCTCTTGGTGCGGGTATCGTATTAGGAGCACTTTACTTAAATGACTTTTCATTTAACCATTCAGCTTCTTATTTAGGAGGCACTATACAAAACTTATTCATATCTGATGGTGGTATTAATACCTGGAATATGAGTATTGTTTTATTCCTCATTATATTAGGCATGACGACAGCATTGTTAACATTGTCTGGTGGTACTCGTGCATTTGCTGCATGGGCACAAACAAAAATTAAAACGAAAAGGGGCGCGAAACTGCTTGCTGCCTTTTTAGGCGTGTTTATTTTTGTTGATGATTACTTTAATAGTTTAGCGGTGGGTTCTATCGCTCGTCCTGTAACGGATCGCTATTATGTATCTCGTTCTAAATTGGCTTATATATTGGATTCAACAGCCGCTCCAATGTGCGTTCTAATGCCGGCATCGAGTTGGGGTGCGTATATAATTACGTTAATTGGCGGTATTTTAGTTACGCATGGAGTAACAGAATATACACCTTTAAGTGCCTTTTTAACGCTAGCGCCAATGAACTTCTATGCTATTTTTGCTTTAGCTATGGTTTTTGTTGTGTCTTGGTTCCAATGGGATATTGGACCAATGAAAAAACATGAGATGGCAGCAATGCATGGCCGTGGTTTTGATGAAGGCGGTGATGTTGATGAACAAGCAAAAGATTTAACTGACGAATTAGAAATTGTTGAAAGTACGAAAGGTAAAGTTGGCGATTTAATTTGGCCGATTGTTATTTTAATATTTGCCACGTTCTTTTTTATGGTTTTTACAGGCTATCAAGCATTAGCAGCAGATGGTAAATCTTTTGCTCTGCTAGGTGCGTTTGAAAATACTGATGTCGGTAAGTCACTTTGTCTTGGTGGTTTATTTGGCTTAGTTGCTGCGATTATTCCAGTCATTCGCCAGCGTATTGCATTTAATGAAGTTATTCGCACATTATGGATTGGTGCTAAATCCATGTTTGGTGCGATTTTAATTTTATTATTCGCGTGGAGTATTGGTAGCGTTATTGGTGATATGAAAACGGGTCAATATTTATCAACCCTTGTACAAGGGAATATTAACCCTATGTTATTACCGATGATCTTATTTTTATTATCAGGCGTGATGGCATTTTCTACAGGTACGTCGTGGGGCACGTTTGGCATTATGTTACCTATAGCTGGTGATTTAGCTGGGGCAACCGATATTACCTTGATGTTACCAATGCTAGCGGGAGTATTAGCAGGCTCTGTATTTGGTGATCACTGTTCACCGATTTCAGATACTACAATATTGTCTTCAACGGGGGCACGTTGCCATCATATTGATCATGTCGCAACGCAACTTCCTTACGCAGTTTCTGTCGCCTTTGTTTCTACTATTGGCTTCCTTGTGCTAGGTATGACTGATTCATTACCCGTAGCCTTCATCGCGGCTATAATTACTTTTATTATGGTTTGTGTGTTGTTTGCTTGGTTATCACGACGTACTTATGTCCCAACAGTAAAAAGCTGATTTTATCTCTGTTCTTTTAAGCCCATACACTTTTCATGAAAAAGAGTATGGGCTTTTTTGTAACTAATGTGTACTTGTTAAGTCTATCACTTTTCATTGTGAGTGAATTTCTGTAGCATCGGCGCAGTTTTTTTAAACCAATCGTATTACTAGGGAATCCTCATGGCCCAAATGTATTTCTATTACTCTGCAATGAATGCAGGGAAATCGACCACATTATTGCAATCCTCGTTTAATTATCGCGAAAGAGGAATGACCCCCGTTATTTTTACTGCTGCGATTGATGATCGCTTTGGTGTGGGTAAAGTCAGCTCTCGTATTGGTTTAGAAGAAGAGGCTGAGTTATTTAATGCAGAAGATGATTTATTCGAACGATTAAAAGCGTTATCAGATAAAGGTAAAATTGATTGCGTATTAATTGATGAATGCCAGTTCTTATCTAAAGCGCAGGTGTATCAATTAACGGAAGTGGTCGATAAACTCGATATTCCGGTTTTATGTTACGGCTTACGTACAGACTTCTTAGGTGAACTTTTTGAAGGGAGTCGTTACTTATTATCGTGGGCGGATAAGTTAGTTGAATTAAAAACAATTTGTCACTGTGGTCGCAAAGCAAACATGGTGATCCGTCAAGATGAAACCGGTCGTGCTATTGCTGATGGTGAACAAGTTGAAATTGGTGGCAACGCACGTTACGTATCAGTATGTCGATTACATTATAAAGAGGCATTAGGTCGTTAATTATTTAATGATAATAGGGATAGTCCTCTTTATCTTATCCAGGTAATTATTGCGAAACAAAAAGCCAGCTTATTTAGCTGGCTTTTTCATCGTAACTGACGATTGAATTATTTCTTATTATGACGCTCTTGCAGTTTATTCGTCACATCTGACAGTGATAAACCTTGATCTTGAAGTAGGACAAGCAGGTGATAGATCAAATCCGCTGATTCACATACTAATTCCGCTTTGTCACCCGACGTTGCCGCAAGCGCGACTTCAACACCTTCTTCGCCCACTTTTTGCGATATACGCTTGGTGCCACGGGCGTAGAGGCTAGCTGTGTAGGAAGACTCAGGATCTGCACCTTTACGACTCGCCAAGAGCTGCTCAAGTTGATGAAGAAAAACCAGTGACGGTGGCTGAGCATCACTTTTATCAGAATCAAAACAGGTGGTCGTGTTTAAGTGGCACGTTGGACCAATTGGATCGACGTGTACTAATAAGGTGTCTTGGTCACAATCAAGCTGAATACTTTTAAGTTGCAGTACATTGCCTGATGTTTCACCTTTCGTCCACAGCCGCTCTTTGGTGCGAGACCAGAAAGTGACTTGTTTAGTATCAAGTGTCTTTTGAAGCGCATCTTCGTTCATGTAGCCAAGCATTAGCACTTGACCACTGGCATTATCTTGAACAATAGCAGGGATCAGTCCGGCTACTTTTTCCCAATTGATTTTGGTTAATAAACTCATAGTCGGATCTCCACATTTTGCGTTTTCAGAAATTGCTTTAACTCACCAATGTTGATGATTTGTTTATGGAAAACAGAGGCAGCTAAGGCGCCGTCTACATTCGCAAGCTTAAAGGCATCGCTAAAGTGCTGCATTTCACCCGCACCACCAGAAGCAATTAAAGGCACGTCACATACACTGCGTACCATGTTGAGTTGCTCTAAGTCGTAACCATTACGTACGCCATCTTGGTTCATCATGTTCAGTACGATTTCACCCGCGCCACGACGTTGAACTTCTTCAACCCAATCACGTGTTTGCCATTGGGTAGCTTTGGTACGCTTTTCATCACCAGTAAATTGGTATACCTGATATTGACCTGTTTCAGCGTCAAAATAGGAATCAATACCGACAACGATACATTGCACACCGAACTTATCCGCCAATGTGGTGATTAATGTTGGATCTGCCAGCGCTGGTGAATTGATAGAGACTTTATCTGCACCAAATTGAAGAATACGGCTCGCATCGTCAGCAGATTTAATCCCACCTGCGACACAGAATGGAATATCAATCACTTCTGCAACGCGAGATACCCAGCTTTTATCAACAACACGACCGTCACTTGATGCGGTAATATCGTAGAAAACCAATTCATCTGCGCCTTCTTCAGCGTAACGTTTTGCCAGTGGTACAATGTCGCCAATGATTTCGTGGTTACGAAATTGGACACCTTTTACAACCTGACCATCACGTACGTCTAAACAAGGAATAATACGTTTAGCTAACATTGTGGTCTCCTTAATTGTTCCAGCATGTAAAGGCTTGCTCGGCAGTAAACTTACCATCAAGTAGGGCGCGACCTACAATAACGCCAGCCACACCTGAGCCTTTTAATGCTGCAATATCATCAAGCGAGCCAATGCCGCCAGATGATTGAAATTGTACTTGTGGGTATTGGCGACAAAGATCGACATACAGTTCGACATTTGAACCAGCCAATGTGCCATCGCGAGAAATGTCAGTACACAGCACGTGCTTTAAACCCACTTTTAAGAAATCTTCTAATAGCGCCTCAATAGTAACGCCTGAATCTTCTTGCCAACCAGAGACAGCGACAATGCGGTTACCGTTGTCATCAATGTTGATATCCAGAGCTAATACGATGTGTTCAGCACCGTATTTTTCCATCCAACCTTTTACCATTTCTGGTTGTTTAACGGCGGTAGAACCAATTACCACACGTTTAGCACCAGCGTTTAACAGATCTGCGACGTCTTGCTCGGTGCGTACGCCACCACCAATTTGTACATTGGCTGGTGTGCTTTTGAGTAGTTTTTCAATTAAAGATAACTGACGCGCTTGCGTATCTTTTGCGCCCGTTAAATCAACCAAATGTAGCCAGTTAGCGCCAGCTTGGTGGTAAAGATTAAATTGCTCTGCGGGATCGACTTTGTATTCTGTCACTTGACCATAGTCGCCTTGGAATAGACGAACGACTTGGCCTTCAATCAGATCTAATGCAGGAATAATCATAACAAGTCCTTTTGTTATCGTTATAGTTCGAGGAAGTTTTGAATGAGTTTCGCGCCAGCTTTACTTGAACGCTCTGGGTGAAATTGCACCCCGTAGTAATTGCCATTTTGCACTGCTGCGGTAAAGCTTTGACCATATTGCGCGCTGGCGATGGTTTTGCCACCTTGCTGCGCGGTATGATCAAATACAGGCATGGCGTAACTATGAACGAAATAAAAATAGCTTCCCGCAGGAATACCTTTAAATAATGGGTGATTATCTTCCGGTGTAATGGTGTTCCAGCCCATATGTGGCAGCGGTAACCCCTCTGCTTGGATTTTCTCTACAGAAGCATTACACAAATCTAAGCAGGGAATAATTTCACTGCCATTTTGCCCGTGCTCTTGCGACGCTTTACCCAGTAATTGCATACCTAAACAGATACCTAATAATGGCTTAGTCACTTGCTTGACTAAGCCAACTAAATCACGCTGTTGTAGGTTCTGCATTGCTTCACTGGCGGTACCGACACCCGGAAGAAAAAGTTTATCGGCAGCAAGTACAACTGCTGGATCTTTGCTGACTTCTACTTGATAGCCAAGACGTTCAATAGCAAAGCGAACAGAAGAGACATTGGCACAGCCGGTATCAATAATGACGACGCGCTGCTGAGTATTGGTTGTTGTCATTACAATACTCCTTTACTGCTTGGTAGCTCGTTACCTTCTACTTTAATCGCTTGGCGTAATGTGCGCCCGAAAGCTTTAAATAGGCTTTCAACAATGTGGTGGTCGTTATTACCTGATGATGATAAGTGCAGAGTACAAGCGAGTGTATCAGTTAAAGATCGGAAGAAGTGCGGCACCATTTCCGTTGATAAATCACCTACTTGATCACGACTAAATTGTGCTTCAAATTTTAAATACGGGCGACCAGAGAGATCTAACGCGCATTGTGCTAAACACTCATCCATCGGTAGGCTAAAGCCAAAGCGGCCAATTCCACGTTTATCACCTAAGGCTTTTTTCAACGCTTCGCCTAACGCAAGTGCAGCATCTTCAACACTGTGGTGATCATCGATGTGTAAATCACCATCAACGGTTAAGGTCATTTGAAAACCGCCGTGCGTGGCGATTTGATCTAACATGTGATCAAAAAAGCCAAGGCCAGTTGAAATCGTATTACCGCCCGTTTGATCTAAATTCACTTTAACGCGAATGTCAGTTTCTTTGGTGGTTCGTACTACTTCAGCAATGCGAGGTTGGGTGGTTAAATCCGTTAATATCTGCATCCAATTCATGGTTTCAGGGTTGTACTGTATACCACGAATTGCCATATTTTCAGCAAGCTGTAGATCGGTAATCCGATCACCAATGACTGCAGAGGTTTCAAAGTCGACGCGACCTTGTTGAAGGTACTCTTTGACCAGTCCAAGTTTAGGCTTACGGCAGCTACAACCTTCGTTATCAAAGTGAGGACAGATCAGCACATCGCTAAATACTACACCTTGTGATTCGAAGATTTCCATCATCATGTTATGTGGCGCATCAAAATCCGCCTGTGGGTAGCTATCTGTACCTAAACCATCTTGGTTTGTCACCATCACTAGTTTGTAGCCTGCGTTTTGCAAAGCAAGTAGGGCAGGAATCACATTCGGTTCAAATTTAAGTTTGTCTAAACGGTCTACTTGAAAGTCTACTGGCGGCTCAACAATTAAGGTGCCGTCACGGTCAATAAATAAAATCTTTTCCTTGCTCACAATCAATGTCCTTATTGTTGTTCTAATTGGCTACGAATAAAGGCGAGAGTTTTCTCACACTCATCGCGGTTACCTACACTGATTCGAATACAGTTTTCAATCGGAGAGCGGCGTAAAATAATGCCGTTATCCCATAATGCTTTAAAGAGTTGATCTGCATTAGGGAATTCAACCAGTAGGTAATTACCGTAGCCATCAAATACGGTTACGCCATCTAACATGCTTAAACCCGCTTGTAAGTAAGCGCGGTTAGCACTGATATCAAGCACTTGGAATTTTGTTCGTGCTCGACCTGCTTCCGATAGGGCTTGGACTGCAATTTCAGTGACAGGTACAGGTACGGGGTAGGGGGCAATCACTTTAAGCAAAACATCGATAATATCGCTGTTAGCAATGGTAAAGCCACAGCGCAAACCCGCTAGTGCAAACGCTTTTGATAACGTACGAAGAATGACTAAATTAGGGTAGCTTGACAGTAAATCGCTGGCGCTTTCTTCTAAGCAGAAATCGATATAGGCTTCATCAACAACGACTAGGGCTGAGTTTGCTGTCATATCGAGCAGGGCTTCAATGTCTTTACGTGCTAACAAGTTACCTGTCGGGTTATTCGGGCTACAAACGAAAACTATTTTTACGCCATCAAGGTTTTGTGAAATGGCCTCTAAATCTAATTGCCACTTGCTTGTGAGCGGAATAACTTTCGCATTTACATCGTAAGTTTCAGCACTGATGGCATACATGCCATACGTCGGTGGACAATATAAAATACTGTCTTGGTTTGGCTCACAAAAAGCGCGGATCAGAAGTTCGATACCTTCATCGGCACCACGTGAGGTTAACACTTGCTCGGGTTTTACATTGGCATAGTCTGCGTAGGCATTGATTAATGCTGGTGGCTGACATTCGCTGTAACGGTTTAATCGAGCAAGACTAATGCTGTACTCGTTATCAAACGGCGATTCGTTGGCGTTTAACCAAATATCTCCGTTGCCGCCTAATCGACGGGCTGATTGGTAAGGGGTTAATTCACGTACTGTTTTACGTGCTAGTCTTGCCATCGTCATGATTTATCCCTCACGCTTAGCCGTTAATTTTTCAACACGGATTGTTACTGCACGTTTGTGGGCATCAAGACCTTCAGCATCGGCAATCGTGGTTACTGTTTTTGCTAACCCCAGTAGGCCATCCGCAGACAGCTCTTGTACTGTCATACGCTTAGAAAAGTCAGCCAAGCCTAAACTTGAATAAGTCCGTGTATAACCATAGGTTGGTAATACGTGGTTAGTACCAGATGCATAATCACCAACAGATTCAGGTGACCAGTTACCTAAGAAAATAGAGCCAGCATTGTCTAGTAATGGCACTAAATCACGTGGCGTACGGGTTTGAACAATTAAGTGCTCAGGCCCATAGTTGTTAGAAATCGCAATACACTGCGGTAATGTTTCAGCGACAATTAATAGGCTTGAACCTAATGCTTCTTTAGCAATATCTGCACGTGATAATTGAGCTAGTTGACGTTGAATAGCATCTGCTGTTTTATCAGCAATCACTGGATCAGGCGTAACCAAAATGACCTGAGAGTCAGGACCATGCTCAGCTTGGCTAAGTAGGTCTGCTGCGATAAAGTCAGGATCTGCACTGCTATCAGCAATCACTAATACTTCAGAAGGGCCTGCTGGCATATCAATAGCAGCACCGCGAAAATCATTACTTACTTGGCGTTTAGCTTCTGTTACAAAGGCATTGCCTGGGCCAAAAATCTTATCGACTTTAGTGACGGTTTCGCTGCCGTAGGCCATCGCTGCAACCGCTTGTGAACCACCGACGTTGTAAACATCATCGATGCCACATAATTTGGCAACGTATAAGATTTCATCAGCAATAGGCGGTGGAGAGCACAGCACCACTTTTTGGCAACCTGCTATTTTAGCGGGCACGCCGAGCATTAATACGGTTGATGGTAGTGGTGCACTGCCTCCTGGAATATACAAACCGACTGAATTAACAGGGCGTGTCATTTGCTCACAGATGATACCTGGCTGTGTTTCTACACGCAGTGTCGGTTGCTTCTGTGCTTTATGGAAGGTACTGATATTGTTAAAAGCTTGCTGTAGCGCTTCTTTCATCTCTGTACTTAATCGAGCACATGCATCGTCGATTTCTGTGTCACTGACTTTGATGGATGCTGGACGAATACCATCAAATTTTTCTGTCAGTTCAAGTAAAGCTTCATCACCACGTTCACGGACATCGCTAATAATGCCAGAAACAATAGCGCTAATATTAGCGCCATTATTAACGGCTGGTCGAGCAAGAAGATTTTCTCGTTGACTTTCACTTAAGGATTGCCATACAACTGTCTTCATCGATTACTCCATCATTTTCTCGATTGGCAATACTAGAATAGAGCTTGCGCCTAATTCTTTTAGTTGTTCCATTGTTTCCCAGAATAGGTTTTCAGAACTCACTAAATGGATAGCAACACGAGATTTGTCTTCAGCAAGAGGAAGTACCGTTGGATCTTCAGCGCCAGGTAGTAGCAGTTTAATTTGCTCTAGACGATCAGTTGGCGCATGTAGCATGATGTATTTTGATTCTTTCGCTTGGATCACACCTTGCATACGGGTCAGTAAGCGTTCAATTAATGCTTGTTTTTCTGCATCGAGTGTCTGCGTTGATTGGATCAGTACCGCTTTTGAACGCAGGATCACTTCTGCTTCTTTAAGACCATTCGCTTCAAGTGTGGCACCAGTCGAAACTAAATCACAGATGGCGTCAGCAAGCCCAGCTCGTGGAGCAACTTCAACAGAGCCGTTTAGCATACAAGTGCTAAATTTAACGCCCAGTTCATCCATATAGCGTTTAACTAATTGCGGATAAGTCGTTGCAATACGTTTGCCGTTTAAATCTTGAGGACCGTTGTACTTAGCATCTTTATCAATTGCGATAGAAAGGCGGCAACCACCAAAATCTAGGCGGCGTAGTTTTATATAATCTGATGGTTCACCGCGAGCAGCACGTTCAAGGCCAACTTCTTCAAGTTCATTTTCACCAATCACACCTAAATCAACTACACCATCCATGATCAGACCAGGAATGTCGTCATCACGAACAAGTAGCAAGTCTATAGGCATGTTTTCAGCGTGAACAACAAGACGTTCGCCTACCATGTTAAATTTCACACCACAGCGTTTAAGCAGTGTTTGACACTCTTTACTTAGACGGCCTTTTTTCTGAATCGCAATGCGTAATCGTTGTGTTTGCATAGTCATTTCCCTGTCCTAATTCACTTAATTCAAAATCTGGTATTAAAAAACCCTCGGAAGCTTGTATCTTCCGAGGGTCTGAATTTGATTATTCCTTGTGACCACTGGAAGAGTATGTTGTCTTCCAGGGTGAGGCGTATCCTCCCGAAAGACTAGTCAGGATGGTGATGAATATGATTGTTAGTCATTTGGATACGCATAATAAATCTCGTTAATAAATAATAGTGTTACTTTCTTGTTACCCACACTAACTAAGAGTGTTAGATAATGCAACATTATTTTTAACCTTTTATCTTATTTATTTTTCTTTTCGAAAATAGTTTCGGCGTTGTCGCAATTGTAAGAATAAGTTTCCTAACTTATTGAGTTTTAGGTGGTTAAATTAATTATGTCGAAAGAAGTAAGAGCAAGGTAAGTTATTGGTTCAGTACATAGTTTTGTGTGAATAGCATACTTAAATAAGAAAACCGACGCTAAGATCGGTTTCAGTGAGAGGAATGTTAACGCTGTATTAACCACAACATTTTTTATATTTCTTACCGCTTCCGCATAAGCAAGGGTCGTTACGACCGACAGTTTTCTCACTTTTAACGGGAGCTGGTGGAGCTGTTTGCTCTACTGGTGGTGGTTCTGGGTATTCACCATCAATGTAAAACCAACATAACTTGTTATCTTTTTCTTGCTGTAAAAAACGTGAACGTTCTTGCAGGATATATTCATTGCCTGCTTCTTTGTACATGGCTTTAAATTCAACAAAACCTTCGCCACTTTCAGCGATTTCACTGTTTAGAACATCTAACCCTAACCATGTTAAGTGTACTGATTCTGCAATGGCATTGCGGTGCTGTTCTGCTTCACAACTAGAGTGATAAGTTTGAACGACAAAATCAACTAACCCAAGCACATGAGCACTGTAACGTGCACGCATCAGTTGTTCTGGGTGTTTTGCTTTTGAATGATCAAGATGGATAGGTTTACAGCACTCAATAAGGGGCTTATTACTTCCACAAGGACACATTAATGTGTGTTTAGACATGTTTATTTAGCCGAGGATTGCTCATATTCAGTAGACCATTTTACTGATTCTAAATAGTAGTCTGCAATGCTTGATTCATTGATTTTCAATGCCGCACTGTATTTTTTAACTAGTGGCCAATTTGCCTGATCGTAAGCATCTGTTAAGTTTAGTATTGCGCCTAAAGGACCGGCACGTTTAGTTAACGCTAACTTAACTTGCTCGCTTAAAGGGAGGAGCTCTATCAACTCTTCTAATGGTTGATCAAGCAA
Source organism: Photobacterium sp. GB-72 (assembly GCF_003026095.1). Taxonomy (NCBI): domain Bacteria; kingdom Pseudomonadati; phylum Pseudomonadota; class Gammaproteobacteria; order Vibrionales; family Vibrionaceae; genus Photobacterium; species Photobacterium sp. GB-72. Next base: position 459,871 of record NZ_PYNV01000001.1, on the reverse strand, counting down.
AGAGTCTAATAAGGAAAATAACCCAGTAAGAAAGGCTTGGTTACCATTATCTTTGGGTACTCGGGTCCGATATAACTGCTCACAAAAATGTGCACGTTGGAGTGATAAGTTATAAAGAGATTGAGGTTTATTTTCAACCGCATGCGAGGTTGCGACAAATGTGACAAAACGTCGTAGTTGATCTTCACCAAGAAAAATTAACGCTTGTTTAAAAGAGGTCACTGGCTTTGAGCGCGTTGATGTTAGCGCATTGACGTGACGAAGTAATTTGTACGATAAGGTTAAATCAGTAGCAATAATTTCTTCAATTTTGTCAAAATCAACATCAGTAACACAAATTTCTTTAAACAAACGTAATGTTGTTAAAGATGAGGGTTTTAATGACTTTCGTTGGATCATTTCTGGCTTGCTGAAAAAGAAGCCTTGGAAAAGATCAAAGCCCGCATCATAAGCTTGTTGGTATTCTTCTTGGGTTTCTACTTTTTCGGCTAAGAAACGTAGTTTTGTTTTTTCTTTATAGAATTGAATAAATCGTGCGGCTTTTTCAATACTGATAAGACGAATATCGAATTTAATAATATGGATATAGGGAAAAAAGCGAGTCCATTGTTTATTAGGGATAAAATCATCAAGTGCGAGTGTGTAGCCTTTTTGATGAAGTTTCTTTATAGCTTCAAAAAGCTCGTCAGTTGGTTCACAGTTTTCAAGAATTTCGATGATGAAACTTTGTTTTGGGAAAAGAAGAGGTGTACCTGATATTATTGAACTATAAGGGAAATTAACAAATGCGCGTTTGCCTGATGTTAATTGCGCTTCTCCAGCAGAACTGAAAAAGTTATCGTTAAGCAGACGGTTTGTAGCTTGCTCATCACCAATATTTGGAAAGCAGTTATCTGGGCCATCCCTAAATAAAAGTTCGTAGCCAATAGTTTGCTTATTTCTGTTTAAAATGGGTTGTCGAGCAATATATGAGAACATTGAAATCTACAGAAAAGTCCAAAAAAATAAAATCGTTTTAGTATTGTTGTTATTAGTTAGATCATATCAAATTTATATATTTCACAAAGTGATGTTTTTAACACTATTTAAATAAAATATTGAAGCGACAAGCACATCACGTTTACAGATGGTTAAAATAATCAAACCTTATAAATATATTAGCACATAAAACCATTATAAATAATGAAAATGGTGTAAGATCTGTTTTGAGTTCATAATATTAGTGTTTAAACATTCACTCTTGTCGTGAATTGTTTGATCTACCTTTTAAATTTTCTATCAAATCGTATTTGTACTAGTTATGTCTATATTTGCCTTGATACAAGCGGGATTGCTTGTTGGTGGTAGTGTTTTTATTGTGATGCTTATTAGAGCTTGGCGAAGAAACCGAAAGCAGGAAGCAAATACACGTATTATTCCCGTCGCCTTGATTGGTGGTTTTGCAAACTTCTGTGACACTCTTGGTGTTGGAAGTTTCGCTATTATGACAGCAGGTTATAAACAATTTAAGCTTATTGATGATCAAGTTCTTCCCGGAACATTGAATTGCCAAGCGGTGTTAGCCACGGTCGTACAAGCACTTATTTTTCTTACTGCGGTGAATGTGGATGCAGTTACCTTATTAAGTCTTGTTGTTTCAGCGTGTTTAGGGGCAACCGTCGGTGCGCGTTTAGTTTCTAATTGGGATCGCCAACTTATACGTATTGTGATGAGTGGTGCTTTGTTGGTGGTGGCGGGCTTAATGCTTGCGGGTCAGTTAAAGCTATTCCCTCTTGGCGGAACCAGTTTAGGCTTAACAGGGTGGAAGTTGGCAGTCGGTATTGCTGGTAACTTCTTATTTGGCGCATTAATGACGGTAGGTATTGGTTTATACGCACCATGTATGACGATGATCTACATGCTAGGTATGAATCCGCTTGCTGCGTTCCCTGTGATGATGTGCTCATGTGGATTTTTAGGCTTCTTTTCTGCTGGTGGTTTCTTACGTCGAGACAAAATTAATAGTCGAGCGTCAGTGGCGGTTGCAATAACAGGGCCTATCGGTGTGGTGATTGCAGCCTATTTAGTGAAATCGCTAGATATGAAGGTATTGGCTTGGCTTGTTTGTGGGGTTGTCTTCTATACCTCTTTGACGATGTATCGTTCTTGGGCAGCTGATCGAAAACAGCTCAAGCAAGTCAATGTTGAAGAAAAGATCGCATAAAAAGAAAGGTACGCAGTGCGTACCTTTTTTATTGCTGCTGATTAGTATCAAAATTACGGGTTTCTAGCTGATAGCCATCAGGCGTAACGACTAATATCGAGCCATGTTCATACCAATCACCGAGGACAATGCGTGAGGCTGGCTTATTATCAACAGTGAGTGAATGAATATCTGGTCGATGGGTGTGACCATGGATCATTTGATCAACATGGAAAGCTTGCATCAATCGCACCACTTCACTTTGTGTGACGTCCATGATGGATTGGCTCTTCATCTGATTATTTTTACTACTATTACTTCTAAACTTCTCACCAATTTTAATACGACGAGAAAGAGGAATGCGGAAGAATAACCATTGAATAAACTTGTTATGTACTTTTTTACGGTAACGTTGATACGCTTCGTCTTCTATGCATAAAGTGTCACCATGGAGGATTAAGGTTGGTTTTCCGTACAGCTCAACAATGCAATGTTCAGGAAGTAACTGAACTCCCGTTTGTTGGCTAAAACGTTTACCAATTAAAAAGTCGCGATTACCGTGGATAAAATAGCAAGGAATACCCGCGTCAGTGAGAGTTTTAAAAGCCTGTTTGATTTGTTGTAAAAAAGGTGAGTCTTCATCATCACCAATCCACATTTCAAACAAATCCCCGAGCACGTATAAGGCGTCAATATCTTTTGTGTCTTCTGCCATAAATCGCAAAAAACATGCTGTCATATCGGGACGCTCAGCACTTAAGTGCAGATCTGAAATAAATAGTGTTGTCATAATAGAAAAAGGGCGGCTAATGCCACCCTTAATATCAATGAAGACTTATTCTTCGATAGTTACGCTTTCGATAACAACATCTTCAACGGGTACATCAGAGTGGTAACCGTGACGGCCTGTTTTCACAGCCTTAATCTTGTTAACTACATCCATACCTTCAACCACTGCAGCAAATACACAGTAGCCCCAGCCGCTCATATTTTCACCAGTAAAATCAAGGAAGTTGTTGTCTTTTACGTTAATAAAGAACTGAGAGCTAGCAGAGTGAGGAGCGTTAGTACGCGCCATTGCAAGTGTGCCTGTCTTGTTGCTTAGGCCATTGTTTGCTTCGTTTTGAATTGGAGCGCGAGTTTCTTTCTCTTCCATACCAGGAAGCATGCCGCCACCTTGAACCATGAAACCATCAATAACACGGTGGAAAATAGTACCGTTGTAGAAACCATCACGGCAGTATTGAAGGAAGTTTGCACACGTTTGAGGTGCTTTGTCTTCGAATAGGTTAATTTTGATGTCACCAAAATTTGTGTGAAGGGTAATCATGATCTTTTCCTTTAATGGAGTATTTTTCTTTAAGTCTTGAATATTAACTTACCATAGCCTGCTCAGACAAACATTACCCGATTAATCGGTGGCTAATGGTTAAAATAGCATTCATTAAAGGATTTTCCTTGCCAACAAAAGGCATAAAAGGTGTAATTACCCTTCGAATTTGTAATCCTACTACTATGAGTAATGAAGAGACATGTTAAAGATCTATAACTCGCTCACACGACAGAAAGAGGCATTCACCCCAATCCAGCCTGGTAAAGTAGGCATGTACGTCTGTGGAGTAACGATCTACGATTTGTGTCACATCGGACACGGTCGTACGTTTGTATCTTTTGACGTGGTTTCTCGTTACCTGCGCTATTCTGGTTATGATTTAACATTTGTTCGTAATATCACTGATATCGACGATAAAATCATTAAGCGTGCCGCTGAAAATGGCGAAAGTTGTGATTCATTAACTGAGCGTTTGATCGGTGAAATGCATGCGGATTTTGATGCGTTAGGTATGAAACGTCCAGACGTTGAACCACGTGCGACACAGTTTATCGCAGAAATTATCGCGCTTTGTGAGCGATTAATTGAACGTGGTTTTGCTTATGTTGCTTCTAATGGCGATGTCATGTTTGAAGTGAGCAAGTATGAAGATTACGGTCGTTTATCTAAGCAAGATCTTGACCAACTTCAAGCAGGTGCGCGTGTTGATATCGATATGGCAAAACGTAGCCCGCTAGATTTCGTTTTATGGAAAATGTCTAAACCAGGTGAACCTACGTGGGAATCGCCATGGGGCCCAGGTCGTCCAGGTTGGCACATTGAATGTTCAGCAATGAACTCTGCAATCTTAGGCGATCACTTTGATATTCACGGTGGTGGTTCAGATCTTCAGTTCCCACACCATGAAAACGAAATCGCACAATCTTGCTGTGCACATGATACCCAGTATGTAAATACTTGGATGCACAGTGGCATGGTAATGGTTGACCGCGAGAAGATGTCTAAGTCATTAGGTAACTTCTTCACGATTCGTGATGTATTAAACCACTACGATCCTGAAACGGTACGTTACTTCCTAATGTCTGGTCACTACCGTAGCCAGCTAAACTACAGCGAAGAGAACTTGAAACAAGCGCGTTCTGCACTTGAGCGTCTATACACATCGCTTCGTGGTTTAGACACATCTGTTGAAGCGGCTGGCGGTGAAGAGTTCGTTACTCGTTTTAAAGAAGCGATGGACGATGACTTTAATACACCTGAAGCTTATTCAGTATTGTTTGATATGGCGCGTGAAATTAACCGTTTGAAAACAGATGATGTTGCTACAGCTTCTGCATTAGGTGCACGTATGCGTGAGCTTGCTGATGTACTTGGTCTTCTATCTCAAGAGCCTGAAGCTTTCCTACAAGGTGGTGCTGGTGAAGATGATAATGTGGCTGAAATTGAAGCATTGATTCAACAACGTCTCGATGCGCGTGCAGCAAAAGATTGGGCTGCAGCAGATGACGCTCGTGATAAGTTATTAGCAATGGGCATTATCTTAGAAGATGGTGCACAAGGCACAACATGGCGTCGTAAGTAATTACATCCCCATAAGAAAAAAACCGAGCTAAGTGCTCGGTTTTTTTATATCAGTAATATAAATACGAATTAAGCATCGGTACTTTTGAGTGCGATTGCTGGTGGCCTAATGCCGTTACGTGCAAATTCTTCCATTACACGCAGTGTAATATCAGTTTCAAATAACTTTTCATATTTGGTATCAACCACATAAGCTTTACAAGTCAACATGATAGCTAGGTAGTTATCGGTGATCGTTTGCTTGACTAAAACTGTTACAGGTTTTGGTAGGTGAATATAACGGCTTGATGACGCAGCTTCTTGGATTAAATCGCGGGCTAAACGGATATCTTGATCCATACTAATATAAAAGGGGATCACCACTTGCATATCCAGCGCACCATAGTTACCACTGACGGTGACTTCACTTAAGAATTTGTTGTTTGGTATGGTGATAATATCGTCATTTAAGGTGCGCATACGTACAGAGCGTAAACCGATAGTAATAATGTCACCATAATTGCCTTCAAATGTTACACGATCGCCAACTTGGAAAGGCCTATCAATCATCACGGTTAAGCCTGCAATGAACGAGGCTGCCAAGTCTTTAAGGGCAAAACCAACAGATACCGCAATAGTACCGCCAATCAAAGCTAAGATACGATCATCAACACGGAAACTCATCATAAAGACGGCAATACCCGTCGACATATAAATGAAGAATTGGAAGAAAGATTGTAACTTTTGCAGCAACATTCGACGTTGAGCAAATTGGCTACTGATACCATCAACAATCGATTGAATAAATCGCAGTAATATCCAAGCGGCACAAACCGTTAATGCAGAAAAGAGCACGCCACTCCAACGAATAAGGTTAGCAAATTGCTGGAAGTCCTCAATGTTTGGCATGTCATCAGCAAAAACAGCTGGTGAAAAACTTAGAAATACTAGGCTAAGTAGACAGAATAAACGCTTCATTTATTTCACCAATAAGTGCTGACGGTGGAGAACATTAGTGATATGACGGAACCAGTGATCGGAGATTTTCGCTTTATCATCTGACCATTCAATAAAACCACGACTTTGGAAGTAACGTAACGTACCAATAACTTCATCAAGGCTGAGCTGAGTACATTCAGAGAGCTCTTGCGGGGATGCGACCTCTAACTGCACGATAGAACGTAGCACTGCTAACATCGGCTTTGGCATTTGTTCTAAATCTTCAGATTGTGGTGCTTTAAATAAACGCACCAGTACTTTATCTGTGTCTTTATCTCGCTGCAGAGAGAAACGGAAGAAACGTACAGCAACCGTAGGGTTACCATCAGAGTAATCCCACAAAATACGATAGAAACCTCGTTGAGCTCTTTCTTCTTCTGTTATGTCATCTTCATCCCACTGGCGAGGCAGCACTAACCCTTCAAAGCTTATGGCAAATTCTCCTTCGGAAGAGGTACGAGTTTTTAATAAGTCGCCAATCTGTTGTTCGCTCCAACGTGGCATAAAGGTGACTAAATCAAACAGTAAACGCTCACCACGAGCACGATCAACAAAACGCCAACATGATTTTTCAACCGCAATAATCGCACGATGACTTTTCCGTGTTTTACGCAATAAATTAGTGATACTCATTAGATCTTTTAGTCCACCGACTTTAGGTGTCACCAATCGTTGAGCGTTATCGATGGCAATTAAATAGGTTGTTTCACTATTGCGTAAGTATTCAAGAATATCATCTTCAGAGCTGTCACTAGCAAGCCCAAGAGCGGTAGAGAACTGTTGTAGCAATTCTGCGTAGCCATCATAAGGACAGTTAATGTATATCGGTGTTGCATTTTTAACTTTGTGTAACAAGCGTCGAAGAAGTGTCGTTGTGCCAATGCCACGCTCACCAGAAACAACACAAACTGCGGGTTTATCAGTTAATAAGTAGCCTGAAAGCTGTTTAATTTCTTCTAACGCATAGTCTTCAATGATTGGGCTATCCTCACTACCTGGCTTTACATATTCATACGTAGCGGCACCTTTGATACGAACCATATTGAGTTGTTCGCGAGAGGTTTCTGTTTGTTTAGCAACTTCAATACGGAATAGATAGGCGAGTGCATGACGAAAGAAAATGTACTTTGATAAGTTAGCAACCAGTGTATGTTGAAAGCGACGTAAGGTAAGCCATGCTGCACCTAGTGCTGTTGCTGGAATTGAAAGTAATAATTTATCTTTATGATTGAGCGCCCATTTAATAGAAAGGGGCAGATGTGTCGCGCCTTCTAAGCGCTTAAAGACGATATGTCGCCAACGACGAAGCGTAATTAAGGTTAATAAGATAAAACCAAAGAAGATAATTGACCAAATCCACGCATAGATGGTGCCTTGCCCCAGTGTGCGCGCTGAAATTTGTAGAATTACGCCTGCGGCAATAAATCCCCATACGTATTGGCGAATAGTTGAAAGACGTAATGCGACAACTTCAGCATCGCTATTATTGATGCTATTACGACGCGCAAACTCAAGTATAAATCGCACTGCAATTGAGCCACCAAGGATCCACCATGTGAAGATTTCCAAGTAGATCAAGTGGTGCAAGCTTGGTAATTGAGAAACAATACGGAGTGAGAGCGTGATTGCAATTAACCAACCAATTGGACGGTGCGCTCGACTAATATACCAAATCGCACGAAACAAAAGATTGGGATGCGGGTTATGTTCGAGTTGTGTTTCTCTAAAATGTTCGATCAAACGTGCGCTATTACGCTGCCACCAAGAAAGTAAAAATAAAATAGCGAAAACTTTTAAGGCAACCACAAGAATGGGGACTGGCGAAATCAGCATATCTTTTAGCAAATCATGGAAACTGCGTAATTGATATAAGACCATGTACTGTAAGTTAAGTGCTGTGATTGATAGCTCTAACTTAAATTGTTGAACGCCAAAAGGTCCAAATCCTGTCACCTTATCTTGGATAGCTGATGAACTTAAATTGAGAAGGCGCTCTTTATCTTGGCTAATACTGAGTAGTGAATTGTAAACCGACGACAGTTTTTCCCATGCTTGTTCTTTATCATCACTTTTCTGGTATTTATTCAGTGCTGTTGCCAGTAACTTTTGATGCTTCTTTTGTTGTGAGAGGGTCTTAGACAATAAGGAATTAACTTCTTTAACATCGTTATGAGTGAACAAATGCTGATCAGGTAGCTGATTAATGGCAGTATTTATGCTCGTTGCTGCTTGGGTTAATTCAGGCTGCTCTGATTCAAAAAGGGTTAGCGTAGCAGATGCTGAAGTACTGAATATCAGAATGAAACTACAGAGTAATGAGTATATCGTTAATCGCATTAATTTTTCATATTTCCTGAATGATGAAGACAAAGGTAGACCAAATAAGACGAGAATAATTGTTATCTTGTAAAAGTAAGAATTAGATCACGTCTTAAAGATCAAGTGGTTAATCATTAAAATTAATGGTTTTCTTTAATGATAATTAGATATTTTCAGGGAGTTGTGTTCCACACTTTTTGCAGTAATCAGCATCCACTTCATGACCACTGGTTGCACAATTAGGGCATCGTCTTAGGTTTCGGTGTGTTTTCATTTCTTGATTGAGTTCTGCGGTCAAAATACCGGTCGGAACGGCAAGAATTGAGTAACCGAGTAACATGGTCAATGAAGCTAATGCCTTACCCATTACGGTTTGCGGTACAATATCGCCATAACCAACAGTTGTAATAGTCACGACTGCCCAGTAAATACTTTTAGGGATACTGGTAAAGCCATTTTCAGGGCCTTCAATCAAGAACATTAATGAACCAAATACGGTAACTAGAATTAATACAGAACTAAAGAAAACAAAAATTTTACGTTGGGCATGGCGAAGTGATCGTAAAAGAATATTGGAGTCTTGTAAGAATCTAGCCAGTTTTAGAACACGGAAAATACGTAAAACACGGATTAAACGTACGATCAGTAAATAGTTTGAACCTGGCACAAAGAAAGAAATGTAAGCAGGCACAATGGCAATTAAATCAATGATGCCATAAAAACTTCGCGCGTAAGCGAGAGGGCGCGGCGAACAATACAAGCGCAGAATATACTCTATGGTAAATAAGATCGTGAATAGCCACTCAGCACCTAACAGCGCTGTAGAGAATTTTGATTCAATACTGGCAACAGATGAAATGATTAGGATCAGTTCAGAGCTAACAATAGCGATTATTAAGCCAATATCGAATAGCTGTCCAGCGCGTGTAGAGGTACCAAAAATAATTTGGTAAAGACGTTGTCTTAGAGTCAGTTTAATCATAATTAAGTGTTAGTTAGCCGTAAGCTTGCGCAGAAGTAGGTTATTATTTTGTATGGCATATCAATCAGCAGACTAGTATACCAAAAATAGTATTAGGTAAGTGCGTAAATGATGAGCGTAGATAATTGATAATAAAAAGTCCCGAAAAAATCGAGACTTTATATTTAATTATTATCTTTTATTAGCGAGGTGTTTATGTTGTGACGCTTAAACTAGGCCTGGTAGCATTACTTTTAATCCATTAATAATAAATTCGATACCAAGTGCGGCAAGGATCAAACCCATGATACGAGTAATAACGTTAATTCCTGTTTGACCTAGGAAGCGAACAATTAATGGTGCAGAGCGAAACAGTAACCAACAGCCAAAAGCAAATACAACGATGGTAATGGCAATGCCAATCGTTGATGTCATTGTTGGATACTTGGAACCATAAACAATGGTTGAACTGATAGCACCTGGTCCTGCCATTAAAGGCATTGCAAGTGGCACCACACCGACTTGTTCACGTATGGCTGACTCTGATTTCTCTTCTTTATTTTGTTTCACCTCGCCAATCTTACCGCTCATCATTGAAAAAGCGATACTCAGCAACAGTAAGCCGCCGGCGACTCGGAATGAATCAATAGAGATACTAAAGAGATCCAGTAAGTGTTGGCCAGCAACAAGTGCCACTACCAGTATGATAACAACAGCTGTATTGGTTGTTAACGCAGTTTTATTACGCTCTTCAGGTGTCATTGAACCAGTTAATGACACGAAAACAGGCATAATACCAACAGGGTTTACCGTTGCAAAAAGCCCGACAAAAAAGTGTAAAAATATTCCTATTTCAATGGCTTGCATGATTTTCTCAGTTAGATTTCACTAGGTGTAAGTCATGAGAATAGTATTAATCAATACAGTTGATCTCAGAGTAAAAAAGCCTCGTATATAAGGCGTAGTTATTAACTTAACAATTAGGTTATGCACGCTAATTTTTTGACAGGTAAAACCAATGTTAATTAATCACTCGATGATATTTTAATCTTAAATTATTAGCCTAACCACAAAAAAAAGCCTGCTTTTAAAATTCTAGTGAAAGATTTCTCCATTATTTTTAAATAAACTTTTATTGTTGAAAACATGAACTACTATGGTGAAACGAAATGCTTATTAATAGTAATGACTCAACATTGACCAATTGGTATATGAAAAGGTGATAATTATCACAAGTAGACAAATGTAGGGCTAGTAAATGTATTTTTATTACGTAATATTTCTCCTTGTGAAATAAGTGGTTATTGTCGCTAAGATGTGAAATATTAGTAAAAAGATTGATTCTATAGAGTATGTGTTTGTTTTTTTGCTCATTTTTATGGTTTTTAGGTGTAAATTAATCATCAGAGCTAACACTGATCTAAATCAAATCTTTTTAGAATGTGAATAAATATAATTAATTTTGAAAGTAATTTACTAAGTGTGTGATTTTCTTAGTTCGAGAATTAAGAATGAAGCCGTATCCTTACTAAAAAGTTTTCAATCTTAAGGTAGGAGTCTACTATGCCTGTTACAAATATCACTGAACTAGATGCAATGGTTGCTCGCGTTAAAGCGGCACAAAAAGAATTTGCAACTTTCTCTCAAGAGCAAGTGGATAAAATTTTCCGCGCTGCTTCTCTTGCTGCAAACAACGCACGTATTCCTCTCGCTCAGCAAGCTGTTGCTGAATCTGGCATGGGTATCATCGAAGACAAGGTTATTAAAAACCACTTCGCTTCTGAATTTATCTACAACAAATACAAAGACGAAAAGACATGCGGTATCTTGGAAGAGAACGATGAGTTCGGCACCATGACTATTGCTGAGCCTGTAGGTATTATTTGTGGTATTGTTCCAACGACTAACCCGACATCTACAGCTATCTTCAAATCGTTAATCTCTCTTAAAACACGTAACGCAATTATTTTCTCGCCACACCCGCGTGCTAAAAACTCAACTAACGCTGCTGCTAAATTAGTATTAGATGCCGCTGTTGCCGCAGGTGCACCTAAAGATATTATTGGCTGGATTGATCAACCATCAGTTGAACTATCTAACGCACTAATGAAGCACGATGATATCAACCTTATCCTTGCGACTGGTGGTCCAGGCATGGTTAAAGCAGCTTACTCTTCAGGTAAACCTGCTATCGGTGTTGGTGCGGGTAACGTGCCTGTTGTTATCGATGAAACAGCTGATATTAAGCGTGCTGTTGCATCAGTACTTATGTCAAAAACGTTTGATAACGGTGTTGTTTGTGCCTCAGAGCAAGCTGTAATCGTTATGGACGAAGTCTATGATGAAGTGAAAGAGCGTTTTGCTTCTCACAATGGCTACGTTTTATCAAAAGATGAGGCAGAGAAAGTACGTAAAGTTCTGCTTATCAACGGTAACCTTAATGCAGATATCGTAGGTCAGCCAGCAACGAAGATCGCAGAAATGGCGGGTGTTACTGTTCCTGCTAATACTAAGATCCTTATTGGTGAAGGTGAGCAAGTTTCTTTCGACGATGAGTTCGCACACGAGAAACTATCTCCTACATTAGGTATGTTCCGCGCGTCTTCATTTGAAAATGCAGTAGATCAAGCAGTAACAATGGTAGAGATTGGTGGTATCGGTCATACATCTGGCTTATACACGAATCAAGACACTAACGCTGACCGTATTAAGTACTTCGGCGACAAAATGAAAACAGCACGTATTCTTGTGAATATCCCAACAACTCATGGTGGTATCGGTGATCTTTACAACTTTAACGTTGCGCCTTCGTTAACTCTAGGTTGTGGTTCATGGGGTGGTAACTCTATCTCTGAGAACGTAGGTCCTAAGCACCTTATCAACAAGAAGACAGTAGCGAAGCGAGCTGAAAATATGTTGTGGCATAAACTACCTAAATCAATTTACTTCCGTCGTGGTAGCCTTCCAATTGCACTTAGCGATTTAGAAGGTAAGAAGCGTGCGTTCTTAGTAACAGACCGTTTCCTATTTAATAACGGTTACGCAGATGAAATCGTATCTTTGCTTAAAGCACAAGGTATCGAAGTTCAAACATTCTTTGATGTAGAAGCGGATCCAACACTGTCTGTTGTTGAGAAAGGCGCTGAAGCAATGAAGAGCTTCCAACCTGATGTGATTATTGCACTCGGTGGTGGTTCGCCAATGGATGCTGCGAAGATCATGTGGGTAATGTATGAGCACCCAGAAACGCACTTCGAAGAACTAGCAATGCGCTTCATGGACATCCGTAAACGTATTTACAAGTTCCCTAAAATGGGTAAGAAAGCTGAACTAGTATGTATCACTACTACATCTGGTACAGGTTCTGAAGTAACACCATTTGCGGTTGTAACTGACGATAAAACAGGTGCTAAGTACCCACTAGCTGACTACGAACTAACGCCTAACATGGCAATCGTTGATGCTAACCTTGTAATGAACATGCCTAAGTCTCTAACAGCGTTTGGTGGTTACGATGCCGTCACTCACGCACTAGAAGCTTACGTATCAGTTCTTGCTAACGAATACTCTGATGGTCAAGCACTTCAAGCACTAAGAATGCTAAAAGAGTACTTACCATCAAGCTATGCAAATGGTGCTAATGACCCAATCGCACGTGAGAAAGTACACAATGCGGCAACTATCGCGGGTATCGCATTTGCGAACGCATTCCTAGGTGTATGCCACTCAATGGCGCACAAACTAGGTGCCGAGTTCCACGTACCACACGGTCTTGCTAACGCATTGTTGATTTCTAACGTTGTTCGTTACAACGCGAATGATAATCCAACAAAGCAAACAGCATTCTCACAGTACGCAAGCCCACAAGCGCGTCGTCGTTATGCTGAAGTTGCTGATCACTTAGGTCTATCACATGCGGGTGACCGTACTGCACAGAAAATTGAGCGTCTACTAACTTGGTTAGACGAATTGAAAGTGAATCTTCAGATTCCAATGTCAATCCAAGAAGCAGGCGTTTCAGAAGCTGATTTCCTTGCGAAAGTTGATGAGTTAGCGGTAGAAGCGTTTGATGACCAGTGTACTGGTGCAAACCCTCGTTATCCTCTAATCTCTGAGCTTAAAGATGTACTAATGGCATCTTACTACGGTAAGCCTTTCATTGAAGGTGAAGCGTTTGAAGGCACAACAGTGATTAAAAAATCAGAGCCAGTGAAAACCACTAAAGGTAAAAAAGCAAAAGCTTAATACCTAGCGTTGATTGAAAAAAAGCCCGCTAACTTAGCGGGCTTTTTTATATCTTATAGATGGTTATATCAAACACTCTGCTTCAAGTATCCTGCCATTGAAGGAATCATTAGTAATAATGTATTCCGTGCAACTGACTATTTCTACTTGTAATCGTGTATGGAGCATTGTCTGATTATCTGAAGTAATTGGAATAATGGCACCCACTCGGATATTCAAAGAAGATAATTCTTTAGACCAGCCAAAAGTTAAGCCTTGTATTACTGATTTACTAGTATCGGAAAGGTGAGCGTGATGGTGAGATGGTTGTAAGGCTAAATTAATAATAACAGCAGGTTGTTTGTTGTCTTGCATCATTGTTGCTGCTATTTGTCCAACGCTAAAAAAAGTGGTTGCGTTGTTACACATTACATCATTGAATTTATTAATTGCATTGGGCTCAAGAATACTTGGTGTATTCGTACATTTTGGCCATGTATTGAGTAAGACATTAAATGTACCTAGTTGGCGCTGAATATTGGTAAAGACTTGTTTAATTGAATGCGGTTGGGTGTTTTTTAAATGAAAGATGTTGATATGACGAGAGAATTGAGAACAAGCATTCTGTGTTGCCTCTAAATTTTGGATGTCATTATCAACGAGCGCAAGTTTTGCCCCTAATGATGCAAAATGAAGAGCTATGGCTTTACCGATGAGAGTACCTGCAGCAGTGATGACTATTACAGATTGATCAATAAGCATAGTAGTATCATCCCAAAATTATCATGTTAATATGGCATTAACTGATCAGACCAAAAGTAGTTAAGAACCATATTAGTTAGCGCTTTCACAATAGAATAATTGGATGTGACAATGTTTGATTGCGCTCACAAAGATACCTATTGGGTATCATTGCTGGGTTGGCAGATAGTTATATGAATATTAAGCGGCGTGATAAAGCTCAGAAGTTCGCTTTGCATGAATAAGCGAAGCATATAAGTTTTTTGGTGATGCCGAGATAGGACGAGGCTCTTCTGGTGGAAGCTTGCGACGTTCGTGTACTGAAAGGTTGTGAAAGATATCTTCAGGTAATCCTTTAGTGTTCTCTGCTGGGAACGTTAACGCTGTGGGTTGCAGGCCGTGTAGTAAACGGGTACTCGCAATACCTGATTCATGGAAAGCTTTTGCCTGATCCGCAGAGCGTTGGTAACAATGTTTTGATGTGGTCAGCGGTTGAGGAAAAGGTAGCTCAAAATAAGCACGTAGTTGTTGCTCTGTTTGAATCTGCTCAGGCTCGTTATCTTGCGGTGTGTTTTCCATTAATTCAGAAGATAGCAATGCAAGCATTAATGAGAAATCAGCACGACGACCAGATTCAACCGCTTGGTTGAGTCCTGTACCGAGCTGGATCTCATTGATCAGCATATTATCTAAAGAAATGTGTTGCATGGAAAAGTAAGCCTTAATCATAGTGATAGTCTTTATATCGACATCAATGCCAAGAGCTTTAATTTTTTATATTATTAATAAAAATAAAAAAGCCCTGTCGTGATAACACGACAGGGCTTTCAAAAGGTATTAACCGAGAAGATTAAAACTTAGGTTTGACACCGAACTGGTGAGCAGCATAAGCGACACGCTCTTCAGGTGTTGGCGTATGTGCAGAAGTACCGATATTTTCAATATGGCGAAGGCGAGGGAGTAAACCACAACCATTTGCAATTTGAATGGCCAATCCTGGTCGAGCATTGAGCTCTAGCACCATAGGGCCTTTCACTTTGTCTAACACCATATCTGTACCCATGTAGCCTAAGCCTGTCATTTCCCAAGCACTCGCAGCAAGCGTTAGTAGCTTGTTCCAATTAGGTACTTGAAGCTCGCTGAGTAAACGATCAGTATCTGGGTGGTGTTCAATTGGCTGATTAAATTGAACTGCTCGTACCGCTTTACCTGACGCGATATCAATCCCGACACCGACAGCACCTTGGTGCAAGTTTGCTTTGCCATCGGACGCAGAGGTCGAACAACGCATCATCGCCATCACAGGATAGCCTTTAAATACGATGACACGAACATCAGGTACACCTTCAAAACTAAAGCCATCAAAAACATTATCAAATTGGATCAAGTTTTCGACCATGGCGACATCATTTTTACCACCCAACGAGAATAGTCCCGCGAGGGTATTGGTAATATGACGTTCAACATCTTGTTTATTGATTTCAGCACCAGACGGTTTTACATAAATACCGTCTTTGTGCTTAACAATAACTAAAATGCCTTTACCGCCCGAGCCTTGTGCGGGCTTAATCACAAATCCAGGCCAATCTTTTACCATATCGTGGATTTTTTTTACTGAGCCTTGGCTATCGATAACACCGATCAAATCAGGAACGGTTGCACCAGCTTGTTGGGCGATAAATTTTGTTTTTAATTTATCATCAACAAGAGGATAAAGGCTGCGATCATTATAGCGACCAATGTAGCTATGATTACGCTTGTTCATCCCCATGATGCCACGTTCTTTCAGCTTGTTTGGTGAAGTAAAACGTGCAAGTAAATTCATCGATTAATCCTCAGTTAGCGGCTTAAAACGACGAAGTTCACTTAAACGATAACCTGTGTAGTTACCTAGCATTAGGATGGCAGCTAGAATGATGAACTGCACACCAATGAAGTTAAATGTTAGGTGACGGATCATAGGGTTCGTCATTGCAAGGTACACAAGGATCGCAGTGAGTAGTGAACCACCACCTTGTACGAAGACTTCTTTCGCCCCTTCTTCTTCCCATAGAATCGACATACGTTCGATAGTCCATGACAAGATGATCATTGGGAAGAAGGTAATTGTTAGACCTTCAATAAGACCAATCTTAAAGGCGACAACCGTGAATATTGAAATGATCAATATTACGGTAATAATCACCGCGGATATTCGCGAGACTAAGAGTAAGTTCAACTTCGATAAATAACTTCGAATAATTAAACCTGTACCAACAATTAATAAGAAACCGACAATACCCGTTAATAATTGTGTTTGGACAAACGCAACCGCGATTAATACCGGCATGAAAGTACCAGAGGTTTTCAAGCCAATAATAACGCGAAGGAATACCACAATTAGTGCACCAATCGGAACAAGCATAATAGTTTTAAACATTGCTTGTTCTTCGAGTGGTAATGAGTGGATTGAGAAGTTTAATAAATCTTCGGCTTTAATCTTCTCTTGCGTAGCGCGCTGTGGTGTGATGTCTTGGGCAATGATAGAAAAACTAATATTAGAATTTCGACCACCAACAACATCTAGCATCGCACTGCCTTGTTGGTTCCAAATCATTACATCAGATGGTTTGCCTTCTTCACCAGTGGTAAGGTTGAAGAGCTTCCAACTATTGTTATCCCACACTTCAACCATCGGCATCACTGTTTGGCGACGACGACCATCTTCAAGTTTTAAACCGCTAACAATACGCGAATGAATACCTTCAAGTGAAAGTAAATTCGTAATTGCTTCTTGCAGACTCATAGAATCAAGTAATACAGATGCGTTTTGGTTTTGTTTATCTTGTAATTGGCGAATAAGTTCACGGGTAAACGTGGTGTTGTTCGCAGATAAATTACGCGCCTGTGTTAACAGTGCTGTTGCTGCTGTTTGTTGTGGGTTACTTAAACTAACCGCTGCAGGTTCACCTTTCGGTGGGATCTCTTTGTACTGTGCTTGATCATCAACAAGAAGCTGAGTTTTGTAGTAAAGCACTTGCTTACCCATTGCGGTACGCGTAGCCCAGTCAGCTTGGTGACCTTCTTTCGTATCATGAATAAGTACAGAGTAGCCAGGAGGAGACGACGTACTTTCATCAATTAAGGTAAAGCCTTCCTGTGTTTCAGGCGTGGCCATTTTAACTTGTACAGGATCACCAACAGCATCGAATTGAACACGTGCTTCAACTTCCCACACTGCACGCTCTTCGCCTGGTGTCCACGGCACACCGTAGACATCGTGGCGATACATGCTCAGCCCTAAACCTGCAATAATAAGCAGTGAAATAAGGATATAAAAAGGTACTCTAGACGTCATGACATCCTCATCATTTATTTATTAGCACTAACTGGCTCTGGTTTTGGCTCAGTTTTTCCTTGAACAAATTCTTTACCCACATCAACGAGTGCAATGTCTTTAAAGAACTCACGACCTAATAAAACAGGGAAATCCATCTTAGTTCGATCTGCAAGCGTGAATTGCGCTTTTTCATGTAAATTGCCAAGCGTGATCCAAGCTTCAATTACAGGGCGACGTACCGCATCTTCTGAAGTTGATTGACGGATACGAACCCAACGCAGAATAGGTGCTTCGATAGTTTCAGGTGTTGCTTTATCGTTTTGTGCTTTTTCTTCTGGTGTATCTTCTGCTGAATCATGACTCAGGTTAAAACGTACCCATTCTTTTCCATCTCGTTCAAAAGTTTGTACATCAACAGCATTTAAAGAAGAGGTGGTTGCACCTGTATCGACACGTGCTTTAAAGAATGATTTAACCGAATCAAGCCAAACCCATTCTTCCTGACCAAGGATAGCTTTACCATTGGCTTGGGTTGGATTATCTTCAATTTTAGGCTCAACAGGCACTCGAACAATTTGTTTTTCAACAATAACTTTAGGCTTTTCTAGGCTTTTTTGCTTAATAAACTTTAGATCTTTAGATATAGACGCTAATTTACTTTCGAGTTCGGTAATATATTGCTGTTGTGAATCCATTCGGGTAGAAACAGTATCTAATTGAGAATTAATATTCTGTTCTACGTTGCTGATCGCTGCCAAGGTTTCTTGATGATCTTGAGGCTGCGTGTTTGAACACCCTGTCAGTATTGCAATTGTGATTAATGGTACGCTGAAGCGAAGCATCATATCTCCTATGTGCGTCTATTTTCTAATGTCGACCGTAGTTTACCTTACAAAAAGGGATGCGAACAGCATCCCAGTGTCAGTTACTAGTCAGGATTGCGGGCTATTAAAACCGCACGTTTTGGTGCTGGATATCCTTCGATAGTTTTTGACGGATTTTCTGGATCTAAATATTCCGGAAGGGAATTATTTGTCATCCAATCTGTCGTTCTTTGCTCATCTGTTGTTGTTATATTCTCATCAACAATACGCACATCAACAAAGCCACATTTTTCCATCCACACTTTTAATGCTTTTGCTGATGGGAAGAAATAAACATTGTGCATTTGGGCGTAGCGGTGAGTTGGAACCAATACCGCATTTTCATCACCATCAATCACCAATGTTTCTAGAATGACTTCACCGCCTTTACGCAGTTGATTCTTTAATTGAATGATATGATCGAGTGGTGAACGACGGTGGTACAGGACCCCCATACTAAATACCGTATCAAATGCTTTTAATTCCGGCAGATCTTCAATACCTAATGGTAATAAGAATGCGCGATCATCGTTGCCCATTAATCGCTTAATGGCTTCAAATTGAATTAAAAATAAGCTTGATGGGTCGATACCGACGGTAAGCTTTGCACCTTCACCCAACATGCGCCATATATGATAGCCATTACCACAGCCTACATCTAATACGCTACGGCCTTTTAGTGGTGTAATGTGAGGCAGTACACGATCCCATTTCCAATCTGAGCGCCATTCAGTATCGATATGAATATCGTGCATGGTGAATGGGCCTTTACGCCAAGGGTGAAGCAAACGTAATAGACTTTCTAAACGTTTTTTCTCACCATCGGCAATCGGGACTTCATTACGAACACTGACTTCATTTTTTAAATCAATAATATCGGGTTTATCGGTTGGGAACTTTTGCAATGCGCGAACCCAACGAGCCATATCACCGTGCTCTCTATTTTCCCAATCACTTAATTGTTTAGGTAGAGTATTTAGCCATGGACGTAATGTTTCATGCTGGGCAAGAAGCTGATAAAAATCAGAAAAACTAAACATATGGAACAAAAAACCTTATTTAATCGCAAACATTGAGCCGAAATTGAAGCACTGGAACCATACTTCAGAACTAGAAAAGCCGATTTTCTTGAAACGTGTTTTGTGGGTTTCAATACTGTCAGGGCGCATCACATTTTCTATTGCGCTCCGTTTTTGGCTGATCTCTAGCTCGCTATAACCATTCGCTCGTTTAAAATCGTGGTGTAAATCAATCAATAACTCATTGGCACGTTCGTCATCGAAAATATATTTCTCCGACAAAATTAAAATACCGCCAGGGCGTAAGCCAGCATAGATTTTTTCTAATAATGCTTGGCGATCTTCAGGTACAAGGAATTGGAGAGTGAAATTTAACACCACGACCGAAGCGTCATGAATATCAACATCACGGATATCAGCTTCAAGTACTTGCACTGGTGTGTCAGAGCGATATGCGTCCACTAATAATCGGCATCGTTCAACCATAGCAGCAGAATTATCAATTGCTAATATTTCGCAACCTTCTTGCTGAATATGGCGACGCATAGAAAGAGTGGCTGCCCCTAAAGAGCAACCAAGATCAAAAACTTTAGAATGAGGCTTGGCAAAGCGCTCAGCTAACATGCCAATTGCTGAGATGATATTACTGTAACCCGGCACAGAGCGTTGGATCATATCAGGGAAGACTTCAGCAACACGCTCATCGAACGTAAAATCACCGAGTTTTTCAATTGGCGCAGCAAAAATATTGTCGTGGCCTGCCATTTCTCACGAACCTCATAATATATAAAGAACAGGGATCCATTGTACGTATTGAGCATCAAACTTTGCTGATACTCAGGCGATCCATCACCTTTGAAAGGTCGCGTATTGTAGAGAAAATAGCAGCATTTGTCTTTAATGATTTCTGATTTGTTCTTTGATTGATTATTTGCGTTATAGCAAAGAGATTTGTGGCGTACTTATTTCAGTAGCACTGGGCATAGCAAGTTCGGGGAGTGGCGAAAGAGTGTTTTTTTCGCTGATAAGGTGATCGCGTAACACATTATAAAGCCGACGGGCTGATTCAGGCGCAGCGTTATTGTCTGGGGTATGAATAAAGAGATAGGGCGTTTTACCTTCTTTGATCCATAAAGGCAGTCGTTGTAGCCAGTTTTTAAAAAAAGGATCGTTACATGCATCATCAGGATGACCAATAAAGCGGATCACAGGGTTATCAGCGGTTGCGATTGCATGAACAGGCACGCGAGGTTTCTTCTTTTGTGCATCAATTACCGCCTCTGTATTCGCTATGGCTGAAAATACGGGACGGCTATCCATAATAATGCGGTTACTGCCTTTTTCTAACAGCATTCGATTAAGTGCTTTTTCCTCTTCGCCTTTGGCAAAGAACGCAGGATGGCGAACTTCGACACCTGTAGTAAAGTGGCGTGGAAACTGATCTAAAAAGGCATCGAGCAAGGGTAAATCGTGAGGACTAAACCTCGCAGGCAACTGAATCATCCATACGCCCGTTTTTTCTTCTACCGGAGACATGGTATTTAAAAAGTCAACAAGGCTCTGATTACTATGACGTAATTGCTGCTGGTGGGTGATGGTTTGTGGGATTTTAAAGGTAAATTTAAATCCACTGTCAGGTGTCGCACCGTTCCAATTTTTTACCGTCGTCATGCTCGGAATAGCGTAAAAAGTGGTATTTCCCTCGACAGTATGAAATACCTCAGCATAGCGAGCTAAACGGTCACCATTTTTAAAGCCTTTACCGTATATGCTTTGCTGCCAATGATTGTGTGACCATTGAGATAACCCAAGATATAACGGTAAAGATAAATCAGAAGGTGAAGACATAATAATACTTGGGTTTATTAAGTTGAGAGTGATGGTTTATCTTACGTGATTTTGTTTGTAAAAGTCTAAATCGCCGTAGATATTTGGTCATAATAAGACTTTAAAGTCGTCATAACGAATTGGTGATGAATTACCGTCGGATCACTTCGCTTATTGAGGCTGTTTGGGTATAATGCCTCGTTATTTTTGCCTCTTGGCCTTCTTGCTATCCAATTTAGACGATAAATTAGACAGCAAGCGGTCGGGATTGAATTCGCCTGACGTTTAGCGTTATCGACACTAAACGCAGGAATGTAAAGTATATAGATTGGGAATTTCTTATGCGCACCCATTATTGTGGACACCTGAACAAGTCCCTTGCAGGACAAACAGTCGATTTATGCGGCTGGGTAAACCGTCGTCGTGATTTAGGCGGCCTTATCTTTATTGATATGCGTGATCGCGAAGGTGTGGTTCAGGTTGTTATTGATCCTGATATGACTGAGATCTTCACACTAGCAAACCAATTACGTAACGAGTTTTGTATTCGTCTAACGGGTGAAGTGCGTGAGCGTCCTGAAAGCCAATGTAATAAAGACATGGCAACAGGTGAAGTTGAGGTTTATGCAACTGGCCTTGAAATCATTAACCGTTCTGACGCGTTACCGCTTGATTTCAACCAAAAGAACTCTGAAGAGCAGCGTCTAAAGTACCGTTACTTAGATCTTCGTCGCCCAGAAATGAGCGATCGTATTAAGCTACGTGCAAAAGCATCAAGCTTCGTTCGTCGTTTCTTAGATGACAATGCATTCCTTGATATTGAAACACCAGTACTAACAAAAGCAACGCCAGAAGGCGCGCGTGACTACCTAGTACCAAGCCGTGTTCACAAAGGTAATTTCTACGCATTACCACAATCACCACAGCTATTTAAACAGCTGCTAATGATGTCTGGTTTTGACCGTTACTACCAAATCGTTAAGTGTTTCCGTGATGAAGACTTACGTGCTGATCGTCAGCCTGAATTTACTCAGATCGATATCGAAACGTCTTTCATGACAGCTGAAGAAGTGCGTGCTGTAACTGAAAAGATGATCACTGAAATGTGGAAAGAGCTACTAAACGTAGATCTAGGCACATTCCCAATCATGTCTTTCGAAGAAGCCGCGCGTCGTTTCGGTTCTGATAAGCCAGATCTACGTAACCCACTTGAGTTAGTTGATGTTGCAGACATCGTTAAAGATGTTGATTTCAAAGTATTCTCAGGCCCTGCTAACGATGAAAAAGGTCGTGTAGCGGTTATCCGTGTACCAGGTGGTGCTGAGCTAAGCCGTAAGCAAATCGACGAATACACTAAGTTCGTGGGTATCTATGGCGCGAAAGGCCTAGCATGGATGAAAGTTAACGATCGCGCTGCAGGTTTTGAAGGTGTTCAATCTCCTGTTGCTAAGTTCCTTAACGAAGAAGTGGTTGCTAATCTTCTTGAGCGCACTCAAGCAGAATCTGGCGACATCATTCTATTCGGTGCAGACAGCAAACGTGTTGTAACAGAAGCGATGGGCGCACTTCGTCTGAAACTAGGTGAAGATCTAGGTCTAACAGACAAGTCAGCATGGAAACCACTTTGGGTTGTTGATTTCCCAATGTTCGAAGAGAACGAAGATGGTTCACTATCTGCAATGCACCACCCATTCACATCACCATTAAACCTAACACCAGAAGAGCTAGCGGCTAACCCTGCAGCAGCGCTATCAAATGCGTACGATATGGTAATCAATGGTTATGAAGTGGGCGGTGGTTCAGTACGTATCCATAACTCTGCTATGCAATCAACAGTATTTGATATCTTAGGTATCTCTGCTGATGAGCAACGTTTGAAGTTTGGTTTCCTACTTGACGCTCTGAAATTCGGTACGCCACCACACGCAGGTCTTGCGTTTGGTCTTGACCGTCTTGTAATGCTTCTTTGTGGTACAGATAATATCCGTGATGTTATCGCGTTCCCTAAAACAACGGCAGCAGCATGTCTATTAACTGACGCGCCAAGCCTAGCAAACCCAGCAGCACTAGAAGAATTATCTATTGCCGTTAAAATTGCTAAGAAAGACGAAGAAGCAAAAGACGCAGAGTGATCTGATTAATTTGCTGTAATAAAAGCCGATGACTTATTTGCCACTTTTTAGTGAACGCCTATAAGATATCGGCTTTTTTGTCTTTTGTTGATTCCTTTCTGCTGTCCATCTTATTTGGTAAAAGTGTTTTGTTCGCTTTAACCTCTTATTTGGTTTATGTTTTCATGCAAGCAAAAAAATTAACATTGCCGGATTGGAGATAACATGGCTGGACACAGTAAATTTGCCAATATAAAACATCGTAAAGCAGCTCAAGATGCTAAACGCGGTAAAATTTTTACTAAGTTAATTCGTGAGATTACTGTAGCCGCTAAAGAAGGTGGCAGTGAGCCTGAGAATAATCCTCGATTACGTGCTGCCATTGATAAAGCACTATCAAATAACATGACTCGAGATACTATCAACCGTGCAGTAACACGTGGTGCTGGTGGTGAAGGTGACGAAGGCGTAGAAACTGTCATTTATGAAGGTTACGGTCCTGCGGGTACGGCGGTAATGGTTGAGTGTTTAACGGATAACCGTAATCGAACAGTATCTGGCGTACGTCATGCTTTCTCTAAAGCGGGGGGGAATCTTGGCACGGATGGCAGCGTAGGTTACCTTTTTGATAAAAAAGGCGTGATTTCTTATGCGGCGGGGTTAGATGAAGATGCTGTTATGGAAGTCGCGTTAGAGTCTGGCGCTGACGATATTGAAACTAATGACGATGGTTCAATCGATGTTTACACGACACCTGCCGATTTCGGTAGCGTGAAAGATGCATTAGATGCCGCAGGTTTTACAGCAGAAAATGCAGAAGTAACCTTAGTGCCATCAACGAAGGCTGAGTTAGATGCAACAACAGCACCTAAACTATTACGCTTAATTGATGCATTAGAAGATTTGGATGACATTCAAGAAGTCTACCATAACGGTGACATGTCAGATGAAGTAGCAGCTACGCTTGAATAATTGCTACTAATAGTAGTGAAAAATGTCGATAATTTTAGGTATAGACCCCGGCTCTCGTATTACGGGGTACGGGGTAATTCGTCAGGTTGGACGTAATTTAGAGTATTTAGGAAGCGGCTGTATTCGCACCTCAGAGCCTGGTATTCCTGGACGATTAAAGCAAATCTATGCAGGCGTGTCTGAAGTGATCACGCAATTTCAGCCTGATTTTTTTGCCATTGAAGAAGTGTTCATGGGCAAAAATGCCAGCTCTGCGATTAAATTAGGTCAGGCGCGAGGCAGTGCAATTGTTGCAGCGGTAAATGCAGATTTGCCGGTCAGTGAATATGCCGCGCGATTGATCAAACAGGCGGTAGTCGGAAACGGTGGGGCAGATAAAGCGCAAGTACAACATATGGTTTGTTCCGTATTAAAGCTAGCAGGTAAGCCTCAAGCTGATGCTGCTGATGCTTTAGCTGTTGCGATTTGTCACGCGCATACCTATAAAACCTTAGTGGCAATGGCAGGGAAAGCGACGGGAGCACGAAAGGGGCGTTATCGTTAATAAGCTTACTATTATTAAAGATGAGACACTTAAGGCATATATTTATTAAGATATTTGTTATAGAAATGTTAACAATCTATAGTGGTCAGAGGTCTAACGATAATAAGTAAGGAAGTGATCATGAACCCTGCCACTTTATGGCGCAGTATATTTATGCCGCGCCAACCTCAATGGACAACAGCACAACAACGCCAAGCCGATATCCTTTCCTTATTTACTTTTATCGCTTTTCTCGTTGGTATCTATAGTTTGATTAAATGGTCAAACCATGGTCATGATAATCTTGTTTTTACTTCTGTCATATTGATTGTATTAGAACTCCTTGCTATTTCGAGCCTGCGTTGGCTTCAGCAGCCTTTAATATCTTTAAATTTAGGTTTTATTGGTATGGCAATCCACGCGCTGAATATTATTTATCAAAGTGGTGGTGTGGTTGATTCAACGCAGACTTATTGGGTGCCTTTGTTAGTTGTCTCTTTCTTCCTCTCGGCAACGCGCGCGATGGCTATTCTTTGGAGTAGCTTGATCATTTGTGTTTCGGCTTACATGACATACCAACATATGCAGGGTGTTTCATTTCCACAGCTTTCTTTATCTCATACAGCACAGCAAATTGAGGTTTGGTCTGGAACCGTATTGCCATTGATTGTCATTGGTATTGCATTAGCTTTTACGGCGAAACAACGTGATATAGCAATTAATCGTGCCGAGAAAGCTAAGCTAAAAAGTGAATCAGAGGCCAGTAAAGCAACTGAAGGAGAATTACGTCTATCTGATGTATTACTTCAAGCGAATAATAATTCTGAACAATTAAAGCAAGTATCTTATAGCTTAGCGAATCAATCGTCTCAGCTAGATAGCCAAGTCAATGAACTGAATATTAATAGTGAATCACAAGCCAGCGCTGCTGAACAAATGAGCCATCAAGTACACCAAATGGTCCTTGGAGTTGAGAGCTCAAGTCAGTTTGTTGAGGAATTACGTGAAAAAAGCGACGTAGTTTATGAGCTGGCGCAAAAAAGTTCGGCGCACTTAGAAGATTCAACGCAAGCGATCAGCCAAATTATTAATAGTCATGATGAGATTATGAAAGTGGCGGACTTAATCACCTCTGTTGCTGAACAAACCAATTTGCTTGCGCTAAATGCTTCGATAGAAGCGGCTCGTGCTGGAGATCAGGGAAGGGGATTTGCGGTTGTAGCAGATCAAGTACGGGAGCTTTCGGCGAAAAGTAGTCAATCTGCCGTTGAGATCCGCCATCTATTGGATCGTAGTGAGCAGGAAGTACGGCACGGTCAAGGTGTGATTAACGCCAGTACTGAACGGATGAATAATATCATTCAGCAAGTCACAACGATTTCGCAAGATGTACAAGGGTTATCGGGTTTGATGGCAGCTCAATCAACCGCATTAAAAGAGCTGGATGAAGCGAGCAGTGAAGTTGCTAATAGTGTGGTAAATACACAAAGTGTGGCTGCAATAGTTGCACAACATGGTACAGAATTAAATCAGCAAGTGGTTGCTGTTCGTCATTTAACACAACAACTTGATCAAGTTGTTTCTCACTCTTCGTAAAATCGATAAAGAACTGGATGTCTATCCAGTTCTTTACTATTCTAGTGCCAGTTTAAATTCACTATAGAGATGATGTTTTGATTGGTCGACTACGCGGAATTGTAATTGAAAAGCAGCCACCTGAAGTATTACTTGAAGTTGGTGGGATTGGTTATGAAGTGCAGATGCCAATGAGCTGTTTTTATGAGTTACCACAGATCGGCCAAGAAGCCATTATCTTTACTCACTTTGTGGTACGAGAAGATGCGCAACTACTGTATGGCTTTAATAATAAAAATGAACGTGAGTTATTCCGTGAAGTAATTAAAGCGAACGGTGTTGGGCCTAAATTAGGCTTAGCAATTTTATCAGCTATGACTGCAAGTCAATTTGTTCGTAGCGTTGAATTAGAAGATGTGACTACGCTAGTTAAAATCCCCGGAGTCGGCAAGAAAACAGCAGAACGTTTAGTTGTTGAAATGAAAGATCGCTTAAAAGGGTGGGGTGAAGGTGACTTATTTACGCCAGCACTTGATACAGCGGCATCCAATGCTCCGATCCAAGATCCATCGAATCAAGCTCGCGCTGAAGATGAAGCGGTGAGTGCATTGGTTGCACTGGGTTATAAACCACAAATTGCCGCGAAAGTGGTTTCTCAAGTCACACAACCAGAGATGAGTAGTGAAGCGATTATTCGTGATGCACTCCGCTCAATGGTATAACCCTGTAAGTTGGGTATAGGCATTAAAATATGATTGAAGCTGATCGACTGGTTTCTGGTAATTTCGAAACAACCCGTGAAGACGATATAATTGATCGCGCAATACGACCTAAATTACTTGATGATTATCAAGGACAGGATCATGTTCGTGATCAAATGGAAATATTTATTAAAGCGGCAAAGATGCGTGATGAAGCCTTAGATCATTTATTGATCTTTGGTCCTCCAGGATTGGGTAAAACAACGCTTGCAAATATAGTGGCGAATGAAATGGGGGTAAGTATTCGTACAACCTCAGGCCCTGTACTTGAAAAAGCCGGTGATTTGGCTGCGCTACTTACAAACCTTGAAGAAAACGATGTGTTGTTTATTGATGAAATACATCGTCTAAGTCCTCAGGTTGAAGAAGTACTTTATCCTGCAATGGAAGATTACCAATTAGATATTATGATAGGTGAAGGCCCAGCCGCACGCTCAATTAAAATTGATTTGCCACCCTTTACTTTAATAGGTGCAACGACACGAGCGGGCTCATTAACTTCACCTCTACGTGATCGTTTTGGTATTACACAACGCCTTGAGTATTACAAAGTAGAAGATCTCAAAGACATTGTAGGCCGAAGTGCTAAATGTTTAGGACTATCAATGGAAGAAGGCGGCGCGATGGAAATGGCCATGCGTGCTCGTGGCACGCCACGTATCGCTAATCGTTTGTTACGGCGTGTGCGAGATTACGCTGAAGTAAAAGGTAACGGACATATTTGTCCTGATATCGCTAATAAAGCATTAGACATGCTCGATGTTGATAGCAGCGGTTTTGATTATATGGACCGTAAACTTCTATTAGCTATTATTGAAAAGTTTATGGGTGGCCCTGTCGGTTTAGATAACTTAGCAGCAGCTATTGGTGAAGAGAAAGATACAATTGAAGATGTACTTGAACCGTATTTGATTCAGCAAGGTTATTTACAACGGACACCAAGAGGCCGAATTGCGACACATCGTGCATATCTCCATTTTGGTTTAGATCTTCCTAAAAATACGAAGTAAAATAAAAAAATCAGAAAAATTAAGCGTGGCGATTAAAGTCACGCTTTGTTGTTTAATAATTTTATTATATTGTGAATTTATTGTTATTTTGATTTGATGTTTATTTATCACGTTAGTTATTTAAAAATCAATTTTACTATTTACTCATGATTCAAGTAATATTTATCTGTTTTTTATTATCAAAAATATGATTATGGTTTTCATTTTTATTAGGTGAAAGCTAATGAGAAATATAAAACAAGACAATATCACAAAAGCAGAACGTTTTATTTTTATTGTATCGATGGTTTAATTTTATACATTAACGGGCTGATATTTAGTAAAAAATAAAAAACGTTATGTTTAACTTAGATATCTATACATTCGTAAGTTTAGATATTTGAGCGGTGTTTACGATACCTTACAAGACAACGAATGACAGTCTAGAAGGTGGTTTGATGATCTTTCTAGATTATTCATAAATTTTATTAAGTTATAACAAAAGTAAAGCAAAAAATGATTCACTTCATTTAACTATCATGATTAAATAAGAATAGGAAAAGGAATATTATTTCAGAATACGATCAAATATAATTCATTGTTTACTCCTTCCAAATTCATTCTTCCTATCAAAATCTTCTGTAAATTGATCTAAATCAAAAATATCTGCGTACAGGCTATCAAGCTCATTTTTTCTTGATATTTGTCAAAGCAAAACGCGTAATAAACTCTTTGAAGATTGCATTTAATATCTGTAATATTACCGACGACTAAATTAGCTATAGAATTACGTATATTTAAATTTATTTAAACAATATTGCAACACAATATGGATGCTTGCAACTATAAGCAAGTGATCAGGAAGGTCGGCAAAATTGCAATAAGTTCTCTATACAAAGCTAAACCCAATAATCGGTACATATTAGTACTGTCACCAGTCAGCTGGTGAATAAAGGAGTTATCAATGTTAACTGATGTCGTCGAACTATCGCGGTTACAGTTCGCTCTAACAGCGATGTATCACTTTTTGTTCGTTCCATTGACTCTAGGTATGGCTTTTTTACTAGCCATTATGGAGTCAGTTTATGTAATGACCGGAAAGCAAATCTACAAGGACATGACTAAGTTCTGGGGTAAGCTTTTCGCGATTAACTTTGCTCTTGGTGTGGCTACCGGCCTATCTATGGAGTTCCAGTTTGGTACAAACTGGGCATACTACTCTCACTACGTTGGTGATATCTTCGGTGCGCCATTGGCAATCGAAGCACTAATGGCATTCTTCTTAGAATCAACGCTAGTCGGCATGTTCTTCTTTGGTTGGGATCGCCTATCTAAGCGCCAGCACCTTGCTGTCACTTGGCTAGTCGCTCTTGGTTCAAACTTCTCCGCACTATGGATTCTTATTGCTAACGGTTGGATGCAAAACCCAGTCGGCGCTGATTTCAACTTTGAAACAATGCGTATGGAAATGGTGAGCTTTGCAGACGTAGTGCTTAACCCAGTAGCACAGGTGAAGTTTGTTCACACTGTAGCATCTGGCTACGTATGTGGTGCAATGTTCATTCTAGGTGTTAGTGCATACTACATGCTGAAAGGTCGTGATATTGCGTTTGCGCGTCGTTCATTTGCAATCGCAGCAGCGTTCGGTATGGCATCTATCGTTTCTGTAATGATCCTTGGTGATGAGTCAGGTTACGAGCTAGGCGACGTTCAGAAAACTAAATTAGCAGCAATTGAAGCGGAATGGCACACAGAGCCAGCACCTGCGGCATTTACTGTGTTTGGTTTCCCTAATCAAGAAACCATGGAAACCGATTATGCAATTAAGATCCCGTACCTAATGGGTATCATTGCAACACGTTCTTTTGATACACAAGTAACGGGTATCCGTGATCTTAAGAAAGAGCACGAAGTACGTATTCGTAACGGTATGGTTGCATACGGCCTTCTAGAGAAATTACGCGCGGGTGATAAGACACCTGAAAATATTGCAGCTTTCGACGAAGTGAAGAAAGACTTAGGTTACGGTTTACTACTTAAGCCTTACACCGACAAAGTTGTTGATGCGACACCTGAACAAATTCAAAAAGCAGTAGATGACTCAATCCCTCAAGTATGGCCGCTATTCTTTAGCTTCCGTATCATGGTGGGTGCTGGTTTCTTAATGTTCGCCATTATTGGTGCTGCATTTATCCAGTCTTGTCGTCATAAGATCACTGGTAACAAGCTTGTTCTTAAAGCTGCACTATTTGGTATTCCACTACCTTGGATTGCGATTGAAGCAGGTTGGTTCGTTGCAGAATACGGCCGTCAACCATGGGCAGTAGGTGAAATATTACCTGTTCATATGGCAGCATCTAACCTTGAACCGTCACAACTATGGTTCTCGTTAGCGGCAATTCTAGCGCTATACACAGCATTCTTAGTTGCTGAAGTTTACCTAATGGTTAAATTCGCTCGTCTTGGTCCAAGTAGCTTGAAAACAGGTCGCTACCATTTCGAACAAAATGACACAAAACAAGATGTGGTTTCACGTCAGGTTGAAGCGTAAGCAGGGAGAAACAAATAATGTTTGATTATGAAAGCTTGCGACTAATTTGGTGGTTACTAATTGGTGTGCTATGCATCGGTTTTGCAATCACGGATGGTTTCGATATGGGGGTAGGTATCCTATCTCATATCATTGGTAAAACGGATAACGAACGCCGTGTAATGATCAACTCAATTGCACCTCACTGGGATGGTAACCAAGTATGGTTGATCACCGCTGGTGGTGCATTGTTTGCAGCATGGCCGCTAGTTTACGCAACAGTATTCTCTGGTTTTTACGTTGCAATGATTCTGACGTTAGCTGCACTTTGGCTTCGTCCTCTTGGTTTCGATTACCGTTCAAAGCTGACAGATCCAAAATGGCGTAGCCTTTGGGATAAAGCTATCTTCGTCGGTAGTTTTGTACCACCAGTGATCTTCGGTGTGGCATTCGGTAACTTAATGCAGGGTGTACCATTTGAACTGAATGAGTTCATGATCCCAACCTACAAGGGTTCATTCTTCGGTCTGCTAAATCCATTCGCACTATTGTGTGGTGTGGTGAGCTTACTGATGATCGTGACTCAAGGTGCAACATTCCTACAAATGAAAACAACAGATGCTATTCATGAGCGTTCTCGTAAGGTTGCTGCAGGCTCTGCAATCCTAATGGCTGTTGTGTTCGTTATTGCTGGTTTTGTTGCTCACGGTGTTAATGGCTACGTGATTACATCTGAAATCATTAAAAATGCACCTTCAGATCCAACAACGAAAGATGTAGTACGCAAAGTGGGTGCACTATTTATAAACTACGAAAACTACCCAGCACTATGGATTGCACCAATCCTTGCGGTAGCGATGCCGTTACTGACAGCGCTGTGTTCACGTGCTAACCGTGCAGGTTTTGCTTTCTTATTCTCAAGCCTAACTATGGTAGGTGTGGTATTAACGTTTGGTTTTGCAACATTCCCATTCATTATGCCTTCAAGCCTAGATCCACACATCAGCTTGACTATTTGGGATGCAACATCCTCTGAGTTAACATTGAAGATCATGACTGTAGTTGCCTTTATTATGGTTCCAGTGATCTTGGCTTACACCTCATGGTGTTACTACAAAATGTTTGGTCGTCTAGATACTAAATATATCGAAGACAACAAAACTTCACTGTACTAAGGAGTAGACGAACAATGTGGTATTTTGCTTGGATTTTAGGTGTTCTACTGGCTTGTTCTTTTGGTATCGTCAATGCGTTATGGCTTGAAACGACCGAAAACATGGATAACGACAGTGAGTAATATGGATCGTGCGATAAAAGCAATACATGCACCATTGATGATGTTGCCACTAAAATTATTAGCGATTGCAATGGCAGTGACTGTTGCAGGGTTAGTGATGTGGGAACCACACCAGTTTGCTGATGCAATTGGTGGCTTTGGTCCTGTAATTGCGCCGTTGATGATTTGGGCAACATGCAGTGCCATGGTTTTTGGTATGAGTTTTGTGCCTCATCGCTGGTATTGGCAGTTATTTTTCTCGCCAATCATCGCACTTCCGATATTAATTTATGTTCTTAAATTGTACTTTTTTTAATAGAAGGCGATTTGTAGAATAATCAAACGGCTTACTACTGTGGTAGTAAGCCGTTTTTTTATAAATATTAGGTAGGAATTGCATTCATTTCGCTTGTTACGCATGGTATGTGAACAGAAATGTGATTTGATTGTCAGAATGGATACGTAAGCGTTAATTTTATATAAAATAACGACTTGAAAGCATCACTCAGTAACAACGTTATATTAAGTTGATGTATAGTAGCAGCAATGTATTTTTGCATATATGAATGATAGCCACGACTCAATGGTAATAAAATGACACAACTTAATGTTTTTAAGTGGCCAGTAACCATTTACTATGAAGATACCGATGTTGGTGGGGTGGTATACCACGCTAACTATTTGAAGTTTTTTGAGCGAGCACGAACAGAATACTTGAGAAAAATTGGGCTAAATCAGCAACAGCTATTTTCGTTAAATATGAGTTTTGTTGTGCGCAGCCTAACGATTGATTTTCTTCGTGGTGCAAAACTTGATGATCAGTTAATGGTCAATACAGTGGTGCAAAATATACGACGAGCTTCAATCAAGTTTAGCCAAGAATTAGTAAACAATAACAACGAAGTGCTGTGTAAGGTATTGGTGAAAATTGCTTGTGTCGATCCGACACAGATGAAGCCTATTGCACTTCCTGAACAATTAAAGCTGGAGATAAATTAAGTGAACTCAGAGTTGACGGTTTTAGACATTATTCTAAATTCAGGTGCGCTTGAAATTATGGTTATGCTTATTTTATTAGGCATGTCGATTGCATCATGGACAATGATCATCAAGCGTTCTCAAGTATTGTCAGAGGCTAGCCGTAAAGCCGCACAGTTTGAAGATCGTTTTTGGTCAGGTATTGATTTATCTCAGTTGTATAAAGAAGTACAAGCACGTAAAGATGACCTAACGGGATCTGAGCAAATTTTCTATTCAGGTTTCAAAGAGTTTGCACGTTTACACCGCAGTAACGATAAAGTGCCAGAAGCGGTGATGGAAGGTACAAGTCGAGCTATGCGCGTATCACTGTCAAAAGAAGTTGATGAATTGGAAACCAATCTACCGTTTTTAGCGACGGTGGGTTCAATTAGTCCGTATATCGGCTTATTTGGTACGGTACTGGGTATCATGACTGCATTTATCGCTCTTGGTGCGATGAAACAGCCAACATTAGCAACCGTTGCACCTGGTATCGCAGGAGCATTGATTGCAACAGCGATGGGCTTATTTGCTGCGATTCCTGCTGTAATGTTCTACAACCGTTTAACCAATAAAGTATCAAAGCTAGAACATACGTACGCAACGTTTATGGAAGAATTTTCAAGTATTTTACACCGTCAAGCATTTGCCGCTAATCAGGAGAAGTAAGCAATGGCTTATCAACCGAAAAAGCGCAAAATGACAGCGGAAATTAACGTTGTTCCCTATATCGACGTTATGTTGGTATTGCTTATTATCTTTATGGTAACAGCGCCGTTCGTTAGCCAAGGTGTGGATGTGGATCTGCCACAGACCACCACGGCAGAAACGGTTGCAGAGATGAATAAAGATAGCGATATTCCGCCAATTATTGTGGAAGTCGATAAAGATGGCCACCTTGGTGTCAGTATCGACAATGCTGACATGCAACGGGGCTTATCGTTGCAAGAAGTGCTTGCACGTGTAAAAGCGCAAATGGCAGCGCAGCCTAAAACGTTAGTGATGGTAGGTGGTGATGGTCGTACACCTTATGCACATATTATCGAAACATTGGACGCCTTAAACCAAGCCGGTGTCGGCTCTGTTGGCTTAATGACTGAGCCTCTTGAGCAATAAGGTTAAAGAATGAAAAATAACAATTACACAGGTTCCACCGTTATATCGTTATTTATTCATGCGCTGTTGATTGGATTATTGTTCTGGGGCGCTGATTTTACGATGAAAAAATCAGATGTGGGCGGCAATACCATTCAAGCTGTGGTTGTCGATCCTGCAATGATTCATCAACAAGCGACGCAAATTCGAGAGCAACGGGAAGCGGCTAAACGTGCTGAACAAGAGCGTAAAAAAAGGCTGGAAGAGCAGACGGAAGCGCTTGAAAAGCAGAGAAAAGATGAAGCTGAACGTGTTAGACAGTTAAAAGCCGACAAGCTAAAAGCTGAGAAAGAAGCACGAGAAGCAGAGAAACAACGCAAGTTAGTCGCAGAGCAACAAAAGCAAGCGGCTGAAGAAAAACGTAAAGCTGATGAAGCGGCAAAAGTAGCGAAAGCACAAGCAGCAAAAGCAGAAGCTGAGCGTAAAGCGAAACAAGAGGCAGCAGAAAAAGCGGAACAAGTTCGTCAACAAAAACTTGAAGAACAACGTAAAGCGGAAGAAGCAAGTCGACAAGCTGAACTTGAGCGTCAAAAGCAAGTAGCAGCAAAGAAAAAAGCACAAGAAGAAGCAGCTCAAGCGGAAGCGAAACGTAAAGAAGCTGAAGCAAAACGTATTGAGGCTGAGCGTAAGGCAGCAGAAGCTAAGAAAAAAGCCGAAGCAGAAGCGAAACGCAAAGCAGCTGAAGCGAAGAAACTCCAGCAGCAAAAAGAAGCAGCATTGAATGATATGTTTGCAGGTCTTGAAGCGGAAAGTGAGCAGCGCGGTGGTGCGAAAGGGCAACATATTGCTGATGAAGTGGCACGTTATGGCGCAATATATAAACAAATGATTCAACAAAATTTATTGGTTGATCAAAGTTTTAAAGGCCAAGAATGTAATTTGACTATGCGTTTGTCTGCTGATGGTTTAGTACTGGATGTCACTCAAGCTGGTGGTGATGGTGCATTATGTCGTGCGGCAAAATCTGCGGTAGTCAAAGTTAGCCAATTCCCAATGCCTGATGATCCAGAAATTGCGAAAAAATTAAGAGATATCAAACTTACAGTCACGCCACAGTAAATGATTTGTGGTGCAACATAAAATAGGAGCGATGGATGAAACGTTGGATAATGGGCTTATGTTTAGCTCTATTAAGCGTTAGCCAATTTGCACATGCTGAACTTGAATTAGTGATCACTGATGGTGTGGATTCTGCACGCCCAATTGGTGTTGTTCCTTTCAAATGGGAAGGTGAAGGTAAACTACCCACTGATATTTCTGCAGTAATTGCATCAGATTTACAACGAAGTGGTAAGTTCAGCCCAGTGCCGACAAATAAATTGCCCCAGTTACCTCACAATGAAAGCCAAATTGATTACTCTGCATGGAGCAAGATGGGCGTTGATGCGGTTGTAACAGGTACAATTGTTAAGAATCAAGATGGCAATTACACCGTTAATTATCAGTTAGTCGACATTGTTAAAGGTAAACTAGCAGCAGGCACTGAAGGGGCTGCAAAAGGCGATTATTTACTATTGAATAATCAAGCGTCAGTAAAGCCCAACCGCATGCGTCAATATGCTCACCGTATTTCTGATTTAATTTACCAGAAGCTAACGGGTGAACGTGGTGCATTCTTAACGCGTATTGCATACGTTGATAATAATCGTTCATCGAAGTTTCCATATCAATTACGTGTTGCTGATTACGATGGTTACAACGAACGTGTGGTATTGAAGTCCAAACAACCGCTAATGTCTCCTGCATGGTCGCCAGATGGTAGCAAACTGGCGTATGTAAGCTTTGAAAGCGGTAAAGCACAGATCTTCGTGTTAGATATCTACACAGGTAAGCGTGAAGTAGTGGCGGATTACCCTCGCCATAATGGTTCACCACAGTTTTCACCTGATGGTACTAAATTAGCGATGGTACTTTCTAAAACAGGTAGCTTGCAGATCTACATTAAAGATCTGAAAACCAATCAATTACGCCAAATTACTCACGGCCGTGCTAATAATACGGAAGCGGTATGGGCACCTGATGGTCAATCTCTTTACTTCACCTCTGATCGTGGCGGTCGTCCACAGGTTTACCATTTAGATTTAGCAACCGGTGATACGCAACGTGTAACTTGGCAAGGTTCTCAGAACATGGGACCACAAATTACACCTGATGGGCGTTATCTTGTCGTCGTAAACCGTTCAGATAGTGGTTACAACATTGCTAAACAAGATCTTAAAACAGGTGCAATGCAAATTTTAACAAAAGCACGCCTTGCCGAGTCACCAAGTATTGCTCCTAATGGAAGTATGATTATTTATAGCTCAGCGCAAAATAATGGTACTTACGAACTTTCTTTGGTATCCATCGATGGTCGTTTCCAAGCACGCTTACCATCAACAAGTAAACGTGTACGAGCACCATCTTGGGGCCCATTTTTATAATTTGAGTTAATTCTCATTTGCCTTTTGAGGCACGATTGAGTTTAAAAAGGAAATCTAGATGCAACTGAACAAAGTTTTGAAAAGTTTAGCCATTGCGCTACCAATGATGACATTGGCAGCATGTAGTTCAACAGATAGTGCAGACAGCTCTGCTGCGAACCAAAACGGTACTAATGGCGGCAGCACTTCGCCTGATCAAACAATTGTGACTCCGGTTGATCCATCAGGAAGCATGAGTGAAGAACAATTGCTTGAGCAACAATTGCAGCAGTTACGTCAAGAACAAACCGTTTTCTTTAAGTTTGATAACGCAGAGATTCAACCTGAGTACCAAGCAATTTTAGAAGCACATGCTGCGTACTTACGTGACCACCCAAGTATTAAAGTCATCGTTGAAGGTCATGCTGATGAGCGTGGTACGCCAGAATACAACATTGCGTTAGGTGAGCGTCGTGCCAATGCAGTAGCACAGTACCTGCAAGCATTAGGTGTACCTGCATCTCAACTTTCTATTGTGAGCTACGGTGAAGAAAAACCATTAGTATTAGGTCACACTGATGCTGATTATGCGAAAAACCGTCGCGCGGTTTTAGTTTACTAATCTAATGTAGGTAAACCCAATATGAGCAGTAACAAAGTAATGCGAAAACTTGCATTAGTGTTGCTGATGAGCGCGGCGACCCAAGTGGTCGCCGCGCCTGTATCGGCAGCGAATTTAGATAGCTTAGAGCGTATGCTTGAAGCGCAAGGTCAGGTGCAGTTACAAATGCAGCGCCGCTTAGAGCAGATGTCATCAGATATTGATGAGCTTCGTGGTAACGTTGAACGTAATAGTTATGAAATTAAAAAAGTGGTAGATCGTCAACGCGACATCTATCGAGAAGTTGATAACTTGAGCCGCCAACCAGCGAAAGCCGAGCCTACGGACGCTAAAAAAGAAGCGGCATCAAGTGAAGCTTTTTCAAGTAATACCGATGAAAATACGGCCTATGAAAAAGCGGTTAATCTGATCTTAAAAGAGAAAGATTATAAAGGCGCAACAAAAGCGTTCCAAAGCTTCTTAACGACTTACCCTAATTCGGTTTATAAGCCGAATGCTAGTTATTGGTTGGGGCAATTATTCTTTGCTCAGAATCAGCTAGCAGATGCTACAACGAATTTTAAAGTGGTTGCCGATACCAAAGACTCAAGTAAGCGCGCTGATGCGTTGCTGAAACTTGGTGTGATTGCAGAACGTGGTAATGATATTGCGACGGCAAAAACATATTATCAAGAAGTGATCAAAGCATACCCGAATTCAACGTCTGCTAATCAAGCTAAAACAGCGCTTACGAAGTTAAAATAAACGCAGTTACGGTTTGATTTTAAAAGCCCACAAAGAAATGGTTATTTCTGTTGTGGGCTTTTTTGTTACTACGAAGTCGAAGCAGTGTTGGTTAAAGGTGAAATTTGGAAAATCCAGCGTATAATGTTCGGACACTAAAGGAATGCTAATGAGCAAGTGAAAAATGAGTATTACATTTGATCCATCAGAGATGGTATATCCGTTTCCACCAAAACCTGCCCGACTAACTGATACTGAAAAACAACAATATATTCAGCAAATCAAACAATTGCTAAAGGATAAAGATGCAGTATTAGTGGCGCATTATTATACCGATCCTGAAATACAGGCATTGGCTGAAGAAACTGGCGGTTTTGTTGGTGATTCACTAGAAATGGCTCGTTTTGGTAATCAACATCCAGCCACCACCTTAATTATTTGTGGTGTACGCTTTATGGGTGAATCTGCCAAGATTCTTACACCAGAAAAGCATGTATTGATGCCAACCTTAGAGGCTGAATGTTCGCTTGATTTAGGTTGTCCTATTGATGCATTTAGCGAGTTTTGCGATGCTCACCCTGATCATACTGTTGTTGTCTATGCCAATACCTCTGCTGCAGTAAAAGCTCGTGCTGATTGGGTTGTAACATCAAGTATTGCACTGGAGATTGTTGAGCATTTAGATAGCGAAGACAAGAAAATCATTTGGGGACCGGATCGTCACTTAGGTTCTTATATTCAGAAGAAAACAGGTGCAGAGATGCTGTTGTGGCAGGGTGAATGTATTGTTCACGACGAGTTTTCTGCTAAAGCCCTACGCGACATGAAGCACCTATATCCTGATGCTGCTATTCTTGTTCACCCTGAATCACCTGCGAGTGTTGTCGCATTAGCTGATGCTGTGGGTTCAACAAGCCAGCTTATTAAAGCCGCGAAAGAGCTACCGAATCAGAAGCTTATTGTAGCAACGGATAAAGGCATTTTCTTTAAGATGCAGCAAATGGTGCCAGAGAAAGAATTAGTAGAGGCTCCAACAGCGGGGGCTGGGGCAACATGTCGTAGCTGCGCACATTGTCCGTGGATGGCAATGAATGGTTTGAAAGCGATTTACACCGCATTAAATGATGGTGGTGAGCAGCATGAAATTTTTGTTGATGAATCGCTACGTGAAAAATCACTGATCCCGTTAAACCGAATGCTAGATTTTGCGGCTGAATTGCAGTTAAAAGTAAAAGGTAATGCTTAAGCT
Organism: Photobacterium sp. GB-72; assembly: GCF_003026095.1. Taxonomy (NCBI): domain Bacteria; kingdom Pseudomonadati; phylum Pseudomonadota; class Gammaproteobacteria; order Vibrionales; family Vibrionaceae; genus Photobacterium; species Photobacterium sp. GB-72. The sequence continues at coordinate 420,616 of NZ_PYNV01000001.1, read as the reverse complement.
TTTTGTTGAATCAGCGGCAATGAATAACAAACGAGCATAAAAAAGAAGGCGAACATCTCTGTTCGCCTTCTTTGTTTTAGGGAAATGTGTGGATTATTAGTCTTGAACTAACATTGCGCCACGTTGTGTTAAGCCACAGAGCATTACAGGAATGGCATTAAAGATCTCTTCAAATTGCGCTAAGGCATCAGCATCTTGTTCTTTTAATGCTTCAAGTGCTGTTTCAGGATCAAACAGTAGGCTGAAAGAAAGCAATACGCCACCCAGTAGGGCATTATCTTCACTTTCTGGTGGCATAATGGTTTCCCAATCATCACGCGCAAGTTGCCAACCCTGAAGCATACCTTCACAGAAGTTACTGGTTGCTTCGGTGACAATTTGGCTATCGTCTAGTGCACAGCCTTCAGGCCATTGCCATGTATTGTCATAGAGAGTTGTACGTGCTTCATTTAAAATATCAATGATTGCATTGGCATAGTTTTCTAATTCTTCATGGGTACTAAAAGGAGAGGTTTCTTCTCCACCCCATAAAAAAGCTAGCCATTCTGTTGGGGCAATAATATTAGGTGCTGCAGCCATTGCAGTGACAAAGCCACGTGTTTGCGCTTCGTTGAGCAGTAGTTCGGCAAGCTGTTGATCTTGCAAAATGACGCTAAGTTTTGAAGACATATAAAAGAGTCTCTATTTAATCATTGTTAGGATATTCCTTGACCTATTAAACGATCAACGAAAGAGTAATCAAGTATTAGTTACTTATTGTAACAGCCTCGTTAGGTCAAAATAGAGACACGATGAGATATTTTCGTATAAGTATCAGATTTGTTTTAAAAGTAGACACTTAATGCGAAGCTTTCAGTTTTATCTTGACCTAATACCTTTAGCACAATATAGTAGCCGTCCGTTAAGAAGCAGTGCCTATTAACGCAATGTGGTGAGGTGTCCGAGTGGCTGAAGGAGCACGCCTGGAAAGTGTGTATACGGCAACGTATCGAGGGTTCGAATCCCTCCCTCACCGCCATCTCTTATTTTTTAAGAGATAACAATTTAGGAGAGATGGCTGAGTGGTTGAAAGCACCGGTCTTGAAAACCGGCATACGTTTATAGCGTATCTAGGGTTCAAATCCCTATCTCTCCGCCATATTAAAGAAAGCCGCTAGCGAAAGTTAGCGGCTTTTTTACGTTTGAAAAATGACTGCTACCTATTGTGATACAGAGATTGGTATTTGAAGCGTTCAAATCCTCTAATACCCAGAGCTGCTCCGTCATATTAAAGAAGCCGCTAGTGAAAGTTAGCGGCTTTTTTACGTTTGAAAAATGACTGCTACCTATTGTGATACAGAGATTGGTATTTGAAGCGTTCAAATCCTCTAATACCCAGAGCTGCTCCGTCATATTAAAGAAAGCCGCTAGTGAAAGTTAGCGGCTTTTTTACGTTTAAAAAATGACTGCTACCTATTGTGATACAGTGATTGGTATTTGAAGCGTTCAAATCCTCTAATACCCAGAGCTGCTCCGTCATATTAAAGAAAGCCGCTAGCGAAAGTTAGCGGCTTTTTTGTGTTTTGAGTATATATACCTAATATATAAGTATTTTCTATTATGCTCTAGACGTTACTTTATTCGTATATCTTTATTATTGTATGAGTCATTATTAACTTTTAGTTATAGGCTGTATGTCTATTAATCACTATTTCAATTTAATATATGTTATCTATTAAGTTTAAAATAAATAATATAGTTTAACTTTTAAGAATATATGGAATCATTTTTAAATTATTATCAAAGGTGTTTATTATTAAGAGTGAATATAAATATTGAATTTCGATGGTAAAAATCATGCAAAAAATGGTCTTTTATATTGTACTTTTATTTTTATCTGCGCAATCTTTTTCCCAGCCTGTTAAAAAAGTGCTTAATGGCTCTGACGTCGATCTTTTTGATTCTTTTCTACTACCATGGAATGCCGCTCTTATAAGTAAAAATAACGATTCCATTATTTGTGGTGCGGTTGTCATCGCAGAGCATTGGTTGCTAACTGTTGCTCACTGTAATAATGATAATTTAGGTAATGTAGCTATTGTTGGTGCTCATAGTGTTGATGTGGACAATCTTGTTCTTTTACATGATAGATATAAGTTTAATATTGTCGATAAAATATCACATCCAGATTATGACCCGCTAACATTCTTAAATGATATCGCTTTATTAAGGGTAGACCGCTCACTTTTTGAGGTGTCTCAAGCGATTAAGATCGCTACAGTTAATGAGCAATATATTGTAGATGAGCAATTTAGAAATTCTTGGGCAACAAATATTGATTCATCATCAACGACAATTGCGTCAGGTTGGGGAGATACTGTTAGCAAAGGCTATCCATCAATCTTGCAGGTAGTCACCTTAGCAGGGGTTCCTGACGAACAATGCATAGGTTTAACTGATAATCATGATTATATTGTATGCGCTGATTCAAATATTAACGGACTCATTAAAGATGTTTGTAATGGTGACTCGGGTAATCCTCTTATTTGGCAGAATGAACAGACTATGTCAGATAGTGATAAGGGAGTAAGGCTAATTGGACTGGCTAGTAATGGGGCGATATGTATAAATCGAAATAACTTTCCTGAAAATCAATATAACCAACTTACTGGTCAATATACGCAGGTTTCATCTTACAAACTCTGGATAGAAGATTGTGTAACGAAACACCATGGTTATCAGGATTTTACACTCAACGATAATAACTTAAAACCAACTATAGATATTGACCCATTTGTTTCAATACCAGATTACCCTCAAGAAAGATCTTCACCAGAACCTGAACCTGAGAAAGAAATCGTCACGACGGATAGCAGCGGTGGTTTAGTTTCTTGGTATTTCATTTTGATTATTTTGGTTGTTACTTGGATCGATAAGTTGATATTACTTAAAAATTAATAGCGAGAAATAAACCCCTATACAGCTTAAGTTTATGTCTTACCAGACAAGTTGCTCGTTTTAATTCTTAAAAATAATACGAATAGCAGAGAGATTAATTTTTTATATTTACTATAGTACTTATATGTTCATATAAACCTTAAATAAGTTAAACATATTGAGTTAGGTATAACTATGATAAAATATTGGTATGTTATTATTTTAGGAGGGCTTTTATTAAGTGGTTGCTCATCGCACTTATTCAGTTTGTCTGATAATGATCCAACATCAAAGTCTTTTGTATGTTGTCGATCGTTTGAATATATAAATTGGCAAGTGATAAATGGTGAAGAAAAGAAACTTTATATCAATGAAAAATCAAATATTGGCTACTTTTCTGGTGAAAAAAGTTTATATAAAGCTTATAAATTAGCTGATGGTATTGAGGATATTACATTCTCTATTGAAAGCAAAATTACAAGTAATAATGTATTTTCACCTAATGTTATGATCTTCGATGATAAACTTTCACTTTTTAAATCAGTTAATTTTTTTGATTTTGAAAATAATGGAAAAGACGAAAGCTATAGTATTAAAAATATAAGGTTAAGTAGAAAAATACCTTATATGATTATATTCACACCTCAAAGTCATGAAGGTACTAAGATTATATTCGATACCCCTAGTGGACAAGAGCTTGTCAATTTGTATACCAAGGGGAGTTTATCTTTTGATGATGTGTCTATAACAAAGAGAATAACAGAAATGGTAGATGTTGAGCTAATACCATTAAATATCAAGAAAAATGTAATACCATCGCCATCACCAGTAGTTGCTGCAGCTCCTTTGGTTGTACCTTTGAAAAAAGTGCCTTCAACACCTTTAAAAGAAAATATAAATATTATTGATGATTCTCAAACTTATAAAGCATATCAAGAGATAGCAAAAAAAGCAGAATATCCATCTAAATTTCAAACAGTTGATAATAATAAAAATTCATGGTCAAACAATTCAACCGATGAGTTGCCTGTTAAATTAATTGAACAAGAAACTTCAACGAAAAGTGAACGTATGCTTGTAGAAACGGAAAGAATTTATAATCAATTAATCACTCAGTCTTTAAATAAAGGGGATTTTGCTAAAGCACTAAAATTATTATTAGAGGCGAATCGTGTAGGATCGCCAACAGCCGAAACCGTTTTTTTAGAGCAGGTTAAAAAGAAGTTTGAAGGTAAAAATAATTCTAACTCCTTATTTTAAAGTGTTAAATCCACTATATATCCGCGTAAAAGTGGTAAACCAGCATGCTGACGCAAAAATATAGGCAATGACTGCGAAGTGTTGAGGGAACAAACAAAAGAGGATGAAACAAGCGATTGTTTCTGTGCCTTCTGTCAATCCACTCATGTAATACAATGATTTATTACGATATACGGGGTTTTCAATACCTCGCTTACTGGCCATAACAGCAAAAGCAAGAAAACTACTGCCCGTTCCAATAAAGGCATAGATTAAAAATGCGCCAGCAATGGCATTTTGCTCTGGATTGGCGAGTACAAAGCCGAAAGGTATTAAGGAATAGAATAAAAAATCCAAACTAATATCCAGAAAGCCACCCGCATCAGTAAGACCTTGAATACGTGCAAGTGCCCCGTCAACACCATCACAAATACGATTGAGCAAGATAAAAAGCAGGGCAATGAAATAGTGCTCTGTCATTAAAGCTGGAAACGCTAAGCAACCGATAAGAAAGCCTGTAAAGGTGACTTGATTTGCAGTAATACCATAGGGATGTAGACGGGCTGCAATAATATTCAGCGGGGCTTTAATAAGCTTAATACTTACATTATCGAGCATAATGGCTCTCCGTTTGCCAATTGATCACACGGCTATTGTTTGGGATGTCTTGTTTATCATGCGTCACCATTAAAGTGGGTATTTGTGCTTGCTGAATTTGGTTAAAAACCCAATCTCTAAATTGTGCACGGCGGCCACTGTCTAATTTACTGAATGGCTCATCCAATAAGATTAATTGAGGCTGGGCTAATAACAGTCGAGTAAGGCTAATTCGCGCACGTTGCCCACCTGAAATTTGATGAGGGTAAGCATTTGCTAACGCTGATAGCTGCAACTCTTCAAGGGCATTAAGAGCCAGCTTGTGGCGATCTTTACCTTTAATACGATTGGGTAGTGCAAACGCAAGGTTTTCCCATACTAATAGATGAGGAAAGAGCAAATCATCTTGAAATAGCATGCCTATCTGACGTAAGTGAGCAGGTACTTCGGTGATATCGTTATTATTTAATATAAGGTTACCTTGTGCCTGAAATGCATCACTTAAATGGCCTGCAATGTAATTTAATAAGGTGGATTTTCCACAGCCACTCGCTCCCATTAAGGTCACGATTTCTCCTTTTGCGATTTGTAAGCAAAAAGAAGTCAGTAAAGCATCACCATTAGGCATTGATATTGTGACGTTGTTGATATGTAGACTCATGATTAGTTGACTCTATTTTTAAACGTTTATTGTTTTTCGTCGGTTTATTCGTCGAGCTAAAATAAAAAAGCCGAACGGGAGCAGCGCTTGGCATAAGGCGTAAATAGCTGTAACTCGCCTGTCCGAACCACTTGCAAGGGTTACGGCTTCTGTCGTTAACGTACTTATTCGGCCAGCACCCAGCATTAATGTTGGGAGGTATTGTGCCAAACTGACGCTAATGCCAATAACCCATGCAAAAATAAATGCCGATGATAATTGCGGCAGCTTTATTTTAAGCCATACCTGAAAAGGTGTTTTCCCTAAACTTAATCCAATTTGAGTTAAACGTTGATCATAACTGCGATAAGGGCCATCAAGTGCGAGATAGACATAAGGGAAAACAAAAAAGAGATGTGCCCAACAGACCCATAGTAGATAAGTATTAAGTGAGGAAAATAAAGTTAGTACTTGCAAACCGAAAAGCAACGATAGCTGTGGGATCAGCATCGGAATAGCAATAATGTAGTTAGGAATATGCCATTTATGTTTTATACGATATTCGTGCGCGGCAATGGCAAAACATAATCCAAGCGATGCACTAATCAGTGCGATCACTACACTGATGTTGATTGTACTAAGAATATGACTCCATTCTAGTTGCCAAAAACGCAAGCTATAACGACTTGGAAGTACGTCAGGAAAGCGCCAACGCAGTGCGACTGACCATAGACTTAATATTGGGATAATCAACGCTGTTAATGCCAGCAATAGGGTAAAAAGTGATTTTCCTGGTAACGCAAAGCCATATCTGCCCGACCATTGCCACTGTTTAAAAAACTGGGTGAGTAGCCATTCTATCGCCACCGTAATACCTAATAATATTGTGCCGATAACAAATAGCATGATTGCCCCAGCGGCAGCTCGCGGCATGAGTTGTAGGTTTGGATCAATAAACCATTGCCAGACTAAAACAGCAAAGGTGGGGGGATTGGTTGGCCCTATAATTTGTGCAACATCGACGACAGAGACACCATAAGCCACGATAGCAAATAGAGGAAAACGCATCTTAGGTAACCACTGAGGGAAAATACACTTTAACCATGTTTGAGCACGGTTATAGCCCAGAGATGTTGATACTTTTTGGGTTTGCTCAATATTTAATTGTTGGAGAACCGGAATACTCATTAGCACTAAAAAAGGCGTTTCTTTTAAGGCGAGCATAACGATAAGCCCTAAGCCATAAGGATCATTGATCAGTAACGCGGTTTCACTGCCAGCATGAGTACTGAGATTGGCTGGAAGTACCGAATATAATAAACGAACGCCCATACCTGTTGGCGCAAATAAAAAGGCAAAGCCAATCGCGAAAGCAACATGGGGAATAGCGAGAAGAGGGCTTAATGCTGATTCAATTCGCTGCCACAGGCGGGTGCCCCAACAGGTTTGGATGATGGCAAAAGTAAATAAACCAGCAAGAAAACAGCTAGCCGCCGTTGTATAAAATGTTAAGGCAATGGAGTGTTCGACACCTTGCCATTGTAATACTTGGCTAAAGCCGTTGAATGAGAATTGAGTTAGCCCTAATGGTGGCATATACCCTAATGCAGTGATCACTACACCGAGTAGCCCTGGCAATGTCGGTAAAATACACACGGCAATTAAAAGAAAGTAAAACGCAGGTAACATACCGTGTTCTCATGGTTAAAAAAGGTTGCCGTCTTAAGGTATAAGAGACGTAAGACGATGCTGATAGTAATTATAATTATGCAATAAGCAATGCGATTTTAATTATTTAATCAATAAATTACCCGTGACGATAACTATGACCCGTTTTTGCAAACTTTTGTTTCATAACCAGTGACTAAAATTATATTTCGTATAATTGCGTTTATATCCTTATTCGTCGGTTACTTGTGTATAACGACCAATTAATGATGTTGGTAGCAGTATTTGAACGTGCTGCTTTACTATTAATGGCACTGTTTTGATTAACACAAACCCCGCACTTTCAGTCGATTGTTAAAAAACAACATTGTCGACCTTTTAAACTATCATTATGTCTCTTTTACTGCTCCTTTTTGCAGTGTTAATTACCTATACGGGAGTGAAAGTTGATGGATGATTGCTGGTATTCACTGTTATTTGATTAATATTTATGGTCCAACATCTGTGGACGTTTGTACTTGGTATTCTGACAGATAAAATCGCACGTACTAAGGTAATAGCGATTGCGTTGACGATCTGTTTAGTGGCTGTATGTGCATTGTTATTTACCTAGGCTTCGGTGTTGGTAGCTTGATTGGTTCAATTGTCGCATCCGTTTTTGGTGGCTTTATTGCAACGTTCTACTTGATGTTCGCATTATTGATTGTCTCTTTTGTGATTGTATTAACCATCCAATTACCTAACGGTGAAAATGAAGCACAGTTAGTTGTCAATCACTAACTGGATAATTTGCGAAAAGAATATCTATAAATCCGAGCACTTATTATGAGTGTTCGGATTTTTTATTATCTGTATGAAGGTGAGAAAGGGCGAAGCATAGTTAATCACTATATAAATAAATGATTACACTGGCTAGTTTGAATAAAGGCAGTTTAAAACACTATTTTTATATTGAAAGTTAGTTACCAGAATGAAAATAACATTAAAATATGGTGTCTTATTTTAGTTAAACTCTGTTTTAATACGCAAATAAACTGCTTATAAATTTAAAGGCAGTGAAGGTCACTCTAAGCAGTGTTTTAATTAGTTTATTGTTTGGTAAGAGATAGCCATGTCTGTGATTAAGTTTCCTTTAAAGTATAGAAATGCCGCAGCAGATACTTTTGCGATGGTTGTGTTTAGCTTTGCCGCTGGCATGATGATTGAGATCTTTATTTCAGGTATGTCGTTTGAGCAGTCGTTAGCATCACGAACATTATCTATCCCTGTTAATATTGCGATTGCTTGGCCTTATGGCATGTTTAGAGATTACATGATCCGAACAGGTATGCGCTTTTCAACAAAACGTTGGATGAAGGGCTTCTCTGATATGGTGGCTTATGTGTTATTTCAATCACCGATCTATGCTTGCATATTATTAGTTGTAGGGGCGAACTTTGATCAAATTGTCACTGCTGTAACCAGTAATATCGTGGTTTCTGGTGCGTTGGGGATTGTTTATGGTCAGTTTTTAGAAATGTGTCGCCGCATGTTCCGTGTACCGAATGCGGTATGATTAAAAATACGCGATAGTATAAAAAACAGGGGCGTAAAGTTTAACTTTACGCCCCTGTTGCTTTGATAGCGATAGATACCAATTCATGGCTGTTTTAAAACAATTGTTAAATTATTTATAACCGCCCTGAATTTCAGGTTGCCGCTGCTTTAATACGACTTTGTTACGCGTAATTGCCGCTGCTGGTAAATTGATAAAGCCGTTGTCAGTCAGTGTCTGTTGCGCTTCTGGTGTCATTACGTAATTGACAAAGGCTGCTTGCTGCGGCGATAGAGAGCTATTTGTTGGCTCTAAATTCAGATACATGTAATAAACGTTAGCAAGTGGATAGCGGCCTGATAAAATTGTTTCATGATCTAGACCAAAACGCTCACCATTTTTATCAATAATATCAATACGTTTAATATCTTTATCTTGGCTTTGATATACGGTGTAACCAATGGCGTTTTCTTTTGATTCAATAGTATCGATTAAATCTTTACGGCTGTTTAACGATTTAGTTGCCGTTTTTTGGCCATCGTAGCAGGTGATCATCTTGGTGAAATTACGGTGTGCTGATAAATCACCATTGACTGAATAAGCGTGTACTTGTGCCAGTTCAGTATTGTTGGCAAGTACAGGACTTACTGCCTGCCATTGAATTGATTTTAATGATGATTGGCAGCCAAAAATATCAGCCAGTGCATTGATTGAAATAGACTTAATTGGATTATCTTCATTAACCAAAATGGCGATGGCATCGGATGTAAAGTACAGCTCGGTTGGTTTATAACCGTATTTATCTTTAAAAACGGCGACTTCGCTATCTAACCAACGACGAGAGCTAATACCAATTTTTACCCCATCTTCAATCATGACTTTTTGAATATCATTGCTTTGTTCGGTGAGTAAATGATTGTTCAACGTAGCTGTTGAAATTAGCTCGTTGACAACGGTATTGAGTTCATTTTCAACCGCAATGGTTTTACTGCTATCGGCATAAGCAGAAGAAGCAAACAGCGCCAGTGGTAACATGTAAGTTAAAGTTGATTTATTCACGAGTATTCCCTCACTGTGCTGTTGATGCATGTTGCGCTGATTGCTCAGAGCTGTAAATTGTCCATTTTTTTACAGGCTCCATTTGGTTGCTGGTTATAACAGCAATGGTGCGTCGCTCACGTTTCTTTAGGTGCTTGGTTAATTCGGTCACCTGCGTAAACTCTTGCTCTGAGATGCGCTCAGGTGCAATACCATTTTCAATCAATACATCTTTAATCACACCTGTACGACGTTGCGCTAATGCTTTGTTGTATTCGTTTGTACCTTCAGGGCTAGTATCACCCACAAGGATGACCTTTGCCTGTGGCTTTTGCTTTAATAAATCAAAAAGTTGAGTGAAGGTTTCATTTTGATCTAAGCGAATATGGTCGTCATCAAAGTTAAAGTAAACTGTCTGGATGTCGTATTTTGGCTTCACTTCCCAAGGTGCACAGCCGGTAATATCAACTTGCGTACCAGCAGGCGTATCGGCACACATATCCCGTTGATTGATCACGCCATCTTTATCATGATCGCGAAGATCATCAATCTGATGGCGAGTGACTTGAGTATCAGGCATATCTGCACAGCCAGTTAAAAGCAAAGGCAATAAAATGAGAGAAAGTAGTGATTTTTTCATGATTATTGCTCCTTCGCCTGCCATTGTTCTGGGTATTCAACACGTAACGCATAGGTCAATTTACCCATAGCATTAAGAATGCGATATGCCGCTAAGGTGTGGTCATATTCGGTATTAATGTAGTTCTTGCGGGCAAGGAACACTTCTACTTTTGCATCAAGTACGTCAAGTAAGCTACGACGGCCTAAACGAAATTGTTCTTCATAACCCATTTCAGCGGCTTTTGCTGCATCAACGTTCTGTTTTAACAATTTCTTCTGTTGCTCTAACATGTTGTAGGCATTCCACGCTAGGGTTGTTCCTTCAACCACTTCACGTTCTGCACGCAAACGGATAGTACGTGCTTCTTCATGACGCCATGCAGAGGCTTCTGTATCAGCATTGGTTTTTCCGCCGTTATAGATGTCGTAATTCATGGTTAGCATGACACGGGCATCTTGATCCGGACCCAGTGTGTTCCCCACGTTGTCGTTGGCATTTGCGTGTACTTCTAGCTTAAATTCAGGGAAGTAATTGCCTTTTTCACGGCGAATTTCTTCACGTGCCGCTTGAATATCAGCCATGGCGGCTTGAATTTCAGGATGCTGCTTAATACCTTGTTTAATAGCAATTTCTTTGCTGCTAGGCAGCAGGGCAGTATCGACCACAGGATCGACTAAACCCGTTGCCGGTTTTCCAACTAAACGCATAAATTGGGCATCGAGATCGTAGAGGTTATTTTCGGCGGCAATGAGTGATGAGCGCGCCGTCGCAACACGTGCTGCGATTTGGGCCAAGTCAGAATTACTGCTTAAACCTTTTGAGTTTTTATCCAGAATATCTTGGTAAATCGCTTCATGTTCACGAACGTTACGTTGGGTTAATTCATGAATGGTTTTGGCTTTCAGTACTTCCATGTATAAACGTGTGGTATCTAATGAGATATCTTCTGCATCAGATAACAAGGTTAACCGCTCAGATTCTGCTTCATAGCTCAGACGATCAGTATTGGCTGAGGTTTTAAAGCCATCAAAGATTAACTGCGAGGCTTTGAAACCAATTTCAGTTCGGTTCATGCCGCGCTCGTCTTTTGGGATTTTATTGCCACTGTTGTAACGGGTTTCTTCATAACCCGCAGCAGCGTATAGATTTACTTGTGGCAAGTAATCAGCCTGTGCGCCATCGACTTCACGAAGTACTGATTGAAAACGGGCATATTGCCCCGCAATTTGTGGGCTGTAATCAATGGCTGAGGCAACAGACTCTTCTAAAGAGAGCGCGTGCGCAGCACTTGATGAAAATAGCGCAGCTGCTATTAATGATGATAAACGCATTCCTTTTCCTTTATCTCTTATTCTGTATGCCGTTTTGTGTAAAACGGCATGACTAATTAGCTAAATGTTATGGCTCTCTTAATGCACTTGCTTTGGCGCGTAATAACGGCTTTAACCAGTAGCTCAAAACGGTTTTTTCTCCCGTTAAGATATCCACCATGGCTTGCATGCCAGGAATGGCTTGCAAACGTGTTTCGGGATCATCATGGAGCTGAATATGGGCGCGGTAATAAGCGGTACCGTCTTCTGTTTGTAGGGCATCAGCACTGACATATGTCACCGTGCCTTTACGTCCACCGTAAACCACAAAATCATAGGCTGTAAATTTAATGGTGGCTTCTAATCCTGTTTGTACAAAAGCAATATCTTGCGGCGAAATTCGTGCTTCAACGATTAACTTACTGTCATTAGGCACTAACTCCATGATGGGTTCACCGGGTTTTACAACACCGCCTAATGAGCGCACTAAAATATCTTTAATAGTGCCATCCATTGGGGCGGTGATTTCAGTGCGTTTTAACTGATCGGCTAATCCTTCTTGGCTATCTTCTAATTGGGCAAACTGATTGGTCACTTCATTGAGTTGTGCTTGGACTGAGGTTCTAAATTCCAACGCAAGATTGCGGCGCATCACAATGGCTTCACGTAATGCTGCTGACGCTTTTTGTTGTGCGACTTTTGAACTGGCAATTTCGCCACGTAGTTTCACCTGATCGCGACGTGTTTGGATTAATTCAACTTCCGCAACTGCGCCACGTTTTACCGCACCTTCGAGCATTTTGGCTTCTTTATTGACTAAACGAAGACTGCTATAAAGTGTGGATGTATTACTTTTCGCATCACGTAACGCTTCAGTTTGCTGCTCAATCGTAAGCTGTGCTTCTTCAAGTTGTGACTCAATTTGTCCAATACGTTCGTTGTAGTTGGCTTTAGCATTAAGCTGGGCACGCTTACTTAAATCATCAAAAGCGATAGTTTGATGGGAAATTGTGATTTGTTTTTTCCAATCTTTTTCCTTGGTATCGACTTTTACGGTGTCTAATTCGGCTTTCAGGCGTTTGATTTGCGCTTGTAAAGTACGGTAATGCTCATCAGATTCTTGGAAAGCGGTACGGAAACGGGTGTCATCTAAAATAATTAAAGGCTGACCTTTCTTTACCTGTTCGCCTGCTTTAACTAAGACTTGTTCAATAATACCGCCTTCTAAACTCTGAATTTTTTGAATGGCGAGGGTCGGTACAACTTTGCCATCACCCACGACCACTTCTTCCAATTTGGAATAAGCAGCCCAAGTGATAATAGAGATAACTAGTAGTGAACAAAGCCAAACAATTTTACGAGAACGATAGGCGTGTTTTTGATTTGCCCATTTTAAATTACTGCTCATTACCGCCTCCTTGAACAATACTGACGGATCGAACACGGCTAACTGGACGTTGTGGCTTTTGTTTAGCAAGAATGGTTTTTGCATCACCATCAGCCACTATTTGCCCACGCTCTAGCACAATAATGCGATCACATTGTGCCAAAATAGACTGGCGGTGAGAGCTAATTACCATGGTGATATCACGCGGTAATTGATGCAGGGCTTGACGAAAACGTTCTTCTGCTTGTTGATCTAAAGCGCTCGTTGGTTCATCCATCAGCAATAGGCTAGGTGAGCGATATAGTGCGCGAGCCAGTGCGACTGCTTGGCGTTGACCGCCTGATAAATTACGGCCATTTTCACCGACTTGGGTTTCTAATCCGTTGGCAAGGCGATCCATAAAGCTATTTAAGCCCGACGTGGTTATGGCATGACTTAGGCGCTTTTCATCGACGTCATCACAGCCAAATAGAATATTTTCATAAATAGTGCCGTAAATAAGAGCTGGCTGCTGTCCAACCCAACCGATGTTGTTACGAAGGGCGGCGGGCGGCCATAACTGGGCATCAATTCCTTCAAAATATAACTGTCCTGAACTCGGGCGGTATTGATAAGAAAGTAGGGCTAACAGAGTGGATTTACCTGAGCCTGCCGCGCCAATAATTCCAACACGCTCACCTTGGCGGATGGCTAATTTTATATGACTAAGGGCGTTGAATTGCTGCTCAGGATAGGCGAAATTCGCATCATCTAACTGAACGTTACCGTTAAACTCACCGCGATCCATAACCTGATGCTCATTACTTTCCTGTGGTAATGCCATCACTTGATCCAGCCCTGTAATAGCAGAGCGGCTTTGCTGATAGCGCAGCATTAACATCGATAACTGGTTGATTGAACTCGCGGCTCGACCGCTCAGCATAACAATAGCAATCAAGCCACCCATGCTAAGCAAGCCTTCTGAAATACGATAAACACCAATGATAATTAAACCTATGGTTACGATTTGCTGACTACTCATTACCGAATGAGAAACAACATTGGTGTATTTTCGTGATTTTATATGCCAATCAGAGAGTGCAGAGACGGTTTGCTCCCAACGGCGTTGGATGATGCCTTCAGCATTGTTTTGTTTGATATCAGACAGATTATATAAGCTATCTAATAGTTGGGTTTGTTTCTGGGTCGATAAGCGAGCGGATTCATCCAATGTTTGACCAATTTTTCCTTTCATAACGGTGCTTAGGAGCAATAGCACCGCCATAACAGCGATAGGAACAAACATCATAGGTCCGCCAAGCCAACCAATTAATGCAAGGAAGAACAAGGTGAAAGGTAAATCCACCAAGGTAACTAAAGTGACTGACGTGAAAAACTCTCGCACACTGTCAAAATCTTGAATTTGACGCGCAAATGCAGCGGCTGATTGGGGGCGATGTTCAAGTTTCATCCCCAAGACTTTTTGCATTAAAATGGCTGATAGTTTGGTATCAATATGATGCCCAGCCATATCGGTGATAGCGCTTCGTGCTTCGCGTAATAACCAATCAAATATCAGCGCAATTGATACCCCAGCCGCCAACACCCATAAGGTATTAAAGGCTTGGTTGGGTACTACGCGATCATAGACGTTCATGGTAAATAACGGCACGACAAGAGCGAGTAGGTTGATAAAAATAGAGGCAATAAGCAGATCACGATACCAAGGTTTTACCTCTGAAATCGCTGCACGTAACCAATGTTTTTTCGGCTTAGGCTTAATATCATCCACGCGGGGATCAGCAACTTGGATCAGCGAAACTTGCCAAACATCCCCGTTGAGCAGATGTGTTAGCTCATCGCTTGATTGCTGAGATACAACGGGAGTTGGGGTATGATCATCATTAGTTTTAAACTGGACGGTTTTAAATTCACCATTAACGTATTCGCTAATAATGATTGGCTCGCCAGCATCAGTAATCCCTACGGCTGGTAAGCTCGCTGTGATTAGCTTTTTTTTCGGGTGTAAGCCAACGTCCAACTGAGCTTGGTTGGCTGCACGTTCAAACAGAGAATCGTCAAGTTTACCCTCTATTAAGGGTAAACCTGAGGTGACTTTTAGACGATGACAGCGAATGCTGTAATGCTGGCATAGCCACAAAATAGAGGCGAGCCAGATGTCATTATCTAACGGCGGACTTTTACTACTCATACCATCCCTAGCCAGTAATTAGATTATTATCATCTATCATTTTTTGAAGAAGCTCTGCATCCGTTGCAGAACTCGTATCTGCGCCATAAAGCGCATCTTTACTTACATTCTCTAACGTTATCTCTTGTGTAACATCTGTACCATTATCTTTAACATGTAATGTGACGGAACCGTTATTTTCAGTAATATCAATATAGTTATCGGCTGAAATACCATCAGTTAAATTTGATAAAATAGCGCTTAAGTCGATGTTGTCGCTATTAATTGTGGTATCGAAATCTAAAATAGTATCTTGTGCTGGTGCAGAGATTGAACCGAGATCGTCTGATTTAAAGACGAAACTGTCATTGCCCGCATCACCTGACATTATATCGTTACCTTTACCGCCGATAATCAAATCGTCATTGGCTGTACCTACTAGGGTATTATCACCAGCCTCTGCGACTTTGAAATCGATGGTTTGCGCTGTGCCCGTTGCAGTTTGGTTGCCGATACTGGCACTTGGCTCAATAGATAAAGTGAAATCTTGTGCGCTGTTGCCTGTCATGGTGAGGTTGGCAATATCAGCAAGTTCGACTTCCCAACCACCATTATTTTCTTTTCCAGCAGAGAAAGTGTAATCACTTGGGAAGCCTGTGATCATAATGCTGCCTTTTTCATTAGGTGCTGGATTTTGCATCATGAGATCAAGATTTAAGGCGATCGCTGAATCTGTTTCAGCAATAATACTGTTGTATTGCGCCGTTAATTCAGGCTCATCAGGTAGCGCATCAATGGTTAATTTGATCTCTTCGGTAGCGATAACACCTTCATGAGTGTACTCAGTGCCTAATACGATATTGGTATCAACAGTATTGGCAGCTAATGTGATCGTCATGTCGCCATAAGCATCACCGGGATAAAGTGTGAATTCATCCAATGTATTGGCATTAACGACGACGATAGCAAACCAATTATTTCCTTTTTGCCCAAAGGTAACTTCTTGTCCGCCAATAACGATTTTATCTAACCCTTGTAACTGAGCAGGATCATTCGCACTGATCGTTACTGTGAGTCGTAATGCTTCATCACTGTTTGTTTCATAGCTTTCTAGATTCACTGGAATAGTGAAACTATCACCTTCAGTTCCAGCAAGACTTTCTGGGACATCAAAGAACTGAACATCATCGCCAATAGGTTTAACGCCTACGACTAAATCAGTGGTCGAGATTTTAATATCATTGGTGCCAATTTCGTTGGTGATGGCTTCTAGTTTGAGCTTCATATCACCACTAAAATCTAGCGGTGGACGTATATAAACTCCGTCCATTTGGCTAGCACTGATACTCCATGATTGACCGCTGTTAGGTAACTGGACGAATGTATTTCCGCCATCAGGTGAATAGAACAGCACAGCCCCTTCAAGTAGCCCTGAAATACTCAGTGATAGTGTTTCTGAACCATCATCATCAAATAAAATTGCGTCTAGGCCTGTGATATTAATGTAGCTATCTTCGTCACCTAGAACTTCGATTTTATCGGGCATTTCAGCAAAATCAGTTACTGGTGCAACATTGATGACCACTGATGCCGTTTTGGTTTGGGTATCGGTTTGGGTTGGGCAATCAGCTTCATCAGTAATGTTGGCTGCAACATTAATGATTAACTCACCGCTGAAGTTAAGTGGTGGTGTTAAGGTTAATTCACCTAAACGGGTTGGGTCTTTAATTGTCCATGTGTTATCGCCGTTGTCTTGTAAAATGGCGGGATCGCCGTTGAGTTCTGCCCCGGCAGGTAAAGTAATTTTCAACCAGTTAATGGTTTCTTTACCTGTGGCTGATTCACCTTCACCGCTGATGGTTTGCCCCGCGAAAATATTATCACCTAAGATTAATTCTAAGTTGATAGCAGATTCGGTATCTTCCTGAATCGTGGTTTGTCCTGCATTGACAATGATATCATCGACAACAGGGATAACTTCAATCTTAATATTCTGCGTTGTTTTGGACGATTGACCGTTACAGGTGGACGTTTGAGTGATCTCAATCGGAATATTAATACAGCCAGCCCAATCTTCATCGAGTCCAACAAAGACCATATTTTCTAAGCCGCTTGGTGTAATGGTATAGCCAAGAATTTCACCAACAGCATTGTATTCAGGAATAACACCATCGCCTTCAATTTCAACACCTAGAGGTAGATCTTTGATATCAATGAAAAACGATATTTCTATTTCAGGGTTGTCGTCAATGTTGCCATCCAGCAACCCTGATAAATCAATATCTTCACCTTCTTTGGCAATAATGGCATCGTCACCTTGAATGCTATCTGGATCGTCAATTGGAAGACAAGAACCACCGCCGCTGTGACCTGTAATTTGGACTTGAAGAGGAGCTTCAATATAGCGTGAATGTTCGTCATCAATAACGTGGGCTACAACACGTAGATCGATAATGTCAGTATCAAAGCTAGAGCTAATGGTTGCACCTGCCAAGATATCTTTCATCGATTCTTTTACTGTGTCACTGGTTAATCCCGTTGCGGGAATAATCCAGTTACCACTGCCGTCAATGGACGCACCATTTGGGTGTTCAACGATTAAGTTAATACTATTTGGTACGACGATGATGATGTAATCAAGGTACTCTGAGCCATCGAGATCTTCATCAAAAAAGTGAACCGCGTTGGTTAAATCGATAGGGCTTCCATCGGTACTGGTGAGCACTTCTGATGTTGATTCTAAACGGGTATCGCCTTCAACAATACCATTCACATCAAGTTGAATGGTTGCATTAATGTCTTTTGTCGCCGTTTGTCCTGTAGGTGAGGTGTCAGTGACTTCATAGCTAATTGAAATATTGAATAAACCACTTAAATCTTCATCAGCAAGCACAGTAACACGACCGCTGTTAATGAAGTCAGTCCACGATTCGCCACTGGTTTTGTAGCCAGCAAGATCTAATCCACCAGTAGGTACAGATACGGCAATACCATCAATAAAGAGTGTTAAGCCTGAAGGTAATCCAGTGATCTTATAACCGGTTAAACTTTCACTGTGATCGATATCTTGATTAATCATGGGCTCACTTAAGAAGCTTGCTGATTTATCCTCAAGCGTTGTTGTTTCAAGGATAGCGCCATCTTTTTCATCAACGACAGGAAGCACATCAATTTCTACTTGGTAATTGAATTCGCCGCTGTCACCATCAGGCTCAGTTGAAATCACGTTAACATCAAAATTAAGTTGCCCACTGAAGTCTTTCGGTGTTTTTAAGAAGGTGGTTTTAAGCTGATCGTTGCTGATCTGGTAGATCACGCCATTCGATGCATTTTCACCTACGATTTCTAGTGTGATCGGATCACCGTTACTATCAACAAACATTACCCCGTCAGGAAGGTTGGTGATCATAATAGTGATCTGTTCCGATTTATCATCATCACTGGTGGTGATCATGAAATCTAAAGGCAATGGACTATCTTCGTTAAAGCCGGATGTACCTTTGATTGTGCCTTTAAAGCCCGTGGAATTTCCAGTGCTTGGGCTTTCTGTAACGTACTCCCAATGACCATTACCGCCATCTACAACATCAGGGCGATCAATCACACCTTTTAAATCAATAGTAATGGTTTTGGTATCACTAACCGCAGTGATATTAATGGGATCAAGTCCATCAACGGAGGTTTCGGTCGATACCGCCGTGACTTCAATGGTCAGCGTTTCTGTCCATGAGCTGATATCTTCTTTTGGATAAAGTAGGGCTGTACCGTTTTCAATACCTTCAGCGCTGACAATATAAATACCTGATCCTACTGGTTGCTCAATAGCACCACCGCCTTGAATAGACCAACCATCTTGCACTTTGATTTGATAGCTTAAACTTTCAGAACCATCGGTATCGGTAAGCTTACCGACTAATACTTGGCTTAAGTTAATCGGTTGATCTTCAATACCTTTAATGTTTTTCACCGATAGGGTCGGTGTATCAGCGTCTGGCTTGATGTTAATAATAACTTGGTGTGGTGTTTCTTCGGTTTGATGCTCATTTTTATCAATGAACTGATTACCTTTTTCGGTCGCTATAGCGGTTACGGTAAATTCAAATTTACCTGCAAGGTTTTTATCTGAAACGATAGTGATTTTATTCAGTTGATTTTGATTTAATACATCACCGTCTTTAACGACATTGCCATTGAGTTTTAATGTAATGCCATCTGGAATACCTGAAATTCGATATGTTAATTTTTCGGAATCATCGGTATCGGTAAGATTGGCAGCAAGGTCTAGTTTAATGCTGCCGTTATCATCTTCAACGCCTGTGTATTCAGTTTCAGGGGCGTCCCATACAGGCGCATCAGCATTTGGATATACTTTTATAGGTAACTTCTTATCTAAGGATGTAATGCCTGAATCTTTTGAAATGGTTGCTGTGACTTCAAGGTTCACCATACGTTGCTGATTAATTGCAACATCAGGGGCTGGTTGATAGGTGAGTTCACCGTTAGGAGAGTAGAAATTACCGTTTTTAATAAAATCGGTAATCGTGATGACGCCGCCGACTGCCGTGAGTAACGTGCCATTCAAATAAAGTTGTCCACCTGCCAATGAGCTTTCACTAATAGTGATACTGGTAAGGGTTTCATTTTGGTCATTATCGCCTGGGAAGACTTTGATTGTTAACGGGGCTGTCAACGTGTCTTCCAATACTTCCATCAGTTCAACGTTGATATGACCTGGGTTATCACCCAATGCCATTGTTGCGGTTCGATTCGCGGTATCACCATCGCCATCTTTAACTGTATATTTTAGTGTATCGAGGATCCGTCCACTAAATTCAGACGTTGAGACAGTTGTTATTTCAACCGTACCGTCAGCATTAACGACCATGGTACCGTACTTTTTCGACGGCGAGATCGTAGTATTGATTAAATCAATCGGATTACCATCAACAGTGTAAGTGGTTTTGTTGTAAATGAAGCTAACAATTTCACCGCCGTCAGCCCCAGTGATCTCATCGGTTAATAGTTGTAAGGTTTGGCTTTGTCCTTCAACTAAAGACAATGTACTGTCAGTACCGGCTTTTGGAACATCATCTAAGACATTCACATCAAAGATAGTGGCAGGCGAGGTGTCGCCATCGCTGTCAGTCAGAATGGCACCAAACTCAAGGTTAAGCGTATCTTGTGATGTGGCATCTGGATGATCAATAGAGGCAAAGAGATCAAACTCCACCGTACCATCAAGGTTAACTTTAATTTGGAATATTTCTTTACCCGCGGCTGTTGCGATATACCAACCATCAGCATTAGGTGCGCCAAGCGTGATGTTATCGCCTGCGCTGGTGTAGTTTTTACCATTAAATAAGGCGGTGTCTAAGGTCACGGATACCACACTATCACTGCCTGTATTAAAGCTCAGTGTTGGTGTTGCTACATCAGAGGCATCACTGTCTACACCATCATCTAATAAATCATTTTCTTGGACATTTAAGCTGCCATTAACGATGATTTCTGGCTTCAAACCATCCCAAATTGTGACCGTTACGTTGGATGTTCCAACACTGCCATCACTATCAGTAGCTTGAACGGGAAGGGTGATATCAAGCTTGGTATCTTTACCATTGAGGTGATCGATAAAGTCATTCAGCACAATGGTAATGGTTGCATCTGCACTGCCACCTGCAGCGATAGTGCCAATGTCGGAAAGGTTGATGGAAAAGATCACCGTACCGTTAGCTAAAACCGCATCATAGGTATTGTTACCATCAAACTGCCACGTCAGTGCTTCACCGTTATGAGTGATCGCATTACCATCACTGGCTTGAACTGCGCCTGTTAGAGCCAGTTGTAAATCAACAATTGGATCTTGCCCTGCGGTAACAGAAATTATTGAGCTGGCTGTTTCTGTCGTGCCTGCTGGTGGCGCATCGGGTGCGACAGCAATTGGGTTTTCGGTAATTTCTAATGTGGTATTAGTAATGACTGGCGTGTCACCATCGGCAATCGTTACAGTGATATTGGCTTGGTTAACGTCGCCATCGTTATCGCGAATAAAGACTGGAATGGTAATGGTTTCAATGCCATTTGGATCTGTTTGGTCGATAGATTTATACAGGTTGAAAGTGTACTCAACCGTCGAGTTACCTTCAGCATCAGGTTTTTGTGTAATGGCAATATCAAAAACTTTTTCACCATTGACCGATGCTTCAATCATTTGACCTGTACCAGTAACGGTGTAAGTAATGATATCGCCGCCGCTGGTTAATCCTGATGGTAGCTGTGTTTGATCAAAAAATAATGGGCTTTGGGTAAGAGTGCCATCTAAGCCATCACTACCAACAACCACGTCCATAGTGCCTGTTTTGGATATTGGCTGACTTGAAGATAGGTTGGCTTCATCAAATGCCAGTTCTTGTTTTACGATTAATTCAGGATCTGCGCCGTCTTGGATATACCAATCAAATTGTCCTGTTGGGGTTTTCGTACCATCCAAATCGGTGGCATCAACCAGTAGTGGTAATTTGATCACATCACTGGCATTGGTGTGATTTAAAGGACGATATTGAACAAAAGTGACAGTACCTGTTACGTCATCACCATTAGCGACACCAGTTAGGGTTAAAGTAAAGATGGTTTCTCCACCAGATGTCGCAGTAATGGTTTTTCCATCATTACTTAATGTGTATTCAAGGTATTTAACGGAAGTACCTGAAGTTAGATTTAAAGCACTTAAAGTAGCAATAGTTTGGGCGTTAAAAGTGATGCTATTAGGATCGGGGTTATCTGATCCTGCTTTAATGGTAAAGTCACCTGTAAAGGTATCTGTAGGATTAGAAATCAGTCCTTCAACGTTACTATCATTGTTATTGATGATGGTATTTGCTTCGCCATCTTTAATTGTGATGGTGAGATCCGCACTTCCGTTGTCATTATCGTTATCACCTGCAATGTAACTAATCACGAGGTCAATATCACCCGCACTATGGTCGAGATTACGATTGGCGGTAAAAATCCAATGACCATTTTCTTTCATGGTCAGTTGACCTTCAGGAAGATCAAACGTTACAGAAGAACCTGTTAGATCTTTGGTTTCACCGTTAATCGTGACACGAACAACAGAGAGGGGGGAATCAAGATCACTATCATTGTTGAGCACATTGCCAGAGGTAATATTGCCTTCAATCACATTGCTATAGTCATCAAGAATCGTAGGTTCTGAATCTCGGATATAAATTAACGCGGGCGCAACAACCGTTTCTGTTGTGCCATCGCTATCGGTTTGGACACCATCAATCAAGATCGCTGATTGAGTGCTATTGAAACCAAATTTAGTATCAATAGGTTCAAATAACGTAATTTTAATGTCTTGAGAGACGGTTTGAATCGTTGCCGTTAAAACGGTGACGCCGTTGCTTACCGCAGTGAGTGTGAGCCCATCCGGTGAGATGGTAACCGTAATCGGGTTACCGTTAGAGGTTAACTTTTCTAGTAATGCTTGATTGGCATTAAAAGTAAACTCAGCAAACTCGATATTGATAGAAGCCGTTGCAGTTTCTGAACCTTGATAATCTAATGTCGTCTCATAAAAAACTGAAGAATCAGGATGTCTTAATGTCGGCATATCATCAGTCGCAGTATTACCTGCTATATCGGTAACGGTTGCTGACATTTTCCATGTTTTTTGTACATTGAGTTGGCTAAGATCGAAATCTTCAATACGCCAATTTCCCGCACTATCTACAGTGGTGGTTAAGATAACGGTTTCAGTGCCATCACTGAAAGTGACTTCGATCTTATCACCCGCCTCAGTGCCCGTTGTTGTACCTTCTAAAAACTCGACATAACCAAGCTTGAGTGCGGTGATATTCAATCCGCCCAAATCGTAATTGCTGGTATCAATATCGATAGTTGGTGGCGTGGTATCTTTAATGATTGTATTGCTCGATACCGCTGGGTTACCTGCGATATCCATGGTTTCTGCGGTGATAGTGATTTCGCCATCATTAAAATTACTTAGATCGACATTAGCAATATTCCAGCTGCTATTGGTTACAGTGGTGGTAAACGTTAAATTATTACTGCCTTGTCCTGAAACGGTAATGGTAACGGTTTGACCATTTTCTACGTGATTAACACTACCAAAAAGGTGGGTATTTTTTACTGTTACGTTATTGAGATAATCATTAGCAACGCCATCGTTATCGCTATCAAAGGCTGCGGTGATATCTGCAAGGGTATCTTTGATAATAGTGCTGGTGGCAGAGGCTGGATTACCTGCAATATCGACCGTGTCTGCAACTACTGTGAGTTCACCTTCGGCGAGGGAAGATAGATCTGTATCGTTAATGTTCCAAGTACCATCAGTGTTAGTTGTTTCAAAGGTGATGGTTTTACCTTGGCTATCGGTGACGGTAATCGTAACGGGTTGGTTATTTTCTACAAAGGTGATATCGCCTAATAAATCACTAACAACGATTTCAAATTGGTTGAGATAATTATCACCCTTGCCATCAAATTCAGCGGTAACTTCAGCTAAGGTGTCTTTGATGGTGTTATCTGTGGCGTCAACAAAATTGCCATAGTAATCAGTGACAGAAGCATAAACATCAAGTGGACCTTCAGCGAGTTCACTTAAGTCTTGATCGTTAATAAACCATTTTTGATCTTTAACGACCGCATTTGTTGTGAACACTTTGCCATTAATATCCGTGATAGTCACAACCACAATACGGCCATTTTCAACATCAATAGCGTCACCAAAGAGATCGACCGTCGGCACTTCAAAGCGGTTCTCATAACCATCACCACCGTCAACAATTGTGACTGTTAAAGCGGCAGAGTTACGAAGTGACAAAATGGTATCGCCAATTTCATCTCGTTCGTTTCTCTCTTGGGAAGTTGTTGGACGGGTAGTAAATCCCGCTTCAGGCAAGGTTTCAGCAAGCGTAGGTTTAATACGGGTAATAAAAGAAATACCATCACTTGAACTGATATTAGATTCTGAGGCGTTTTGTGTGTGACGAGGTGCCGTATCAGATTGCGTCAAGTTAACAACATCGTCTTCATTATTTTGAGTTTTTATGATGTCGTTAACTTGTGCTTGCTCTGCAATGAAAGGTACTGAATTATCAATGATCTCCGATGGAGGAACTTGTACCCATTCACCTTCCGTTGTTATTTTCCAGATAACGTTTTCAACAACTACATACATTACTGGCTTCATCCTTGGCCCCTGCGTTTTATTATTTATTGTGGAAAAGTGTGTCGAGTGTTTGTTTCATCCAATGCACAATCTCGCCACGCTAATCAATATTAGAGAGCAAAAGGATTGAAAAACATTATTTTTACAAAACCTACGGTGCAGACATTATTTTTTGTGATGCTGGTTACATATTTGTTAATAGAGATGGGTGCGTTGTGACCAATAAAATTTATTAATAATCAGTGGGGTTTAGATATTTCTATCTATAGGAACTAAAAGATATATTGCAAAAGTTGCGTACTACTATTGGGTGAATAGCAGTACGCAAGATGAGCTAGTATCAAAGTCTTAAGTTGATAGAGTTAGACGCCTAAATAGAGTCATTATCCAGCGAGTAAATTATTATCATCTATCATTTTTTGTAATAGTTCAGCATCTGTTGTTGTACTTGCATCGTTACTATAAAGTGCATCTTTGTTTACGTTTTCTAACGTGATCTCTTGGCTAATATCTTCGCCATTTTCTTTAATATGTAATGTTACTGAACCGTTATTCTCCGTGATATCAATAAAGTTATCAGCAGATATCCCATCTGTAACGTTATTTAAAATAGCGCGTAAATCAATGTTGTCACTATTGGCTGTGACATCGAAATCTACAATGGTATCTTGTGCCGGACTAGAGCTGGTTCCTTGATCTTCGGCTTTGAATACAAAGCGATCATTACCGCTACCGCCCGTCATGTTATCGTTATTGGCAGTACCAATGATCACATCATCATTTGCAGTGCCGATAAGCGAATTATCATTTTTATCCGTGATACTAACGTCGATGGTTTGCGTGACACCTGCAGCCGTTTGTCCATCCAGAGTTGAAATTGGCTCAATAGAAAGAGAGAAATCTTGCTCACTATTAGCAGTCATCGTCAGATCGGCAATATCGTCAAATGCAACTTCCCAACCATTTCCTTTCGCTTGGCCTGCTGAGAATGCGAAATCACTAGGGTAACCTGTGATAATAATACTCCCTTGCTCATTAGGCGCAGGATTAAACATTGATAGCTCAAGATTTAGCGCAATCGTCGTTTCGGTTTTAGCTATAACGCTGTTGTACTGAAGATTAAGCTCTGGCGCATCAGGCATAGGTGCAAGAGTTAAACTGATATTCTTCTCAACAGTTTGACCATAATGCGTAATTTCTGAGCCTAAAATAGTATCGGTATCAATACTGCTGGCTTTGAGTGTGATAGTAATGTCGCCAAAAGCATCACCGCTAAATAGGGTTAATTGGTCTAAGGTAGTGCTATTTACTATTGCAGTCGCAAGCCATATATCACCACTTTTAATGATACTTATCTCTTGATCACCGATTTGAATTTTATCTAGGCCTGCTAACTGAGTTTGCTCAGCTGCACTAAAGATCACTTCTAAGAATAATGTTTCATTACTATTGGTTTCGGTACTTTCAATATCAACTGGAATCGTGAAGCTTTCACCTTCATCGCCCGATAGGCTCTCTGGTACACCAATAAATTGAATATCATCACCAATAGGATTGACGCCAATAATAACTTCAGAGGTCGATGTTATTATTTCCGTTGTACCAATTTCGTTCGTGATCGCATCCAACTTCAATGTGATATCACCACTGAAATCTGTGGGTGGACGAATATAGATACTATCGGCTTGCGCAATATCAAAGCTCCATGATTTTCCAGTATTAGGCAATTGGATAAAGGTCGTGCCACCGTCTGGTGAATAGAACATCACGGCACCATTAGGAACGCCGGATAGATTCAGTGAAATGGTTTCAGAGCCGTCATCATCGTATAAGATTGCGCCTAATCCAACGATATGAATGTAGCCATCTTCATCACCTTGCTCGGTGATGGTATTCGGCATGGTGGCGATATCAGTCACAGGCTCAACGTTAATAATCACAGAAGAGGTTTTGGTCTGAGTATCCGTTTGCGATGATGAATCGGATTTATCGGTGATGTTGGTATCAACAGTAATGGTTAAATCGCCGCTGTAGTTATGAGGCGGCTTTAAAAGCAATTCGTCTAAACGACTTGGATCCAGTACTTGCCAACTACCATCGGGGTTCTGGGCTACTATCGCAGGATCGCCAATCAATTCACCACCAGGTGCTAAGGTGATTGTCATCCAGTTGATGGTTTCTTTACCAGTCGCAGAAGTACCTTCACCCGTGATGGTTTGTCCGTTACTTACACTATCGCCTAACAGCACCGTTAAGTTAATTGCGGTTGCGGTATCTTCTATAATACTGCTGGTATCTGTTGTTGTAATGATGTTATCAACAACCGGAACAACGTCAATTTTGATATGTTGTGTGGTGGTGGATTTTGTACCATTACAGGTAGAGGTTTGAGTGATCGTGATCGGAATATCTAAAGATCCAGCCCAAGCTTCATCTAATCCAATGAATGTCATATTGGAAAGACCATTTTCTGTGATGGTGTAACCAATAATTTCACCCGCATCGTTATATTCGGTAATGATACCGCTAAAGTCGGGAGTATTTTTGTTACTTATAATTTCAACATTGTCAGGTAAGTCATTAACGTCAATAAAAAAGGAGAGGGCGATTTCTGGGTTATTATCAATATCGCCATTTAGTAGACCTGATGAATTAATATCTTCGCCTTCTTTAGCAATAATCATATCACCTTGAATTTTATCTGGCGCTTCGGTCGGAGGACATGAACCTCCACCTCCTGTTTTACCTGTGATCTGGATCTGAACGGGTGCTTCTAAAAAGCGAGAATCGTTGCCGTCAACCACACGAGCTTTAACCACAAGATCAATCACCTGTGTATTAAAGCTAGCGCTTACGGTTGCTCCAGCTAACAGATCTTGCATTGCTTCTTTAATGCTAGCGCTTGTTAAGCCCGTTGCGGGAATAATCCAGTTACCACTACCGTCAATATGGGCACCGTTAGGGTGATCGATGATGAGATTAATGCCAACAGGTACTTCGATCACGATGTAATCTAGATATTCTGAGCCATCAAGATCTTCATCGATAAAGTGAACCGCATTGGTTAAATCAATAGGGCTACCATCGTTACTACTTAGCAGATCTTCTGTAGATTCTAAGCGTGTATCGGTTTCAACGACCCCAGCAACATCAACTTGGATAGTTGCATTGATGTTTTCACTCGCTGTTTGTCCGGAAGTTGACGTATCCGTTACTTCATAATTAATCTTGATATCAAAAATGCCACTGAGATCTTCATCTGCAAGAATGGTCACGCGACCACTGTTAATAAATTCAGCCCATGATTGGTTGCCTTTATAGTTAGCAAGATCGAGCCCATTAGCAGGAATAACAACTTCTACACCATCAATAAACAGGGTTAACCCATCTGGTAAATCGGTGATTTTATAACCTGTCAGCGTTTCACTGTTGTCGCTATCTTTTCTGATGGTCGGCTCAACTAAAAATGAGATAGGTTGATCTTCAAAACCTGTGTTTTGCAATATTTGCAATATAGGGCGACCTTCCTTATCTATCTCATTTTTCTCATCAACAGCAGGCAAGACTTCAATATCCACCTTGTAGTTAAATTCACCACTCGCACCGTCGGGCTCGGTAGAAATTACAATAACATCAAATGTTAAGTTGCCACTCATGTCTTCAGGGGTGGACAAATACGTCGATGTTAATTGATCGGATGTGATCCGATAGATCAACCCCGTTGAAGCATCCTTACCGACAATTTCAAGGTTTAAAGGCTTGCCATGAAAATCGATAAACTTCACACCGTCAGGCAAGTTGGTGATTAAGATGGTTATCTCTTCTGATTTATCGTTATCACTGGTGGTAATTAAAAAATCGAGCGGTAATGGCTTATCTTCATCAAAACCATTAATGCCTTTGAGCGTGCCCTTAAAGCCAGTGGTGTTATCTGTGCTACTAGCAATGTATTGCCAATGCCCATTACCGCCGTCTGTAATGTCTGGGCGGTCAATGGTGCCTTTTAAGTTAATAGAAATAGTCTTGGTCGCACCCTCTGTACTGGTAGCAGAGGTGAGTCCGTTAATAGCGGCTTCAGTAGATATAGCCGTTACTTCAATAGTGAGTTTTTCAGTGTGTGAACTGATATCAGCTTTTGGATGAAGCTGTGCTTGACCATTTTCAATATATTCTGCACTCACAATATAGATGCCAGATCCGGCAGGCTCTTCTACCGCATCGCCACCTTGAATTGACCAACCATCTTGCACTTTAATTCGGTAACTTAGGCTTTCAGAACCATCGTTATCAGTTAATTTACCAATAATGGCCTTACTGAGATCAATAGGCTGATCTTCATGGCCTTTAAGGTTTTTAACCGAGAGTTTTGGCGCATCCGCTTCAGGAATAATATTTACTGTGACAAGACGTTGCGATTCTTCTGTTCGATCGGTACTTTTATCAAGGAACTGATTGCCTTTTTCTGTGCTGAGCGCAGTAATGGTAAAGGTAAATGTGCCTGCTGAGTGTTTCTCAGAAAATATCTTCACATCATTAATTTGATCAGCGTTAATGATTTTGCCGTCGCTAATGATGGTATTACCCAGTTTGAGTGTAATGCCGTCTGGGATCCCTGAAATACGGTATTTAAGGGTTTCTGAACCATCGGTGTCTTGTAGATCCGCCGCAACATTGAGTTGAATGCCATTACTATCATCTTCGACTGCGGTGTACTCGTAATCTTTAGCCTCGTCCCAAATCGCGGCATCAGCATCAGGTAGCACCTTGATAGTGAGATCTTTGGTCAGTGTTTTATCTTGGTTATTGGTTGATATCGTCGCTGTTATTTCAAGCACAACCGTGTCTTGTTGATTAAGCGCAGTATCAGGTGCAGGTTTATAAGTAAGATCACCGTTTGGCTTGTAGAAATCACCTTCGCTAATAAAGTCGGTAAGGGTAATTACGCCATTTGTTGCCGTTAGCAAATTGCCATCTAAATACAGCTGTCCACCCGCTAATGAGCTTTCACTGATTGTGATAGTGCTAAGTGATTCATTCTGGTCAATATCACCAAGGAATACTTGAATAGTGAGTGGGTTACTCATACTGTCTTCAAGTGTCTGCTCTGCATTCACCTCAATACGACCAGGATCATCTGCAAATGATAGTTTCTTGGTTCTTACCGCAGTGTCACCATCGCTGTCTTTAACGGTGTAGCTGAACTCATCACTAATCTCGCCACTACTTTCCTTAGTGGCAATCGTCTTAATGATGACAGTGCCATCTGCATTAACAGCGATAGTGCCATATTTAGTGTGTGGGTCCGTTTGAGTATTTATTAAATCAATTGGATTACCGTCTGCTGGATACTCTTTGCCACGATACTTGATACTGACGACCTCACCACCATCAGCACCAGTAACGCCTCTAGATAATAGGCGTAGTGTCTTATCAACACCTTCAAAAACAGCAAGTTGTTCATCAGGACCTGCAACAGGGATATCGTCAGTAACTGTCACTTCAAAAGGAGTGGTGGCTGACACATCACCATCTACGTCTGTGGCAATGGCGCCAAACTCTAAATTAAGCACACCTTGACTTGATGATGACGGACGGTCAATCGCTTCGAAAAGCTCAAATTGCACGGTACCATCTAGATTGACTTTAATACGGAAAATATCATTACCGTTTGCTGTTGCGTTATACCAACCGTTCGCATCTGCTGCGCTAAGTGTGATGTTTTCACCACCACTGGTATAGTTTTGACTATTAAACTGCGCAGTATCTAGCTGCACTGAAGCAAGCTCATCACTGCTTTGGTTAAAGCTGAGTGTTGGTGCTGACGTGGTTGATGCATCAACGGCTAAATTATCATCCAGTAAGTCATTTTCGTGCACGTTAAGGTTACTGTTGACGGTAATGCTCGGCACTAAGCCATCTAAAATACTCACCGTTACGTTTGATGTGCTCGAGCTGCCATCACTGTCTTTCGCTTCAACGGGCAGTAATAAATTAAGTTCGGTATCGTTGCCATTGGTATGGTCGATAGACTCATTAAGCGTCACTGTGATTGTTGCATTTGCTGCACTACCCGATGGAACTGCACCAATATCTGATAAATGAACAGAAAAGATCACTGTGCCATCAGGTAATGATGCGTTATAGGTGTTACTGCCATCAAATTGCCAAGTTAATGCTTGTCCTTGGTAGGTGATGTTATTGCCATCACTACTTTTTACCGTACCCGATAAAACAAGATTTAAATCGACGATAGGATCTTGTCCTGCGGTTACTGTGATTGTCGCGTCTGCTTGGTTTGAACTACCTGCTGGTGAAGAAGCACTCATCGGCGTTTCTGATATTTCTATTGACGTTGTATTAATAACAGGGGCAATACCATCAACAATGACAACATCGATAGCCGTTTGGTTAATATCTCCGTCGTTGTCTTTAATAAAGACCGGAATAGAAATAGTTAATTCATCGTTTACGCTGGTTTGATCCAGTGCCTGATGCAGGGTAAAAACATAGTCAACGGTTGAGTTTGCTTCTGCATCTGGGCGAGAAGATAAGCTTATTTCAAAGACTTTACCTGAGCTTGTTCTTGCTTCAATAGTTTGATTATCATTAGAGATCACATAAGAAATCGCTTTTCCACCACTGGTTAAACCGGTTGGTAGTTGGCTTAAATCAAAATACAGCGGACTTTGCTCTGTGGTGCCATTTAAACCATCACTACCAATGGTGACGGTGATCGTGCCTGTTTGTTGCAATGGTTGATTAGGTTGATTAGGTTGATTTGACGGATTAGATAGATCCGTTTCTTTAAACTCTAATTGCCCAGATGCGGCTAATACTGGATTCGCGCCATCTTCGATAACCCAATCAAATTTCCCTGTTGGAGTAGCAGTACCATCACTGTCAACGGCATCAATAAACAGAGGTAGGGTGATAGCATCAGCTAAACCTTGTTGATTGAGAGGGAAGTGTTGTACCAAGGTGACAGTACCCGTCGCGTTATCGCCTGAGGCGGTTGCCGATAAACTCAAGGTAAAAATAGTATCGCCACCCGCTTTGGCGGTGATTGTTTTACCATCCATGCTGACGGTGTAACTAAGCGATGATGTTGAGATACCAGAATACAAATTTAGTGCTTCAAGTGCCGTTATTGTCTGGGAATTAAATGTTAGGCTACTTGGATCAGGATTATCTGCTCCAGCTTGTACAGTAAACTCACCCTTGAAGGTAGCGCTTCCAGCTGAAATCACACTTTCAACCGTCTTTGCATTATCATCGAGTATGACATTGGCAAGACCATCTTTAACTGAAATTGTAAGGCTTGCATTGTTCTCGTATTGATCTTTATCTGAAGCGACGTAATCAATGAAAAGGTTGATATCACCTTGGCTATGATTAAGATTGCGATTGGCGGTAAATGTCCATTCGCCATCACTATTGATGGTGAACTTTCCTTCAGGAAGATCAAAGGTAACCGATGTGTTATTCAGTGCCTTTGTCTCTCCATTAATAGTGATACTTTTAACGAGAAGAGAAGCATCGACATCCACATCATTGGTTAGCACATTACCTGTAACAACGTTGCCTTCAATAACGTCACTTGTATCATCGACAATCTCAGGTGCGGCATCTTGAATATTGATCTCGATTGGCACGATGACAGTTTCACTCGTACCATCATTATCCGTTTGAATACCGTCAATGAAGATCACTGTTTCAGTATTAGGGTTGCCGGGGGAGTGATCAATGGCAGCACTTAATGTTGTTGTTACTGTTTGAGTGCTAGGGTCAATAACCGCAGTGAGTACGGTTGTGGTGGCTGTTTGTACGGTTAGCGTTAAACCATCAGCAGAAAGAGTAACGGTAACGTCTTTACCATTAGAAGTTAACTGTTCTAAAGCACTCTGCGCTGCGCCGAAAGTAAATTCGGCGAATTCAATATTAATCGTTGAGCTTGATTCAATTGAAGATTCCGTTTCAAGCGCTTTTTCAGAGAAAGTCATATCGCTAGAACTAGCGAATGTGGGCATATCGTCACTGGCAGTATTACCTGCAGCGTCTGTAACTGTGGCGATCATCTGCCAAGTTTGCTGTGGATCTAATTGAGATAATTCAATGTTATCTATACGCCAATTGCCTGAGTTATCTACTGATGTTGTCAGAGATACAGTATCTACTCCGTCACTAAAGGTAACGGTTATCTTATCGCCAGCTTGGGTACCTGTTGTTGAACCTTGCAGGTATGGTACTTGACCATTTTTTAATGCCGAAACATTTAAGCCTCCTTGCTGGTAACTGCTTGTATCAATATCAATAGTAAGTACTGACGTATCTTTGATGATGGTATTGCTTGTTTCTTTAGTATTACCTGCGATATCAATCACTTCTGTGGTAACGGTTAATTCGCCTTCAGAAAAAGCTGATAAATCAACATCATCAATTTGCCATGCACCATTGATAACCGAAGTGGACAGGGTGAGAGTTTTACCATTGTTATCAGTTACTTTTACTGTGACTGGTTGATTATCTTCAACAAAATCAACGTCACCAAACAGAGTGGTTTTAGCATCGATTTCAGCTTTATTTAAAAAGCTATCGCCATTAGCTTCAAAGTTTGCCGTGATTTCAGCAAGGGTATCTTTGGTAATGGTATTAGTGGCCGAGGTTGTATTACCTGCAATATCGGTCGCTGTGGTCGTAACGGTGAGTTGACCTTCAGCGAGTGTCGTGAGATCGGCGTCATTTACTGTCCACTTTCCGTTATTTACCGTCGTGGTATAAATTTTTTCAGTACCATTGCTATCTGTGATGGTAATAGAAACGGTTTGTCCGTCTTCTATATTTTCAACAGCGCCAAATAAATCGGTTATGGGGGTTTCAACGAGGTTGAGGTATTCATCACCTTTACCATCAACGCTGGTCGTAATATTTGCCGCAGTATCTTTGATGATAGTGTTGGTAGCAGAGGCTGGGTTGCCCGCAATATCAGTAGTTTCAGCGAGAACGGTTATTTCACCGTCTGTTAAATTGGTTAAGTCGGCATTGTTAACTGTCCATTTACCTGCGCTAACAGTACCTTCAAAGGTTTTCTCTAAGCCTTGGCTGTCAGTGACGGTAATAGTCACGGTTTGTCCATCTTCAATATTGGCGATAGTGCCAAACAGCTCAGTCGTTGAGATTTCGGCTTGATTAAGGAAGCGATCACCGTTGCCTTCAAAATCCGCCGTAATAGTCGCTAAGGTATCTTTGATGATGGTGTCTGTGGCTGATACTTGGTTACCTGCAAGATCAACAGTAGCAGCGATGACAGTGAGCTCACCTTCGCTAAGTCCTGTTAAGTCAGCATTATCAACTGTCCAATTACCATTAATGACGGTGGTGGTATAGATTTTTTCTAATCCGTTACTATCGGTGATGGTAATGGTAATGAACTGTCCATCTTCGACATTTTCGATCTTACCCAATAAATTGGTAACTGGAATTTCAACGCGGTTGAGATACTCATCGCCTTTACCATCAAAATCGGCGCTAATACCAGTGAATGTGTCTTTGGTAATAGTGTTGGAAGCAGACGATGTGTTACCAGCAAGATCAACTGTTTCAGCATTGACTGTCAGTTCACCTTCAGCGAAATCGGTTAAGTCGGCATCTTCTATTGTCCATTTGCCATCAATCACAGTGGTTTCGAACGACTTTTCTAGGCCGTTACTGTCGGTGACTTTAATTGCAACGGTTTGACCATCTTCAACATTGGATACCGAGCCAAAAAGATCGGTCACAGAGATTTCATCACGATTAAGATACTCATCCCCCTTACCATCAAAGTTAGCCGTAATGGTAGAAAGGGTATCTTTGATAATGGTGTTGGTGGTAGACGCTGGGTTGCCTGCAACATCAATAACTTCAGCAGTAACGGTTAACTCGCCCTCTGCAAGTGCAGATAAATCAACATCATCAATTTGCCATGCACCGCTTATGACTGTAGTGGTCAGGGTGAGAGTTTTACCATTGCTATCTGTTACTTTTACTGTGACTGGTTGGTTGTCTTCAACAAAATCAATGTCACCAAACAGAGTGGTTTTAGCGTCGATTTCGGCTTTATTTAAAAAGCTATCGCCATTAGCTTCAAAGCTCGCTGTAATGTTAGCAAGGGTATCTTTGATTATGGTGTTAGTGGCTGATGTTATATTACCTGCAATATCGGTGGCTGTGGTCGTAACGGTGAGTTGACCTTCAGCAAGCGATGTTAGATCGGCGTCATTTACTGTCCATTTACCATTATTAACAGTGGCGGTGTAAATTTTCTCGGCACCGCTGCTATCTGCGATAGCAATAGTCACTGTTTGTCCGTCTTCTATATTTTCAACAGCGCCAAATAAATCGGTTATGGGTGTTTCAACGGCGTTGAGGTACGCATCGCCTTTACCATCAACGCTGGTCGTAACATTTGCCGCAGTATCTTTGATAATAGTGTTGGTTGCAGAGGCTGGGTTGCCCGCAATATCGGTAGTTTCAGCGAGAATGGTTAGTTCACCGTCTGCTAAATCGGTTAAGTCGGCATTACTAACTGTCCATTTCCCAGCGCTAACAGTACTTTCAAAGGTTTTCTCTAAGCCTTGGCTGTCAGTAACAGTAATAGTAACGGTTTGTCCATCTTCAATATTCGCGATACTGCCAAATAGCTCAGTCGTTGAGACTTCGGCTTGATTGAGGAAGCGATCACCGTTGCCGTCAAAATCAGTCGTAATAGTGGCTAAGGTATCTTTGATGATGGTGCTGGTAGCGGAAGCAGGATTTCCCGCAATATCGACGGTTTCTGCTAGAACAGTGAGTTCACCTTCAGCAAGAGAAGAAAGATCAGCATTATTTATTTGCCAAGCAGCATCATCATTGGCGGTTTCAAAGCGTAGTGTTTTACCTTGGCTATCGGTTATGGTGATAAATATTGGTTGATCATGTTCAACAAAATTTATCTCACCGAA
This sequence comes from Photobacterium sp. GB-72, assembly GCF_003026095.1. Lineage (NCBI taxonomy): Bacteria > Pseudomonadati > Pseudomonadota > Gammaproteobacteria > Vibrionales > Vibrionaceae > Photobacterium > Photobacterium sp. GB-72. The sequence goes on along the minus strand of NZ_PYNV01000001.1, from coordinate 385,317 downwards.
TAAATCACTATTTGTAATTTCAGATAGGTTTAAGTAATTATCACCTTTACCGTCAATTTTTGCGTTTATTTCAGCAAAGGTATCTTTGATTGTTGTGTCTTTGGCATCAACAACATTGCCGTAGAAGTCAGTAACAGAGGCATAAATAGAAAGCTCACCTTCAGCAAGAGAGCTCAAGTCTTGATGATTAACTATCCATTTTTGATTTTGTACGACTGCACTGGCAGTGAATACTTTGCCGTTAATATCTGTCACAGTAACGATAACTATTCTGCCATCTTCAATATCAATAGCGTCGCCCAGTAGTACCGCAGAAGGTGTTTCAAATCGGCTTTTATAACCATCGTTACCATCAATAATGGAGGCTGATAACGTCGCAGAAGCTTTAAGAGATGGGATAGCATCTGCAACAGATTCATTTTCTGTTTTTTGAATGGATGCTATTGAACGAGTACTAAATCCCGCTTTGGGTAAGGTTTCAGCTAATGTGGCTTTTATCTGAGAAATAAAAGAAGCGCTGTTGCTTGATAATGGCTCTTGGCCAATATTGGTATCAAGAAAAAACTGGGTACGATGCGAAGAGCTCTCGATAACAGGGGCATCATCTTGGTGGGTTTGTGTTTTTAAAATGTCATTGATGTAGGCTCTTTCTTTGATGAAAGGAATCGACTGATCAATAATTTCTGAAGCTGGAATTTGAACCCATTCACCTGAATCTGTAATTTTCCAGATAATGCCTTCAATAACAACATACATCATTGGCTTCATCCTTGGCCCCTGTCTTTTTATTCTTATTGTAAAATCAATATTTTGATAAGTATTTGTATCAAAAAACTATTGATACAAATATCTATATTAGAGTTAAAAATATCTTAAAAACATTAAATTAACATAATAGTTTTATCAGTAACTACTTTTTGTGATCTTAGTTCATGATTTTTCGCTAAAAGGTAATGTGATTGTTATTATGTTGTTCTGTTTTAACAGATATATTAAGAGGGTTCTAAAAGGGAAGTGAAACGAGAGTGGTTCTTAATATACGTACTGCTATCGGTTTAATAGCAGTACGTGAAGATATGATTAAATGTTATTTGCCACTGGCGGGATGAAATTGCTGGCCTTTCATTGTTACTTCTAACTGCGGCGATGCTATATCAATATGATTTTTAATGAATTTGTTCTTAATTCGGCAGTGGAGATCATGGGTTAAGCTTAAGCGATGCCCCGTTTCTGCGGCATAAGCACGCAATTCAAATTGTTGGCAATTAGCGGTTAAACCTAAGAAGAATACTTCAGGTGCTGGATTATCGAGTACCAGTTCACATTCCTCTGCCGCCTCAAATAATAATTGTGTTACTAGCTCAGGATCGGCTTTAAATTTCACATTGATTGAAAGATTGACTCGAGTAATTGCATCGGACAACGACCAGTTAATAAATTGCTCAGTTACAAAAGCTTTATTAGGCACGATTACTTCTTTTCTATCCCAGTCTACAATTGTAGTTGCGCGGGTTTTTATTTTCGCGACTACACCTGTGAGCTCACGGATTGTTACTGTATCACCAATCCGAATTGGTTTTTCAAACAAGATAATTAAGCCAGAAATAAAGTTGGCAAATATTTCCTGCATACCAAAACCAATACCGACACCAAGGGCTGCGACTAGCCACTGCATTTTGCTCCAGTCAAAACCAATTAATGCAGAGCCAACAATAATCCCGATAAAAATGGCTAGATAGCGAGTAACAGAAGTTATCGCATAACCCGTACCTGGGCTTAAATCAAGATGCTGAAGAATAAGCAGTTCCATAGCACCGGGTAAATCGCGCGCCAAAATAACCGTTAAACCAAAAGCAAATACCGCCAGTAAAACACTTTGTAATGTAATGGTATGTAGCTCTTCAATACCGTTGATGGTATTGGTTACATCCCATAACGTAACACCTTCTAATAGTGACGTTGCTTGATAAAAATCGGAAAACAACCAACTTAAAATAAACAGATAAATCAGTGATAATAGCGAGCGTAATAAACGTAATGATTGAGCACTGATTTTATCTAAGTCTACTTTCGGCTCTTCAATATCAATGCTGAGATCATTACTTATATGGTGCTCGTCTTTATCTTCCAACATTTCTGCTTGACGCTGAGCAATGATTTCTTGGCGTTTTGCTTTTGCACGTTCAAATGCTAATCGACGTTTTTGTATTAACATCAATCTTTTTATTAAGAAGTACACCAGTAAGACGACAACACCAATCACGGCACCTTGCTGAATACGTAGCATGATGGTTTGTGATGTGGCTAAGTACCCATTGAGTGCCGCATAGTTGAGTACCTGTGGGGTAATGATGAGTACCCACCAAAAGATATGGTGTCCAATATGGGCTTTTCCTTCAGGCAAATCACCATAGGTCATTGGCATCTTGAGTTTCCACAATCGCCAATGGAAAAAACTGATAGCGATATTAGAAATAATAAAAGCTAATCGTCCAAGGGTAGCCGTTGTATCGAGTTCACTTGTTAGCATAGTGAATTGCTGCAAGATAAGTGCTGGAATAAACACCATCATTAAGCGTCGATAATTATCTAATGCTTTATTAGTAATTTCTTCAGACCAACCAAAGTGACTGATGAAAAGTCCATCTTTGCGGCATAACTCTCGAATGAAAAAGAAGACAACCAGTGCATAGGGTAGTGATAGGGCTTGGCCTAAATGGAAAATAAAGGGTAACTGCCAAGCAAGGCTTAAAGTATAACCAACAACAAATATGATCAGAGGGATTGGCCATGCCAGAAGGAAGGCTATCGCAACATTGGTGTAGCTATAACGGAATTTATCTTCAGTGACACGATTAATTCGTTTGCTGGTTTTTTCTAAATAAAGTACCCAATGCTTTTTGGCAAAATATAGAAATGCAAGCAGTGAAGCAATGACAAATATACTAGCAAACAATGAGTAAGGGCTAATAAAGTGCGGGACTTTAACAAGACCTACCCATTGTGTTGGAGAAAAGAACCATTTGATTTTTTCACCCATTTGTTTGATGACATCAAAGCTGAGTGGATTGGTATTGGGTGCCCAAAAAAGTAATTTTGCTGATTCATTTTTAATCTTGATCAGCATGCTATTTAGGCGATCGAAAATAACTTTAAGCTTGGCTTGTTGGTAAATTAACGTTTCAGACGCTTTATTAATATCACTATATAGTTTGAGATTATCTTGTATCAGCGCGTGTAAACGATCAATTTGTTGCGGTGATAGATTACTGGTACTGATCTTTTCTTTGTTATTTTTAAGTAAATCAGACTGTTGTTGATAATCATAAAGTCGAATTTGATTACGGGCGACATCACGATTAAGTTTATCAATCGGTGGATTTGACGGTAAACTTTGTAATCGGTTACGAAGATTCTCACTAATAATTGGGCTTATTTTAAGCCAATCAGCCATGACTCTTAATGCATCTGCTGTTTGTGTGGTTTCAGTAATTTGCTCATTGGTTGTACTAATAGACTGCTGTGTTTGTTCAATATTAGACGTCAGCGCTGCTAGTTCAGAAGACAAATGCTTGTTTAATGTTAACTGCTGTTTAATCACTTCTGGCTGGTTTTGAATATCAGCTTGTAGCTCTTCATTTTGCTCATCATTTTCAGAAACGTTAGAGCGTAAAACACGATTAAGTGTATTTTGTAAGTTATTACGATATGCCTGATGTGCTTCAATTTGTAAGTTTTCATATTGCAGATTTAATTTTGCTAACGCACGACGATTACCTGCACTTAGCTGTTCAGCTTCCAGCATAAATAAATGACTAGTCGTATATTGCTCGGCGATTTGGAGCAGCATGATAGCTTCTGTGTTATTGCCCCGTTGCGCTTGAGATAGCTCTTTAGTGATACTTTGTTTTTGTGTTCTTAACTTATTGGTTTGATATGAGAAATCGTCAATACCATGCTCAATTTCAATTAAAATATTGCGGTATGACTGGCGTGCTATTTCTAGTTGGATCAGCTTGGTATCTTGCTCTGCAATTTCTAATGTTAGCTGGTCGTGATCCCAGTCGTTAGACTCTGGAAATTCTGTCGCGTTAAAATTCGCTATTTGATCTTGAACTCTTGCCTTATCTTCTGGATAGGAGTTCATTAATTTTTCATAACTGCGTGTTGCTTGATTAAAGTTTTTAGTTTTCTCAAGCTGGTTTTCCGCTGTTTGATAGGCAGAAAGCTGTTTGATTATTTCAGGCGTTTTTTGTTGCGCTTCAAGCTGACTGATCTTGTTGGCAATAATGTGTTGGTGTGATGCATTCTCTTCAGCAGATAGTGGGGTGGAAATGAGAAAGAATAAGAAGAGATAAAAAAATGAGAAAAATCGCATAAAAAACCTGTAATTGAGTACTACGGATGCATAAACAGCAAGGTATATCAGCGTTATGTTACAGTAATTGAAATTGATGAAAAACAATAGATTGGTATGAGAATAGACCTAATTGATCTATAAGTCGGCGAATGAATAAGAGAACAGGAAAATACCTTGACCGATATCGCATAAGTGATTACATTAGCCGCCGTTGAAACGCATAGCGGTTCAGCAACAATGTGGTGAGGTGTCCGAGTGGCTGAAGGAGCACGCCTGGAAAGTGTGTATACGGCAACGTATCGAGGGTTCGAATCCCTCCCTCACCGCCATCTCTTATTTAATAAGAGATGACAATTTAGGAGAGATGGCTGAGTGGTTGAAAGCACCGGTCTTGAAAACCGGCATACGTTTATAGCGTATCTAGGGTTCAAATCCCTATCTCTCCGCCATATATAAAAAAGCCGCTAAGTTAACCCTTAGCGGCTTTTTTGCATCTGATAAGAATGAATAAATTTTTATAATCTGATACTGATATCAGAAGCGTTCAAATCCTCTAATATCCAGAACTGCTCCGTTATATCAGAGAAGGCTGCTGAGTTTGACTCAGCAGCTTTTTTACTTTGGGTAATTTTATATTTTAAAGCGGAGTTCAATCCATTAAAACGTATTTGTTTGCTGAGACGATAAGTAAATAGATTTATGGCAAAGTATGGAATTAAAGGATCTGTCGGGACTATTTCGTTAAGCATTTTCAATGCCGATGAATCACTGGCACCTCATAATCTGAGCAAGGTTCTAATCTGATAATTGCACTTTAAATTTAAAGTTATAGCTGGCACTGCGACAAATTGCAGAGCCGTATTCAAGAATATTTCCTTGGTGATCAAAGCTTTTGAGAATGATCATTAATGCGGGTTCACTCATTTTTGTTTCTAGCATATCAGCTTCTTCTTGAGTTAGCTGGTGGGCATTAATTTGATATTCTTGAGTTGAAGGTTTGATACCTTGTTCACTCCAATACTGGTAGAGCGACCATTCTAGTAATTCTGGCCTTGGTAAATAAACTTGGGGAACGAACATCGTCTCAATAGATACAGGAGTATCGTCTGCTAACCGTACTCGCTTTACTTTCGCTATTTTACTTGGCTGAATTATGCTGAGTTCTTTTCGAATGGACTCTTCACCTTCAATCAGCTCACGACTGATCCAACGGTTCGATAATTGACCTTGACTATGTAATTGCGAAGAAAAACCACCGCCAGACAAGTTGTAGTCCAGTGGGAAGTTTACCGTTGTCCCTTTACCTTGCTTCTTAATGATTAGGCCTGACTGTCTCAATTCTTCAAGGACTTTGACAATCGTCACTCTAGAGACATTTAGTTCTTCAGCCAATTTTCTTTCTGAAGGTAGTACGGTGCCATTCGGAATAATCCGTTTTCTAATGATTAACTCAAGGCTCTCTTTTAATTGAATATATTTTGGTGCTAGCGAGTTATTGCTGAGATTTTCGTTAATCGCAGTGATGATGTTTTGGCTCGTCATGTTTCAAAATTCAAATAATTAGGACTGCTGATCAGAATAACAAAAAATGTGGAAACTGTCACACCGGACTACTAAAGGACTTTCTTTGGACTTTAACTGGACTTATTCTGGTTGCGAAGAATATATACCGATGGTGATACAAAATGTCTTTTACCCCTACAAATAATAATAATGAAACACTTAAGCGAATTCAGGGCTGTCTATTTGGTCAAGCCTATGGTGATGCTCTAGGAATGCCATCTGAACTATGGCCAAAAAGTCGAGTAGAGAGCTATTTTGGCTGGATTGATGAGTTTCTTGCCGGCCCTGAAGAAAACATTGCTGCCAATGAGTTTGAAAAAGGCCAGTACACGGATGATACCAGTCAAGCAATTGCTTTGATTGAAGCTATCATCGAATCTGATGGTGAAATTGACCCGAATATTGTGGCAAAACACATTATGAAGTGGGCTCACGAGGTGGACGCATTTAACAAAAATATTTTGGGTCCTACATCGAAGAAAACGTTGAATGATATCGCGCAAGGTATTGATGTTGAGCTGATTGAATCGAACGGTGTGACCAATGGTTCTGCGATGCGTGTTTCTCCAGTCGGTTGTTTGCTGCTCTGTGATGACTTAGATCACTTCATTGCGAATGTTCGCCTGTCGTGTATAGCGACCCATAAGTCTGATATAGCGATTGCTGGGGCTACGGCGGTGGCTTGGTGTATTAGCCGAGCCATTGATGGTGTCTCTTGGAGCGTAATAAAAGATGAGCTTTGTGAAATAGTCAATGTAGCTCAAAAGAAACACCAGTCTACTTTCAGTCCACTTTTAGGCTATCGAATTATTTATGCGATGGAATTAATTTCAACAATTAAAAAACAACATGCGATCACGCCTCAAGTTGGGATTGAAACACACGCTTATAAGCAAGACGTCGTGAAAGTGGTTTACGAGCAGGTAGGCTCAGGAATGGACATTATTGAGTCTATCCCTGCTGCGATCGCTCTTGTCGATGCTGCAAATACTGACCCACTGGTATGTGCAGAGCTTGCTGCTAACTTGGGTGGCGATACCGATACGATCGGAGCAATGGCAACGGCAATTTGTGGCGCAATACATGGCATTGACGCATTCCCTACGCAAAGTATTGAACTGATTGAACAAGCGAACAATACCTCGTTCAATCTATACGCTGAAAAGTTGAATGAATACAGACCTAATGGACAAGGTGAGCAAAATGAATTCTGATAACGTGAGTGCGTCAAATAAACATTTAAAAGCACATGTTGAGTCTTCTTCAGTTAATGAACTGGGTATTGATATTGTTCCGGAAGACCAAAAAATTAAAGCGCCAAGTGAGCTGTTTTTTGTATGGTGTGCAGCCAATATCGGTATTTTAGGTGTTGTTTATGGCGCCATTATTGTGTCTTTTGGTCTGTCTTTTTTTCAATCTGTCCTCGCTGCGATTGTCGGTGTTGCGTCTTTCTCTTTGGTGGGTATCACTAGTATTGCGGGTAAAATTGGTAGTACCACAACACTGACACTTTCACGTGCTGGCTTTGGTAAAAAAGGTAATATTGCACCAACATCATTTTGTTGGATGAATCTAATGGGATGGGAAGCTGTCAATATCATTACGGGTACATTGACGTTATCTGCATTGTTTGTCGCAATAGGTTTTGAAGAATCGGTTTATGTTACTGCGTTTTCATTAGTGCTGTTTGGTGGATTAACAGTCTTTGTGAGCATGTTAGGCCAAAACACCGTACTTAAGATGCAAGAGTGGATTACACGTTCTTTTGGTGTAATGACTTTGATTGTAGTGGGGTACTTATTAAGCACTGCTGATTGGGTCGCTATCTTGGCATTACCGCAAGGAGATTGGTTAACAGGATTTCTACCAGCGGTTTCAATTATTGCCGCAGGAACAGGGATTAGTTGGGCTATAGCGGGCGCGGATTATAGCCGAGATCAATCAAGAAAATCGAGCAATCGTAGTATTTTTACTGCTGTAGTTGGTGGTGCAGCACTGCCTTTATTATTACTGATTACTGCTGGTATATTATTGACAGCGCAGATCCCCGATCTTGCTTCTCATGAGAATCCTATCGCTGCCATCGGAACCTTACTACCATCTTGGATGGCGGTACCTTACTTATTAGCAGCGGTTGCAGGCATTGTGACTATTGCTGTCATCAGTCTGTATTCTGCAAGCTTAAATCTATTGACGATTGGCGTAAAACTGAAACAACGTACTGCAATTGCGATTGATGCCGTATTGGTGCTTGGTGTTGCTATCTATGTGTTATTCGTATCAGGTGATTTTTTAGGGCCATTTATCTCGTTCTTGGTTTTCTGTGGTGTATTTTTAGCTGCGTGGGCTGCGATCTTTATTAATGACTATTATATGCATCGTTCGCATTGTGGCTATCGTGTCGACGAGCTTTATGGTGAAACGGGTGTGAATAAAATGACGCTAGGTTGTTGGTTAGCTGGTGCAATATCCGGTTTACTTGTGACAAATACTGGCTTTGTCGATGGCCCATTTGCGGTGGGTATCTTTGCTGATTCTAGCTTAGGTCTTTTTGTTTCTTTCTTTGTTAGCTTTATTGCGCATCGAATCTTGTCTAAATAACGAGAATGCCATGGTTAACCTAAAAACGTTGAACCAAGTTTTACCTGTAGCGATTATTGGCGCTGCATTTGGCGATATCATTTTAACGATCAAAAAACTGCCAACCAGTGGTGGCGATGAAGTGGCTCGTGAGCAATCTAAGCAGATCGGTGGTTGTGCTTTTAATGTAGCACGCAGCCTTGCTCGCTTGGGCATTGACATTATCAATGGCATTCCCGTGGGAAATGGACCCTGGGGTGAGATGACAAAAAGGGCCATGCAACAGGAAGGTCTTGTGCCCCTTCTGCATAATCACCGGGTCGATAATGGTTGGTGTTTAGCGATGGTAGAACCGGATAAAGAGCGTACCTTTATTACGGTTGAAGGATGCGAACAGTATTGGTGTGAAGATCAGCTTAACCAATTGGATATCAGTAATGGATCTCTGGTGTATGTATCTGGTTACGAGTTGGTTGATAAAGAGAGTGAACCTTTGAAAAAATGGTTGCTGAGCTTAGACCCTTCCGTGCGCATCTTTGTCGATTTTGGACCAAGATTTGCTGAGATCGATTCTGTATTTATTACTCAATTATTGGCAAAAAAAACGATTCTTACTATCAACAGAGATGAGTTTAAGATGCTGGTTCGCAATAACGAGGCTTCGATCGACGATGCGAAAAAGTTTTCGGATGCCTCTGGAGTAAGCTTAATTTATCGCTTAGATAAACATGGCGCATGGGTGATCGAACCAATGAGTGAGGCTATCAATATACCAGCACACAACGTTGAGGTCGTTGATACGATCGCAGCAGGTGATAGCCACTGTGGTGGTGTACTAGCCGGGCTATCTTCAGGCTGGTCACTTGCAGATGCGGCACGACTTGGTAATGCGGTAGCGGCAATAGTTGTTTCGACAGAGGGCGCTAATGGTGCTCCGACGATATTGGAGCTAGAAAGCTTTTTACTTAATAAGTCTTAGTCATTTATTTTTGAGCTTTTAACGTTCTTCATGCCCCAAGCGCTCTGCAGGGGCATTTTTTATTTCTATTTTTTGACGATATGACGGTGTAATCTTTTCGCTGTTTTACCTCATCGCCCAACCATTTTCATTATTCATTAATAATTTGTGAGTTTAAGCCTGCTGTCACTCTTTCTTATTTTTTAAGAGATAACAATTTAGGAGAGATGGCTGAGTGGTTGAAAGCACCGGTCTTGAAAACCAGCATACGTTTACCATATATCTGGGTTCAAATCCTCTAATACTCAGAGCCGCTCTACCTTTTAAAACAAAGCCGCTGAGTTAATCCTCAGCGGCTTTTTTGCGTTTGGCGTAAATGGTGATTTATAAGCGCGAATTTAACCAATTGGCTGTTATTTCTAATAGCTCTTTACTTTGATGTGCCTGTGGATCAAAGACATTAAAGATATGATCACCATCTTTTATGACGACAGCTGTAGCGTCTTTACTGCCTGATGCGGTGATCAGTGTATTCGCATTTTCCCACGGTAGGACGGTATCGTTAGTACCTGAAATCGCTAATAGGGAACCTGTAAATTGCTTCATCAATGTGAGTGATTGCTGGGCTTTTAATTGTTCAAACCATGTTAGGTTTACTTTAAATGGTGAACGCCAATCATATTTAATTAATGCGTAGCCGTTCTGTTTTGCCTCGTCATAGTATTGTTCAAAAAAGGCTTTCATTGGTGCAATGCCATTACCAACAGCAGGAGACCAGACAGCAAGTGATTTAATGTTGGGCTCTTCGATGACCAATAATTGTGAGATTAATGCGCCTTGGCTAAAGCCGATAACCCCAATACGATGCTTATCTATTTTTGGGTTAGCTTGAAGGTAGTTAAAAGCGGCCTGTCCATCGAGAACAGCAGAAGATAAAGAGTATGCTAAGTCAGATGTTTTACTGTCACCACTGCCTGCAAAATCGAGACGAATGGATGCAATCCCTAGTGCTTCTAATTTTTCACTGAGAGATTTATATAAATTACCCACTTCATCTTTTTGTGTCCCTGTTCCATGGAGCATGATCACCGCAGGTATCTGTTCATCTATTTTCTTATCAGGTACAGAGAAGATAGCTGGAATATCATAGCTGCCATTATTAAGAGAGATTTGCTGTGAGTCGGCAAGGGCCATATTAGAAAAGCTTAATAGTAATGAAGGAATGATAAATTTTTTAAACATGATAGAGATTAAAAATGAATAATATATTTGGTAATTCTAAATTAATTTAGTTTATCTATCTGAATGTAAAGTTAAAAATTAGATATCTATTACAAATCATGAGTCATAAAAAGCACAAAGGTCTAGCACTATCACTAGACCTCTATTGTGCTGTACTAAGTGTTGGGGTTATCCCATAAACTTCGTCATAAAGTTGCTGATGTTTGAAAGGCTAGCCGCTGCCATTACCACCACAATTAAGACACCTGTAACGGTTAGGTACATCGGGTGTTTGTAATCTCCCACGATGTCTTTGCGGCGAGTCGCTGCAAGTACCATGGCTAATACCACTGGCAGAATAATACTGTTGATAAGACCTGCCAACATTAGCAGTAGAATAGGCATGTTCATGGTCACAGTACCAAGGCTGGTGATGATAATAAAGCCTACACACCATGCTTTTTCATTGCGCGCAACCACAGGGAATAGAGTTTTAATTAGCGAGATTGCCATGTAAGAGTTACCAACCACCGAGGTAATTGAAGCAACAAACAACACTAAGCCAAAGATAAAATAACCCACTTCACCTGCACCTTGTCGGAAAGCATCGGCGGCTGGGTTTGATGTTTCTAATACAGCGCCTGTTGCAATCACGCCAAATATCGCTAAAAACAGCAGAATACGAATAACAACGGCGATTGAAATGCCAGCCCATGCTGCTTTTTTAATTGCGCCTACGTTTTCTTTACCTTGCAAGCCAACATCAACTAAGCGCTGCGCACCTGTATAGTAACCACCGACAGCACCACCAACAATGGTCAACGTTGGCAGTAATAGGTTACTCATATCTGATGGTATCACAGCCGCTTTTAGTGTTTCCCCCATAGGTGGAAGGCTGGTCATAGCCACATAAGCAATCAGCACAATCATAAACAAGCCAAGGTAGCGCGCCATTTGATCCATGCGTTTTGAGGCATTATGAACGACAAACAGTAAACAACCGACAACACCTGTGAACAATGCGCCCCATGTCGTATCGACACCTGTCAGAACATTGATACCTAATGCTGCACCACTGACGTTACCGAAGTTAAATGCCACTGCACCAAGCGCTAGTAGAATACCAACAACATAGCCCATCCCCGGGGTAACACGATTCGCAATGTCTTGGATACGTAAGCCAGATACACCCACAATGCGCCACAAGTTCATCACAATACCGAAGGTGATAAACATGGATGCAAAAACAGGAAATGCCATGTCGATTTTATAGATGTTTGTAAAAACAGCAGTTTGGGTTAAAAAGCCCGGACCAACAGAGGTCGTAGCCATTAGGAAAGCTACACTTAAAATTGCTTTGTTTTGCCTAGAAGTGTCTTGAGTACTGGTAGGTGCTGCAGAAGTCATCGTTGTCATGTTGATCTCTAAAATGTTGTCTCTCTCTTTATATAGAAAAAAGAAAGACAACTGACCGAGATCAGCTGACTCAAAGAAAAGAAAAAAAACGTAAAAACAGATAGTTACGAAATGTAATCGTTTGCTTCGACGCGGATATTAGTGACATGAGGTAAAGCTGTCAACGAAAAATTAGAATAAAAATTAGATTTTACTTATTTGTGCGATATTTATTTTCGTAAGGAATGTTTAGTGAGAACTTTTCACTAAGTCAGTTAGATTTTGTCGAAATATTGGAAGCGATAAAGAGAAAGTCGCTGAATGATGATCAGCGACGTTGAGTTTGAAGCGTTAAGATTTTAATGCCAGTACAGTACCGAAGGTAACCAGTCCTACGCCACAGAGTTGGTTTAGTCGCTTCTTCATATTCAATAAACGTGTTTGCAGTGCTTTTGATGTAAATAGGATCGCAACAAGGCTAAACCATAAACAGTGCATCGCAATCATGTAACCACCATATAACAAGGCAATGTGGTTATCGCTTGCGTCTGTCGATACTACTTGGCTAAACACGCTTAAGAAAAACAGCATGGTTTTAGGATTTAACGCGTTACAAAGAAAGCCTTGTGCTAGAAAGTGTTGGCTACTTTTACTCGGCTTGGTTGCACCTTGTAGATCGGTTTTGTTGTCAGAAAAAAAGACTCCTTTTATCCCTAAATAAATTAGATAGGCAGCACCTGCATAGCGAATGGCATTAAATAGCATTTCATTTTGTGAGATAAGGTAACTGATCCCCAATAATGAGTAAGAAATGTGTATGGTGATCGCAAGGCTAATACCGATTGCAGTCCAGATCCCCGCGGAACGTCCGTGATTGAGGCTGTTTTTTAACACTAATACGAAATCAGCACCGGGACTTATTACAATCAATAATCCCAAGATCGCTAAGCTGATCAGTTCCATTTGTCTCTCCAGCAAGTTTTTTATGGCGATATTGTATGCGTGCGATGGCTATGTTTTAATCGAAAAGAAGTGAAATAACATGTGAGAAAAATTCACAGATGAGACATCTTAAAGCTTTTCATGTATTCGATGTGGCAGCGTCGTGTTCAAGTTTTAGTGAAGCGGCACAGCAATTGAACATTACGCATGGTGCAGTGAGCAAACAGATCAAGACGCTAGAAACGTATTTAGGCGTTGCGCTTTTTTATAAAAAAGGGCGTAACGTCTTTTTAACGCAGGAAGGTGAAAAGTTAAAAGTGTCTACCCGTCAAGTATTTAACGTATTGGAAAACACTGTCAATGCGTTGCGACAGTCAAGGCTTCATACGTTAGAGGTATCATGTGAGCCAACATTAACCATGCGTTGGTTAATGCCTCGATTAAGTGGCTTTTATGAATCGTCAGGTATTGATGTGCGTTTATCGACAGCTGGTGGTGCTGTGCAATTAGGGATAAATGGTTTATCGCTTGCGATACGTCGTGATGATTTTGAGTGTCATCGTGATTACTACAAAACGTCATTAGTTGAAGAATGGGTGGGGCCCGTTTTCTCGCCCGATTATTGGGAAAAAGTGAATCACGATCTAGGCAGTATCACGACGATTCATAGTGCAACTCGAGCTAGCGCATGGCAAAACTGGCAGCAAAGGAGCGATACAGCAACTGATTTTACTCACCACTCCCAGCAGACATTTGGTCATTTTTATTTTTGTATTCAAGCGGCTATTGATGGATTAGGAGCTGCAATGGGGTCATATCCTTTTGTTATGGATGATATCAAACGAGGTGTGTTGGTCGCGCCATTTGGTTTTGTGCCGTCGGGGTGTGATTATATTCTGATGAGTGATAAAGCAAATTTAGTCGGTGAAGAAAAACAGTTTGCTGATTGGTTAGTAGATAATTTATCGCAGGCTATACCTAAGTGCTAAAAATAAAGAAAGTCGCTAATTTAAAGCGGCTTTTGGCTATGGTATTGATTTTTTTAGGCTTCGCGAGCGATCAGAGTCGATTCTTGATCACCAAGCTGATAGTTATTAATCGCGATAACACGTTTTGTCATACGTGGGTGGCTTGAGGTAATTTCAGCAGCAATGCAATCACAGGTTAATTCACAAGCACGGCTATAAGCTGAACCGAAGCAAGGGATAAACATTGCTGGCTTCATTAAGAAGTTAATCCAGAAATTTACGTGACCTACGGCATGGTGAGCAAGTTCATGAGCAATAACAAAACGCAGTTGATCTTGTTTTTTCTCTTCCCATAATAAATCACCTAAATCACCTAAATCACCTAAATCACCTAAATCACCTAAATCACCTAAATCACTAAACAGTAGCGTGTATTTACGAGATAGAAATTTCACCGCTAATGCATTGGTTAAACCTTGAGAGTTTACAATAAACATTTTAGGCTTTTCTTTCATATCTAGCGCAGTGGCTATTTCGTCAGCCATAATATTTAAGTTTGCATATTAGTTTTTATTAACATGAACGGTATTACCAAAAATACTAGCTTGAAAAAATTTACTTGATAGCCAAATAAAGAGTGCGACTGGAATAAGAAAAATAAGAATACTAAAAATATGCCCAGTAATAGTCCAACCCAAATTAATCTACTAATAATAATCCATAACATTTTATAAATATTTTATTTAGGATGACGTAACGAAGAAACGTTCATTAAATAATTCCTTTTATCAGTTAATTAAAATGATCAATAGGTAAAATAGTGCAATTAAGAGGAGTGGCAGGCAAACTTAAGAGTATAAAAGTGCGATATGTATAATAAAAACACATTTATTGCTTTTTTACTGTTTATTGTTCTTTTGGTATTTGTTGTTGTTATATTACGGCTTAATTGTTCTTTTTGTGATCAAGTTAATGCCATTAAGGCTCTATCACGATTAATTCGACTTTTCATCGGGATATGTCACATTAATTATAAAGTCTGGAAATTTATTTTATATATTGTTTCTTTATTGCAAATATAAATTTCATAGAATAGATAATAAAAATCAAATAATGAGATCTTTATCAATTTAAAAATTTATCTTTATTCTGACATTAATTTTTTTGTTTTAGATCAAATAAATAAATTATTAAGTAGGTAAAACGATACTAAAGAGATATTTAATTGTTCTTATATTATTTACGAAAGCATTTTTAACAGAGTGTTTTGGTAATTAATATTATTTAAATTAAGGTAAATATTATGAGCAGTGCATTCTATATTCCTACTGTTAACTTTATGGGCGCAGGCTGTTTGACTCAAGCTGCTGATGCGATTAAATCTCACGGTTTTAAAAAAGCACTCATTGTTACCGATAAAGTATTGAACCAAATTGGTGTGGTTACTCAAGTGGCTGTATTGCTCACTGAGCGTGATATTGACTCTGTGGTTTACGATGGCACCCAACCCAACCCAACCATTAAAAACGTTGATGAAGGTTTAGCGTTACTAAAAGAAAACCAATGTGATTTTGTAATTTCATTGGGCGGTGGTTCGCCTCATGACTGCGCGAAAGGTATTGCGCTATTGGCTGCCAACGGTGGTCAAATCGGTGACTACGAAGGTGTTGATCGTTCAGCAAAAGCACAGTTACCTGTGGTTGCGATTAACACCACAGCGGGTACTGCATCGGAGATGACCCGTTTCTGTATAATTACTGATGAAGAGCGTCATATTAAGATGGCGATTGTCGACAAGAACACCACGCCGTTAATGTCAGTCAATGATCCTCAACTTATGTTAGCGAAACCTGCATCACTAACCGCTGCAACAGGGATGGATGCATTAACTCACGCTATCGAAGCGTATGTTTCAACAGCCGCGACACCAATTACTGATGCTGTGGCGATTAAAGCGATTGAGTTAATTCAACAAAACCTACGTACCGCAGTGAAAGAAGGTCAAAACCTTAATGCTCGTGAGCAAATGGCGTATGCGCAGTTCATGGCAGGTATGGCATTTAACAACGCGTCACTTGGTTATGTACATGCGATGGCGCACCAGTTAGGCGGTTACTACAATCTTCCTCATGGTGTATGTAATGCGATATTACTACCGCATGTTCAGCGTTATAACGCACAAGTAGCAGCTGAGCGTTTACGTGATGTTGCTAAGGCTATGGGTGTTGATGTCGAAGGTATGACTGCAGAGCAGGGGGCTAATGCGGCACTTGAAGCGATTGTGGCGCTATCTAAAGATGTTGGCATTCCACTAGGTTTAAAAGAACTGGGTGTGAAAGAAGAAGATATCGCATTATTGGCTGATAATGCATTGAAAGATGCTTGTGGTTTCACTAACCCTAAACAGGCAACCCATGAAGAGATTTCACAGATCTTTATGGCTGCAATGTAATTGCTAAAGTACTGAGATAGTAAAAAGGCAATCAGATGATTGCCTTTTTTAATGGTTAACTTTTATACAAGCTTAATTGCGTTAAAGCAGTGGGCTAAACATATAGAAAAAGCGCTCGATAAATTTATTCTTCATGGAACGTTTACTCCATTGTTCACGATCGATTTCGTCGGAATCAGCAATATAACGTTGTTGTAATTGGCTGAGCTCTTGGGTGAAAACGATATTATCGACCGCCATTGTCACTTCAAAATTAAGCCATAAGCTTCGCATATCAAGATTTACAGTGCCAATTAAGCAATGGCTATCATCAATAACTACTGATTTTGTGTGTAACAACCCGCCGTGGAAACGATGGATATGTACTCCAGATTCAAGTAAATCACTAAAGAATGATCGGCTTGCCCATTCCACCATTATCGAATCATTTTTACGCGGAATAACAATATGTACTGCAATACCACGATCAGCTGCTCCTTTCATGGCATGCAGTAAATGTTCACTCGGCACGAAGTAAGGGGTTGTGATAACGACAGATTTTTGTGCTTGGTAAATACTTAGTAGCAACGCTTGATGAATAATATCATCGGGCATACCTGGCCCTGATGGTATGACTTGTACTGTGTCTTTGTGCGCAGTATCAAAGGTACAGGAAGGCAGTGGGGGTAAAAAGCGTTTCCCTGTTTCTACCTCCCAGTCCCATGCTTGAATACAATTTAAAACCGAGACGGTAGGGCCTGAAATTCGCACCATGACATCGACCCATTGACCCACGCCCGCATCGACTTTAAAGAATGCAGGATCGACTAAGTTCATAGAGCCTGTATAAGCAATATGATCATCTACCACGACAATTTTACGGTGTAGACGTAAATCAAGACGACGGAAGAACATCCTAAACGGTGATACTGCTAGGGCCTCAACTAATTCGATGCCAGCACCACGCATTAACTTAGGCCAATGTGAACGAAAGAAGCGCATACTGCCCGCAGAATCAAGTAACAAGCGAATTCTAACACCACGTTTAGCCGCTTGAATTAAAGCAACGCCCACTTCATCAGCAAGCCCACCAGGATTCCAGATATAAAATTCAAGGTGGATTGAGTGTTGTGCATTATTTATGTCCTTAACCAATGAACGTAAAATTTCTTGTGGCGATGATTGCAAGGAAAGATCATTACCAATAAGCCCAGGTATACCTAAGCGATTTTCACATAAATCACTGATCGGCTTAGCAACAAGGCTCATTTCCTGAGGTTGATGTCCTGGACAATCATTGAGTTGTTTAAACCAATTAGCAAAAGGCAAAAACATTTCACGTGCACGCTCAGCTCGCTTTTTACCAAGATTTAATTCACCAAATAATAAATATGCAATTACCCCACCGATAGGTACGATGTAAATGATCATCATCCACGCTAGTGATACTCCAACTACACGACGTTTAAATACGACGCGAACAGTAACCGATGCGATGAGTAACCAATAGGCGAAAACGCCAATCCACGTTAAGACTTGATAAAATTGTTCCATCAAATGACTTCATTGCTTTAATAATACGTTATAGATATATAGTGCATTGAAAAGTGAAAAAAACCTAGTATTTAGGGTGTTTATTAACAAAAATTGGGTGAGATATCAGTTTTTAACTGTTTAATTAAATATATAAATTGGACCAAATATTAATTATTGAAAATTATAAAGAGAAGCATTTATTAGATAGAGATATACCATTTTTCTCCGGTGTTAATTTCACCCCCTGACTTTTCCTTTGATATTGTGCTGGTATACTCGCTCGCTCTTTTGTTGTAAGGCTGCCCTATGTTTACTCTTATTTACCAACACCCTGATTTTTTAGTTATTGATAAGCATCCAGGTATCAGTGTTCATAAAGATGACAATGATCAGCCGTTACTAGCAGCTGTTGCTGAACACACCGGCGATGAAAAGCTGTATTTGATCCATCGTCTAGACAAAATGACATCAGGTTTACTTCTGCTTGGACGTAATAAAGAAGCGGCATCGATCCTATCTTCAAATTTTGCTGAGCGGGTGGTCGAAAAGTTTTATGTAGCAATAGGCACCAAAAAGCCAAAGAAAAAACAAGGTGTGGTGATTGGTGATATGACTCGCTCACGTCGCAGTAGTTGGAAATTAGAAAGTACGAAGGAAAATCCAGCCATTACTCAGTTTTTCTCAACAGCTGCAGGTGAAGGACGACGTTTATTTCTCTGTAAGCCGCATACAGGAAAAACGCATCAGATCCGTGTTGCATTACGTAGTGTGGGTTCTGGTATTACTGGCGATGATATTTATGGCACTGAAACGTCAGATCGTGGTTACTTACATGCTTATGCACTGTCTTTTCCTTATAAGGGCGAAACACAGCGTTTTATTTGTCCACCAACAGACGGTAAATTGTGGCAAGTCGCTGAGACACAACAAGCGTTAAGCGATTGGAATCAGCCATGGCAATTAGAGTGGCCAACATTAGCTTATAAAAAGGCGAGTGTATAAATCTTTGTATGGATGCTGTGTTTTTCTGCAGTTTATTTAGAACTGTAGAAATCCTCAGCAACTAGCATCAGCACATATTCTTGGTGCTATAACTATCAATAAGCTTAACGTATAATGGCTGTCTAGGATCACCTAGCAAGAGAAAAAACATGCGTATTGTCCGCTCACGAGCTCATAGAAAACAACGTCGTAATCAACGCCAACTTCGACATTGTCGGTATCGGGCTCAGCAGTTTTTTCAATTAAAGTATGCTACGTTTTATTTCCCTTACCTCCCTGAATTAAAACAGACTAACGATGGTATTTTTCAATTATCATCGCATTTAATTTACCGTAATTATCCTGCATTTATACCGCATTGTTTACCTAAAAAAATCACTACTTCAGTGTTGCCAACGGCTCTATTATTAGCGGCTTGAGTAATATAAGACATGGAAACTGGTATTCTTGTGGCCAGTGGTTAAAATAGCGCCCTTAATTCACTATATAGTTTGAAATTATGGAAATAAGTGCATTACCCACTTTAGAAGCTCATCTACTCACAGCCTTGTCTTCACCGCCAAATGAAGTTCGCCGACTCTTTCATGGCCGTGGACGTTGCTGGCAAGGGTTAGAGCAAATAACGGTTGATTGGCTACAAGGTCAAGTACTTGTTTCCTTGTTTAAAGAGCCATCTCCTGAGTTCTTAGCTGAACTTACCACTTTGCTGAATAAACTGACTAAAACAGCAGAATGGCAAAACAGTGGTGCGACATCGCTATTGCTTCAACATCGTGATCGCGAAGGATCTCCGATGGACGTGATGTGGGGTGAAACGTCTGAATATCAAGATGTGATTGAAAGTGGCTTAGTGTACAAGCTGGATCTTGGACGTAAGCAAAATAACGGCTTATTTCTTGATATGCGCTTTGGTCGTGATTGGGTTCGTGAGCAAGCAGCGGGTAAACGCGTGTTAAATTTATTCGCTTACACCTGTGGTTTCTCGGTTGCTGCAATTGCTGGTGGCGCAGAGCATGTTGTAAACCTTGATATGGCAAAAGCGGCATTAAGCCGTGGTCGTGATAATCACCATTTAAATAAACATGATTTAAAGAAAGTTAGTTTCTTAGGCCATGAATTATTTAAATCATGGGGTAAGGTGCGCAAATATGGCCCATACGATCTCATTATTATTGATCCACCATCATTTCAGAAAGGGAGCTTTGCGCTCACGAAAGATTATCAAAAGATCTTACGTCGCTTACCTGAATTGTTAACCGAAAACGGTACAGTGTTAGCGTGTGTGAATGATCCTAGCATTACTTCAGCTTTCTTAATTGAAGGTATGGCAGCAGAAGCACCAGAGCTCGTGTTTGAAAAACGTCTTGATAATCCACCCGAGTTTAAAGATATTGAGCCAGAAGGTGGTTTAAAGGCATTGGTATTCCAACGCAACTAATTGAAAAATAGAAAATAGCGATAACCATTATCTTATCCCTTATGTTTTAAATATAAGGGATTTTTTATATCTAATTGCTACGCTTCTAGTGATAAAAATGGATAAAGTGCCACATTGCCATATATTCAACCTTACTAACTTGTTCATAATTAAGGTAATGTTGCAATTTTACAGCTGCTGACAAATACTGAAAAGACAGCATATAAAAATAAAAACGTAGGATTGTTAGTTCGTTTAGGGTAGCCACATAACAAAACATCGATTAAGGATGAGTCATTATGTTTAAGTCTTTTTTTCTCGAACGACGCTGGTTTTTATGGTCGATTTTTGGAAGCGCATTAATACTTTATGGTACTTGGTATAGTGTACAAATTACAGTTGAAGTCAATGAATGGTATGGATCTTTTTACAATTTACTTCAAAAGGCAATGACAACGCCAAACTCAGTGAAGTTTGAAGAAATACTTGCGGGAACCTTAGAATTTTTCAACATAGTGTCTTTGTATATCATTATTGCCGCTTTCTTAGAGTTTTTTACTAAGCACTTCGTGTTCAGATGGCGAACAGCAATGAATGATTATTACACCTCTCATTGGGATAAGATCCGTCATATAGAAGGGGCATCACAGCGTGTACAAGAAGACACAATGAGGTTGGCAGCGATCCTTGAAACATTAGGGGTTAGTTTTTTACGTTCAGTCATGTTGCTTGTTGCTTTTTTACCTCTATTGTGGACGTTAAGTGAGAATATCAAAGAACTACCTTGGATAGGGCCCGTTGAGCATTCCCTGGTTTATTTAGCCATCATTATTTCTGTTTTTGGAACAGGGCTTCTCGCTATTGTAGGAGTTAAACTTCCGGGGCTTGAGTTTAATAATCAAAAAGTTGAAGCCGCGTATCGTAAAGAGCTTGTACATGGTGAGGATCATCTGGAGCGAGCGCAGCCTGAAACACTTAAAGAACTGTATTCAAACGTTAGGAAAAATTACTTCACATTGTTCAAGCATTATCTGTATTTTGATATTGCTAAGTTTTCTTATCTTCAATATACAATGATTATACCTCTCATTGCGATGGGACCTGCTATTGTTTCCGGTGCACTGACTTTAGGGCTCTTTACACAAATTTCTAATGCTTTCAGTAAAGTAGAAGAATCATTCCAATATTTGGTGCACTCTTGGAAGACTATTGTTGAATTGATGTCGATTTATAAGCGTTTGAAAGCATTTGAAATACAAATAAACGAGGCCATTGCGGCTTCAGAAGTAACGATAGACGAGCAAATTTAAATATACCTATCAATATTGAAAAGCCCGTGCCAAATGATTATTGGTACGGGCTTTTTATCGCTATGGAAATGAATATTAATTCAGTTCTTCACAAGAGTCTTTAGATACTGCTTGCTGCGCCATTGTACGACCACTGATATCTTTGATCGTAATTAGGTAATTTACGCCGCTATCAAATAAAGGTTGTATTTCTTTGTTATTACAGTAGTTTCTTGCAGCCGTTTTGGCAGCATTGGATGGCGAAACACGACTTTTTCCACCATAAAGAACATTAATTTTAACGGTATTTCCTGACGCGTAGGCTTGGGTTATTTGATAGGCATCAATTTTTGGATAAGGTGCTTTACTATCAATTGCTGCAGCGCGGCTTTTTGCTAATGTTTCTGCAATTTGTTGCTTTTCATGAGAAGCACAGCCACTAAGCAGTAATAAACCTAATGATGCGGTGATTAGCGCTTTGCTTATAGTTAATTTCACAATCTCGCCCTTAAATAAATTATGGAAGCACTTTTTTGAATGGCTTCACAATCACATTAGCGTATACGCCTGCATCAATATAAGGGTCAGCGTCAGCCCATTGTTGTGCTTGTTCTAAAGAAGCAAATTCCGCAATAACAGTAGAGCCTGTAAACCCGGCATCACCTGGGTTCTCACTATCAATAGCAGGCATAGGCCCTGCAACTAACAATCGACCTTGTTCTTGTAAATCTTGTAAACGTGCAAGGTGTTTTTCACGAACGCTCATACGTCGCTCTAAGCTATTTTCAACATCTTGAGAAAAAATGACGTACCACATTATTGTTCTCCCTAATAAATATCAGAAGTGATAGCACTAAGGTATCGCTGGCTATCTTGTTGTTCTATTTCCCCATAGTAACCAATAAAAAAAGCACTAACTAGGCGTTAGTGCTTTTTTGTCGGTTAATGTTGTACTTGTTAGCGAAATAGCGCCTTGTCTTATTACGCTTTTACAATTGGGCGCGGACGACCTTCGCTATTAATTGCAACATAATTAAATGTTGCTTCGCATACACGGTATCGATCACCGACAGTCTCAACATCGACAGGTTTTACCCAAACTTCAAGACCTATGCTCATGGATGTATTGCCAATGCGTTTACACTCACCGTAACAACAAACCACGTCACCAACACTAACAGGGGCTTTAAACTCTATTTTATCAACAGAGACAGTCACAACACGCCCGCCAGAAATTTCTTTGGCAAGGATCGCGCCTGCTAAGTCCAATTGGGACATGATCCAACCACCAAATATATCACCATTGGCGTTGGTGTCGGCTGGCATGGCAAGCGTGCGAAGCAGAAGCTGTCCGCGAGGGATATTATTTTTAGTGTTCATGATTTACAACTTTACTGGTTATTGTCACTTTTCGGTAAGTGGCGATAAATGTAGCCACCGGTGAGGAAGGTAAAGAGCAGCGTTAATGCTAATAGCCCAAATACCTTAAAGTCTACCCATATATCTAGCGGGAAATTGAATGCAATATAGATGTTTACTATAGCGCAGACAACAAAAAACACACTCCAAGCAAGGTTAATACGTAACCAAATTGATTCAGGTAAGGTAATTTCTTTCCCAAGCATACTTTTGATCAGTGGTTTACCCATAAATTGGCTGATAAGTAATGCTAGAGCAAAGATGGTGTAGATGATGGTGACTTTCCACTTTATGAAGTTTTCGTCATGGAGGAAAATGGTTAAGCCACCAAAAATAGCCACCAATACGAAAGTAACCAGTTGCATTTTTTCGACTTTTTTATAGATAAACCAAGTCAACGCTACCTGAACCGCTGTTGCTGCAATTAAAGCGCCTGTGGCGATAAAAATGCCACTCGTTTTGAATAAAATAAAGAAAATGATAAGGGGGATAAAATCTAATAATTGTTTCATTACAACAACTCATTTCTAATAATTAATAAGAGTATACCCTTTTAGTATGGTGAATGAAAAAGAGCGAAGAAAAAGCGACGCCTATTTTTGTTAGATGGGCGTTGCTAAGAAAAGGATAGTAGTGCTTTATTACTAAGTAGGTTCTTGATCGATAAGCCTATCAACAATCACCGCACAAGCAGCATCACCAGTGATATTAAGTGCTGTTCTTATCATGTCAAAGATCCGATCAAGTGCAAATAACAGTGGTAGACCTTCAATGGGGATGCCAGCTGAAAGCAAAACGGCAACCACAAGGAAAGATGGGCCAGGGACACCTGCTTGTCCAACTGCGCCTAAAGTGGATGTCAAAATGATGGCGACATAGGCGCCTATGGTTAAATCAACTTGGAATATTTGAGCAAAGAAAGTTGCAACTAAACCATAGTAAATGGCATTACCACTCATATTAATTGTCGCCCCTAATGGCAGAACGAATGATGCGGTAGCGTTACTGACCTTTAATTCTTGTTCACACGTTTCCATGTTAACCGGTAATGTTGCCATAGAAGAAGCGGTTGAAAGGGCTACAATCTGTGGCTTTTTCATGGCGGATAAAAATCTGAGTGCAGAGGTTTTACTCAATATTTTTACTAGCAGGGGATAGAACACAAAACCGAAGATAGCAATGGCGGCAACATAAACAATAAACAGTTTAAAGACCACCATCAATGCATCAAAACCAAAGGTGCCGACCGCATCTGCCATTAAACCAAATACGCCCAGCGGTGCTATTTTCATCACAACGTTAATCATCCATACCATAGCATCAACGATGGCATTAATACCGTTGATTAAAGGTTCTCGTCGCTCTTTTTCTAGTTTAGAAACAGCGATACCAAAAAATAGACAAAACACTAAGATCTGTAAAATATTAGCTTCGGTTAAAGACTGGAATACGTTAGTCGGGATCATCCCTAATACGGTATTCCAAAACGTTGGCAGCTCGCCTTTGTCGGCATAGGTTTTAGCAAAGAGACCTGACACCGCATTAAGATCAATCCCGATACCGGGTTTGAAAATATGCCCCATTCCCAAAGCAAGTATGACTGCGATAGCGGAGGTAAATATAAAAAAGAGCAGAGTGGTTATGCCTACTTTACCAGCAGATTGACTGTTACCTAATCCTGCGGCACCTGAAATGATAGCAACAGCGACCAATGGAATAACTAACATTTTGATTAGGTGGATAAAAATACTGCCCAACGGCGCAAACATTGAAGCCGAATGCCCCATCATCGCGCCAACAAATGCGCCAACGAACATGGCAATAACAACTTGTACGCCAATATTTTTCATTAAACTTCCATTATTTTGCACAGTATCGACCTCTAAAGTATTGATGCAAAAGTGTAGTAAGCATAGTTGTGTTTATTTGGTTTTAATCGTTACGCGAATGTGTATTGGGTGTGTCTTTACATGCAATGATCATTGTTCGCAATCACGAGGATTGAGGTTTTCTGTTGATCGTTGAAAAAGAGTGGTAGCAATATGCATATATTAGAGTAATTGCTTATCGTTTGATGGCTTTTTATTGCATGGTTAAGTTAAAATGAACCCTTTCTTTATAGTGTTTCTTATTTCTTAATCTGGAGGCATCAATGAAATACTTATCAATCAAGGCGTTTATTCAACACTATGGAAAAATGGGTCTGATACTCTGTTTGGGACAAGCATTTCTGTTATTGGTTATTATCGTTTTCAATACGATAACAATTATTAATCATTTACCAAGCGTGTGTTATTTAAATAAAGTGTCTCATGTGACATCAATTTCTTACACATTGATATGCCTTGTTTTCTTGTACTACACGATTACAAGTTTCTTTAATCGCATTCGTTTGTTGTTCAACATTTGCCTTGTCGTTAACTTTTTTCTTTTCCTTGCTTTTGTTTTTAAGCTTAGTGTGAGTTGTGTATAAGTCGTCAATAACGCGCTATTAACGGTATTGAGAATTCTCTTATATTGTCATCAAGTATGTCTTCAACGTTACTGTCTTTATTATTGGTGATAGATTTAAAGCACTCTTTTTCGTTAACGATAGCTATATAAAAAAGCCCATACATAAACAGCATCAGTAAGCTGAAATGTATGGGCTTATTACATTCGTTAGAATGCGTTATTTACTTGCTGCTTTCATTGATGAAATGAATGCAGATAATTTTTCTAACATTACAGTGTTGTTTTCAAGATTTTGCTCGATAATTTTCACGACTGCTGAGCCTGAGATTGCGCCTGCAGCACCTGCAGTGATCGCCTCTTTAACTTGCTCTGGCGAAGAAATACCAAATCCTAAAATAGCTGGCGGCGCGTTATGTGCTTTAAGGCTAGATAACAAGTGATCTATTGGCATTCCTGCTTTAGTTTCAGCACCCGTTACACCTGCGCGTGATAACAAGTAAGTGTAACCACCACCGAGTTCAGAGACCGCTTGTAGTGTTGCATCATCAGCATTAGGTGGCGCAATAAAAATAGGGTGAACACCGTATTTATTTGCCGCATCACGAAACTCTTGTGATGCATTAACGGGAACATCTGCAATTAATACTGAATCAACTCCAGCTTTTGCACATTGCTGATAAAAGTTATCGATGCCAGCGGCAAACACAAGGTTGGCGTACATCAATAACCCGACTGGCACGTCAGGGTATTTTTGACGAATTTGTGTTAGTAACTCAAAACACAAGGTTGGTGTGGTGCCTGATTCTAATGCGCGGATGGTTGCGCCTTGGATTGTAGGGCCATCAGCGAGAGGATCTGAAAATGGAATACCTAATTCTAAAGCATCAGCGCCAGATTCAACCAATGTATCAATGATCTTCATTGATTGCTCTGGAGTCGGATCGCCAATGGTAACAAAAGGCACAAAAGCGCCTTCATTGCGCTCAGCTAATGTGCTGAATAATTGTTGATAACGATCCATTATAATGCTCCTTTTTCCTGCAAAATATCGTGAACAGTAAAGATATCCTTGTCACCACGACCTGATAAGTTAACTACTAGCAATTGTTCTTTTTCTGGTTCTGCATGAATAAGTTTCATGGCATAAGCTAATGCATGAGCAGACTCAAGCGCAGGAATGATCCCTTCTTTACGTGCGAGCAATTGGAATGCATCTAGTGCTTCATCATCAGTCACTGAGCCGTATTCAGCACGACCTGTTGCATTTAAGTGAGCATGTTGTGGACCGACAGATGGGAAATCAAGACCTGCTGATACAGAGTAAGACTCTTCAACTTGACCGTGTTTATCTTGCATCAGTGGTGCTTTCATACCAAAGAAAATACCTAATGTACCGTGTTTAAGAGGTGCACCATGCATATCGGTATCTAAACCTTTACCGGCAGGCTCTACACCAATCAGTTTCACATCTGTTTCTTCAATGAAATCTGAAAACATACCAATTGCGTTGGAACCGCCACCGACACAAGCAATAACTGCATCAGGTAGGCGACCTTCTTTCTCTACGATCTGGGCTTTAGTTTCTTCACCAATAATATGCTGGAATTCTCGTACAATCGTTGGGAATGGGTGAGGACCCGCCGCTGTGCCTAGCAAGTAGTGTGCTTTGTCATAACTTGCAGACCAATCACGCATTGCTTCATTACAAGCATCTTTTAAGGTTGCAGAGCCTGAGTGGACAGGAATAACTTCTGCGCCCATCAACTTCATGCGAAATACGTTAGGGCTTTGACGTTCAACATCTTTAGCACCCATGTAAACACGACATTTAAGACCGAGTAGTGCACAAGCAAGCGCAGTTGCAACACCGTGTTGACCGGCACCAGTTTCAGCGATGATCTCATTTTTACCCATGCGCTTAGCGAGTAATGCTTGACCTAAAACTTGGTTTGTTTTGTGCGCACCACCGTGTAATAAATCTTCACGTTTCAGGTATAGCTTTGTTTTCGTCCCTTTCGTCAAGTTCTGACATAGCGTTAGGGCGGTTGGACGACCAGCGTATTCTTTAAGTAGTGTAATAAATTCTTGTTGAAAACTCGGATCTTGCTGCGCTTCAATAAACGCATCTTCCAATTGGTCTAATGCAGGCACTAAAATT
Organism: Photobacterium sp. GB-72; assembly: GCF_003026095.1. NCBI lineage: Bacteria > Pseudomonadati > Pseudomonadota > Gammaproteobacteria > Vibrionales > Vibrionaceae > Photobacterium > Photobacterium sp. GB-72. Next base: position 357,624 of record NZ_PYNV01000001.1, on the reverse strand, counting down.
TGTGGTACATACTGACCACCAAATTCGCCAAAAAAGGCATCTAATTTACTCATAATTATTTATCGTCCTTAATATTTTTGATTGCCGCGAATGCCGCACTCAATTTATTCGAGTCTTTTTTGCCTGGCGCACTTTCCACACCAGAATTTAAATCAAGGCCATCAAATCCTAATGCTGCCGCTTGTTGTGCGTTGTCTGCATTTAAGCCACCAGCCAATAATATACCTTTGCGATCGCCGCTTTGGATCAACGACCAGTCGAAGCTTGTCCCTGTACCACCACTTTGATTACCTACTTTACTATCAACAAGGTGTTTATCAACTTGGTATGCTGATAAATCAGGTAAAGCATCTGATACCCCGTGCGCTTTCCAAATTTTACATTGAGCAGGAAGTTGTGCTTTTAGCTCATTAATGTATTGCTGCGTTTCTGTGCCATGTAGCTGCACAACACTGAGTGCAAGTTGTTTTGCCGTATCGACAATTGTTTCAAGCTCTGCATTTTGGAATACACCAACATAATCGAGTGGGGCGCCTGTCATCACATGGCGTGCTTGCTCGATATCAACACAGCGAGGGGAGTTAGAAACAAAAATTAAACCACCGTAAACGGCACCATTTTGGTAAGCGATGGTGGCGTCTTTCGCTTCGGTTAATCCGCAGACCTTGTTATCACCAAGTAACACACGGCGTACCGCAAGATCGAGGTTATCTTCTGCCATTAACGAGCTGCCAATTAAAAAGCCATTGGCATATTGAGATAACTGGCGAATTTCTTGATTGCTGTAAATGCCAGACTCTGAAATCACAATCGTGTCTGATGATAATTTTGGTGCAAGCTGTTTAGTGCGGTCTAAATCAATACTTAAATCGCGTAAATTACGGTTGTTAATACCGACAACTTTCGCTTTTAAGTTAATTGCACGTTCAAGCTCTTCTTCGTTACTCACTTCGGTCAAAATGCCAAGATTTAATTGATTGGCAACATCAGCAAGGGTTTGGTATTCCTCGTCATTGAGGACTGACAACATAAGCAAAATAGCATCAGCTTGATAGTGACGAGCTAAATAGACTTGATAGGTATCAACCATGAAGTCTTTACATAGTACGGGCTGGTGTACTTGACCACGGACTTGAGGGAGAAACTCAAAGTTACCTTGGAAGTATTTTTCATCGGTTAGAACTGAAATCGCACTCGCATAGTTGTTGTACACACTAGCAATGTAATCAAGATTAAAATCGTCTCGGATCAAGCCTTTTGATGGTGAGGCTTTTTTACATTCAAGAATGAATGCAGGGCGCTCTACACCATTATCAGTATTGGATGATAACGCTTGGTAGAAGTCACGATCACTTGGGACGAGAGCATGAATAAATGAATCAAGTGGCTGTGATTCCTTACGTGCTTCTACCCAAATTTTTTTGTCAGCAACAATTTTTGCTAATACTGTTTCCATGATTATCCTCGTGCTGCCAATTTTTCTACTAATTCAAAAGCTTTGCCTGATTGCATGACTTCAATAGCTTGTTGCGTATTTTGTTTAAGATCTTCTTGACCGAATAAACGTAATAGCAGGGCTACGTTGACTGCTACTGCACCAACTTGGGCAGGTGTACCTTTACCGGTTAAAATGTTAGTGATAATGGCGCGGTTCTCTTCAGGTTCGCCGCCTTTAATCGCCTCTAACGGGTAGGTATCCAAACCGAAATCAGCAGGAGTGAGAGTGTATTCGGTGATTTCGCCATTAATGATTTCCGCAACATGGGTTTCACCATGAATTGCCACTTCATCTAAACCACTACCGTGAACCACAGCCGCACGCTTCATGCCCATGGTAGCCATGGTTTCTGCAATCGGACGAACGAGGCTATTGTCGTAAACACCCATAAGTTCAATGTTAGGTTTTGCTGGGTTAATTAAAGGCCCAAGTACATTGAAGATGGTGCGAGTCTTTAATGTTTGACGTACAGGCATAGCGTGGCGTACACCACCGTGATATTCAGGCGCAAATAGGAAACACACGCCAAGTTCATCTAATGCGCCACGCGCGTTTTCTGGTGTCATCGCAAGGTTGATGCCAAATTTATCAAGCAGATCTGAAGAGCCAGATTTGCTTGAAACGCCACGGTTACCGTGTTTCGCCACTTTAATTCCACACGCTGCAGCTACAAATGCTGCTGTGGTTGAAATATTAATGGTATTGGCACCATCGCCACCGGTGCCTACGATATCGGCAAAGTCATAATCTGGGCTTGGGAAGGCGTTGGCATTAGCGACTAAAGCACTTGCGGCTCCAGCAATTTCTTGGGGTGTTTCACCTTTAATTTTCAACGATGTTAAAACGGCCGAAAGAATGATGGGATCGACCTCACCCTTGATAATGGCATCAAATAGGGTGTGACTCTCTTGTTGGCTCAGAGATTTTTGATCGTAGAGTTTATTGGCAATATCGTAAATTTTGTTATCCATAATCATCGTCCTTAATGCTTTGAATTATTCTTTCCGTTAGATGTTGTTACCCAATTTAAGGTCTGTGTTAAAAGCTCCGCCCCTTGTGTCGTTAGGATTGACTCAGGGTGGAATTGAAAGCCACATACCTTATCTTCTTCGTTCAGTACTGCCATGACTAAGCCATTGACATCAGCGATAGTCTCTAGACTATCTGGCACTTCTGTTGCAACTAATGAATGGTAACGTGCAATAGAGAGAGGATTCGGTAAATTGCCAAACACTGCATGTTGGTTGTGGCTCATCATTGCAGCTTTACCATGGACAATTTCACCTGCGCCTGAAACTTTACCGCCGTAAGCTTCAACAATCGCTTGTTGTCCGAGGCAAATACCAATCATTGGTACTTTACCTTTCACGCGTTGGATCAGTTCGGGCATACATCCCGCATCAGCTGGCACACCAGGACCGGGGGATAACACTAAAACGGGATTGCTTTTAGCACTAAGTGCATTTTCTACTTGCTCTGCCGTTAAGTTATTACGGTAAATCGTTACTGGGTGACCGAGAGAACGAAATTGATCAACAAGGTTGTAAGTAAACGAATCAAAGTTGTCGAGTAGCACAATATGGGCTGGGGTTGCGTTTGTCATTGTGGTTCTCCTTAACCTTGATGTGCTGTGCGAATAGCGTTAATGACTGCTTGCGCTTTGCCACGCGTTTCATCGGCTTCTGCTTGTGGAATGGAGTCGTAAACCACGCCAGCACCAGCTTGAACACTTGCAATACCATTTTCAACGTAAGCTGAGCGGATCACGATACAAGTATCCATATCACCGTGACCAGTAAGATAACCGACAGCACCGCCATAACTACCACGACGGCGTTGTTCAACATCACGGATAAGCTGCATAGCTCGGATTTTCGGTGCCCCTGTCAATGTGCCCATGTTCATACAGGCTTGGTACGCATGAAGGGCATCAAGATCGCCACGCAATTGACCAACCACTCGAGAAACTAAGTGCATGACATGGCTGTAACGATCAACTTTGAGTAAATCTGCTACATAGCGGCTTCCTGCTTCACTGATCCTTGCGACATCATTACGTGCTAAATCCACTAACATCATGTGTTCAGCATTCTCTTTTTTATCGCAACGTAGCTCTAATTCAATACGACCATCTAAATCAAGGTTAATTGATCCGTCGCTGTTTTTGCCTCGTGGTCGAGTACCAGCAATCGGGTATATCTCTACTTGGTTTGAATCTGAACAATATTTCAGTGCACTTTCAGGAGAGGCGCCAAACAGGGTAAATTCTGAGTCTTGTAAAAAGAACATATAAGGGCTTGGATTACCAATTTTCAATGCTTTATATGCCGCGAGCGTTGAAGGGCATGGCAAAGTAAATTGGCGTGATGGCACGACTTGGAACACGTCGCCATTGATAACGTATTGTTTAAGATCGTTAACCGTTTGGCAGAAATCTTCATCGCTAATAGACGCCTCTGGCTCACATTTGTCTAATACTTGTGCGGGTGGCACAGGCTGAGGGTTTAAACAGATCTCTTTAATCGTTTGCAGGCGACGACTCAAATCATGATAGCTATTGGTGTAGTGCTCGCCACCAAATAAAGTTGCTTGCAGCGTGCCTTTACGACGTTGGTGATCGATAATCAACAAGGTTTCGGCAATATAGAAAATATAGTCAGGACAGTTATTGTCTTGCTTCACTTCTGGTAGCGGCTCAAAATCAGCGACTAAGTCATAGGCAAATAGACCACCTAAGAATAAAGCTTCTTTTGGGTGGTGCTTGGTATCAAAGGCATGTTGGATCAAACGTAGAGCATCGAATGATGAAGTTTGGCGTAAGCGGCTATCCTCATCAATATCATGAGCGTGGGATGGAAATACCAAGGTTAATGTTTTTCCATTGAGTACTGCATGAATATCGTTAGGCAGTTGGCTTTGTAAATGCGTAATGACATTCACACCATTACTGGTTAGTGCTTCCAACGTGACTTCTTTACCGCGGCAAACAATACGTACTGCTGCATCAACAAGCATTAAGCTCTTTAAATCTTGCTTAGAATCAACTTCTGCTGATTCTAATAAAAGGTTGTGCGGGCGATCGCCACAAACTGAAAAGTACAGTTCAGTGGGATCGGCAACATAAGGTACATCAAGGCTGAGAAGATTGATCTCATTAGCCGCTAATGTATTTTGCCCTAGTGGATGATTTCCTATTGAGTGAGTATTCACAGCGTTCTCCCTGCCGCTTCCACAAACGGTTTTAATTCCTGCATTAATTGTTCAAACATTGGTGCGGTTAATGCTTGATGACCATCAGATAAGGCTTCACATGGATTTAAATGTGATTCGACAATGATGCCATCAGCGCCAACAGCAGCTGCTGCGCGTGAGAGTGGGATCACTAACTCACGGATACCTGTTCCATGGCTTGGGTCGACCAGCACGGGCAAATGGGTATGTTGCTTTAAATAAGCGACAGCATTGAGATCCAATGTATTTCTGGTTGCTGTCTCAAACGTTCTAATACCACGCTCACACAAAATGATATTTGGGTTACCTGCATCATATATATATTCAGCAGCGAGCAGCAATTCCTCGATAGTGGCTGAAAGTCCGCGTTTGAGCAAGATCGGTTTTTTACTTTCACCGATAATTTTTAACAAGCCATAGTTTTGCATATTTCTCGCACCAATTTGAAAACAATCAATATATTGAGTCATTTTTTCAACTTGGCTCACATCCATAACTTCAGATACGGTAGGTATACCGAGCATGTCATTGGCTTTTTTTAACAATTTTAACCCTTCAATACCTAATCCTTGGAAATCATAAGGGCTGGTGCGAGGTTTATATGCTCCACCTCGCAGTGCCATAGCACCATGAGACTTCACCATTTCAGCCACAGACAATAATTGTTGCTCTGATTCGACAGAGCAAGGGCCTGCAATAACAGCAAAACGATCGCCACCGACCGCAGCAGAGCCAAAACGTACCACTGTGTTGTGGGCTTGGACTTCTCGGCTAACTAATTTGTATTTAGTTAAAATGGGTTTTACCGTTTCAACTAAAGGGTTCGCTTCGATATTTAAGCGTTGTAAAACACGTTCATCACCTAATGCACCTAAAACAATGCGTTCACTGCCAGGCATATATAGCGGTTTTAATCCGACACTGTCGATTTGAGCTAGTAGGCTTTTGGCATCAGCTTCTGTTGCTTGCGGTTTTAAGACAATAATCATGAGGTCATCCTTGTTAATGGTCGCAGTGAAGGCTAGGTGCAGTGCCCGTTTTATTTTTTATTTAGTTAAATTCGGCGTTATAAAAAAGCCCGCATTGATGGCGGGCTCGTTGCTATTTTGCTGAGTTACAGCAATTCACACCGCCCGTAAGTAGGAGTGCCACCACCAATTATTGAAGAAAACGCATTGTTGATTTTGAATTTGCTGTAACATGTAAGAGTCCTATTAGGTATTAGTTACATTTTTTCTATCAGCTAAATGTACGTGATGCCTTTCAAGTAAGTATTGGATACTTGGTATCTGCGTACTAGTAAACTAGTTCACGATTATAAAGTCAAGAATAAAACTTATGTTGTTTGATTTACATAGCCATACTACAGCGTCTGACGGTCGCTTAACGCCGCAAGAATTAGTTCGACGAGCCGTAGATATGCGGGTCGACATCCTGGCAATTACTGATCACGATACGGTTGCTGGCCTACATGAAGCGCATACTGTGATAGAGCAAGAAGCTTTGCCTATTACGTTAATCAACGGTATTGAAATCTCTACCGTGTGGCAAAACTTTGATATTCATATTGTTGGGCTTAATATAGACCCACAAAATCCAACGTTAGTGACGTTTATTGAACAGCAAGTAGAGCGTCGACTTGAACGTGCTAAAGAAATTGGTGCGCGACTTGAAAAAAACAGAATGCCAGGGGCATTTGAAGGCGCGGCTAAACTTGCGGGTGATGCATCGATCACTCGTGCACATTTCGCCCGTTGGATTGTTGAACAAGGTTATGCGAAAACCATGCAGGCGGTGTTTAAGAAATTCTTAACACGCGGAAATCCGGGTTACGTACCACCAAACTGGTGCACTATCGCCGATGCTATTGATGTGATTCATGCCGCCGGTGGTAAAGCGGTTATTGCCCATCCAGGCCGTTATAATATGACGGCAAAATGGCTTAAGCGATTAATCCAGCATTTCATTGAAGCTGGTGGTGACGGTATGGAAGTATCACAGCCTCAGCAAGGGCCGCAAGAACGACGTACCTTAGGGGATTACGCCATACAATTTAATTTACTTGCTTCACAAGGGTCCGATTTTCATTACCAATCACCTTGGACGGAATTAGGACGTAATTTGTGGCTCCCTAAAGATGTTCCAGCGATTTGGCATGATTGGGAAGTTGAGAAAAAGCGAGTAGAGGTAGAAATTCAGGCTGAGCCTGCTGCCTCAAAGGAGGAATAATGAGTCAATTTTTTTATGTTCACCCAGAAACACCCCAAACGCGTTTGATTAAACAAGCGGTAGAAATTATTAAAAATGGCGGCGTTGTCGTTTATCCAACGGATTCTGGTTATGCCCTTGGTTGTCAGTTAGAAAACAAACAAGCATTAGAGCGTATTTGTCAGATCCGTCGTTTAAACGAAAAGCACAACTTCACTTTGTTATGCCGCGATTTATCTGAGCTATCTTTGTACACCCGTGTTGATAATATCGCTTTCCGTCTTTTACGTAATAACACCCCAGGTGCATACACCTTTATATTTAAAGGAACAAAAGAAGTACCTCGCCGTTTAATGAATGCTAAGCGTAAAACGATTGGTATTCGTGTACCTGATAATGCGATAGCACTGGCGTTACTTGAAGCGCTAGGTGAGCCACTGATGTCAACCAGTCTTATTTTACCGGGTAATGAAACAACAGAAGCAGATCCCGATGAAATTCGCGATAAGTTAGAACATGCTGTTGATTTGATTATGCATGGTGGTTACTTAGGTGAGCAGCCAACAACAGTGATTGATTTCAGTGAAGGTGAAATTAATATTGTGCGAGTTGGTGCAGGTGATGTGACACCGTTTGAATGATCTAGAACGTTCTAAACCTAGGTAAATCTAATAAAAGCAAATAGTTAGTTTCTAGCTGTTTGCTTTTTTGTTTTTATTCCTATTTTATTGGTTTGATTTTCCTGTAACTAACCTCGCAATCGACTATCTTTTTATAGCTAACTTTGCCGTTTTTTGGCATAATGCGCGCCCACATTCTGATAAAAAGTGAGTTGCTAATGCCTCACACAGAATCCAAATTAATGCTATTCGCGTAAATGGTTTTGGTTAAGTAACAGTCTGATTTTAAATTGGAAAATATTATCCGGAATCTTTTGATGAGTATTTCGACGCCTGTGAAGGCGACAAAGGTTTGTCTATAATGAGTGAAAAATTACAGAAGGTATTGGCACGAGCTGGCCAAGGATCACGTCGTGAAATCGAATTAATGATCCAAAACGGTCGAGTCAGTGTTGATGGTGTCGTTGCTAAACTTGGTGATCGTCTTGAAGATTTATCAGTAAGTGTTCGTATTGATGGTCATAACATTGAGCTGATCTCTTCTGATGAAGAAATTTGCCGTATTCTTGCTTACAACAAGCCAGAAGGTGAGCTATGTACTCGTCACGACCCTGAAGGCCGCCGTACTGTATTTGATCGTCTTCCTCGCTTAAACACAGGTCGCTGGGTATCAGTAGGCCGTCTTGATGCGAACACCTCAGGTTTATTGTTGTTCACAACAGACGGTGAACTTGCTAACCGCTTAATGCACCCAAGCCGCACGGTTGAACGTGAATACATGGTTCGTGTATTTGGTGAAGTGACTGAGCAAATGGTAAAGAACGTTGTTAAAGGTGTTGAACTAGAAGATGGTTTAGCACGTTTTGAAGATGTTGTTTACGCTGGTGGTGAAGGTATGAACCATACCTTCTACGTAGTGATCACTGAAGGTCGTAACCGTGAGGTTCGTCGTTTATGGGATTCGCAAGGTGTTACTGTTAGCCGTCTTAAGCGTGTTCGTTACGGTGATGTTTACCTAACGAAAGATATGCCTCGTGGTGGTTGGAGTGAGCTTGAACTAAAAGAAGTGAATGAACTTCGTGCAACAGTTGAGCTTCCGCCTGAGACTGAAACAGCATTAACTGTTGAAGGTCAAAAGCGTAAAAAAGGCATTCGTCAGATCCGTCGTGCTGTTCGTCGTCACGAAGAGCGTGTAGAAACGGGCGGTGCTCGCGGTCGTCGTGGTCGTGGTAACGATCGTCGTAACCCTGGCTCTAGTCGTAATGCTGAAGTTGAAGCTCAATCAAACGAGCATCGTGGTAATGGTCGTTCACAACCAGCAAAAGGTCGTGATAATCGTGACAGTCGCGATAACGGTAAGCCACAATCAGCAGGTCGCCCACAAACATCGGGTAAACCGCAATCATCAGGTAAGCGTAAGCCTTCAGGAAATGCAGCAAATCGCCGTAATCCTTTAGCCAATAAGCCTGCTAAGCCACGTACTCGTAAGTAATTGGTTTAGACTAAATGAATAATTAAAAGCCGACCTAGTGTCGGTTTTTTTGTATCCGGTAAATGACGTGGTATAACTCAAAGAGCAACGGAGTAAAAAGTGTGAATATTGCTGTGGTGCACTTTTCTGTGAAGGGATGCTAAACATATAACGAATAGCCAGTGAGTATAGCAATGTTAGATGCATTGAAAGAGCAACAACGGGGACGATTGATCACGGTCTTTGGCGTGATGGTATTAAGTTTTGATACGCTACTTGTGCGTTTAATTGATAGTAATGAATGGACATTAATTTTCTGGCGTGGCTTCTTACCTGCTGCCATGTTGTTTATTGTGCAGTGGTTTTCAGATAAAAAACTGATCACGCAACATTTACTGCGTCCATCGCTATTAACTTTAATTACTGCTGGACTATTTAGCGCATCGACCATTTGTTTTGTGTTGTCACTGAATAATACCCAAGTGGCCAGTACGTTAGTTATTACCAATACAGCACCTTTATTTACGGCTGTGATTGGTTTCTTCTTCTTAAAAGAGAAGTTAGATAAGGCAACGATCTTTGCGATCATTATTGCTGTGGGTGGGATAGGGTTAGTGTTCGGCTATCATCCCACTGTTGACGAGTTGAGAGGCGATTCGCTTGCTTTGGTTTCTGCTGTTGCGATCGCTGTCTATCTTGTAGCACTTCGTAAGACCCAAGGGCAATTAGGCTCGATTTATATAATTCTGGCTGGTGTATTTACATCGATTATTTCGCTTTCTGTTGGCGCTAAACCGTTCGCACTGGATATGCAACATGCTATTTATATGTTCTTACTCGGTGGTGTTGTGATCCCATTGTCTTTCTATTTGATTGCACATGGGCCACGTTATTTACCCGCAGCTGAAACCAGTTTGATCTTGTTACTGGAAGTGCTTTTTGGTCCGTTGTTGGTATGGTTGATCATTGGTGAAACACCGACAGACAATGTGTTATTAGGCTCAGCGGTTGTGGTACTGACCTTGTCTTGTTTATTTGCTTGGCAGTGGCGAAAACAACTTAAAACACAAAGTCACTAACACTAGATTTAGCTGTAAAAAAGCCGACAATTGCGTCGGCTTTTTTGTTTATATCTCAATGAACAGCTTTATTCTTCTTCACAATGACTGTAAGACGATGTTGGCTTAGGCTGAGCATCGATACATTTACCAGAAACATGGCGGCTTTCTGGGCTCATTAGATATACATATAGCGGTATGATATCTTTTGGTGTTTTAAGCTGCTTTGCATCTTCTGCTGGGAAGGCTTTGGCTCGCATTCCTGTTCTTGTTCCGCCAGGATTAATCGCATTTACCTTTACATTGGTGTTGCTTAATTCATCAGCAAGGACTTGCATCATGCCCTCTGTTGCAAATTTTGAAATAGCATAACTGCCCCAAAATGCACGGCCACTATGACCAACGGTTGATGTTGTGAAAATAATTCTGCCATCGGACGATTTCTTGATAAGCGGAATAACAGCTTGAGTTAATAAAAACTGTGCTTTCACATTGACTTGCATGACATCATCAAAGGTCGATTCTTCAATTTGTTCTAGTGGGCTAAGTACGCCCAAGATCCCTGCGTTATGTAATACACCATCTAGGCGACCAAATTGTTGCTCGATGGTATCCACCATATCGAGATAGTGTTGTTTAGTCGCACCCATTAAATCTAAAGGGATAATCGCTGGCTTTGTGTAGCCCAGAGTTTCAATTTCATCATAAACAGCTTCAAGTTTTGCGACTGTTCTACCGAGTAAAATAACCGTTGCACCATGGGCTGCATATTGAATAGCGGCTTCGCGTCCAATGCCATCACCGGCACCTGTTACTAAAATGACACGATCTTTAAGAGAATCAGCAGCATTATGGTATTCCACGTTAGCATCCTTCTAATGTTGATTTTTCTTGTTTTTTGGCTGATTATTCGCCGAAGAACCCCACCAAGTATTGAGCTTGGTAACAATATAGATTACTACTAAACAAAACATATCAGAATTTACTCGCTGATTAAATTTCCTTTCATCTTAAGACGTGATCTATAAACCGATTCATTACGTTTTTCTGAAAGAGAAGATAGCGATAAACGTGATAACACAGTTACAATAACGGTTGGCACTTTTTACTGCCAACAAAGAGGATTGGATATTGGAATTTTTATTTGATTATGGACTATTTTTCGCCAAAATCGCGACAGTGGTTGTTGCGATTGTTGGTGTATTGGTACTAGTAAAAGCATTGAATGGTCGTCATGGTTCGCAGAAAGGTGAACTGGAAGTGAGCGATCTGACAGAACAATACAAAGACACTGTAAACCAACTTGAATCTCACTTATTTGATAAAGCGTTATTAAAAGCTCGCGATAAAGCGGATAAGAAATCAGAGAAAGAAAAAGATAAAGCACGCCAACAAGAAGTGAAACAAGCGGCTAAAAATGGCAGCTTAGAAACATCACGTGATCCTCGTTTATTTGTTATTGATTTCCACGGTAGTATTGATGCGCGAGAAGTATCGTCATTACGTGAAGAGATCACGGCAATTCTGGCGGTTGCTATCGAAGGTGATGAAGTGCTATTACGCTTAGAAACGGGCGGCGGTATGGTACATGGTTATGGTTTAGCATCATCTCAACTTGATCGTTTAAAAGCGGCAGGTATTAAGCTGACTATTGCAGTTGATAAAGTAGCAGCAAGTGGTGGTTATATGATGGCATGTGTTGCTGATAAAATTGTTTCAGCACCGTTTGCAATTGTTGGCTCAATTGGCGTGATCGCTCAATTACCTAACTTTAATAAGGTATTGAAAAAGAACGATATTGACTACGAGCAAATCACAGCTGGTGAGTTTAAACGTACATTAACTATGTTTGGTGAGAATACTGATAAAGCACGTGAAAAATTCCAGATGGAAATCGAAGAAACTCATGGCTTATTTAAGAATTTTATTGCCGCTCACCGCCCAGATCTCGATCTTGAAAAAGTGGCAACGGGCGAGCATTGGTTCGGCCAACAAGCATTTGAATTAGGCTTGGTTGATCAGATCTCAACCAGTGATGATTTGATCACTGAAGCATGTAAAGACCGTGAAGTACTTAAAGTAAAATACGTACGTCGTAAGAAGCTTACCGAGAAACTAGCAGGCGCATCAAGCGAAGCTGCGGATAGTTTACTGATGAAGTGGGTTGCGCGTGGTCAGCGTCCATTTATGTAAGTATTTATACTCGTAGATTAAAAACCCGCTTGATGCGGGTTTTTTTATTCTCATCCGTTTTAGCTTGCTAGCGTAAACTGAGGAGAGAGTTTGTGTGCGAGCATTTTGAACATATTGAAAACAACAGTGGTGTTTGGTGTTGGTAATCCTTCATCATCAAGGAAATATTCACCTTTGAAAATTAATACACCATCGCGCTCTTCTACAGAAGTTGCACGCATCCCGTCAATATAAGACTCTTGATCTTGAATGATTTGGTTAGCAATCATTAGTAAATCAGTTGATGAAATTGGTTTTTTATCACTCATAGTAAAGTCTCAAACAATCGAATAGCCTGCATAGTCTATTTAACTTAATTGAATAAAACAAATAAACAAAAGTGTAGAGTGTTTATTATTTAATCAATATTAAGGTTTGTTTTGTTTTAATGTCTTTAATTGTGTGACCAAAGACATAAAAAATTTTTTTACGCTAGTCAGTGATATTAGATAAATGGTAATGATCTGCGTAAATTCATACCCAATTTATTTTGTGGTAGCGAATTGCTTTTGTAAAACAACATTATTATTCGACTATATCGTTTTAAATCAAACTGTTATTTGATAGTTTGTTACATTGCATTTACGTTACACATTTTGTTAACAATTGAGGAAGGTGCAACCAAACAGACAGATTTCGTTAAAAAGCAGTTGACCTTCTTGTATTCTAGCCCAATATGTAAATAGAATTTTACGTAGCGGCAATGAAATTTTTCATTGCAAAAATGTTTGATTACGAAAAAGATCATAGGCAATCATATTAATTCACTGCTCCTATCTTTTTATGATTAGTGACTTAATGAGATTGGTTGAATGTTGCTGAATTACTCCGTAATACAGTAGCAATTTTTTATTTTTATATTTAGCGAGCACGAGGACGTAATAGAGTCATTATGGGTAAATCTCTCGTTATCGTGGAGTCCCCCGCCAAGGCTAAAACGATTAATAAGTACTTGGGTAAGGATTTCATTGTTAAGTCAAGTGTTGGTCACGTTCGTGATTTACCAACAGGTGCACGTAGTAATGGCAAGAAAGCCGCGGCAACATCGACCAAAGGGTTGAGTGTTGAAGAAAAAGCACGCATCAAGCAAGAGAAAGATCGTAAAGCGCTGATCAGTAAAATGGGGGTTGATCCTTATGATGATTGGAACGCGCATTACGAAGTGCTTCCGGGTAAAGAAAAAGTCGTTAGTGAATTACAAAAACTAGCAGCAGATGCTGACTATGTTTATCTCGCAACCGATTTGGACCGCGAAGGAGAAGCCATTGCGTGGCACCTTCGTGAGATCATCGGTGGCGATGATGCACGCTATAAGCGCGTTGTGTTCAACGAAATTACGAAGAATGCAATTCAGCAGGCCTTTGAAGAGCCTGGTGAACTTAATATTGATGGTGTAAACGCACAGCAAGCACGTCGTTTCTTAGACCGTGTTGTTGGCTTTATGGTTTCACCATTATTGTGGAAAAAAGTCGCTCGTGGTTTATCTGCAGGTCGTGTTCAGTCTGTAGCGGTGAAATTAATCGTTGAACGTGAACGCGAAATTAATGCTTTTGATCCTGAAGAGTTTTGGGATATCCACGCTGACACACTAACAGTTGGTAAAGATGCGTTACGTTTAATGGTGGCTCAACAGGCGGGTAAAACATTCCGTCCTGTTAATGAAAAAGACACCATGGCTGCAAAAGCGTTACTTGAAAAAGCAGCGTACGAAGTGATTGATCGTGAAGATCGTCCAACTAGCAGTAAACCATCAGCGCCATACATTACCTCAACACTGCAACAAGCGGCGAGTACGCGCTTAGGTTATGGTGTTAAGCGTACAATGGGCTTAGCGCAACGTTTATACGAAGCGGGCCACATTACCTACATGCGTACCGACTCAACCAACCTTTCTAAAGAAGCGGTTGAATCAGCACGTGAGTTTATTGGTAGTGAGTATGGCGATGAATATTTGCCAAAAACGGCCAATGTTTATGGCAGTAAGAAAAATGCCCAAGAAGCGCACGAAGCGATTCGTCCTTCTCATGTAGAAATGAAAGCTGAAAACCTTGAAGGTATGGAAGCTGATGCGGTTAAGTTATACGACTTAATTTGGCGTCAATTCGTATCATGTCAGATGGTGCCAGCGAAATACGATTCGAGCACGATTACGGTAAAAGCGGGTGACTTTAGCTTAAAAGCGAAAGGTCGTACGTTACGTTTTGCAGGTTGGACACTAGTACAGCGTCCATCGGGTAAAAATGAAGACACTACGCTGCCTATGGTTAACGTGGGCGACGTATTGAAACTAGAACAACTCGAACCTAAGCAACACTTTACTAAGCCGCCAGCGCGCTTTACAGAAGCAGCATTGGTTAAAGAGCTAGAAAAGCGTGGCATTGGTCGACCATCAACTTACGCATCTATTATTTCAACGATTCAAGATCGTGGTTATGTGCGTGTTGATCAGCGTCGTTTTTATGCTGAGAAGATGGGTGAGATTGTTTCTGATCGCTTAGATGGTAGTTTCCCTGATTTGATGGATTTCGATTTTACTGCCCGTATGGAAGGTAACCTCGATAAAATCGCTGAAGGTGAGAAAAACTGGAAGAAAGTGCTTGATGAGTTCTTCTCTGATTTCACCACTGAGCTTGAAAAAGCTGAGCTTGATGAATCAGAAGGCGGCATGAAGCCTAACAATATCGTATTAACTGATATTGAATGTCCAACGTGTTCTCGCCCAATGGGTATTCGTACCGCATCAACGGGTGTATTCCTTGGTTGTTCAGGTTATGCGCTACCACCTAAAGAGCGTTGTAAAACAACGATCAATTTAGGTAACGAAGACGGCATTGTTAACGTTCTTGAAGAAGATGTTGAAACAGCGGCATTACGTGCCAAAAAACGTTGTCCGATTTGTAGTACCGCAATGGACGCCTACCTGATCGACAAAGATCGTAAACTACACGTTTGTGGTAATAACCCAAGCTGTGAAGGTTACATTGTTGAAAAAGGTGAGTTCAAGCTTAAAGGCTATGAAGGTCCTGTTATCGAATGTGACAAGTGTGGTTCTGATATGGAACTGAAAAACGGTCGCTTCGGTAAATACATGGGCTGTACTAACGAAAGCTGTAAGAATACGCGTAAGATCCTGAAAAATGGTGAAGTTGCGCCACCGAAAGAAGATCCAGTACATCTTCCAGAAATACCTTGCACGCAAGATACTGATGCTTACTTTGTACTTCGTGACGGTGCGTCTGGTTTGTTTATGGCAGCAAGTACGTTCCCTAAATCACGTGAAACACGTGCGCCGTTAGTGGAAGAGCTAGTACGCTTTAAAGATCGTCTATCGCCTAAGTTTACTTACCTAACTGAAGCGCCAGTGGCCGATCCAGATGGTCTACCAACTGTGGTTCGTTTTGCTCGTAAGAGTAAAGAAAATTACGTGCGTTCTGAGATTGACGGTAAGCCTTCAGGTTGGACTGCACTTTACGTCGATGGTAAGTGGGAAATCACGGACAAGCGTAAAAAGCCAAAGAAAGAGAAAGCAGAAAAAGAGACAAAGTAATCTTTATTTCTCGCTAATAAAAACGCCATCAGTGAAAGCTGATGGCGTTTTTGTTTTTAGCGAACAAAACATCAAATAGTGGTGATGAGTGTAAATATAAGCTTATTCAGGTACGCCACTGTGGAAACGGAAAGTGTTATCAGGCGCTTGAATGAGCTCTGCTTCTTTTGCGCCAATCGCATTGACACGCTCATTGATATCCTGACCCGCAATTTTTTCAGCAAGCGTTAAATAATCTTGATAATGGCGAGCTTCTGAGCGTAATAGCGAGATATAAAACTTTTTGAGTTCAGGATCTAAATAAGGCGCTAATTTGGCAAAACGTTCACAAGAGCGCGCTTCAATGTAAGCACCAACGATGAGCTTATCGATTAATGTTGCTGGTTCATGGGTACGTACTGCTTTCATTAAACCTTTGGCGTAACGCCCCGCATGCAAGTTAGAGTAGGGAATATCACGGTTTTCCATGATCTCTAACACTTGCTCAAAATGGTGAAATTCTTCTTTAATTAAGCGCACCATTTTTTCAATCAGTTCTTCACCATAAGGAAAGTCAGAACGCGCGATCAATGGTGCAGACAAGCCATTTTTTTTGCTATGAAATAGCGCAGTAGAGCGATTTGCACCGCCGTAAACGAAATCTTCATAAGGCTTTGCCCATGCAAGTAGTACTTCACCACTGGCTTTATCAACTGCGTATTTACGTACCATGAACATCGCCGTTTGGCTGGCTTTTAGTTCACAGTTACAGTGATCGACTAACAATGCCGTTAGGTTTTCTGGTTTACGTGCCTCTTCAATCCAGCTATCAGGCGTTTCACATTGAAGAAATTGTTTAATGGGCGTTAGTAGCTCATTGATCATCTGTTGTGTGTTATCCATAAGGCGTATCTTTTTATTGTTATAAGACGTAAAAAAAGGCCGCTACTGCGACCTTGGTAGATGAAGCTATTTTAAGCCAAAGTAAATCAAATCACCATTTACGCTTTGGCTGGAATAAGACATCGAGATCGTCTTGGTCTTTATCGAGCTGTTGTTGACGTTCTTGCTCATAGTTCATTGATTGCTTGTTATCAATTTCATCAAGCATCAGCTGCAGTTTTTCTCGTGCTTGGTTAGCATAGTTGTCATTTTTAGCTGAAAGTACATCAATGCCTTTCTTAAGTAATTGCTTTGCTGTACCAATTTGTCCTTTAATTCGTGCTTCATTCGCGCGCTTAACGACATTTTCAATATTAATACGCAGTTGAATCGACTCTAAACGGGCATTCTCATTAACAAATGCCTGAGTACCCATACGCCCCTTACTGTGCTCACTTTTGATCACTGTCTTCAAACGTTTGACAAGCTGTAGCATACCAATCGCTTGTTTGTCCGTATTCGGCACTTTAAAAGGGGTAATGTCGGCATTACTGTAGTTAGCTTCTAAATGGGTAATTTGCTCACTGACATTTTTTATACGGTGAGTCAAAGAGCGATCATTAGGTGATGCTTCAGACATTTGTTGTAAAGCATCAACAATACGTTGGTTTAAGCAGACCAATAATTCTTTGCTGTAAGGCAGATGATGCGCATTACCGATTAACTCTTCAGTCGCATCAATAATCGCAATATGCTTAGCCAATTCTTGTTGCTTGATCGACTCTAAACGCTGGCGATATTGAATAATAACGTTGTAGCCAACAATAAGCGCAAGTAACAGACCAACAAGGCCTATAACTAAAGGAATACTCATAAGATATATCTATCTTCCATGCATTAATCTTGAATATTGCAGGATACACTATCTCTAAAAAACAGCCTAGTGAGATGATTATTAAATAGGAGCTTTGTTCAAATCGATATGTAATTTGTGCTGTGCGGCAAATTTAGGCGTAACAAAATTTCCCGAAAGTTGCTTATTATGTGTGCTTGTTGAAATGTTGAGATATTTTACCGGCCTTGATTTATTGACAAAACATTGAGTTAGGTAACTAAAAAACAAACAAATGCTATGAAATTAACTGGTTTCAATATATAAAATGTTAATTACATGGTTGCATTCTTATACCTGTCTCATTAAATACCATAAGGGCTTGATGGATGTGGTGTGAAAGGTAACGGATTATTGAGTAGGCAGGCGGTACCATGAAATTACAACAGCTACGCTATATTGTTGAGGTGGTTAATCACAACCTTAACGTTTCATCGACGGCTGAGAGTTTATATACTTCTCAGCCCGGTATTAGTAAACAAGTTCGATTGCTCGAAGATGAACTTGGCATTCAGATTTTCGAACGAAGTGGTAAGCATTTAACCCAAGTAACACCTGCTGGTGAAGAAATTGTTCGTATTTCACGTGATATTCTATCAAGAGTGGAAAGCATCAAAGCGGTAGCCGGTGAACATACTCACCCTGAAATGGGAACGCTAAACATTGCGACAACCCATACCCAAGCACGCTATGCTTTGCCATCGGTGATTCAAGGTTTTACAGCACGATACCCGAAAGTATCATTACATATGCATCAAGGAACGCCATCTCAAATTGCTGATGCCGTTGGTAAAGGTCGTTCAGATTTTGCGATTGCGACAGAAGCGCTGCATTTATATCAAGATATGATCATGTTGCCATGTTATCACTGGAATCGTTCAATCGTGGTTCGTAGTGATCATCCATTAGCAACCAAAACAAATATTACTATTCACGATTTAGCCGCTTATTCTCTTGTGACGTATGTTTTTGGTTTTACTGGACGCTCAGAGCTTGATAGTGCGTTTAATCGTTCAGGCTTGACGCCTAAGATTGTATTTACGGCAACAGATGCGGATGTCATTAAAACTTACGTACGTTTAGGCATTGGTGTTGGTGTCATCGCCAGCATGGCAATGGACCCTGAAACAGATAAAGATTTAGTTGCCATTGATGCCAGTCATATTTTTGAAGCGAGTACGACCAAGATAGGCTTTAAGAAAGGTACATTCTTGCGTACCTATATGTATGACTTTATGGAACGTTTTGCACCTCACTTGACACGTAATGTGGTTGATCAAGCAATAGCATTAAAGACTAATGGTGAAATTGAAGCAATGTTTGCTTCTTTTGACTTACCAGTAAGATAACTTTTTTGTTATCTATTTTTAAAACCGCCACTCTTGGCGGTTTTGTTGTTTATGGGAAGGCGTATTTAGGTATACACTAACGCCCCTTGTTTTTATGTACCTTGAAGTTGTTACTTTATGACTTGCTATGCCAACACTTTTCACCAATTAGATACGTTATTGACGAAAAATAGACAATATTGGCAGTTTGTTCCTTTTGCTGATGAGGGGTTTACATGGCAACAGCAACACCCTGAATTTTGTCAATGGTTACAGTTTATTGATGATCAAAGTTTGCAGCAGTTAAATCAAGATCATGACGCACTATTAGCAGCGTTTGACCCCTGGATCCCTGATGCCAAAATTTTAGCGGATTTAGCGAAAACGCCGTCGTTACTAAAAACAGAATATGCGTACCCTAAAAATTTTGATACAGGTATTCCTGGGCGTAAATGGCAACAAATCACCGCATTTAATCATGTATTGCCACGCCTGAATGTACCGTGGCTTGAATGGTGCGCGGGAAAAGGCTTTCTAGGGCGCGTATTATCAATTACCCACCAACAGCCTGTCACTAGTTTAGAATGGCAACCGCAATTATGTGTAGATGGTGAAGCTGCGGCGAAACAATTGGGATTAGATATCCATTTTGTTCAAGGCGATGCGTTTGATGTAAGCAGCCAGCAATATATTAAAGAGCAGCAACATGCTGTTGCACTGCATGCATGTGGTGACTTGCATGTGTCGCTCATAAAACAAGTTGTGGCAAAAAAAGGAAAGGCGGTGAGCCTATCTCCGTGTTGCTATCACTTGATCCAAGATTCACATTATCAGCCGTTATCAACGGTTGCAAAATCGAGCCAGCTACAGTTATCTAAGCATGACTTACGTTTACCGTTGCAAGAG
Source organism: Photobacterium sp. GB-72 (assembly GCF_003026095.1). Lineage (NCBI taxonomy): Bacteria > Pseudomonadati > Pseudomonadota > Gammaproteobacteria > Vibrionales > Vibrionaceae > Photobacterium > Photobacterium sp. GB-72. Next base: position 337,772 of record NZ_PYNV01000001.1, on the reverse strand, counting down.
ACAGTAACGGCTGGAAATCGCGTTAAGCAACTTCGGTTTGTTGAGGTTAGTTTTCGGTTAGGGTTTGATTTATTACAGCGAAAAATTAATCAATCTAGTACTTACTTACCTGTCCCTAATGTACAAAAAGCGTTATTAGGTGAAGGTTTTAAATCTTTTTGTTGTTGGGCTGCAGATCAGAAAGGGATTGTATTACCCGCTAACATTGACTTCGATTATTGGCAGCAACAGGGCGAACAACGTTTTGCGATAACAGAGCGGATGGAGCTAGTCCGTCAATTGTTTCGTCGACCATTAGAATTATGGTTAGTGCTTGATCGTGTTTGCTATCTTGAAGAATTTGGCTATGACGTATCGTTAGGGACATTCTGCGAAAAACAAATGACACCAAGAAATTTATTGATTCACGCAGAACGTTGCTAATGTTTTATGGGCAATATAATACCACCGTGAAATCACGGTGGTATTACTGATATTAGTGAGGCTGAGTTTGTTTTTTCGTCAGTAGAGTCGAAAGAATTCCCTTCTCTAATTCGCTAACAGAGAGGGGCTTATTAAAGTAATAGCCTTGGCAATAATTGAAATTACAGCTTTGGATATATTCTAGCTGCTCTTTCGTTTCAACCCCTTCAGCGACCACTTTAAGATTGAGCTTATTACAAATGGCTTTTGTTGCTTCAACGATTGCTTTCCCACTGTCGTGCTCATTTTGAACAAAACTTTGATCTAGTTTAACAGTACTGATTGGAAGGTTTTGCAATTGTGATAACGATGAGTACCCAGTTCCAAAATCATCAAGATAAAGCTCAAAGCCCAGTGCAGCAATAGCCTCTAAACACGACATAGCCTCACTGAATTCTTGCAGCATGGCAGATTCGGTTATTTCTAAAGCTACTTGAGCTGGGTCTATATTATACTCTTCAATAATTAACTTTAGCTCATCTAAAAGAGACATTTTTAGTTGTGCACGAGATAAATTAATACTCATGATTAACTTGGTATCGTATTGTTGATTCCACTCTTCCAATTGTTTACAAGCGCTTCTCAGCACCCAAGAGCCAATAGGGATAATTTGCCCAGTTTCTTCTGCCAATGGAATAAATTCAGCAGGAGAGACATGGCCTAAAGAGTCGTCATGCCAGCGAATAAGCGCTTCAAAACCTTTTAACAACATTGTATTAAGATCAATGATAGGTTGGTAATACAATTCAAAGTCTTTAATTTCAAGTGCTTGAGATAAGTGATGGCGTAGTGCATTTTTACGATACAGCGTTTCTGCCAAATGAGGCTGGAAATGATAGCTACAGTTGCGACCATGCTTTTTAGCACAATGCATTGCCATATCAGCTTGAGTAATTAAGGTTTCAAAACTATTGGCATCTTTAGGGTATTGCGCAGTACCGATACTGCATCCAATCGATATTTCACCAATATTTTTGATATAGAAAGGGCTGTTTAGTGCCGAAATTATCTCTTGGGTTAGTTGAACTAAATTAGGGATATATCGATCTTCAACTTGGATTATAAATTCATCACCACCAAAACGGGCGACAAGCCCTCGTCCTCTTATTGTATCTAATAACCTAATTGCAACTGCTCTTAATAACTTATCACCAATAGCGTGACCATAAGTATCGTTAATCAGTTTAAAGCTATCGAGATCAAGAAATAATAAATGGTACGGAAATGAAGAATGATGGCTAGCTTTTAGTGCCGTAGAAATACCGCGTCGATTCATCAGCCCAGTTAAAAAATCGTGCTCAGCATTATAACGTTCGCGCTGTAAATTCTCTTTTTCTTTTGAAATATTAACAACTTGAAGTAGGAGTTGAGATTTATCAGATAGCCATTTAGTTTCAATGTTAAACCAAATATGACTTTTTCCTGTCCAACATAATCGGCTATGTTTAAGGTTTAGGTTATTTTTTGCGTCAGATATCCATTGTTGGGCAATATCAATGTCGCCAACAAAGGATGCTAAGTTACTGAGATCTGAACCATAGTTTTTGGTAAACACGGTATTGGCACTCACCAAATTACCTTGCTCATTAAATAGCAGCGCTAGATTAGAGTAATCAGAAAAAGCAAGTTCACGTCGAATACTTGATTCATCACCAACCACTTCCACAAGCATTGCAATACGTTTATCAGGCAAATTGATACCAGAGAAAATGCAAAGCAAGTTTTTGCCTACCTTTCTTGGATCTAAATGCCACCAGGTTTTGATTGTTTTATTTTGTTTAAATGTTTCGCGGTACTCTTCTAATGTTGCTTCTACTGCGGCTGACATATCTTTGCCAAGATCGCGCGATCGAAGTTCGTCGTGAGAGGAAGACTCCCATAAAGGAAGTGCTTTGTCGTTAGCCCAAATGATTTGTTTGTGGTCAAAATCAAAAATCCAAATAGGACTTTGAAGATGATTAAAAGGCGAGTAAATATCCATCACCAATATCTTTTTAATTATTATGTGAGGTGATTTTAACTGACATACAAACAACAGAATATAAAATTTTCTATAAATACGTGATATTACTCCACAAAATTATGCTTTGCATGCAAGCTTTTGTATAACAAATAAGTCGCTTTTAGGCGGATTTAACTTATTGTAATAAAATGTTTTTACTGTTTAATTATATTCTTTAAATGAAAAGGAATAAGAAAGTAACAACATTACTTTCTTATTATCCAAGTTCATTTAGCGATTATCCAACAGCTGGAATTAAGCCGACCATTTGTAAGGCCTGCGCAGATATAATTAAAACACCCGCCATTGTCACAATAATTAAGCCAAAATTACCACCCTTCACTTTATAAGGTGAAATTTCATTAGATATATTATGCTTTTTTCTCTGAGATCTAACCATTGCAACAGGTAAAAATATCGCCAAAATAACTAAAGCAATGGCTGCGTATCCTAGCGCCATAATAAAGCCTTGTGGGTAAAAGATAGCAAAAGCAAGGGGAGGTAAGAAGGTGATCATGCCCGTTTGCATACGACCACTCGCACTACTTGAACGTTTCAAGCTATCAGCCATAAAGTCAAATAACCCTAAACTCACACCTAAAAAAGATGTTGCTAATGCAAGATCTGCGAAAATAGAGACAGATTGGCTCACCATAGGGTTATGGAGTAAATCGCTTAAACTCGCAATAAAACTGCCCAATGTTGTGCTTGCCATTAACTCTGGTTGGCTCATTACACCTTGACTTGCTAATTGCCATAAAACGTAGATAAAAAGAGGCAGTGCTGAGCCAATAATCATGACTTTCTTTAACGTTTTTATATCAATGCCTATGTAACGCACGATCGATGGAATACTGCCGTGGAAACCAAAAGAGGTAAAAACAACAGGTAATGCTGATAAAATTAAGCCTTTTTGTACTGGCATTTCAACAAGGTGTTGTCCTTCAACATGCGGAACTAATAACCCCAGCATGACAGCTAGCGCAATAATTTTTGCAGCAAAAAGTAAGCGGTTTACTAAATCAACAGTATGAGTGCCAACAGAAACTATCGCGGCAATTAAAAGTGTAAATAATAATGCGCCTAATTGTGGCGGAATGGATGTATTAAACCAGCCACTTAACTTCTCACTTAACTGACCACCACCACCTGCAATGTAGGCTGCACATAAAGAATAAAGCAGAAAGATCATGGCAAAATTAGCAATAATTTGTCCTTTGCGACCAAGAAGTTGTTGAGCCAAAGTATTTAATGTCGCATTGGTATCTGAATGTTGATGAACTTCAATCATCAATAAAGCGGTGTAAGTCATTAGTGCCCACATGCCGAACATGGCAACTAATGCGGTGGTAAACCCAAGTCCAGCAGAAGCGAGAGGAAGGGCTAACATGCCAGCACCAATAGTTGTACCAGCAATAATAAGCATACTGCCGAGTGTTTTATTTAAAGCCATTTGTGTTGCTCCCAGAGGTAAATAATTAGATCGGGAGGTGGTCGTTATTGATCACCTATCGTTGCTCCCTATGAAAATAGAGGCCACAGAGGCGTATCGAGATGAGTGTAAAGTTTTTATTACATCTTGATAATAGCCACTGTGGCTATCGATAGGTATGTGCTGTCGAGGTATACTTCATTAAATTTGCTCTAACTGTTCTTTACTAGTGGATGTGTTGATTTTAATAGCGTATTTCACTACAAGGTCACATTAACGATAGATATCTCTTCTGTCAACATTAGTTTAATGAATGTAAACTAATATTTACACTGATTGGTGTGGAGATTAATTGTGTGATTGATGAAAGGAAGGCTGTATAACAAATGATCTAAAGCATAGACTAATAACAATCAATATTCGGTGGATGATGCAGAGGGATAGGATGCTTGAAATTACAATGATAAGTACCGGTGAAGAGGTCTTACTGGGTGATATAACAGATACTAATGCAACGTGGTTATCTCGTCTTTTTTTTCAACATGGCTTTCCAATGACACGTCGAATAACTGTTGGTGATCATTGTGAGCGAATAGCAAAAGAAATTGAGTCATGCAGTTTTAATAGCGATATTGTTATTGTTAATGGTGGACTAGGGCCTACAAGTGATGATTTAAGTGCTGCCGCGGCGGCAATGGCTGCTGATGTTGGTTTGGAGCAATCTGAGCATTGGGTTTCGGAGATGAAAGCAAAATATAAAAAGCTAAATCGAGAAATGCCTGTGGCTAATTTGAAGCAAGCAATGCTACCTGAAGGGGCTGAATTAATCGATAACCCTGTTGGCACTGCCTGTGGCTTTTCGATTAAATTAAATCGTGCTTGGATATGTTTTACTCCAGGCGTTCCCAGTGAATTTAAGTTTATGGTTAAAGAGAAAATACTGCCATATTTACAATTACACTATCCTCAGATCCAATCGTTGCACTGTCATCGATTATTTACCTATGGTTTGTCAGAGTCCGGAATAAGTGACACCTTGAAGCATATCGTTTTACCGCACGGTTATGAATTGGGGTACCGTTCTTCATTACCCTTTATTGAGGTGAAACTATTCGCACCATCAAATGATCGCTATGCACTAGAACTATTAAATAAAATGGAACGATTGCTAGGCGATAACATTGTGGGAAAAAATTTGAGCTTACTTGATAACCTTGAATATCTCATTGAAAAAAAGCAGAAAAAAATGGGTTTGTCGGAGTGTTCAACAGGCGGCTTTGTAGTCAATTGGCTTAATCAAAAATGTAAGTTAAGCGAATACATTGTATCTGCCACCGTCAACCATAATGCTATGAAAGAAGAGAACAGTTTAGAAACGTTAGTGAGTGAAATAGATAAGCAACTGTCTCTCATTTATAGCCACTCAAAGGTTGATATTGGCTTGTATTCTGGCGCTATAGTAGAAGATTGTTTTACTGTAGGGATAATCACTTTGGAAGGTCGGTGGATCCAACAATTACAGTTTAAGCGTGAATACACATATAACGATCAACGCGCGATTATTGCCACAGTGCTTCTTGATATGCTTCGTCGTCAACTGGAAGGGATTAACGTTTTTGGTCACTATGAATCGTTAAATAGAAGATTGAAAAAACATAGTCTATAACTGCTAGGTTAACCTATATTACAGTTTATGAATCATAGCGTTGACAAGTAAAATGCAAGCATAATATTGGCATAGATTATAAAGATTGCGCCTTATTTTGAATGCTGTATTATTAGATTGTATTAAGAGAAAATTATTGCAAATCAGTATCCTATCTTTCTGATAGTGAAGTTAACTGAGTAACATATTTCGTTGCTATGGTTATGATTTGAAAATCGCAAAGGATAGAAGATAAATGACTTTTAAATTAAAAAAGCTAGCGTTAGCCACTTCAGTTGTACTTTCTGCATTCATGCTACAAGCTTGTAATGATGCTGACACTGTGGCAAATCACAACCAGCAGCAAACAGAATCAACGGCTAAAACAGAGAAAGCTGAGATGAAATCATTAGATGTTAATGTTATTTACCTTGATCGCCGTATGCTACCACCAGGTGCTGTGTTAAAAGTTGCATTAGAAGATGTGTCTCTTGCTGATGCGCCCTCAACGACAATTACAAGTGAATCAATGGACGTTGCCGGTGCGCCGCCATACCCTGTAGCACTTCAATATGACGCTGCGAAAATTCAAAATAATCATCGCTATAGCTTACGTGCAACCATTAAGGTTGGTGATAAGCTAGTCATGACTTCAACAACAAGCATTGACCCATTTGCAGCAGACGTAAAACAGCCTATAGAGATTAAATTAGACCGTGTTGCTCATCAGCCAAATGAAACAACAGAGAATACTCCGTTAGTTGGTCATAAATGGGATTTAGTGACGCTTGAAGGTGAAACTGTAAAACCTGGTGCTGGTGGTAATGTGGCATTTATCCAATTTGATATGGATAATAAATCGGCTCATGGTTTTTCTGGCTGTAATAACTTCCAAGGCTCATTTGAAACATCTAATGGCACATTAACGATGGGGCCTGCAGCTGCAACACGTAAAATGTGTATGGATGGTATGGAGCTAGAAAAGTCATTTTTAGAAACTATGCCTAGTTTTGCAAGCTATGTAATTGTTGATAATGTACTTACAGTGAAAGATAAGCAAGGAAATCAGGTTGCGACCTTTAAAAAAGGTAAGTAAGACTTAATATAATAAATATTAAAACTTAATAGATTGATAGAGCGCGTAAATTGTAATTACTAATTACATTTACGCGCTTTTTTATTATGTGATATAAATCACTGTCATATATCCTAAGTAAGACTGTAATAAAAACTTATTATTTTTTTTAGGCATTCTAAGAATATACATCTATTCTATTATTATGCTTATTTGTACTACCTTAAATTTACTCATTACTAATTAAAGGATTATATAAATAATTTAAACTTAAATTTTAATATAATTAATAACTTAGAAGGTTGATTATTTTATGAGTTCTACCAGTAACAAAATGGGGTTAATGGGTTTAACAACCATTGTCACCGTTAATATGATGGGATCCGGGATAATATTATTACCATCAAGTCTTGCTGTAACAGGAGGTATAGCCCTATTAGCATGGGTTGTTACAGCATTAGGTGCACTTGCAATTGCTTATGCTTTTGCAAAGTGTGGAATGTATTGTACGGATGATGGCGGGATGTCCGCATATGCTGAAAAAGCACATGGTAAATCCAGTTTTTTTATTGCTTCTTATACTTACTATGTGTGTTTAGTTATTAGTGCGGTTGCGATTGCTGTATCGTGTGTCGGGTATTTAGAGTATTTTATCCCGTGGTTAAAAGAGACTCCAATTCATACTTTTTTTGGAGTTATTGCTATTTTAATTATCACTATGTTTGCCAATGCTAGAGGTGCAAGAATAACAGGGCGAATATCTACAGTTACTGTATGGGGGATCATAATTCCCGTACTTGGTTTATCACTTATTGGTTGGTTCTGGTTCGACCCGAAAATTTTCTCGGAAGCTTGGAACCCGCATGGTGTCTCGGTCGGTAGTGCTGTTTATTCTGGTATGGCGTTAACGCTGTGGGCTTTCTTAGGAATAGAATCAGCAGGGGCTAACTCAGGTACTGTTGAAAACCCTAAACGTAATGTGCCTCTTGCCTGTATGCTCGCCACCGTTTTTTCTGCAGCAACTTATATTGCGTCTACAACTGTTATTCAAGGTATTATTCCTAACGATATTTTAGCTAAATCAGATTCCCCTTTTGGTCTTGTTTTTGCTCAGATGTTTAACCCATTCGTTGGGGAGATTATTACTGCAATGGCAATTCTGGCCTGTGTTGGTTCACTGCTTGGTTGGCAGTTCACCAATGCCCAAGTCTCGAAAGTTGCTGCTGATATGCGATTATTTCCAAAGATTTTCTCTGATGTAAATAAGCATGATGCGCCGTTTAAAGGCATGATGATTATGCTAGCTTTAGAATTATCGCTGGCTGTGATGACTATTTCCCCAACCTTATTAAAACAATTTAACGTCTTGGTTAATTTAGCCGTGTTTATCAATATGGTGCCATATATTCTATCACTTACAGCTCTTGGTATAATTATGAAGCAGGCTAATGTAAGTCAGAAAGAATATAACACGGGCATATTAGTCGGATCTGTTGCTGTTATTTACAGTATTTATGGTGCGTACTCTACAGGTGAGGAAGCCGTATTCTATGGCGCCGTTATTACATTATTTGGTTATTTCTTCTATGGGTTCATCGCTAGCCGAGATGCAGTTCCTAATAAAACATAAATGTTGGCATTTAATTTAAACACAAATGATCTATCGAAATAAATTTTATTATAACAGGACCAGAATATGCTTAATTACGGAAAACATAAGAGAGTTTTAATTTTTGATAACTCGCAAAAAACTGGGGTTATTGCGAATGCAATTGATCGTTTAGTCGAACAATTTAAAAATGAATCGATTACCGTTCTTAGCGCCTCTTCTTATGATGATTGTTATTCTATTCTAAATGTTAATTTAGCAATTGATTGCTTAATGCTGACCTCAAGTATGACAGGTCAGCAACAAGAAGAAAACGATATGTTCTTTTCGTTGATTGAAAAATTAAATCAACGCCAAGAAGGGGTTCCCGTATTTTTACTGGCAGAAAGAAAAAAAGTGACCTTGACTATTAACCGCGAGTTAATGTCTCAGGTTGATGAGTTTGCGTGGATATTAGAAGATACGGCTGACTTTATTGCTGGTCGTGCCATAGCGGCGATGGAACGTTATCGAGAGCAATTACTGCCGCCACTCGCATCTGCGATGATGAAATATGATGATATTCATGAGTATTCTTGGGCCGCACCTGGACACCAAGGTGGTGTCGGTTTCCGTAAAACACCGGCGGGTCAACGATTCTATAACTATTATGGGGAAGGTCTATTCCGCTCTGATATGGGGATCGAGCGAGGTTCTTTAGGCTCGTTATTGGATCATACGGGAGCGTTTGGTGAGAGTGAAGAATACGCGGCAAAAGTTTTTGGTGCAGATAAATCCTATTCTTTAGTCACTGGTACATCAGGTGCAAACCGTACCATTATGCAAATTTGTATGCGTGAAAATACTCTCGCTATCTGTGATCGAAACTGTCATAAATCTATTGAGCAGGGATTAATGCTTACTGGTGCATTACCGGTTTACATGGTACCAACTCGAAATCGTTACGGTATTATTGGTCCTATTTATCCAGATCAAATGTCGCCAGAAGGTTTAAAGAAATCAGCAGAAAGTAGCGAACTCACGAAAGCTAAAGCCGGAACACAAGCAACTTATGCAGTGGTGACAAACTGTACTTATGATGGTTTGTGTTATAACGCTAAGCGTGCGCAAGATATATTAGCAGAAAGTAGTAATCGTATTCACTTTGATGAAGCCTGGTATGGCTATGCGCGTTTTAATCCTATTTATACCGATCACTTTGCGATGCGTGGTGAGCCAATAGAAGATCCTGATGCACCAACAGTGTTCGCGACACACTCAACGCATAAATTATTAAACGCATTGTCACAGGCGTCATGGATCCATGTACGCTATGGTAAAGATCATATTAATTTTGAGCGTTTTAATCAGTCTTACATGATGCATGCGACAACATCACCGTTATATGCAATTAGTGCATCTAACGATATCGCTGTATCACAAATGGATGGTCCTCGAGGTCAATCTTTAACTCATGAAGTAATTAAAGAAGCGATTGATTATCGTCAGGCGATGGGGCGTTTACATAAAGAATTTGCTGCTGATGGTGAGTGGTTCTTCAAACCATGGAATGCAGAAACGATCACTGATCCTGATACGGGTAAAGTCTATGATTTTGAAGATGCGCCGGCAGAGCTTTTAGCAACGCATCAAGATTTCTGGGTGATGAAGCCTGGTGATAAATGGCATGGGTTTGAAGATATGCCTGCTGATTGGTGTATGCTCGATCCAATTAAAGTCAGCATCTTAGCACCTGGTATGGGAGATGATGGTAAGTTATTGGATACAGGTGTACCTGCAGCGTTGGTTACACAATATCTTACTCGATTTGGCATAGTGCCAACTCGAACGACAGACTTCCAAGTTATGTTCTTATTCTCAATGGGGATCACTAAAGGTAAGTGGGCAACGCTTGTTAATACCTTATTGAGCTTTAAAACACACTACGATAATAATACGCCACTGAAAAATGCTTTACCGGACCTTGTTGCTGCTCATCCTGATGTGTATGGGCATTTAGGCTTAAAAGATCTTGGTGATAAGATGTTTGGCTATTTGAAACAACATACGCCATCGGAAATGCTAAATGCGGCTTATTCAACCTTACCTAAGGCTGATATTACGCCACGCGCTGCGTTTGAAGCGATAGTTGATGATAATGTTGAAATGGTACCTTCTGATAAGCTACAAGGTCGTATTGCAGCCAATGCGGTTATCCCATATCCACCGGGTATTCCAATGTTGATGTCAGGTGAGAACTTTGGTGATGATAGTAGCCCGCAGATTGGTTACCTTCATAGCCTTGAAGTATGGGACAAAGAATTCCCAGGCTTTGAGCATGAGACAGAAGGGACAGAAGTTGAAGACGGTGTTTACCACGTAATGTGTGTGAAAAATAAGTAACGTGATTTAGCACTAAAAGAAAAGGTAGCTCTATATTATTGAGCTACCTTTTTTGTTGTTTCTTGCTTTGTTGTTTCTTGCTTTGTTGTAACTTGGTAATCAAATTCTATTTCGACATCTGATTTAGGGACTGACCGACAGGTTAATATTTCATTTGGTGCAATAAAAGCGAGTGCGTCATGTTGATCAACAGCACCTTGTTTTAACTTACAACGGCAAGCACCACACATACCATTTCGACACTGGTATTCAGGTTGAATCCCCGCTTGCTCTAGTTGCTTGAGTAAAGGCTCATGGGTATTTCCATGAACCTTCACATCATTAACCTTAATGGTTAATTGACTCATAGTTCGAAGTCACCAAGATCATCAGCACTTACATCGTTGTCAATTTGACCCACAAGGTATGAACTGATCTCAGCTTCTTGTGGTGCAACTTGTACGTTGTCAGAAGATAACCAAGAATTAATCCATGGAATTGGGTTTTGTGTTGCGCCTTCATAGGCTGGGCGTAAACCCACAGCAACCATGCGTAAATTGGTAATATATTCTACATACTGACACAAGATTTGCTTATTTAAGCCTATCATTGAACCATCTTTAAATAGATAGTCCGCCCATTCCTTTTCTTGTTCTGCTGCTGCTTTGAAAAGATCAAAGCAATCTTGCTCACACTCTGCAGCAATTTCGACCATTTCAGGATCGTCATGACCATTACGTAGTAAGTTCAGAATGTGCTGGGTGCCAGTTAGGTGCAACGCCTCATCACGTGCAATTAGCTTGATGATTTTTGCATTACCTTCCATTAGTTCGCGTTCAGCGAAAGCAAATGAACATGCGAAGCTTACGTAGAAACGAATCGCTTCTAGTGCGTTCACAGACATTAGACATAGGTATAGCTTTTTCTTAAGTTCACGAAGGCTAACTGTGAATGGAACACCGTTAGCAGAATGATTACCTTCACCAAAGCGGTGGTAGTCATTCGTAGCAGTAATTAGATCATCATAGTATCTAGAAATATCACCAGCACGTTTAATAATATGCTCATTCTCGACGATATCGTCAAAAACCACTGAAGGGTTGTTAACGATATTGCGGATAATATGCGTATAAGAACGTGAGTGAATTGTTTCAGAGAACGACCAAGTTTCAATCCATGTTTCTAATTCAGGAAGAGAAACAATCGGTAATAGTGCCACGTTAGGACTACGGCCTTGAATCGAATCAAGTAATGTTTGGTATTTTAGATTACTAATGAAAATATGCTTTTCATGATCTGGCAGGTTGTTGTAATTAATACGATCGCCAGAAACGTCCACTTCTTCTGGACGCCAGAAAAATGATAATTGTTTTTCGATAAGTTTTTCGAAAATTTCAAATTTTTGTTGATCGTAGCGAGCAACATTCACAGATTGACCAAAGAACATAGGCTCTTTTAATTGATCATTACGTGTTTGACAAAAAGTACTGTAAGCCATGATTTCCTCAAATCAAAGGGGAGCCATGAGGCTCCCATTTAATAATTAAATTTTACAACTGGTGCAATCGTCCGCTGCCATATCACCCTGACTATCAGAGGCACCATCACGAGTGTTATGGTAGTAAAGGGTTTTTACACCAAGTTTGTAAGCATTTAGTAGATCCTTAAGTAGCAGCTTCATTGGAACTTTACCGCCAGCTTGCTTACTTGGATCATAATTGGTGTTAGCCGAGATCGCTTGGTCGATAAATTTCTGCATGATACCCACAAGTTGTAGGTAACCATCGTTACTGCCGATATTCCATAGTAGCTCGTAGTTATCTTTGTACTTAGCGTAATCAGGAACAACTTGCTTCAGGATACCATCTTTTGACGCTTTAACTGAAACGAAACCTCGTGGTGGCTCAATACCATTTGTCGCATTAGAAATTTGCGACGATGTTTCTGATGGCATTAATGCCGATAGGGTTGAGTTACGTAGACCGTGTGTTTTGATCTCTTCACGTAATGTTTCCCAATCGTAGCGTAATTCAGCAGAACAAATATTATTGATATCTTTTTTATAGGTATCAATAGGTAGAATGCCTTGTGCATAGGTTGTCTCATTAAAGGCAGGGCAAGCACCTTGCTCTTTAGCCAGACTCACAGATGCTTTCAATAAGTAATATTGAATTGCTTCAAAGGCTTCGTGTGTCAGGTTATTTGCGCTGCCGTCAGAGTAACGCACACCATTTTTCGCTAAGTAGTAAGCAAAGTTAATCACACCCACACCTAATGTACGACGGTTCATCGTTGAACGACGCGCTGCTGGAAGTGGGTAATCTTGGTAATCCAATAACGCATCAAGCGCACGAACAGTTAGCTCTGCTAGCTCTTCTAAATCATCAAGGCTATCAATAGCACCTAAGTTAAATGCAGACAGCGTACACAGTGCAATTTCACCGTTTTCATCTTCAACGTTGTTCAGTGGCTTAGTCGGCAGTGCGATTTCAAGACACAGGTTAGATTGACGAATAGGAGCAACCGCCGGATCAAATGGGCTGTGTGTATTACAGTGATCAACGTTTTGGATGTAAATACGACCTGTTGACGCACGCTCTTGCATCAGTAGTGAGAACAAATCAATTGCCTTGATTGTTTCACGCTTAATGCTGCTATCTTGCTCATATTTTAGGTATAAACGCTCGAACTCGTCTTGATCAGCAAAGAATGCATCGTACATTCCTGGTACGTCAGAAGGAGAAAACAGAGAAATATTTTCGCCTTTGATCAAACGGGTGTACATCAGTTTGTTGATTTGAACGCCGTAATCCATATGACGAACACGGTTTTCTTCAACACCACGGTTATTTTTAAGCACTAACAGTGATTCAACTTCACGGTGCCAAATAGGGTAGAACAGTGTTGCTGCACCACCACGCACGCCGCCTTGAGAACAGCATTTAACAGCAGTCTGGAAGTATTTGTAAAATGGAATACAGCCTGTATGGAAAGCTTCACCACCACGAATTTCAGAGCCTAGTGCACGAATACGGCCGGCATTAATACCAATACCTGCACGCTGCGATACGTAACGAACAATAGAACTTGCCGTCGCATTGATAGAATCAAGGCTGTCATCACATTCAATCAGTACACAAGAGCTAAATTGACGTGTAGGCGTACGAACACCAGACATAATTGGTGTTGGTAGTGAAATTTTAAATAGTGATGATGCATCATAGAAACGCTTAATGTAATCAAGACGTGTTTCTTTTGGATACTTATTAAATAAAGCTGCTGCAATCAGGATGTATAGGAATTGGGCACTTTCAAAAATTTCACCTGATACACGGTTTTGAACAAGGTATTTACCTTCAAGCTGTTTAACCGCTGCGTATGAAAAGTTCATATCGCGCCAGTGATCGATAAAAGTATCCATCACTGCGAATTCTTCTGCGGTGTAATCTTCTAACAAGTGGCTGTCGTATTTACCTTTAGCTACAAGGTTTTTAACGTGCTCATATAGCTTTGGTGGCTCAAATTGACCGTACGCTTTTTTGCGTAGATGGAAAATCGCCAAGCGTGCAGCAAGGTATTGGTAATCAGGAGTCTCTTCAGAGATTAAATCCGCCGCAGCTTTGATGATTGTTTCATGGATATCATCAGTACGGATACCATCGTAAAACTGGATATGAGACTTTAGTTCTACTTGAGATACAGAAACGTTTTCTAAACCTTCTGCAGCCCATTCAATTACGCGGTGGATTTTATCTAAATCGATATTTTCAGTACGGCCGTCGCGCTTGGTAACTGTTAGTTGTTGAGTCATTTTTAGTTAGTTTCCCAGTTTTCCTTGCATATGAGCTTTTTTTGCAACTTTCTATAAGTAGATTAGCAAAGAATGTGATCTTTGATAAAAATTCTTGTAAGACAAAAACACTATATGTTGGGGTGTGCTGTCAAAGTGATTACAAGATAGTGGTGATTTCTTTTTTTTGCAAGATGACATTTTTTGACCAGCTGTGGATAAGATGGGGATTTTTATAAAAAAGTCAGTGCCTACTTACTTAACTCGCTAATGCCATCAATTAGATAGCAAATTGCAATATTGGATGGTGAGATTTTAGTGAGAAAAAAAATATTTTTTTGTTGAAATTTAGTGGTTTTAGGAGTTCAAAAATTGTTGTGAGTGATATCAACAAATACTAAGTAACCCTTGATATGACAAGATATTTTTGAGTGACTATGTACACAGTTTATTGGTCTAATGTTATTGAGATGTTTATTGATAGAAGAGTTGAAATGCATAAGGTGGAATAACAAGAGCGGAGCTTCAACATTGAATACGCAATGTTGAAGCTAAAAGCGTCATTTATGTAGGTTAGCTTTGCTTTTGGGTGTGAACAATATAGTTCACATCAACATTGGAGCCTAAACTATAAGCATTTGTTAGAGGATTATAATGTAAACCGATAATATGACGCTCTTCTAATTCTGTTTTATCAATCATTGCTATTAATTCAGAAGGGCGAATGAACTTATTATGATCATGTGTTCCCTTGGGAACGATACGCATCACATGCTCAGCACCAACAATAGCAAAAAGGTAAGATTTGAGATTACGGTTTAAGGTTGAAAAGAAAACGTGGCCGCCCGGCTTAACCATTCTCGCACAGGCTGCAATTATTGATGCTGGATCAGGAACATGCTCTAGCATTTCCATGCATGTAATAACATCATAATATCCATGACGCTCATCAGCATGCTCTTCTGCTGTTGCTTGAATGTAGTCTAACTTTGTCCCTGTCTCTAATGCATGTAAACGAGCAACAGTTAATGGTTCTTTGCCCATATCGAGACCAGTTACTTCAGCACCTTCAATTGCCATACTTTCAGCTAAGATACCACCGCCACAACCGACATCGAGTACCTTTTTGCCAAAGAGGCCATTAGCGTGATCAATAACGTAATTTAGACGAAGGGGATTAATTTGATGGAGAGGTTTAAATTCACCTTCTAGATCCCACCAGCGAGAGGCCATATCTTCAAATTTACTGATCTCTGCTGGATCAACATTTAGTGGTTTGCTCATTACATTGATGCCATTTTCCTTAATTGATACTGTGCATTATGCGAAATAATTGAATGGTTGCAAAGCGGTAAAATAAAGGGTGATTGATTCAGAAAAGAAATAGCCAAACGAGATGTGTTTGGCTATTTGATTATGTATTGATAGCAAAACTAATCATTAAAGGAGGTTAAGGTGGCAGGAATAAGCTCTGGGCTCACAGAGCCACCAAGAAAAGTGAGTGTCGCGAGTATTGCCATTAATATGTATTTTCCAATGACTATTGATAGCCCAATTATATTTATTGCTGTACCCATCAGCGTATCCTCATACATCCATTAAGTAGGCGTATAATAAGATTTTTGACCTAAAATCTGCCTATCTATTGTATATTGTGTATATTGGTTTAGTAACCGCACTATTTTAATGGGTATTGGGGGCGTAAAAGTTGCGACAACTCTCAATCTTATGATTCATTAATCAATTGCAACGCATACAGTAAAAAATTAAGTTATCACTCTAGTTTTTACAAATCGTTACATATTCGGTAAGTTAAAATAGTTACATTATGATTTGAGTTGTTCTTCCAATAGTGTGTAATTTATAAACAGGTGCATATATTCAATTCACAATTGTGACATCGTTTATTTCTGTTTTATTTCATTTCCGCTAAATTACTCACAACATAAGTCGTGAAAGGTGTGCCTATTAGGGCTGTAATATGCTATATTCTTACGCCTTGCACGTATAAAAATACGACAGAAATTACCTGAGGGATATTGGCTCCATGAGCGATCTTGCAAAAGAGATCACGCCCATAAATATTGAAGATGAGCTGAAAAGCTCTTACCTCGACTATGCGATGTCAGTAATCGTTGGTCGTGCTCTTCCTGATGTGCGTGATGGCCTTAAGCCAGTACACCGCCGCGTTTTATTCGCGATGAATGTACTAGGCAATGACTGGAATAAAGCATATAAAAAATCTGCCCGTGTGGTAGGTGATGTTATCGGTAAATATCACCCACATGGTGATAGTGCTGTGTACGATACAATTGTACGTATGGCCCAACCATTCTCGTTGCGTTACATGCTCGTAGATGGTCAGGGTAACTTTGGTTCAATCGACGGCGATTCAGCCGCTGCGATGCGTTATACCGAAGTTCGTATGTCTAAAATCGCACATGAACTACTTGCTGATCTAGATAAAGAAACTGTGGATTATGTACCAAACTACGATGGTACAGAGCAAATCCCTGCAGTATTACCAACAAAGATCCCTAACCTATTGGTGAATGGCTCTTCTGGTATTGCTGTCGGTATGGCAACAAATATTCCGCCGCATAATCTAGGTGAAGTGATCAATGGCTGTTTAGCTTATATCAATGATGAAGACATCACCATTGATCAGCTAATGGAATACATTCCAGGCCCAGATTTCCCGACAGCTGCAATGATCAGCGGTCGTAAAGGAATTATTGACGCTTATCATACTGGCCGCGGTAAAGTTTACATGCGTGCCAAAGCGGAGATTGAAGTTGAGAAGAATGGTAAAGAAACCATTGTTGTTCACGAAATTCCGTACCAAGTTAACAAGGCTCGCTTAATCGAAAAGATTGCAGAGCTTGTTAAAGATAAGAAAGTTGAAGGCATTAGTGCACTACGTGACGAATCTGATAAAGATGGTATGCGTATTGTTATTGAATGTAAGCGTGATGCTGTGGGTGAAGTTGTACTTAACAACCTTTATGCACAAACTCAGCTACAAACCACATTCGGCATCAACATGGTTGCACTGGATAACGGTCAGCCAAAAATCTTTAACTTAAAAGAAATGCTGAAGTGCTTCGTGAATCACCGCCGTGAGGTGGTAACACGTCGTACTATTTACGAATTGCGTAAAGCGCGTGATCGTGCACACATCCTTGAAGGTCTTGCTCTTGCTTTGGCTAACATTGATGAAATTATTGAGCTTATCCGCCGTGCACCAACACCTGCAGAAGCGAAAGCTGGTTTAATTGCACGTGGCTGGGATCTTGGTAATGTAGCAGCAATGCTTGAGCGTGCTGGTACAGATGCTGCACGTCCTGAGTGGCTGGAAGAGCAATTCGGTATTCGTGATAATCAGTACTACTTAACTGAACAGCAAGCACAAGCGATTCTTGATCTTCGTCTACACAAGCTAACAGGGCTTGAGCACGAGAAGATTTTAGAAGAGTACAAAGCACTGCTTGATGAAATCGCGGAACTAATGTACATCCTGTCAAGCTCTGAGCGCTTGATGGAAGTGATCCGTGAAGAGCTAGAGCTAGTTAAAGAGCAGTTTAACGATGAACGTCGTACTGAGATCACTGCTGCTAGCCACGACATCGATTTAGAAGATTTAATCACTCAAGAAGATGTTGTTGTAACGCTATCTCATGAAGGTTACGTTAAGTATCAAGTTTTAAGCGACTATGAAGCACAGCGTCGTGGTGGTAAAGGTAAAGCTGCAACGCGTATGAAGGAAGAAGACTTCATTGAGCGTCTGTTAGTTGCTAATACCCACGATACGATTTTATGTTTCTCTAGTCGTGGCCGTATGTACTGGCTGAAGGTATATCAATTACCATTAGCAAGCCGTACTGCACGCGGTAAGCCAATTGTGAACATTCTACCTCTTGAAGAAAATGAGCGTATTACCGCGATTCTTCCTGTACGTGAATACACAGAGGACAAGTTTGTCTTCATGGCAACCGCTGATGGTACAGTGAAGAAGACACCATTAACTGACTTTAGTCGTCCTCGTAGTGCCGGTATTATTGCCGTTAATCTACGTGAAGGTGATTCATTGATCGGTGTTGATGTTACTGACGGTGATTGCGACATCATGCTGTTCTCTGCATTTGGTAAAGTTGTTCGCTTCTACGAAAGTCCTGTGATTGATGCTGAAGGCAACGCGAAAGGCGGTGTTCGAGGTATGGGCCGTACTGCCGCAGGTGTTCGTGGTATTAAGTTAGCTGAAGGCGATAAAGTGATTTCACTTATCGTTCCTCATAACGATGGTGATGTACTAACAGTAACTGAAAACGGTTACGGTAAGCGTACAGAACTGGCTGAATACCCAGCGAAGAGCCGTGCAACGCAAGGTGTTGTATCGATTAAAGTCTCTGAGCGTAATGGTAGCGTTGTTGGTGCTATTCAAGCAGAAGACGGCGATGAATTCATGATGATCACTAACGCTGGTACGCTTGTTCGTACTCGTGTTTCTGAAGTAAGTCGTGTTGGTCGTAACACCCAAGGTGTAACGCTTATTCGTACTTCTGAAGGCGAGAAAGTTGTTGGCCTTCAACGTATTGATGAACCAGAAGAAGAATTAATTGAAGATGCGGAATTAGTTGAAGGCGAAGCTGTAGAAAATGCACAGCAGCTGCCAGCAACTGATACCAGCTCTGATGATTCAACTGAACAAGAATAAGTTATCTTAACTTGTTGATGAGATGGCGATTACTCCTAGAGTAATCGCCATTTTTTTATCTCGTATTTTGCTTTTATTAAGAATGTATCAATATAGTTATTAAAACGCTCAATACGTGAGTTTTTGAATAAATCTACGTTGTCGTATTCGAAATATTTCAGGAAAATTCAATTATTCCAAATATTCATCTGCGCATCATTTTTTTGTTGGTAGGCTTTTTGTACTTTGTTTATTCATCAAGCTAGCAATTTATAATAAAAACTTTTAAGTTGCTTAATAAAGGTGTAAAAACAAAGGATTGACATTTGCTGTCGTGGCAATGTTTTCTCTTATGTTGTTTTATAATGCTAAAAACGTTATGTGTTTGGTGTTATTAGCTTTATGAAGCAATAGGCATTTATTTTATTTCCCCAAGCAGGAGCAAAGTCAAAATTATGGATAAGGTTTATAACTTTTGCGCAGGACCCGCAATGATCCCCGCAGATGTTCTCGCTAAAGCTCAACAAGAATTGATTAACTGGAATGGTTTAGGTACTTCTGTGATGGAAGTCAGCCACCGTAGTAAAGAATTTCTTGCTGTTGCTGCACAAT
Source organism: Photobacterium sp. GB-72 (assembly GCF_003026095.1). Taxonomy (NCBI): domain Bacteria; kingdom Pseudomonadati; phylum Pseudomonadota; class Gammaproteobacteria; order Vibrionales; family Vibrionaceae; genus Photobacterium; species Photobacterium sp. GB-72. The sequence goes on along the minus strand of NZ_PYNV01000001.1, from coordinate 318,091 downwards.
CAGAACAAGATTTACGCGATCTTTTGAATATTCCTGCTAACTACCATGTGCTGTTCTGCCATGGTGGTGCACGTGGACAGTTTGCCGCTGTACCGTTAAATTTATTGGGTGATGCAGAAACTGCTGATTATATGGATGGTGGCTTCTGGGCGCACAGTGCGATTGAAGAAGCAAAGAAATATTGCCAGCCAAATGCGATTGATATTACCTGTAAAAAAGACGGAAAAAAGGCAGTATTACCAGCTTCACAATGGCCACTCTCTGACGATGCGGCATTTGTGCATTTTTGTCCAAATGAAACGATTGATGGCATTGAAATCCGTGATTTACCTCAGACGGATAAACCCATTGTGGCTGATATGTCATCAACAATTTTATCACGTAAGATTGATGTATCAAAATACGGTGTAATTTACGCCGGTGCGCAAAAGAACATTGGCCCTGCTGGCTTAACGATTGTTATTGTACGTGATGATTTGCTTGGTAAAGCTAAATCTATTCTACCAAGTATTCTTGATTACACGGTTTTGGTAGAAAAAGAGTCAATGTTTAATACACCCCCAACATTTGCATGGTACTTAGCTGCTGAAGTCTTTAAATGGCTAAAAGCTGTTGGTGGGGTAGAAGCGATGGAAGAGCGTAATCTCGCTAAAGCTAAATTACTGTATGACTTTGTTGATCACTCTGACTTTTATATTAACGAAGTACACAGTGATAATCGTTCAATTATGAATGTGCCGTTTCAATTACAAAATCCTGAGTTGGATAACTTATTTTTAGAGCAAGCAGATTTGGCTGGCTTAAAAGCATTGAAAGGACATCGTGCAGTGGGGGGGATGCGTGCATCAATCTACAATGCGATGCCATTAGAAGGTGTTCAAGCATTAGTTGATTTTATGGCTAAATTTGAAAAAGAATACGCGTAAAATCAAATAAAATTAAAGCCATAGTAGTCGATATTATGGCTTTTTTTATTTTGATAATGTTTAAAAATAGTAGTGTAATGATATAAATAGAGACGCTAATTTCTGTTACTATTCTTAACAGTTTTATTATTGATGAAAAGCATTTCATATATATAATCGCGCGATTATCCCCCCTAGAATAGCTTTTATCGTTATGTGGAAAATGGCGTCAATTAAGTCATATTACAACAACTATATTAAAGATATATCGATTGTCTTTTTATTGTTATTGCCATTAACGATTTGTAACGCAATAACCATATTTGTTGGTCACTCCTTAAATATTGCAGGATTAACACAAGCTGCGAGTACGTTTTTCTATTTCTCAGATTTACTAATAGGTATTTATCCTATTACGTTGTGTATTATCACAAGCTATTACATTTCAACGAAACATGGTGTCAATGCTATGGTTGTTGTGCCGTATTCATTGCTTATGTACATTGCGATTTCGGTGCCTAATGATCTTGTTGCGGCAAATACAGGATTACCTAATAATCCTCTGATTGCGTTACTGACGGCTATTATTTCAGCAATCTGTTGCGTGTCGTTTCGTTTATTTCCACTTGATCCGTCTCGTTTAGATTTTGTGAAAACACTTTATATACAAGTGGCTCACTTTTTTGCTTTTCTATTGATGACACTTGCACTCGCAAAGTTAATGGAAAGTTTCCTCGCTTTTAGTACAGGTGCGAGCCAATTTATAACGTTAAATCCATTAACTTTTTTAGGCGGTCTTGCATACCAATTTATCTTGGGGTTATTGGGTGCTGTTGGTATTAATGGGCATAACTTTTTATTTCGCGCAAAGCAGCAACTTTTTGAAAACACACAATTAAACATTGCAGCATGGCAAGCTGGAGATGCACCGTTAAATGTCTTAGGGCAAGGTTTTTATGATGCATTTTTATCAATGGGGGGCTCTGGAAACACGATCAGCCTTTTGCTATGTATTTTATTGTTTTCAAAAGATCGTCGCCACATCACGTTAGCAATATCTGCGATACCATTAGTGATCTTTAATATTAATGAGTTATTACTGTTTGGTTTGCCTATTATATTTAATCCAATATTAATTGTGCCTTTTGTGTGTGTACCGTTAGCTAGTTTTGTTGTGGTTTATAGCGCGATATCATTAGGCTTGGTAAATCATGTTGGTACGATTGTTGACTGGATGACACCGCCATTGTTAAGTGGCTATATTGCGACCCAAAATAGTATTGGTGGCGTTGTTCTACAGTTTGTGGTGATAACACTTGGCGTGATGATTTATCGTCCGTTTTATTTGAATTATGTTGGGCGAAGTCGTCAAAATAACATGACGATGAGCCGACAGTCAGAATTAGAAAGCTCAACATTTAAAACCTTCTTAGGTGATATAAACCAAATGATGGGTAGTTATGTGAGTAAGCATGATATAAGCCGTCGGGTTAATCATATGCTTAATAACGGTGAGTTTTTGATGCATTATCAGCCACAGGTAAACGTAACTAATGCGACGAAATTATCTTTTGAGGCGCTAGTTCGTTATAAAGATAAAACGGGTAAACTAAATCCGCCAATCTTTATTAATGATTTTTATCAGCTTGGTGCAATTAAACAATTGGATCAGATGGTTATCGATCTCGTTTTAAATGATATGCAAAGTATGCCTCTAGCTAATGGCTGTAAAGTATCGGTGAATATTTCAGCTGAGAGTATTGCTGATCCTGCAATTATTCATCTGATCATGGAGCGCTTACGCTTTTATAATATTGACCCAGAAAATTTAGAAGTTGAGATCACAGAAGAAGCTATTATCACTGAAGATAAGCAGATTTCTAAAAATATAGATGCACTGCAAGCATTAGGGATCACTGTTGCTATCGATGACTTTGGCTCGGGTTACGCGTCGTTCCCGCATTTACTTAAATTTAACTTCGATAAGGTAAAACTTGATAGATCGTTGTTATTGAATACGCAAAATGAGCGAGAAAAGAACCTTTACCAATTGTTAGCTAAGATCAGTGAAGTAACGGGCTGTGTTCTGGTTGCAGAAGGCATTGAGACGGAACAATAAAAACAGTTTGTTGAACAGTGTGGTATCGATATTTGCCAAGGCTATTATTTTGCGAAACCTATGCCATTAGATGAGGCACAGGTTTGGGCTAACAGTAAGATCCGGATTTAACAAAAAGCCACAGCATTATGTGGCTTTTTGTTTATTGTTTTGGATATATCAGCTTATCTGTATCGAAACCTGCTTTTTTAGCAATGTTGATATAACGTTCTAATTGCTGTGGGCTTATTTGCTTGTGACGAGATAATAACCAGAAGTAATCGTGGTTATAACTGCTGATCAGCGCGGTTGAATAGTCTGGCTCTAAATAAAAAATAATATAGCTGCCATAAAAAGGGCCAAAGAAAGAGACTTTAAGGTAGCCAACATTATCATCTTCTACAAATTTGGCTTTACCAATGGCTTCTTTCCATTCTTTTAAGTGAGTGTTAAAACCACGATTAACGACTTTTACACTGCCATCTTCATTCATACTGTAAGTTGCAGTGACATAGTCTAAATCACGCTCAAAGCTATGATCCATTCTTGCTATTTCATGCCACGTTCCCAAGTATTTATTAAGCACAAAAGGTGTTACTGCTTCAATATTGTTGGGTTTACCTGTTGTGCATCCAAACATGGTTGCGATTAACATGATAAAACTTAGCGATTTGATATATTTTGCCATTAATTATTCCTTAATTATTTGGCGGTAAAAATATGACGCTAACGGTAAAGCTGACATTGTCATTGGTTATATGGTAAGGCCAATTCATCCTTTCACAGATCCGTTGCACAATAACTAAACCACACCCATAGCCTTGATTATAGATCTCATTACCATCGTGACGGTTAGTAATCATTAGCGTATTTTTGTTTAACTTAATAATAATGTCACCAACGCTATAACTAAATGCATTTTTTATTAGATTATTAATAATAATGGTGATGAAACTGAGTGGTGCACTGATCGGGGTGTTACATGAAAGCGTGAGCTGATAATTGGTATCTTGTTTAGCAAATAAAGGTTTCATAACCGTAAGCTGCTTACTTAATTCGTCTTCTATATCACAAACGACAAAATGTTGCGGCTCTATATGCTGCTTTCCTAATAACAAAAAAGTTTCTGTGAGAATTTTCATATCCTCACTGGCTTGGTGTAAACGGTTGATCGCCTTTTTTGCAATCATGGGTTGATTAGGAACCTTATCAAGCAGCTCTGCCGAGCCCTGAATAATCATAATAGGCGTACGTAACTCATGCGATGCAAACCGGCTGAATTCTTGTTCTCGCTGAAAATAGTGTGAGATCGCACGTTTACTATCTAATAACGCTTGTTCAATTGCTCGTGTTTCATTGTATTGGGTATCAATAGTAAACTCAGTTTGATCTGGCTGCATTTGACTGATCTTCTGCTTAATTTGCTCAAATGGATGCGATAACGAACGAATAAAATAGAAACTATATCCGCCCATTAATAGAGATAACAATACGCCAAAAATAAAGGTGAAGTAATGTAAGCTACTTTCATACTCATCTAAGTAATCATCAGCATCATCTTGATACACAACATACATTAAGCCTTTTCCTGATGGGTGTTTAAAGACAATAAAGTGTTTATCTTCAGTACCGCGAAGGTGTTCATAAAATCCGGGTTTACGGTATGGTTTAAGCCAATCTGGTAACGAATTTTGGCTCCAATAACTTTTAAATTCACTATTATTGGGAAGTGGGGCTTTTTCACCCATTTTCTTATAATCAATTTGGTACTGGGAAGATTCCTTATCTAACCAGTGATGAAGGCTAATTACTTCTAATTGATTTTCTGCAATATAAATGACTATCCAAAAAAGAACGAACATACTGAATGCCATGACACTGACGCTAAGTCCAACTTTTTGGTAAAGACTTGGATATTTATGCAGCTTTGATACGGTAGCCTTGTCCATGAATTGTCTCTAATCGTGATTCGGAAAAACCTTTGTCAATGGCGTTGCGTAAACCATAAATATGACTTCGTAATGCATCACTACAGGGCGATTCTTCTCCCCAAATGGTTTCTATTATTTGCTGTCTAGTGACAACATTAGGTGCATGTTGAACCAATAATTTTAATATTTTTAGTTGAGTACGATTTAATTTTATTATGTGGTTTTCTCGACGTACTTCATCTGTTTGGTTGTTTATTTGAATATCAGCATAACTTAGCAATCCAATATCTTTACGCTGACCTCGATTAGCAAGAGCCATTATTCGAAGAGATAGTTCTTCCATCGCAAATGGTTTTAGAAGGTAATCATCGCCACCGGCTTTAAAGGCTGCGATTTTATCGTCGAGTGTATCTTTCGCCGTTAGAAACAGAATTGGCGCGCCACAAAAGAGCTCATTCCGAATTTTAGCAACGGTCGAAATACCATCCAATTTAGGCATCATGATATCCATGATAATCACGTCATAATAATTATCTTTAATTAATTTAAGCGCACTTTCACCGTGGTAAGCACAGTCAACAATATTGCCTTCAAGCTCTAGATAGTCAGAGATTGTTTCAACGATTTGGTCATTATCATCAGCAATGAGTATTTTCACGTTTGGCCTTATGTTTTTCACGAATATTTCACAGAGGTAATATTAATATAGTTTTCAATAAAACAACATTCATAATTATAAAGGTTAGTTGATGAAAAAATTGCTCTTAGCGGTAGTGATTGGTGTTGCTCTTTCTGGTTGCGGCGGCGGCGGTGGTAGTGATGAGAGTAAATCGACTCCACCACCTGTTGTTGATATTAAGCCTACAGCAGCACAAGGTACTATTAAGAGTGTGGACTATGATTACAACACTATTAATGTGAATGGTCATAGTTACAAGGTAGAGCAAGTTAAGTATGGCTCTCAAGTGCTACCTATCACTAGCCTTAAACCTGATATGATGGTTGAAGTTTCAATGTTATCCAGAAGCGGTGCTGTTGTTTCTGTTGAGCCGACAATGGTGGGTGTAGTCACAACAATTAGTGCAGATCGTAAAACATTTGTAGTGAATGGTGTGACGTTATCTTTTGCATTAGATCGCCACATTGAATTACATGATTGGGTTATGGTGTCTTCACTGCCACAAGCGACTGCGGATGGTCTTGGATATAAAGTATTGTCGGTTGTAAAAATCGAACAAGAAGATGTTGCGGGTCAATATGAAATTGAAGGTCGTTTGAGCGGTTTAGATCAAAACACGCAAACCTTTAAACTAGGCGCGACTACAAAAGTTTTCTTTACCCCTTACATCATCGAAGATAATGCCAAATTGATGAATGGTCAGTGGGTCGAAGTTAAAGGCCACATGATTAATGATGAGTTTCATGCAAGTGAAGTGGAAGTAGAAACGTATGATGACTTTGATAACGATCATGAAATTGAAGGTATTGTCACTTGGGTAAATAGTGATAAATCCCAATTTGAATTAAATGCACGTGGGCGCTTTATTGTTAATGCACTAACGCGCTTTGAAGACGGAACTAAAGCACGTTTAGCTGCAGGCGAACTGGTTGAAGTTACAGCGTTTAATGGTGTTGCTAAAGAGATTGAATTTGAACGTGGCTTTGGCGGTGAAACAGGCAACTGGCGTGAATTTGATCGTGAAGGCTATGTAACCTCAGTAGGGGATGAGCATTTTAGGATGGCTGGTGAAACATTCTATGTTGATGCTTATACCGAGTTTGAAGACTTTTTAACATTAGAGACGTTACATGGACAATACGTTGAGGTTGAAGGTGTCATTATTAACGGTAAGAAAGTTGCACGTGAAATTGAGCGTGAAGATGACTAATTAGCCATTTTAATAACTAAGAGCACCTAAGGGTGCTTTTAGTTTATTCACTGACACAAAATCGATTTCCTAAATAGCAGCGAATAGCTTGTTCGCTAGCATCAAATTGTGGTGATGGAACATGATGAGGATCGACCCATAACCAATGCTCACATTTATCAGGCTCTTTTAGTTGGACTTCACCTGTAAATGATGTTGCTAACAAAGTAACACTAATATAATGCTTTCCACATTCATCATAAGTTTCTAGGTTGTTAGTTACAGCTATAACCTCGGGATCATAAATCGTTAAATTTGTTTCTTCTTTAACTTCACGAATCGCGCATTGACGAAATGTTTCACCAACCTCCATATGACCGCCTGGAATGGAATAGTAGGGAGCGTGACTGTTTTTTCGTTTTCCTATCAAAATCTGGTTTTGCTCATTTACAATGATGATACCGATCCCGACCATAGGAGTTGTCGTCATTACTACTGTCCTTTAATCCGCTGTTGCATCCTATTGATTTTACCAAATAATAAATCAAATATCGTGATTGTTATAGTGAGCAAGGAACGGGTACTAGCTAACTGATGCAATATTCGTTAATCTTCTTAAAGGTTAAAGAATTAGGATTGGATGAATAATCAAATGGAAAGTATAACGTTACAGCCGATAGCTAAGATCAATGGTGAAGTAAATTTACCGGGCTCAAAGAGTGTTTCGAATCGCGCCCTATTATTGGCAGCGTTAGCAACAGGTACTACACGCCTCACTAATTTATTAGATAGTGATGATATTCGCCATATGCTTAACGGATTAAAGCAGTTAGGTGTGAATTACCAATTATCTGAAGATAAAACAGTTTGTGAAGTTGAAGGCTTGGGCCGCGCATTTTCACCTAATGAGCCCCTTGAATTATATTTAGGCAATGCGGGTACAGCGATGCGTCCGCTTGCAGCTGCATTGTGTTTAGGCGGCGGTGAATTTGTACTAACGGGTGAGCCGCGAATGAAAGAGCGTCCTATTGGTCATCTTGTTGACGCGTTGCGTAGTGCTGGCGCGGACATTACTTATCTCGAAAATGAAAACTATCCACCACTAAAGATTATGGGTACTGGCTTAAAAGGTGGCGAGGTTGAGATTGATGGCTCTATTTCAAGCCAGTTTTTGACCGCTTTCTTAATGGCTGCACCTTTAGCACAAGCAGACACTGTTATACGCATTAAGGGTGATTTGGTATCAAAACCTTACATTGATATTACGCTACATATTATGGCGCAGTTTGGTGTTGAAGTTGAAAACCGTAATTATCAAGAGTTCGTTGTTCGAGGTAATCAAACCTATGTTTCACCTGGTGAATTACTTGTTGAAGGCGATGCATCTTCAGCCTCATATTTCTTAGCGGCTGCTGCGATTAAAGGTGGCGAAGTAAAAGTCACTGGTATTGGTAAAAAGAGTATTCAGGGTGATATTCAATTTGCAGATGCGCTTGCTGCGATGGGGGCGGATATCGAGTGGGGCGATGATTATGTTATTGCTCGTTGTGGAGAATTAAGCGCAGTAGATATGGATTTTAACCATATTCCTGATGCGGCAATGACTATTGCAACAACTGCATTGTTTGCCAAAGGTACAACATCGATTCGTAATGTTTATAACTGGCGTGTAAAAGAGACTGATCGTTTAGCTGCAATGGCGACAGAGCTTCGTAAAGTTGGCGCAGAAGTCGAAGAGGGTGAGGATTATATCACTATCGTGCCACCAACCATCTTACAGCATGCGGCGATTGATACTTATGATGACCATAGAATGGCGATGTGTTTCTCGCTGGTGGCATTGAGCGATACACCAGTGACGATTAATGATCCAAAGTGTACCTCAAAAACATTCCCTGACTATTTTGATAAATTAAAGGGATTGAGTTGTTAAGACTGTAATAAATTTTTCTGATAACTGAGATTACATTTTTACAAGCCTGATCTTCTTGCATCAGGCTTTTTTATTGGCGTAAAAAGAAACATAAGGTTAGGACATTACACTATAAATTGAGATTTTTTTTCCGTATAATGTGCCACCGTTTGAAGGTACAGAGAAACCTTTGGTTCTGTCTTTCATCTGTTACGGAAACTACATCGGAGAAAACCTATGTCTACTCATGCTCCAGTCATCACTGTTGATGGTCCAAGCGGCGCCGGAAAGGGGACGCTATGTATGCTATTAGCAGAAAAACTGGGCTGGAATTTATTAGATTCTGGTGCAATTTACCGTGTTTTAGCATTAGCGGCTATTCATCATGGTGTTGATATCGAATCAGAAGACGCTTTAGTTCCTCTTGCTGCGCACTTAGATGTTCAGTTTATTGCAGAAGGTGAGTTGGTTAAGGTTATTCTTGAAGGTGAAGATGTTTCTGGCACGCTTCGCACTGAAGAAGTAGGTAATACAGCATCAAAAGTGGCTGCTTTACCTCGCGTTCGAGAAGCATTACTACGTCGTCAACGCGCCTTTAATGAGCAACCAGGCCTTGTGGCAGATGGTCGCGATATGGGAACCGTTGTTTTTCAAGGCGCAGAAGTAAAAATCTTTCTTGACGCAAGTGCAGAAGAACGCGCAACTCGACGTATGAATCAGTTGCAAAAAAAAGGCTTAGATGTTAACTTTGCCAGCCTTTTAAGCGAAATTCAGGAACGAGACTACCGCGATCGCAATCGTGCTGTAGCGCCTTTACGTCCTGCTGATGACGCACTAGTACTGGATTCAACCGAATTATCGATTGAACAGGTACTTGAGAAAGTCTTAGCATATGTTGATGCTAAGCTAAAATAACGAATCCATATTTAGTTGTGTGAACAGCTAAATAACGTCAGTGTCATGGATGATAACTGACTTTATTATCAACCCCATGCGGTAGGATACCCATGGTTGTTTATCATATTGAAGATTAATTAAATGACTGAATCTTTTGCTCAACTCTTTGAAGAGTCGCTAAACCAAGTTGAAACTCGCCCAGGTGCAATCGTTAAAGGTACTGTAGTAGCTATCGAAAACGGTTACGTACTAGTTGACGCTGGTCTAAAATCTGAGTCATCTATTCCTGCTGAAGAATTCAAGAACGCTGCTGGCGAACTAGAAATCGAAGTTGGTGCTCAGGTAGACGTTGCTCTTGACGCGATCGAAGACGGTTTCGGTGAAACTAAACTTTCTCGTGAGAAAGCTAAGCGCCACGAAGCTTGGATCCAGCTTGAAAAAGCTTACGAAGATGCTGAAACAGTTGTTGGTATCATCAACGGTAAAGTTAAGGGCGGCTTCACAGTTGAACTTAACGGCATCCGTGCGTTCCTACCAGGTTCACTAGTAGACGTACGTCCAGTTCGTGACACTGCTCACCTAGAAAACAAAGAACTTGAGTTCAAAGTAATCAAGCTAGACCAGAAGCGTAACAACGTTGTTGTTTCTCGTCGCGCAGTTATCGAATCTGAGAACAGCGTTGAGCGTGATGAACTACTTGCTTCTCTACAAGAAGGTATGGAAGTTAAAGGTATCGTTAAGAACCTTACTGACTACGGCGCATTCGTTGATCTTGGCGGTGTTGACGGTCTTCTACACATCACTGACATGGCTTGGAAGCGTGTTAAGCACCCTTCTGAAATCGTTAATGTTGGCGATGAAATCAACGTTAAAGTTCTTAAGTTTGACCGTGAGCGTACTCGCGTATCACTAGGTCTTAAGCAACTTGGCGAAGATCCATGGGTTGCAATCGCTAAGCGTTACCCAGAAAGCACTAAGCTTACTGGCCGCGTAACTAACCTAACTGACTACGGCTGCTTCGTTGAAATCGAAGAAGGCGTTGAAGGTCTAGTACACGTTTCTGAAATGGATTGGACTAACAAAAACATCCACCCATCTAAAGTTGTTAACGTGGGCGACGAAGTTGAAGTTATGGTTCTTGATATCGACGAAGAGCGTCGTCGTATCTCTCTAGGTCTTAAGCAGTGTAAAGCTAACCCATGGCAGTCATTTGCAGAAATGCAAGCTAAGGGCGACAAAGTTACTGGTAAGATCAAGTCTATCACTGATTTCGGTATCTTCATCGGTCTTGAAGGCGGCATCGACGGTCTAGTTCACCTATCTGACATTTCTTGGAATGTTTCTGGTGAAGACGCAGTTCGTGACTTCAAGAAAGGCGACGAAATCTCTGCAGTAGTTCTAGCAGTAGACGCTGAGCGTGAGCGTATCTCTCTAGGTGTTAAGCAAATCGAAGAAGACCCATTCAACTCTTTCGTTGCTGATACTAAGAAAGGTGCTCTAGTAACTGGTAAAGTTACTGCTGTTGACGCTAAAGGCGCAACTGTTGAGCTAGGCGAAGGCATCGAAGGTTACCTACGCGCTTCTGAAGCATCTGTAGACCGTGTTGAAGACGCAACTCTAGTTCTTTCTGTTGGCGATTCTGTTGAAGCTAAATTCACAGGCGTTGATCGTAAGAACCGCGTAATCAACCTATCTGTACGTGCTAAAGACGTTGCTGAAGAGCAAGAAGCAATGGCTACTCTGAACAAGCAAGATGATGCTGCGTTCGGTAATGCTATGGCTGACGCTTTCAAAGCTGCTAAAGGCGAATAATTGAGCATAGAGGGAATAGGCTTAGCTTTTTCCCTCTAAACGGCTATACTATTGAGAAACTTACTAAAACGGAGTGTTTATGACAAAGTCTGAGTTAATTGAAAGACTATGTAGTCAACAAACACATCTTTCAGCTAAACAAGTGGAAGATGCAATCAAGGATATCCTTGAAAATATGGCGAACACGCTTGCTGAAGGCGATCGCATTGAGATCCGTGGCTTTGGTAGCTTCTCATTGCATTACCGTGCTCCTCGCGTAGGTCGTAACCCTAAAACTGGTGATAAAGTTGAGTTGGACGGTAAATACGTTCCTCACTTCAAGCCAGGTAAAGAATTACGTGACCGTGTTAATGCATCAATTGCTGCTTAACCGCGAATAGAACAAAAAAACGGCATACTCTCAGTATGCCGTTTTTTTATGTCTTTTGATCATGGTCTGATGAGTAAAATTACTGCATAATCAATCTATCATATTGTTGATTTAGTGAGAGGATTCACGATGAAAATTTTGGGTATTATTGTTTTAGTTGCTGCATTCTTAATAACACTGGCTCTCGGTGCGCAAAACCAAATTTTAGTAAACTTTGACTATTTAGTTGCTCAAGGCGAATTCCAATTATCAACGCTATTAGGTATTGCATTTGGTTCTGGCTTTATCATTGGCTGGTTAATCTGTGGCACGCTATATCTAAAAGCACGTTTTGCTAAAAACCGCTTAGCGAAGAAAGTGGCAAAACAGCAACAAGAACTAGATTCTCTACGCGCACAGCCTGTAAAGGAATAAGTATTAATGCTTGAACTGTTGTTCCTACTATTACCTATTGCGGCAGCTTATGGCTGGTATATGGGTAACAGGAGCGCAAGTAACAATCGACAAGAGCAGTCTCACCGCTTATCTCGTCAATATGTAACAGGTCTTAATTTGCTGTTATCTGATCAATCAGATAAAGCCGTCGATCTGTTTATTGAGCTGCTTCAAGTTGATAGCGAAACTATCGATACTCACCTTGCTTTGGGTAACTTATTCCGAAGCCGAGGGGAGGTCGATCGTGCTATTCGTATTCACCAAAACTTGATTGCTCGTCCTAACTTGACGATAGAGCAACGTAATTTGGCGCTTCAGCAGTTAGCAAAAGATTATATGGTTGCGGGTTTTTTAGATCGTGCTGAACGTATCTTTGAACAATTGTTGGATGAACCTGAATATAAAAAACCTGCGCTACAACAGTTATTGTCTATCTATCAGCAAACACGAGAGTGGGAAAATGCGATAGATATGGCTTCTCAACTCGTTAAATTAGGTAAAACAAAATTAAAGCATGATATTGCACACTATTGGTGTGAACTTGCCATGCTTGAAATGAGTGCGCAAAATCAGGATAAAGCGATTCAATGTTTGAAAAAGGCGCTCTCAGCAGATAAGCAGTGTGTCCGAGCCTCGATCACTATGGCTAAGATTCAGATTAAAGATAAAGATTTTAAGCAGGCAGCCAAAACGCTTGAACGTGTTCTAGAGCAAGATGCTGAATTTATTGGTGAAGCTTTACCTTTATTATTAGAATGTTACGATGCATTACATAATGAATCGGGCTGGCTGAAATATCTACAGCAATGTGTAGAAGCCAAAGCGGGGGCTTCAGCAGAACTGATGTTAGCAGACGAAATTGCGAAAAATGAAGGGGCTGTGTCTGCTCAAGCATTCATGACTCGTCAGCTACAAAAGAACCCGACTATGAGAGGCTTTTACCAGCTAATGGATTACCATTTAGATGAAGCGGAAGAAGGCCGTGCGAAAGAAAGTTTAACCAGCTTACGTCATCTTGTTGGTGAGCAATTAAAAATTAAACCGCGTTATCGTTGTCGCCAGTGTGGTTTTGCTACCCACTCATTGTATTGGCAATGTCCATCTTGTAAGAATTGGGGACAAGTTAAGCCAATTCGTGGATTAGATGGCGAATAATGCATTAAAAAATAAAGAAACCAGACATTGTGATCTGGTTTTTTTATGCCTAATAAAGCGTGAATTTTATTCGTAAACGTTTGCGTTTGATGTAGAATTTGCGTGCGGCTGGATTGCTGCAGTAGGAAAAATGAGATATCACAGGAGACTCAATGCTAGACGCTAAAGTAATAGACCCTAAAGTAATCGTAGCCCTTGATTATGATAATCAGAATGAGGCACTCGCTTTCGTCGATCGTATTGAGCCGGGAAGTTGCCGATTAAAAGTCGGTAAAGAGATGTTCACTTTTTTTGGTCCTGATTTCGTGCGTCAACTGCATGATCGGGGTCATTCTGTATTTTTAGACCTTAAATTTCACGATATTCCAAATACCTGTTCAAAGGCGGTAAAAGCGGCAGCAGAACTTGGTGTATGGATGGTTAACGTTCATGCGAGTGGTGGCGAGCGTATGATGACAGCTTCACGTGAAATTTTAGAGCCGTATGGTAAAGACCGCCCGCTATTGATTGGTGTAACGGTGCTAACCAGTATGGAAGCATCAGACTTAGCGGGTATTGGTATTAACTGCGAGCCTCATCAGCAAGTACTTAACCTTGCATCACTGGCAAAGAATAGTGGTTTAGATGGTGTGGTTTGTTCAGCTCATGAAGCTCATACGTTGAAACAAAGTCTAGGTCAGGGTTTTAAGCTAGTAACACCAGGTATTCGCCCTGCGGGGAGTGATGCAGGCGATCAGCGTCGAATCATGACACCCGTAGAGGCAATTTCTGCTGGTTCTGATTATCTCGTGATAGGTCGCCCAATAACACAAGCAGAAGATCCTGCAAGTGTCTTGGCACAGATAAACAAATCGCTTGTGTAGCATCCGCGATATAGATGTAAATGAGAAGCCCGCGTAAAAGCGGGCTTTTTCATTTTTATATTTTGCGTTATGTACTTATTTTGGGTGTTGAGTTATTAATTCGTGTGCTTTTATCTTTCTTTGGTGAGCTAAAGTGACTATCTAATAATTTTTGCGTTAATGGATGTTTGGGATTGTTAAATACATTCGCGGTACGGCCTTTCTCTACCACTTCACCATCTTGCATCACCATTACTTTGTCACTGAAGTGTTTTATCACCCCCATGTGCTGCGACACATAGATATAGGACAATCCCATTTCTTCTTGCAGTTCTAATAACAGGTTTATCATCTGAGAACGCATGGACATATCAAGCCCGTTTAGTGCTTCATCAGCAACGATAATACAGGGCTGAAGAATGAGAGCACGAGCTAATGAAACACGCTGTTTTTGACCCGTAGCCAGCATTTGTGGATAGAAATAGGCATGTTCAGGAAGTAAGCCAACTCGTTTTAGTGTATCCATAATACGTTTTTCACGCGCTTGCGGCGTCATATTGGTATTACGTTTTAATGGGCCTTCCAGAATACGACCAATTTGAATACGAGGATTAAGCGACGTATTCGGATCTTGGAAAATCATTCGGATCAGCTTACAGCGCGTTTGGTAATCACCGCTTGATAAGGTGTCACCATTTACGCGAATAATGCCACTGGTTGGTTCGACAACACCTGATAGCATTTTTGCTAAGGTTGATTTACCTGACCCATTTTCACCCAGTAATGCAATTGTTTCACCTGCTTCCAGATGAAAAGAGACCGGTTTCACGGCTTCAATTGTGCGTCTACGGAAAAGACTTGAACGATAGTGGTAATCTTTCTTTAGATTTTCTACTTCCAATAACGAACTCATTTACTGTCTTCCTCCATGTTTAGCGGGAAGTGACAGCTAAACTTATGGTTTTTAATTTTTCTACGTTTTGGCACTTCTACACATTTACGCTGGGCATGAGGACAACGAGGGCCTAATCGACAACCAATCGGTAAGTGCTGAAGTGGAGGAATAGATCCCGGTAACGTTTCTAGTTTCGTCTTATGGCTAATATTTTCTAAGCTAAAATCAGGCATAGCACGCATTAACGCAGCGGTATAAGGGTGATGCGGTGACTCTAATAACTGCTTAGAGGTGCCGGATTCAACCGATTGTCCACAATACATGACCGTAATTCTATCAGCCCACTGGGTAACCGTCGTAAGATCATGGCTGACTAATAAAATAGTGGTGTTACCTAATTGATTCATCCTGCTTAATAAGCGAAAAATTTGAGCTTGGGTAATTGGGTCTAAGTCGTTTGTGGGCTCATCGGCAATCAATAATCGTGGACGGTTTGCAATCGCCATTGCGATCATGACTTTTTGACATTCGCCATCGGTTAATTCATAAGGGTAACTTCGCATTACGCGTTTGTGCTCTTTGATACCGACTTTATGCAAAAGTGCGATAGCTTGTTTTTGACGCCAGTGAAAGCGCTGCCAAAAATGCCCAGTAAATGATGAAGAGGGAATGGCTTCTTCCAATTGTTCCCCAACTGTCTCAGAGGGATCAAGACAGGTTGATGGTTCTTGGAAGATCATTGCCATTTCACGGCCAACAATTTTTCGTCGCTCACGATGAGATAGAGTGAGTAAGTCAATATCACCTAAGCGCATGCGATCGGCACTGACGCGCCAATTATCTTTAGACACGCCTGCAATAGCTTTCGCGACAAGGCTTTTACCTGAACCTGATTCGCCCACTAAACCACGAATTTCGCTTTCATTAATGGTTATGCTCATTCTATCAACCGCTTTCACCATGCCTTGTGGTGTGTCGATTTCGATAGTGAGGTTGCGTATATCGAGTAATGGCATATTAATCAATCCCTGCATTAAGAGCTTGGCGAAGACCATCACCGACTAAATTAATTACTAGAACACTAAACATAATGGCAAGACCCGGTAATGTGACTGTCCATGGTGCAAGGTAAATCAGTTCAACAGAATCACCTAGCATAGCCCCCCATTCTGGTAGTGGTGTTTGCGCGCCTAACCCTAGGAAACCTAATGCAGCAATATCTAAAATAGCAATAGAGATTGCGCGCGTCATCTCAGTAATGATGGTTGATAAAATATTGGGTAAGATTGAATTCCATAAGAGGTAAAAATTATTAGCACCATCTAATCGTGCTGCAATAACGTAATCTTTAGCAACTTCAGTATGAACGGCTGTGTACACCGCTCGAATAAAACGAGGGATCAAAGCTAGCCAAATTGCGAGTAAGATATGTGTTTCTCCCGGCCCCATATAGGCGACCACTATGATGGCCAATAAAAGCGAAGGGATAGATAACACGGTATCTAAAATATGATTTAAAAAGCTCGATTTTAAGCCTTGGCTCATTCCGGCAAGAATACCGATCAGCAAGCCAATAACGCTGGATGCAAAGGCGACTAATAAGGCATAGCCAAAGGTTAGCTGTGAACCTATGATCAAGCGAGATAAAATATCACGACCTAAATCATCAGTACCAAAGAAAAAGTTTACATGACCAGAGTTGTCCCATGATGGTGGCATGAGCAGCTCACCAACTTGTTTTATCGGCGAATAGGGAGCCAGCCATTGTGCTGTTAGGGTGACAATGAGCAAAAACAGTAAACACCATAGGCCAAACATGGCCAGTGAGTTTTCCCTGAAGTTTTGCCAAGCGCGCTCCCATTGGGTTGGGATTGTTTCTTCTTGGTAAACACTATTTGATGGCATACCATTCTTTCCTTACTAATGGGTTCACCATAGCACCAGCTAAATCAGATAAAATGTTAGCCAATAAGATGAAACTACCTACTGTGATTACACCAGCTTGAATGGCAACATAATTTTGATCTGCAATCGCATTAAGTAACCAACGACCAATACCCGGCCAATTAAAAATAGATTCTGTAAGCATGGCAAAGGTCATCATTGCTGCAAACTGCATCCCTAATTTAGGAATAATGGGGGGAAGGGCATTTTTCATCGCATGACGGCGGACGATTTCAAAGGTAGATAAGCCTTTCGTTTGGGCTACTTTGATGTAGTTTTTCGTCATTACGTCTGAAATTGAGGCACGGGTTAAACGTATCACTTCCGTTGTAGGTGCCATCGCTAATACAATGGTTGGCAAGACTAAATGCTGTAGTGCGTTAAGAAATGCTTCCATACGGTATGGTTTATTTGACAGCAAAATATCAATCAGAGCAAAGCCAGTGACATGATCAAATTGATATAACAAACTGTAACGACCAGAAACAGGTAGCCAGCCTAAATTCAGCGAAAACAACAGAATTAATAACATCGCTAACCAAAATAGGGGGATGGAGTAGCCCAGTAAGGTTATTGAGGAAATGATGGTATCAAGGGGTTGTCCTCGATGTACGCCTGCGATAGTGCCAAGCGGAATACCAACGACTAACGAGAGTATAAAAGCAAAAAAGCACAGCTCTAACGTTGCAGGAAATACGGTTAATATTTCGCTACTAATAGGTGTACCATTGGGAGTGATACCGAGATTACCTGAAAGTAAGTTCTCTAAATATAAAATCCAACCACTAAAAAAGCTCTGATGCGCCCACTGTAATTGGGTATCTAAACGCAAAATACTAAAACCAATTATGGTCAGTATTAATAGCGTAATTACAAACAAATTTAGGCGACGTATCGTATAAATAAACATGCTTTACTCAATTCGATAAACACTGGAAAAAGATCGCGAACCAAATGGGTCCATCTGTAACCCCCCTAACGTTTTACTGTGGGCTTGGAAATGGACACCATGAGCCAATGGGATCACAGGTACTTGTTGATCCAAAATATTTTGCGCTTGCTGGTAATATACTTGACGTTGTTGTTGCTTATTTGTGCGTAGTGCAATTTCAAGTAAATTATCAAAACCAAGATCACACCAGTTAGCGACATTAAGCCCTGCTTTTTTAGCATTGCATGACAATAATGGTCTTAAGAAATTATCAGGGTCGCCGTTATCTGCGATCCAACCAGCAAGAACCATATCGTATTGAGTAGTATCAGTTAAACCAACACGACCAATCGTTTCTTGATGATGTAAAGACACATTGATACCAACGGCTTTCAAATTAGCTTGGATTAATTCCGCTGTTTTTCGAGGACTCGGGTTATAAGGTCGAGGCTCAAGTGGGACCCACATCGTCAGGACTTGGTTATAATCATAGCCAGCGGCATCAAGCAGTTGTTTGGCTAATTTAGGATTATAAGAAAGTGCTTTGCTGTCGTGGTTATAAGCCCAAGACATTGGGGGTAACAAGCTTTTTGCCTCTGTTGCCGTACCGTAATAAACAGAATTGAGCAGTGTTTTACGGTTTATTGCATAATTAATAGCTTCACGGATTTCTAATTTATTTAATGGTGGACGTTCCGTATTTAATGCCAGAAAGGATACATTCATCCCCGTTTGTGCAAGTAATTTATAGTTATCGTTATTTGAAATAACAGGCAACTGGCTCGCAACAGGAGATGAGAGAACATCACATTCAGAGCTTAGCAACTTAGCAAGATTACCCATGCCACGGGCTGAGATATCAAATACCACTTGCTCCATTGGTGCGGCACCTTGCCAATAATCCTTATTACGTTTTAAGCGAATAAGATCATTGGGTATAAATTGATCAACGTAAAAAGGACCCGTACCGATTGGTTGTGTATCAATAAGACCGATACGGCCTGATTTTAACAGTTGCTGACCATACTGCTGAGAATAAATCACCGCATAACTGGTTGCTAAGTTAGATAAGAAAGAATTATCTGGTCGATTTAAGGTAAATTGTACGGTGAGAGGGTCTTTAGCTTTGATGGTATCAATTAAATCAGCAAACCCAAGGCTTTCAAACCATGGGTAACGACCACCAGAAATATTATGAAAAGGGTGGTGTGGATTAATGATACGCTCAAAGCTAAAAATAACGTCATCGGCATTAAGCGGACGTGTTGGAGTAAACCAATCAGTATGTTGGAATTTAACGTTATCTCGCAGCTTAAAGGTATATACCAAGCCATCGTCACTGACAGTCCAGCTTTTTGCTAGATCAGGAAGAGGTTTGTGGCTGATAGGATCGAGTAACAGCAGGCGATCGAAAATTTGCGCCGAGAGTGTTTCTGCTGTTAATCCGCCATCCGTTAGCTGTGGATTTAATGTTGTCGGAGTATCTTGACCGCAGTAAACAAAGCCATTGCTTTGCTTAGCGGTATTATGTGACGGCTCTTTACAACCTAAAAGGCCAAGTAAAGTGAAGCCGGCAATCAAAAGACGACTGTAAGCGCTCATATTTAATAGGCGTTAAATGAAATTAAGTCGTTAAATTTAACATTTTTCTTTTAACGTCACCAAGCTATCCTGCTTTATTTATAAGTAATTAGTCTAAAACCGTTATATATCTTTAATTATCGCGTGAATTTGGTTGATTAATCACCGTTAACGTTAATGTCATACTTTCGAATGAGTCCTCTTAACTGGTGATAACTTAAGCTTAAAAGTTCGGCGGCTTTTGTTTGATTAAAGCGAGCGTGTTTAAGTGCTTTGTTGATCAACATGATTTCTTGATCTTGTAAGTAGTGGCGAAGATCAACGGGAAGTTGAATGCTAGAGTTTTCTTGTTTGACTGCTGGGGTGTCTACAATGGATAAAGACTGTGATGGTGCTGGCTCACAAGATTGCCAAGCTGTAGCGAAAGGGTCGGTATAAATTTCGTCAATAGCTTCACCTTCATTGCTATGACGAAATACAGACCGTTCGACAACATTTTTTAACTCTCGAATATTCCCTGGCCATTGATAGTCGAGTAGTTGTTGTTTAGCGTGTTGTGAAAAACCTGCAAAATAGCTATATCCTAATTCGCGACACATACGCACAGCATAGTGTTCTGCCAATGGTAAAATATCGTCTAGTCGTTCACGTAATGGTGGAAGGTGGATGATTTCAAAGGCGAGTCTATCAAGTAAATCTGCTCGAAATTTTCCTTCAGCAACGAGTTCGGGTAAATTTTCATTAGTTGCACAAACTAAGCGTACATTCGCTTGGCAAGGTTTATTACCGCCCACGCGCTCGTACTCACCGTATTCAATCACGCGTAATAATTTTTCTTGAACCCCCATCGGGGCGGTTGCTAATTCATCTAAAAAAAGCGTGCCATTTTCTGCGCGTTCAAAGCGCCCTTGGTGGCGACCTTTCGCGCCTGTAAAGGAGCCCGCCTCATGGCCAAATAGTTCAGAATCAATGACGCCTTCGCTTAGTGCGGCACAGTTCAGTGTCACTAAAGGTTGATCCCAACGTTTTGATAAATAGTGAACGCGTTGGGCGATTAACTCCTTACCTGTGCCTCGTTCACCAAGAATAAGAATTGGGCGATTGAGTGAAGCGAGGCGTGATGCTTGGTCTAGGACACTTAAAAAAGCATCAGATTCACCGATTAAGTTTTCCGTTTTACGCATTGGTTAATCTCACTATTAATTGGTTAAATTAACTATATCATAGCTTGCTTAAAAGTGGGTTGAAAATTAAGTTGTTGATATTTAATACGTTAAAAGTTGGCACAGTACTTGAAATATCTAAGTGGTAACACAAGAACATTAAGTTAGTATCACTATATAAACCTGTAAGCGTGATTACTGTGAAATGGGTTTAATCAAGGAGTTTAATGATGGGTATTTTTTCTCGTTTTGCTGATATCGTAAATGCTAACGTGAACTCGTTACTGGATAAGGCTGAAGATCCACAAAAATTGATCCGTCTTATCATCCAAGAGATGGAAGATACATTAGTTGAGGTACGTACATCTTCAGCGCGTGCATTAGCGGATAAAAAAGAGTTACAACGTCGTATTCAAGCGATTGAATCACAAATTACAGATTGGCAGGAAAAGGCGAGCCTTGCACTGCAAAAAGGTCGTGAAGATTTAGCCCGTGCAGCACTGATCGAAAAGCAAAAACTGGCTGATGTCGCATTAACGCTCAATGAAGAATACAAACTAGTAGAAGAGACGATTGAAAAATTGTCATTAGAAGTCGCTGAACTTGAGCGTAAGTTGCAAGAAACACGCGCTCGTCAACAAGCGCTAGTGACGCGTCATAAAGCCGCAGGCACTCGCCGCGATGTTCGTCGTCAGCTAGATACAAGTAAAGTTGATGAGGCGATGTCTAAGTTTGAGCAATATGAACGTCGCATCGATGAAATGGAAGCAGAAGCAGATAGTTATAGCTTTGGTCGTGGCAAAAGCTTAGAGTCAGAATTTGCTGATTTACAAGCACAAGACGAAATTGAAAAAGAACTTGAGCGCTTAAAAGCGAACATCAAGGATAAAGAGTAAGTACAATTAAGTTATCGTCGTTGTTTCATTGATTCTGCGCGAAAGGAGAACAAATAATGTCAATGGGTTTTATTAGCGTTCCATTAGTGGTGTTCATGATTATTGTCGCACCGCTATGGTTAATCCTTCACTATCGTAGTAAACGTCAAGCCGGTGAAGGGCTGTCAGGTGAAGATCAGAAAAAGTTAGAGACCTTGGTGGCACGCGCAGAAGATATGCAAGAACGTATTGTGACGTTAGAGCGTATTCTTGATGCAGAAGTACCAAGATGGAGGCAAAAATAATGAGTAAGACCTTATACCGTGATCCTAAAAAAGGAAAATTGGGCGGTGTGTGCGCTGGTTTAGCTGAATATTTCGGTGTTGAAATTTGGTTGGTACGTATTCTTGCTGTTTCAGCCTTCTTACTTGGTTTGGGCTTTTTTGCCACGATTGCTTATATCGCCGCATGGTTAATTTTAGATAAAATGCCACCACAGCGAAAAGAGCAACAAGATACTTATACCGAGCACAACGTAAAACAGAAACCGTGGCAGGCGGGTCGCTCTGCGCATCAAATTTTACAAAAAGTGGAATCAGAATTTGATACCGCCGAAAAGAAAGTACAACAGATGGAAGCGTATGTTACATCTTCTGCATTCAAAGTGGATCGCGAGTTCAATAAGCTTTAATTATCCATAAAGCTTAGCCTAATGAAGCAGGTGCTGATCAATGTCAGGCCTGCTTTTTTCCGTTATAAAGGCGTAATATAGTTAAATCACTTTATTGATAATTATTAGAATAAAGTTGTTAAACCTAAAACAAAAATGAAAACAACTAGGGTTAATCATGAATCGAATCAGTAATGAGTTGAATAAGCTCGTTAATAGAAGTTTGGATCGACACGTTCGACTTGCCGTTACAGGATTGTCTCGAGCGGGTAAAACGGCCTTTATTACTTCTCTTATTAATCAATTACTGCATGTAAGTACGAATGCTCGCCTACCTATGTTTAGTGCGATGCGTGACGGCCATTTATTAGGTGCAAAGCGTGTTCCTCAGTTAGATCTGCATGTGCCTAAATTTGGCTATGATGAAGGAATGCAATCAATTATGTCGACGCCTCCTGAATGGCCAGAGCCAACAAGGGATGTGAGTCAAACGCGTTTAGCACTTCGTTATAAGCCTCAGAAAGGGGCATTGAAACTATTTCAAGATACCGCCACGTTGTATTTGGATATTATTGATTATCCCGGCGAGTGGTTATTAGATTTACCGTTACTTGATTTAGATTTTACTCAATGGTCGGCACAACAAAGCCAAGTACTAAAAGGTAAACGTCTTGAATTAGCTCAAGATTGGCTTGCTAAAACCGAGATGTTTGATCCTTTTGCACCCGCAGATGAAAAGCAGATTGAAGAAATATCGAAGGCGTTCACCGAGTATTTGCATCAATGTAAGGCAGAAGGGGGATTACATTGGGTTCAACCAGGACGTTTTGTTCTGCCTGGTGAATTAGCTGGTGCACCTGTTTTACAATTTTTCCCGCTCCTGTGGAATAAAAAGTACACAGAAAAACAGCTGATTGATGCAGATGAAAGCACCAATATTGGGATGCTTAGAAATCGCTATAAGTATTATCAACAGCATGTTGTGAAGGCGTTCTATAATGATCATTTTTCAAAATTTGATCGCCAAATCATATTAGTTGATTGCTTACAGCCTCTTAATTCGGGACCTGAATCGTTTAATGATATGCGTCAAGCGTTGGATCAGCTGATGCAAAGTTTTAAATATGGGCGTAGCTCGTTACTGCGTCGTCTATTTTCACCGCGTATTGATAAAGTACTCTTCGCTGCAACCAAAGCCGATCATATTACGCCTGAGCAGCACCCGAATTTAGTCGGATTATTACAGCAGCTAGTGAATGAAGCATGGCAAACCGCTTCCTTTGAAGGCATTAAAATGGATTGTGTTAGTTTGGCATCGATTCAAGCGACTGAGCCTGGCTTTGTGACTCACAAAGGGCAGCAAGTCCCTGCATTAAGGGGGACCGATTTGTTAGGTCATGCACAAACTCTCTTTCCCGGAGAAGTGCCAAAACGGTTACCAAACGTTGATTTTTGGCAGCAGCAGAGCTTTGATTTTATTAATTTCCGTCCCTTGCTACAGCAAAGTGACGAGCCTTTGCCGCATATCCGAATGGATAAAGCACTTGAGTATTTGTTGGGAGATAAACTGCAATGAGTGAACCGTTAAAAAGTAAAATTGTTTTTGATGATCCAACAGTTAACCAAGAACAACGCAATATTGCGTCGAAATTGGAGTTTGCTCAACAAGCCGATTTTTTACCTGAAGCAATAGAGCAACAAGAAACTGAAATTGAAAAAGATCTCAAACAAGTATTAGCAGCGAAACCAAAACGTCGTTATGGCTTTTTAAAAGGGGTAGTGGTTGCAGGCGCGGCAATGGTGGGGTGGCAGACGGTTGACCATGTTGTGACAGCTTATCAAACAGCAAATTGGTTATCGCTTGGCTGGAGTGCATTGGTTGCCAGTATTGCCGTAGTTGGTATCGGTGCATTGGGGCGGGAGCTTTTGACGTTACGACGGTTAAAATCACGTCAAACAGAGCGTGATGAAGCCCAACTCTTACTTGATGGTAATGGCATTGGTAATGGTAAAGCTTTTTGTACCAAACTGGCACAGCATAGTCAGATTGGTAGTGATAACTATGGTTATGATCGCTGGACGAATTCGTTAGACGCGACGCACAATGATCGCGAAATACTTGAGCTTTATGATCGCTTAGTGGTCAGCCAACAAGATAAATTAGCTCGAAAATTAGTGGCGAAATATTCATCAGATGCCGCGGTGATGGTTGCATTAAGCCCACTAGCAGTGGCTGATATGTTGCTGGTGGCATGGCGTAATTTGCGCTTAATTGAACAAGTTTCTCGAGTTTATGGTGTCGAATTAGGTTACTGGTCTCGCATTAAGCTACTTAAGCTGGTATTGGCTAATATGGCATTTGCAGGTGCATCTGAAGTGATCACTGATTTGGGGATGGATATGCTCTCAATGGACTTAGCGGGTCGTATGTCTACCCGCGTTGCGCAAGGGGTGAGTATTGGTTTATTGACCGGAAGACTAGGCTTAAAAGCGATCAGCTTAGTACGTCCTTTACCATGGTTACCGGGAGAGCAACCCAAATTAGCTGAAATACGAAGCGATCTATTTAAACAGCTTGGTACCAAAGAAAAAGATTAACTAGATATTCCACTATTAAGCGTAAATTGAAGTGGTTAAGTGGTCAGGGAGAATACGACTCTTTGACCACTTTGTTCATCTTATTTAACGATAGCGAGACTTTCATCTCCAGGCGCATAGCCAAATTTAATATTTTTAATGGTGCTATTAAGTTGAATATTACGAATTATAACTGGCATCGAAGTTCCGAGTGCGG
This sequence comes from Photobacterium sp. GB-72, assembly GCF_003026095.1. NCBI lineage: Bacteria > Pseudomonadati > Pseudomonadota > Gammaproteobacteria > Vibrionales > Vibrionaceae > Photobacterium > Photobacterium sp. GB-72. The sequence continues at coordinate 293,013 of NZ_PYNV01000001.1, read as the reverse complement.
TAGACACGCCTGCCCATCCGTTTTCTTGTGCTGATAGCACAATATAAAGTGTGCCTTGCTGTTGCTTAAAATAAAGCACTTTAGCTGCATCGGGGTAGGGGAGCGTTGCAAGTGCAGCTTGTTCTGCAATGTATTTTAAGTCTATTTTACCGTTACGAGGTTTTTTACAAGTATCAGTAAAGGCAGTTTTATCAAAAGGATCTGTACCACTTGCCTGAATAAAATCTGCCATTTTTTGTTGGTACTGATCCATGTCTTTTGGCAGTGATAAAACAAATTCACCGTTACCACATAGATTTTCTGCCGTCGTCTCGACTTGCTTGGCTGAGCTTTGTGCATCGCAACCAAATAGAGTGATGACTAAGGGAAGTAATATGCTCAGTTTATTCATGATTTACTCTATTGTTAAAATAATCAGCTTAAACATAAATAAGAGTTGGGGTGTTAGAAGATTGAAAATTAAATACTTATTTTCTTGTTATGTCGTCAAGATAGCATCTTTACAACACTTTACATTCTCTGAAGCTTATTTACGTTAGAGTCGTTATCGTATCCTTGGGTTAATGATAAGGACAACAAGGTGAATTATTATCCAACGGCAGCCATCATCACTGAGCAACGATTTGGCTTTGGCCCCAAACTGAATGATCAGCATGTATTAACGCTGGCAGAGCAGATCTCAACTAAACCATATATTGATACCGCTCTACAGTCTTTACCTTCGACGAATAATATTTTGGTTCAGATCGGTCAATTTAATCAACAGCGTAAAAAATTAAAAAAATCCCCGAATGAAAAGCGTGCCGTTCAAAAGCAGGTTAATCAATTTTTTAATCTGAGTTATGAACAGCAAGTATCTGCACGTAATCTACAAACATTGCATTCCTCCAATAGTTTTCAAGAACGTTTAATTCAATTTTGGAGTAACCATTTTGCAGTCTCTGCCGATACGCGCAAAGTAAAACCGATTATTGCTGGGATTGAGAATGAGGTAATACGCCAACACTGGAACGGTAATTTTGCCGATATGCTTCAAGCAACGATTAAGCACCCAACAATGTTGATGTTTCTCGATAATAATCTATCGATAGGGCCTGATTCTAAATTGGGTAAGAAACGCCATAAGGGACTCAATGAAAATCTCGCTCGTGAAATTATGGAGTTACATACCTTAGGGGTTGATGGCGGTTACAGTCAGCAAGATGTTATCCAATTAGCACATGCGATAACAGGCTGGATGGTCAGTTTTGATAAGCAAAATCCTGGGTTTAAATTTGTAGCTTGGGCGCATCAACCTGGTGATGTGATGTTATTAGGTCAGCGTTACACACAAACAGGGATTGGACAGGGAGAAGCGTGCTTAAAAGATCTTGCATTGCATCAACAAACCGCAAGGCATTTGGCAACTAAATTAGCTCAACACTTTATTGGCCAGCCCAAGAAGGAGCTAGTGGATGATTTAGCCGGTGTTTATCTAAAAAATAACGGTGAATTACAGCCTGTTTATAAGAGATTATTGCAAGAGCCTGAAGTGAATACGGCTGCGCCTCTTCGGTTTAGAACGCCGCAAGAATGGTTATTTGCGCTTTTACGTAGTGCTGATCTCAACCCATCGGAACACAAAATTACTCAACAATTGAGGTTGTTGGGACAACAGCCATTTATGGCAGGTTCTCCGGCGGGTTGGTCTGATCAAGATAGTGATTTCAATAGTTCTTCAGCGTTGATACAACGTTGGCAAGTAGCAAATACATTTGCGGTGCTTGCGGTAAGAGAAGCGAAGAAGCAAAAAGTCAAACCGCTTCAGTTGGTAAAACAAGTGGTCAATAATCTTTATGGAAAAGATCTTGATCAACACACAGAGCTTGCAATGAATAAGGCTAACGGTGCGATAACGAAGTTGGTTTTATTATGGCTAAGCCCACAGTTTATGTATCGATAGCGAGATCGTGATGGATAATATATTTGATCGCCGTATGTTCTTAAAATCTTTAGCTGCGGTTGGGGTATGCAGTGCATTACCATCTGTCGCTTTTGCGAAAACACAGTCGGCAAATATTTTTGTATGGATTACATTGCGCGGTGCAATGGATGGGTTAAATGTGGTTGTACCCTATGGAGATAAAGACTATTTACCGCAAAGACCGTCGATTGGATTACATAAAAATCAGCTTAATAAACTCGATGATTTCTTTGGTTTACATCCAGCACTAAAGAGTTGTTATCAGTGGTATCAACAAGGCGAGATGGCTTTTATTCATGCGTGTGCATCACCTTATCGTCAGCGCTCACATTTTGATGGGCAGAAAGTATTAGAAAATGGAACTGAGGATCCGTTACATCGTGATGGTTGGCTAAATCGCTTTTTATCTGTTGATAACAAGCAGCATACGATAGCCATAGATTCTGGTTTACCTTTAATTGTTCAAGGTAATGCCCAAGCTGATAGTTGGTATCCACATAAATTGAAGATTAAGCAGCAACAAGCTGAATTGTTGCAGGATATGTATCAAAGCGATCAGACGTTATCTGACAACTTTATTAATGCATTAGACATTGAAAAAATGGCAGGTCATGTAAAAGGCGGCCAACAATTTCATGCTTTGGCGCAACAAGCAGGGAAATTTTTAACGTCGGAAAATGGACCGAATATTGCGGTATTAGAGCTAGGTGGATGGGATACACACGCAGGAGAAGGCGCGGTTAAAGGTCGTTTAGCGAGCCAATTAAAGAAACTTGATGAGGGACTTTCAGCTTTAAAATCACAGTTAGGTGAGGCTTGGTCGCGAACGGTGGTTATAGCCGCGAGTGAATTTGGCCGAACAGTTGCTGAAAATGGAACTAAGGGAACCGATCACGGTACGGCTAACGCAATGTTGATAGCGGGAGGTGCGGTGAGTGGAAATCAAGTGATAACAAAATGGCCAGGGTTAGCGAAATCTCAGCAATACAAAGGAAGAGATTTAGCTCCAACGACGGATATTCGCTCTATATGTAAAACGGTATTGCATTCACATTTAGGGGCAACAACTAAGCAACTCGATATAGTTTTTCCTAGCTCAAGTGAGCTACCTATCATGAATGATTTAATCCGTCATACTTAAAATAAAGGCGCTGTTAGTTCAATAGATACTAAAAGCATAACGTTATTTTTTAATTATAAATGGCTTGATTCTGAGCGGGAGACTTGACTCAATTTAGCGTTAGTCGCACACTGTTAAAAGTGTCAGGAATTGTTGACACCTAAGTGTAAACTCATATTAATACCTATATTTTTGTTTGTGGTATGAGTTGAAATTGAAGAATTAAGTCATTGCTTTTTGTTGTTGTTATTCTGATAAGCCGAATGTTTCGAACTTAACAATGGAAAGTTTATATTGAGAAGGCGTAAAGAATGAGACTACAGGTATTTTGTGAAGATCGGGTAGGAATGACTCGCGAGCTACTCGATATTCTGACTAGTCAGGAGATTGATCTTCGAGGGATTGAAATTGATCGCATTGGTATCATTTATCTCAATTGTCCTGAAATTGAATTTGAGCAGTTTAGTCATCTAATGTCGCAAATAAGGCAGTTAGATGGCGTAACAGATGTAAGAAAAATAAATTTCATGCCCAGTGAACGTGAACATACAGAGCTTTCTGCATTACTTCAAACCTTGCCTGATCCCTTTTTTTCCATCGATTTAAACGGAAAAATTGATTTTGCCAATCAAGCCGCTGAAAGGTTATTGGCTCATCATCAGGGATCACTTTATCACGAAAATGTTCATACGCTCTTTGGCTTTAATGTTCAGCGTTGGTTAGAAACAAAACAGGCTGAAAAACATACTGAGATGGTGGTGATTGCAGGTTTAGATTACCAAATGGAAGTCATGCCTGTTTATATTAACGATGAAACCGATATACCTGTTTTTGCCAGTGCTCTTATTCTTCTAAAATCACTGTCTGAAGCAACCATGCCGATTGTGACTCGCCAGTTAGATGGCGACAGTGGTTTTGAGCATTTAGTCGGGCAATCATCGCGTTTTAAGCATTTATTAGCTCAAGCGAAAAAGTTGGCTTTATTAGATGCACCGTTATTGATCCAAGGTGAAACGGGAACAGGTAAAGAAATGTTAGCCCGCGCATGTCACCAACGTTCTATACGACGAGAGAAACCATTTTTAGTTGTAAACTGCGTATCTATGCCTGATAACGCCGCCGAAACTGAGCTATTTGGTTTTGCTGGCAGTACAACCGAGCCAAGTAAAAAAGGTATTTTTGAGCAAGCGGATGGTGGTACTGTTTTCTTGTATGAAATTGGTGAGATGTCAAAACACCTACAAATTAAATTACTACGCTTTTTACAAGATGGTACATTCCGACGCGTGGGTGAGGAAGCTGAGAAAAAGGTTAATCTTCGCGTAATTTGCTCTACACAGAAAAAGCTACCAGATTTAGTTGCATCAGGTGATTTCCGCGAAGACTTATATTACCGCTTAAATGTTCTTGCTTTGGTTGTTCCACCATTACGTGAAAGATCGGCAGATATAGTACCGTTAGCTGAATTATTTTTAACTCAGTTATCACAAGAATTACATCAGCCTAAACCTCAGCTATCTGAGGAGTTGGCAGAATACTTAAAGCAATATGCATGGCCTGGTAATATTCGCCAATTACGTAATGTGCTATTCCGAGCGATGACACAACTTGAGAATACGGTCATGACATCTGATGATGTACAGTTACCTGAAAATGAATCAAGTAGTATTATCAGTGATGAAATATTAGATGGCTCTCTTGATGAGATCATGAAACGTTATGAATCTGGTATTTTATCGAATCTTTATCGAAGTTACCCATCTACCCGCAAATTAGCGAAACGGTTAGGCGTATCACATACTGCCGTTGCTAATAAATTACGAGAATATGGTTTAAGTAAGCGTAGCTAATTACTGTGGATATAAAAGAAAAAGAGATAATAAAAATTATCTCTTTTTTATGATCTCGAAAATCAATCTAGTATTGGCGTTATGCTATTTCATGTTGTGGTTCTTTAATAAGAATGGCTTTACCTGACTCTAATGCAAGTAATAGCTCTACCATTTCAGCACCATAACGATAGCCGCAAAGATTTTGATTGCTATTAAGTACACGGTGACAAGGGATAATGATAGGAATAGGATTTACATTCTTTGCCATGCCTATAGCTTGGCTTGCAGCTGAATTGCCAATATCAAGCGCGATTTGTTCGTAACTGGATGTTTCACCGAAGGGAATATCAGCAATAGCATGCCATATTTGCTGTTGAAACATCGTTCCTTGAGGAGCGAGAGGGAAGGTAAAGCGTTTACGTGAGCCTAAGAGATATTCTTTTAGTTGCCTAATGAAGGGTCTCATAAAAGAGGGGTTATGCTGCCATGACTCATCAGGGTAATAGCCAGGACTATTGACAGTTAACCTTCTTAAGCCTTGATGGTCGGCTAGCAACATAATGCTGCCTAGTTCAGTTTCTATACAATCGTAATACATCCATAACTCACTAAATGCGTTAGTAATTAATAACATTGCTAAGCTAAGATTAACAGATAACAGTTTGATAACATATAACAATATGTTTATTAGTTATGCTAATCTTACGACAATGCTCAGCACCTCTTATTAACATCCTTGTGTCGAGGTAATAGTTTGTTCCATTCAATTATAAACCGTTCATCCACAATTGCGCTTGATGATATAAAAATTAGGCTTATTTCTAGTCAGGATGTGGCAAAGATAACAACGTATTATCAAAAAAATCGTGATTTTCTCAAAGCCTGGGAGCCGATGCGTAATGAATTGTTTTATTCAGAGCTGGGTTGGCAAAAAAGAGTCGAACAAATCGCTACCTTACATCGTCATGAAATGGCATTTTATTTTGTGATTGAAGACCGAAGCACTGACGATATTATTGGCGTGATTAACTACAGTAATTTAGTGAAATTTCCTTTTCATGCGTGTCATGTTGGCTACTCCCTTGATCAAGACTACCAAGGGCGAGCTATTATGCGTCGGGCATTAAAAGAGACGGTGAACTGGATGTTCGAAGTAAAAGGTTTTCATCGCATTATGGCCGCCTACATGCCACATAACAAAAGAAGTGCCAGCGTACTACATTCAGTGGGTTTTGAAAAAGAAGGTCTAGCAAAAGCGTACTTATTAATTGATGGAAAGTGGCAAGATCATGTTCTAACTTCATTGATTAATCAGCAGTGGACTGCGCCAGTTACGTGGTCAGCGCCTTAAAAAGGCAACGCGAACGTTGCCTTTTAGTGCGTTTTTGTACGAGATAAATAGATTACTCGACAGTTAGAATACGCATATTGTTAGTTGAACCAATGGTATCCATCACATCACCTTGAGTGATGATCACAAGATCGCCCACTTTAACAAATCCAGCATCACGAAGTACATCTAACGCATGTTTTGCCGCTTCTAAACCAGCATCGCTATCACGATTGAAAAATACAGGTGTTACGCCACGGTATAATGAAGCTTGGTTTAAGGTATTTTCGTTACGAGATAGTGCGAAAATGGGTAAACCGGAGGTAATGCGCGACATCATCAACGGTGTACGACCCGATTCAGTCATTGCAACCATCGCTTTTACGCCTTCCATGTGGTTTGCAGCATACATGGTTGACATTGCAATCGTTTCTTCAGGCGATGAGAAGAATCGATCTAAACGGTGGTTAGACACGTTAATACTTGGCTCTTTTTCTGCGCCTAAACAAACACTTGCCATTGCTTTTACAGTTTCTTCAGGAAATTGTCCCGCAGCCGTTTCCGCGGAAAGCATGACGGCATCGGTACCATCTAGTACAGCGTTAGCAACATCCATAACTTCTGCACGTGTTGGCATTGGGCTAGTGATCATGGATTCCATCATTTGTGTTGCTGTAATCACCGTACGGTTTAAGCTACGAGCACGGCGAATCAGTTTCTTTTGCACACCAACGAGTTCAGGATCGCCGATTTCAACACCAAGATCACCACGAGCAACCATAACAACGTCAGATGCAAGGATGATATCGTCCATTGCTTCGGTTGTTGCTACCGCTTCAGCACGTTCAACTTTAGCGACTAATTTTGCATTTAGGCCTGCTTCAGTGGCTAATCGGCGCGCATATTTCATGTCTTCGCCATTACGTGGGAATGATACGGCAAGATAATCAACGCCCATTGCCGCAGCTGTTAAAATGTCGGCTTTATCTTTATCTGTTAGGGCTTCTGCTGAAAGGCCGCCGCCTTTTTTGTTAATGCCTTTGTTATTTGATAATGGGCCGGCGACTGTCACTTCAGTGTGTACTTTATTACCTTCAACAGCTGTTACTTTTAATTGTACACGGCCATCATCTAATAGCAGGATGTCACCTGTTGTCACATCTTTAGGTAATTCTTTGTAGTCGAGACCAACAGCAAACTGATCGCCTTCGCCTTTAGGTAGATCACTATCAAGGGTAAATTTATCACCAATAGCAAGCTGGATTTTATCTTCTTTAAACGTAGATACGCGAATTTTAGGGCCTTGTAAGTCACCTAGAATTGCTACGTTTTTACCAAGCTTAGCTGCAATTTCACGTACTTGCTTAGTGCGTTGGATATGATCTTCTGGGCTACCGTGAGAGAAATTCATACGTACAACATTGGCACCTGCCGCGATGATTTTTTCAAGGTTATTATCACGATCAGTTGCAGGACCTAAAGTGGTTACAATTTTTGTACGTCTTAGGCGTTCAGTCATGTGAAACTCCAATTTATAGAAACGAGCTTTATTGAGCACTTGGTTTGAGAGTGATGATTACCAAGTCGGCAATAAAACATGAGATAGTTTTGATACCATATCTCGCAGATTTTGCTTAATGATGTATATCAAAAGACAATGAACTGTCACTTTTGTTATTCATTTTTGTTGTAACAAAAAATATGTAATGAAAACGTTGCGAATAAAAAAGCGAAGCTAAGGCTTCGCTTTTAAAGTGTTACAGCGTTGAACTGTCTTTAGAAAAGCGGGAGTCTTTCAGCGATTCTTTTACGCGCTTTAAGTTATCTCTAAACCCTGCACCACGACGAAGAGTAAACCCTGTTGCTAGCACATCAATAACGGTCATTTGTACAACACGGCTCGCCATTGGCATGTAAATATCAGTGTCTTCTGGTACGTCTAGGCAAATAGATAAGGAGCATTCACGTTCTAACGGTGAATCTTTTGCCGTAATACCAATAACCGTTGCTCCATTAGCACGCGCCATTTGTGCAATTTCAACCAAACTTTTAGTGCGACCAGTGTGAGATATAACCACGACGACATCGCCATCAGAGCAGTTAATCACGCTCATGCGTTGCATCACAATATCATCAAAACAGACAATAGGAATGTTGAAACGGAAAAACTTATTTTGCGCATCGTGAGCGACGGATGCAGAAGCGCCTAAACCAAAGAAAGAGATTTTTTTTGCTTGTGTTAACAGATCGACAGCGCGGTTAATCTGCATCGTATCGAGACTATTTTTTGCGACATCTAAACACGCCATTGTTGATTCGAAAATTTTAGCGGTATAGGCATCTGGCCCATCCGTTTCTTCAACATTACGATTTACATAAGGCGTACCATTCGCAAGGCTTTGCGCTAAATGTAATTTAAAGTCAGGGAATCCTTTAGTATCTAAGCGACGGCAAAAGCGGTTAACGGTCGGTTCACTAACATCCGCCATTTTGGCAAGTGTTGCGATACTTGAGTGGATAGCTGTTTGTGGGGAGGCAATAATAACTTCGGCGACTTTACGCTCTGATTTACTGAAGTGTTCTAAGTTATTTTGTATTTTTTCTATGGTGTTCATAGCTAATAATGCACTTCGTTATTGAATTTCATTTGTAGCAAACTTGTCATCAAGATGCTTGTTTAATGAAACTATACTACTTAATTTTGACTATCTCCTAGCTAATCAGCGCTTTTTTAAGGCTAATTTTATTAGTTTTTGACAGGGATCGACTTTTGGCTTTCAGTTTTGAAACTCTATTCGATGAATAATTACAAAAAAAGAGCGGATACAGAAACTTTGTGTGTATTCCTTTCATATTTAAGGCGTTATTTTACAAAGTGAAAAATTATACTGATGTAATTTGTTATCATTTTTAATTAGAAACTTAAAGCTTCAAGCCATTGGTGTTATTTTTCTTATATGGATTTGATGTAATTTGAGGCTGAAAAATGAATATTGCTATATGCGGTTGTGGTTGGCTTGGTTTGCCCTTAGCAAAGGCATTATATAAAAAAGGCCATAACGTTTACGGTACAAAAAGAAATGAGAGAGAGGCGAATGCTTTAAGTGCATATGGCATACATGGGGTGCCAATGCAGTTACCATTAACAGAAGATGTTCAAGTATCATCTTTAGCAACGATGTTAGCAAGTGATGTGATGGTGATTAATATTGCTGCCGGTCGCAATAGTATTGATAAAGAGCAGCATTATCAGAATGTGTTATCCCTTTCTAACGCGGCTTATCAATCAGGATGTCAGCGCATTATATTTATTAGTACAACGTCAGTTTATGATGGACGTAAAGGCCGTGTGGCTGAAGACGATGATGTGATGCCATTAACTGATTCTGCTTTGACACATGTGAAGATTGAAAATAGTTTGCGTACTCAATGGGGTGATCAATTAACGATAGTGCGGTTATCGGGGCTGATTGGTGAAGACCGTCATCCTGTCAAATTTTTAGCGGGTAGAAACGCTTTAAAAGGAGGCAGTAATCCCGTTAATCTTATTCACCTAGAAGACTGTGTTGCAGCGATAGTAAGGTTGGTTGGTATCAAAGATAGTATGCCTGTCTTACATTTAGCGTCTGATTTTCACCCTACACGTAGTAAGTATTATACTCAGATGGCGAAGCAATTATCATTGCCACTGCCGGAGTTTTTACCTGATGATGAAAGTAGTACTGCAAAAGTGATTGATGCTGCGAAGACATTAACGAATCTAGGTTATGTTCTTAAACATAGAGATTTGATGTTGTCTAAATAGATAAAAAAAACGCTGAACAACAGTTCAGCGTAAAAATATGCAATTAAAGGATAATTGCAGTGGCAATAAGGAGTATTGGAAGAAGTTCGACGGCCAGTTAAACAATTCTCACCAATATTATGGATTCTATATATTCAGACTTTGAATTTTAGGTTTGGTTCAAAACTTTTTAAAAAAAATAGTTTTCAGGCAAAAAAACACACAACAATACCGTTTTGAGTACTTAAGTCATCTGAATAGATAAAAAAAATCCCATTAAAAATGTTTTAATGGGATAAAAAGTTCCGTAAATTTTACAAAAAGTTCAGCAGTAGTGGACATCTAACATAAATAAAAAACTTTAAAATACTGATTCAAAACCAAAGGCATAGTAGGTTTTATTATGAATCATACTAGTAAGACTAACGAAATTAAGGTTAGTTCAATAAAAGTGAAAAAAAAGTCATCTTTTTTTATGGTGGCCGTCAAAGACCTTTTTTACAAAAAAAAGCCCACAAAAATAGTGGGCAAACTAAAAATTACAATTAGGAGTTAAAGCAGTAGTGGCATTTACAATGATAAAAATTGTTGAAACATGTTTGTTTTGCGAAATCTTTATCAATCTGAATACATTATTTAAGACTCAGGATTTTAAAAAAGGTTCCTAAGTTTTCGAATATTTTTAGTATTAAAATATCGAGATTACTTAATGTATTGATTTTTAAATAATATCCACACTGCTTTGTTCTGTTTAGGCCGTCACTTTTGTGTTTAGCATTTCATTGTCTTCTTTTTTGACAGATGCCACAGCTTTGACTGCTGGATTCTTTGTTAGCAGCGAAAACACAAATGCGATTCCCATGATAATTGCCGAGTAGAAATAAGCGAGGTTGTAATTACCTGTGGTATCAACAGCAACTGCGGCGATAACGGGGCCAATGAAACCACTGACACCCCATGCTGTGTATACGACACCATAGTTTGTACCGTAGTTTTTCAAACCATAGAAACCTGCTGTTAGTGATGGAAATACTGCCGGTAAGGTTCCATAACACAAGCCCGCTGTCGCCATACCGATGATAAGACTAATATGGCTTGTGTAATGAGGGAACAACATCATATTGGCAATAGATAACATAAATGATAACGATAATGTTTTAAGACCACCAATTTTGTCGCATAGCATGCCAGCAAGCACACGGCCTGATGTATTAAATAAAGCTAGAATAACAACAAGGTGAGCGGCATCCGTCATACCTGCTTGTGCTGAAGCGATAGAGGTAATATTACCAATGATCATTAAACCTGTTGATGATGCACAAAGGTACATAACCCAAATACTATAAAACTGCGTCGTTTTGAGCATAGCAGTCCAACACATTTCTTTTTGTGGCACCGCTACTTTCTTATCCGTCTGTTTAGATGAAGCGATAGGTACGTAATGAGAAGGTGGATTGGTAATGGTAAATGCTAATGGTGTTGCAATACATAAAAGAGCAATACCTAAAATAATAAAACTATAGCTAATACCGTAACTTCCAATTAATGATGTAATTAATGGAGCAAGATAAACACCAGCAAGGCCAAAGCCCGCAGCGATAAGGCCATTTACAAGCCCGCGTTTTGAAGGATGGAACCATTTCATTGCTGCAGGGCTTAAACAAGCATAACCAAAACCAATACCGCCACCTGCAAGCATACCAAAGGTAAAAATAAGTTGAGTCGGATTTGTGATGTAACCGGATGCAATTAAACCTAAACCAGAACATATCGTGCCTGCGATTAATACACGTTTAGGACCAAATTTATCTTGTAAAATACCCGCTAAAAGAAGAGTTATAGAGAAAGTAATAATAGCGACAGTATAAGGAAGAGATGCTTCTGAGTTTGTCCATCCTAAATCAACAACTAGCGCTTTTTTAAATACACTCCAAGTAAATAGAATACCAATACATAAATTAATACAAAAACCAGCAATAAGAATTTGCTTTGCTCTATCAAACATGAATTTCTCTCAAATGATATTTATATGGTGAAAAACCAAATAAATAGATCGTAGTAATATATATATTTATTAAATATTACCCGTTAATACTGTATGGGAATTCTAGCGATAAAAATAATGATGGCAAGTTAAAATGTAACTAAATATTAAATCGATTAGAGTGTTGATTTAAAACGATTTTTTTTGATTCATTTTCGGAGAAATAAAAGCGAGTAAACCTCCATTTGTATTATGTATTACAAATTGGGTGTTGGTTTATTTTAATCGTTAAACAAAATCTATAACCATTCTTAATAAGAATTAACAGAACTAAAAATAAAGATAATTAGATATCCTGTTATGTTTTAATTTAATTGATTAATTATTTTTAGTGATAGTTATTTATATAAGTAGTTAAAGTAATTGTTATTATTATTCGTATCGTGGAGTTGTATGTAAAAGTGAGTCGTTTCGTCGCTTTTATAAATGATATGTGTCTAGATATTAATAGGTGAGTTTAAAAAATAAGAGGGCAACTTAGCAATAGACAGCAAGGAAATAAAACCTACTCCAATAACAGGAGTAGGCTATGAAGGAAAATCTTCAACAAAAAAGTAGTGGCATGTAGTCAGACTCAATCGATGTGTTTAAGTTCCGCGAATATATGCTTTTTTCGATTCTATTTTATTAATTATTAACCTTGGTTATGGTGGTTTGTTTTAAATTGTTGATATTTAACGTCTAATTTTTACTTTATCTGTCTTTAAGAGCTATTGAAATTTCACCTCTCAAAATGAGATAGCAAACTTGTTAAAAGTGTTAACGAGTTGTAGTATTTAAACATGTGTTTAATACGGGTGAATGAAAATGGCTGGAAAAGGTGAAACTAAAAGTCGCATTCTAGATGCCGCTGAGCTGTTATTTGCCGAGCATGGGTTTAACGAAACGTCGCTGCGGACCATAACAAGTAAAGCGGGGGTCAATCTTGCTTCTGTTAATTACCATTATGGTGATAAGAAAACATTGGTACGTGCAGTACTCAGCCGTTACCTTGATATTTTTATGCCAGCGTTGCAAAGTGAATTAGAAAGACTCTTAACCCGTGATGATTTTACGATGGAAGATGTCTTTCACTGTACTAAGTCACCGTTAGTTAGCCTTAATGATTGTCGAACTAATGGTGCGACGGTTTTTATGTCATTACTAGGGCGAGGTTATACTGACGTACAGGGACATTTACGGTGGTTTATTGTTACCCGTTACGACAAAGTCCTCTCTCTTTTTGTCACTGCCGTATGCCGTGCTAATCCATCCTTAGATCCAGAAACTCTTTTCTGGCGCTTACATTTCACATTAGGTGCATCAGTATTCACGATGGCATCAAGCGCTGCTTTATGTGAAATAGCAGAAAACGATTTTTCGAATCATGTGAAAACTGAAGATTTAATTGATCGTCTTGTTCCTTATCTCGCAGCAGGGGTTGGGGCGCCAATAGAAACGAATATTTCTCTGGTTAAGCAAGTCTAAAACTAAATAACGAATGTATACCTACGTAGTCATTATAAAAATAATCGAAGCAAAAGGATCTGAACTATGAGCACTTTATCTGTAATGCGAAAACGATACCTCAGCGATCCCGCCTTTAAGGTGTTTAAAAAAGTGTTGCCACCGTTATCTGAAACAGAACGCGAGGCAATGGAAGCGGGAAGTGTATGGTGGGACGGTGAGTTATTTAGTGGGCAACCTAATTGGAATACCTTATTAACCTACCCTAAGCCAAAACTTACTGATGAAGAGCAAGTGTTTATCGACACTAAGCTAGAAACCTTATTGGCCATGATAAACGATTATCAGATTGTTCAAGAAGATAAAGATTTATCGCCAGAGGTGTGGCAGTACTTACGTGATGAAAAGTTTTTCTCGTTAATTATTGGTAAAGAATACGGCGGCCTTAATTTTTCAGCGCATGCGAATTCAACCATAGTTGCCAAAATTGCAACTCGGAGTTTGAGTGCTGCGGTATGCGTCATGGTTCCTAATTCCCTAGGGCCGGGTGAATTATTGACTCATTACGGAACAGAAGAGCAGAAGAATTATTGGTTACCCCGTTTAGCTAACGGGAAAGATATTCCATGTTTTGCATTAACAGGGCCAGAAGCTGGCTCAGATGCCGGTAGTATTCCTGATGAAGGTATTGTTTGTTATGGCGAGCATGAAGGTGAACAAGTATTAGGTTTACGCCTAACATGGAACAAGCGTTATATTACCTTGGCACCCGTTGCAACAGTATTAGGTCTGGCTTTCAAAATGAAAGATCCTGATGGTCTGCTTGGTGATAAAAAAGAATTAGGGATCACCTGTGCATTAATTCCCGCCGATCATCCTGGTGTTGAAATTGGTGAACGCCATGACCCATTAAATATGGCTTTTATGAATGGACCTACACGTGGTAATGATGTGTTCATTCCAATGGATTGGCTAATAGGTGGTCAAGAATATGCAGGAAAAGGTTGGCGCATGCTGGTGGAGTGTTTATCAGCAGGTCGTGGTATTTCCCTTCCAGCATTAGGGGCTGCCTTTGGCCATTTAACATCGAAAACGACAGGCGCATATTCCGTTGTTCGTAAGCAATTTGGTACTTCAATTGGTAATTTTGAAGGTGTTGCACAAGCTTTAGGTCGAATTGGTGGTTATACCTATATGCTAGAAGCGGCTCGTACCTTAACCACGACGTCATTAGATATGGGGCAAACCCCTGGGATAGTTACAGCGATTGCCAAATACCATATGACTGAAATGGGCCGAACGATCCTCAATGATTCAATGGATGTGCATGCTGGTCGTGCTATTCAGCTTGGTCCAATGAACTATTTAGGCCATCACTACTTTGGTATGCCAGTTGCAATCACAGTTGAAGGCGCGAATATTCTAACTCGAAACCTAATGATTTTTGGTCAAGGTGCAACACGTTGTCACCCTTATGTACTGAGTGAAATGGAAGCCGCTGCCAATCCAGATGAACAGCAAGGTGAAAAAGACTTCGATAAGTTGCTATCAAAACATATAGGCTTTGCTATTGGTAATGTCAGCAAATCATTACTGAATGCATTTTCTGGATCTCGTTTTAATCGAGTACCAGTGAGTGGTGAAACTGCACCTTATTATCGTCAGTTAGCAAGAATGTCTAAGGCATTGGCGGTGAGTGCGGATTTTGCGATGTTAAGCCTTGGTGGTGAGTTAAAACGTCGTGAATTAGTCTCTGCACGTTTAGGCGATGTTTTAAGTCATCTTTATTTAGCCTCGGCAGTATTAAAACGCTATGAAGACGAAGGACGTCAACAGCAAGATTTATCAATGGTGAAATATGGCGTAGAACATTGTTTACATCAGTGTGGTATTGCTTTCAATGATGTGTTTAATAACTTCCCTCGTAAAGGAGTTGGACGTCTATTACGTACCATTAATTTCCCGTTAGGTATTCATTACCATGCACCATCAGATGTGATCGCTATCGATATTGCAGAAGCATTAATGACTCCTGGTGTACATCGTGAGCGATTAACACACCTTTGCTATGTTGGTAATAAAGAGGATGATCCTGTTGCGATTATGGAACGTGCTTTTTTAGCTATGCACGAGATCAAACCTTTAGAGCGTAAACTGATGAAAGCAACACGTAGAGGTGAGATCCCGCGCAAAGCTTCATTAACAAATAAATTACAAGTTGCATTAGATGTGGGAATAATCACAGAAGCAGAGAAGAAAAAAATAGAAAATGCTGAACAGCTAAGACAAAAAGCGGTTCAAGTTGATCATTTTTGTGCAGACCATTTTAAAAAAGCTCGCATACTACCAGGAAAAGCAGCTTAGGTAGCTTAGTTAGTGATATATAAACCTGGAATCTCCCATGTGCCACGCTTAGCGTGGCACTTTTTTTGACCAGAAATATCTGTAACACCTCCAACCACTACGGTTTTTATCATTTTCTGTCATAAATTTAATGCGATTTTGACGCTAACCTTTTATCCTATCAACAACTATGTAAGGGAAGTTGAAGATGATCATCAAACCTAAAACTCGTGGATTTATTTGTACAACAACGCACCCAGTGGGTTGTGAAGAGAACGTAAAAGAGCAAATTGCTTACACAAAAGCACAAGGTCCCATTGCTAACGCACCTAAGCGTGTGCTAGTCGTTGGTTCATCAAGTGGTTATGGCCTATCGTCTCGTATTGCTGCGGCATTCGGTGGTGGTGCTGCAACTATTGGTGTGTTCTTTGAAAAACCAGGTACAGAGAAAAAACCAGGTACTGCAGGTTGGTATAACTCAGCAGCATTTGACAAGTTTGCGAAAGAAGAAGGTCTTTATTCAAAAAGCTTGAATGGTGATGCTTTCTCTAACGAAGCAAAACAAAAAACCATTGATTTGATCAAAGAAGATCTTGGTCAGGTTGATATGGTGATTTACTCACTTGCATCACCTGTACGTAAATTACCTGAAACAGGTGAAGTTATTCGCTCATGCTTAAAACCAATGGGTGAGACGTACACAGCAACAGCAGTAGATACCAATAAAGATGTATTAATCGAAGCAAGTATTGAGCCAGCTACAGAGCAAGAAGTTGCAGATACTGTAACGGTAATGGGCGGGCAAGACTGGGAACTTTGGATTGATGCTCTATCTGATGCAGGTGTTTTAGCTGATGGTTGTAAGACGGTTGCTTATAGCTACATTGGTACTGAAATTACTTGGCCAATCTATTGGCACGGTGCGCTAGGTCAAGCGAAGATGGATCTTGATCGTGCAGCAAAAGAGCTAAACGAGAAGCTAGCGAAAACTGGCGGTTCTGCAAATGTTGCTGTGCTTAAGAGTGTGGTCACGCAAGCTAGCGCAGCAATTCCTGTTATGCCACTTTATATTGCGATGGTATTTAAGAAGATGCGTGAAGAAGGTGTACACGAAGGTTGTATGCAGCAGATTTTACGTATGTTCAATCAACGCTTATTTAAAGCAGATGGCATGGCACCTGAAGTTGATGGCGAAAACCGTCTACGTCTAGATGATTGGGAACTTCGCGAAGATATCCAGAAACATTGTCGTGATTTATGGCCAAACGTAACCAATGAAAACTTATTTGATGTCGCTGACTATCAGCAATATAAAGATGAGTTTTTAAAGCTATTTGGTTTTGGTATTGACACTGTTGATTATGATGCAGATGTGAATCCGGTTGTTGAATTTGATGTGAAAGACATCTAATTCACAACAAAATAAAAAAACCGCCGAAAGGCGGTTTTTTTATTATATTGTTTTGATTCATCAAGTTAATCTATTTGTTATTTTTTTTGTTTATGCATCCAACCACATTGGTTGCAGAGATAAATTCTTCTAATAAAACTTATGCCATAGTTTTCGCTTTATTCTTCCCACATCAAAACTAGCACATTTTTCGCACTGCATTTATTAACTCTCCTAGCTATTAATAAATTACTAGTGATAGTTTTAAATATTATAAAATTAATGTCTACCAATGACTGTCAAATTTTTGGCGTTTCAGCAATGTACATTCAATTATTCGGTTTACCATAAATTTCTAATATTTATCAGTCATTAAGTTTTGGCAGTGTAATAATAAATGCAGCCCCTTCTAATGGCGAATCTTCAACATAGATCGTTCCTTGATAGCTATCGATAATTTCATTACATACCGATAAACCAATACCTTGGCCTGGGTTTAGCTGATCTGAACGTACCCCTCGTTGAAATATCGCTTCTCTCATATCAAGCTTTACACCTGGACCGTCATCTTCAATCTTAATGGTAAAGTGAGTGTTGGTTTCTATCACAGTAATATGCACTTGGCTGATACAAAAACGGAATGAGTTCTCAAGCATATTGCCAAATAATTCCATTAAATCATCTTTATTTAGCGGCAACATAATATCTTCATTGAAGTGATAATGCAGTTTAGCTTGTTTATCCGCATAAATTTTGCCAAGCATTAAGCTAAGGCTATTCACAACCGGCATTAATTGAGAATTACTTTTTTGTAGCCCTTGTTGACCTACCATTGCCCGTTTTAACTGATATTGGACAAGATCATCCATTTGGCTGATTTGCTCCATAATACGTTGATTTAGCTCGTGGCGCTCTAACGTTTTATCATCCAATAATGCATTTGTTGCCGCTAAACGGGTTTTTAAACTATGAGCAAGATCATCCATCGCATGGCGGTAACGTCCTTTTTGATCACTACTTATACGGTTTAATCGGTTAACTGCTTTAGTGACTTCTTGCAGCTCCATTGGGTAATCATTATCGAGTTTTTCTCGTTTCGCTTCCGCCATTTGATCGAGTTGAGAGGCTAACTTGCGTAACGGCTGAAATCCCCAGTGAAAGGCGGCAATGAGAAATGCAACAGCAATAAGTACAAAAAGACCGAGATAAAATGCGGTACGTTGATGGAGTTTTTCTAATGATTTTTCATAATCATTTGCTGAACGTAATACAACGAGTTGATAAATGTTGCCATTTTCTTTATCTCGACTGAGGTTATAAGCGATATAGCCTTTGTTATCACCCATTTTTATAAGGGTAGGCGTCGGTATATTTTCAGGCAAATAACGACAAACATTTTTTAAATTCGCTTTATTGGCTTCATGAGATAACCATGTGGTGTTATCAGCTTGATCACACACGACGGCAATATAATCGGTGTCTGATGGGTCAAGAGAGTCAATCCACTTATCAACATCTTTGATTAAGCCAGCACGATTAAGTTGAGCTACCACCATTGGCATTTGAGCGACAAGCTCTGAAGAGTATGAAGCCATATAGCTTTGAGAATAAAGCTTATTAATCACACCGGCTAAGGCTGATGTGACTAAAGCAATAATAGCGACAGAGGTGATTAAAACTCGACGTCTTAAACGCGGCTGTATAAGTTTATTCATTGGGCATTAAGTTCAAAAATATACCCTTGACCACGAATGGTTGATATTGGGTTATCTTGACCTGTTTTAGTGAATTTTTTACGTAAACGACTAATCATAACTTCGATTGTATTTGGATCACCTTCTTGATCTTCATATAACACATCGAGTAGGCGTTGTTTTGATACAACCTGACGGCTATGGCGCATGAGATATTCAAGTAAGTCATATTCAAAAGCGGTTAACTCTAATAATGTTTCATGAACATAAACTTGTTTCGCGAGGAGATCTACACGGATATCACCTGCGGTCATTTCCGGCTTTACAAAACCAGCGCTTCGGCGAACGAGTGCACTTAAGCGAGCAACCATTTCTTCTTTTTGGAATGGCTTAACGAGGTAGTCATCAGCACCAGCTTCAAGGCCTGTTACTTTGTCTTGCCAATTTGAACGCGCAGTAAGAATAAGAATGGGAAGACGAAGCCCCTTTTTACGCATGTCTTTAATTAAACTAATCCCATCGCGGTCGGGTAAACCAATATCAACAATCGCAATATCATTGGGGTAGTTTTCAGCAAAGAATAAACCTTCTTCTGCCGTATTTGCACACTGAACTTGGTTGCCTAATTCACTGAGTTGAGATTTTAAGTGATGGCTAAGGATTGCATCGTCTTCGACAATAAGAATTCGCATAAATTAAAGCACCCAAGGTTGCTGATTATAGTTATAAATATCTATGGTACGAAATATTGCAATTATCCGCATTATTTATCATTGCCATAAACTTAATATTTGAGCGTTATAGCAGAATGGGTATTTATAAGTCAGATTGCTATGTGTGCTATTAACTAAATAAAATGTTTGATTAATAACAAATTAACGCTACAGGTCTTAGTGTAGGTATCTTGACTGAATAGGGGCTGACTCATAAGAGAACTCATTAGCCAGCCCTTATTAGAAAGAGCAGCATTCAAGCCAATAATTACTTTAGAATAATAATTAACGTACCTGCAATAGTGAGCAATACGTTGGCGATAGCATAAGTACCTGCATAACCTAAAGCAGGAATAGTACTACGCGCATGAGCGTTGATCATATCCATAGCTGGGGCACAAGTACGCGCGCCTATGATGGCACCAAAAAGTAGTGCACGGTTCATTTTCAGTACATAAGCACCGAATAGATAGGCTAATACGACAGGGATCACACTCACCATTAAACTGGTGACAAAAACAGTTAAACCGATATGAGCAATGGATTCAAAAAGGTTAGAACCTGCACTTAAGCCGATACCAACCATAAAGACCATTAAGCCTAAATCTTTTGCCATATTTAACGCCCCTTGAGGGACATAACCAAAAGTTGGGTGGTTTGCACGTAAAAATCCAAGTGTAATACCTGCAATTAAAAGGCCTGCAGCACTACCTAAACCAAACGCAATATGACCAAATTTCATGGTAATTAAACCAAGCAGTAAACCTATGATGAAGAAACAACAAAAAGCTAATAAATCTGCAATCTGGCTGTGGATTGAAATAAAGCCAATACGTTCAGCTAAACCATGAACACGACTTTTCTCGCCACTAACTTGCAGAATATCACCTTTGTTTAACAGAATGTTGTGATCCATCGGCATTTCGATTTGAGCACGAACCACACGGTTTAAAAAACAGCCGTACTCTGACAGGTTCAATTCAGATAAACGTTTACCGGCAATACCATCGTTCTTTACCACGATTTCTTCTTCAATGATGCGAAGATCTAATAAATCACGATCAAACACTTCTTTACCATTACGGAAACTAGGATCAAGACGAGCGTGGCTGTCGGGGTAACCCACTAGCGCAATTTCATCACCTTCTTGTAAAATTGCATCACCATCAGGGTTAGCTAAAATACCGTTACGACGAACGCGTTCGATATAGCATCCTGTTTGGCGGTAGATACCTAACTCACGAAGGTTACGACCATCAATCCAATTAATCAGTTCAGGTCCAACACGGTATGCGCGAATAATGGGTAAATATACTTTTCGCTGTGCCACTTCACCAATACCACGTTCACGTGCGATCTGTTGTGATGATTCAGCTAGATTTTGTTTTTGTAGTGTAGGCATGAGCTTCGCGAGGAATATCAAGCTCACTAGGCCTACTAAATAGGACATCGCATAACCAACACTTAAACTTTCTGTAAGCTGTTTAATCATTGTTGGATCGGTAATACCTGAAAGCCCAGTATTTAATGCGTCTTTAGCGCCCACTAATACTGGGGTTGCAGTTAATGACCCCGCCATTAAACCTGTCGCAAGGCCAATATCCATATGTAGATAATGCGCCATTGTCATGGTTATCGCGATGGAGGAAAGCAAAACGACGAGCGCAAGTAAAAGGTAGTGCTTACCGTCTCGAAAAAAGATGCCGAAAAAGTTTGGACCCGCTTCTATACCCACACAAAAAATAAACAGCATAAAGCCAATATTTAAAGCGTCAGTATCGAAAGTAAAACCAGCATTACCAAACAGCAGTGCTGTGACTAAAACGCCAATAGAATTACCTAAGCTCATCTTACCAAAGCGTATTTTGCCAATACTTAAACCTACGGCAAGAACAACAAAAAGTAATAGAATATCATTATGGTGTAGAAGTGCTGCTACATCAATGTTCACAACAGAATTTCCGACAATAGTGGAGAAGTAAGAGTTGTCAAATTCTAGCTGATTTTTGCAGACTGTTATAGCGTATATTCTAAAAAAATGTTGAAAGTTAGTATTAATAACTTCTGAGTGTGTATTCTTTATCTGAAGGGATAAAAGTGGAAATATAACGGATTACTGTACGTTAAAAATACTGTTCATTTACGTTGTCAGTTAGTAAAAAATAGAGATAAAAAAAGGCCGAATAATATCGACCTTTCATAAACTGAATTCTTTTCTTATTGGAACAGTAGATTATGTTCTTTAGAGTAAGCTTCAAATTCAGTACAGCCACCAATGTGCTCTTGATCAACAAAGATCTGTGGTACTGTTTCAACGGGTTTACCTACCGTTTTTTCCAGATCCGCTTTACTGATGCCTTCCGCATGAATATCAACGTAACGGAAGTTAAAGTCGTCGCGCTCTGCTTTAATTTTTTCTGCTAATTCCTTAGCACGTACACAGAATGGACAACCTGGGCGACCAAAAATAACTACGAACATAAAATCTCTCCTGCAAAATTATGTTGTTACTATAACGTGTGTTTATTGATAGAGAAAGGGGGATTTGCCTGTTAGAGCAATAGAGAAAATCGATGGTGGGTTATATATCAAGAAGTGATGACGGCAAAGAATAAAGCCAAGCACGAGGCTTGGCTTGTATTACCGATTAGGTTAACTTAGAAGTCGTAACGAATACCCACTTGTAATTCGTTATCTTCACCTTCAATTCGGTTAAATAGGTAACCTGCATAAGTACGTAGGTTTTTATTGAACTTATAGACGCCATCTAACGCAAAGTAATTTACATTGTCAGTTTTTACGCCGCCGTCTTTAGATTGCTTAAAGTTGTATGCTGCTTGAGCAATAAATTTACCCATTTTAACAGCCGTTGCTAATTCATAGCCAGTTAGATCGGTATTACCGTTTTTACCACTCGCATAAGTACCAGCTGCGTAAAAATTATTGAATTCGTAGCTTGCTGCTAAGTTGTATTGGTTAGCATCAACGTCAACACCGTCATGACCACGTACATAACCCGCGCCTAAAGCTAAGCCGAATGGGAAGGCATATTGTGCTGCAATACCATAACTGTCTGAATCTTTTAATGCATTATTGTTTTCAGCAATGTAGTTAGCTGAAACTGTGAAGTTATTGAATTCACCAGCGTATAAAAAGTTATTTTCACGCTTATCTTTGTTACCATCAACAAGATCAACACCGTCACCACCGAAAGTAGCAAGAATATCTGTGTAATCTGTCAGCATAACCTGTGCTGAATCTTGCTTACCATAAGAGAAAGCACCTGCCTGAGTATCAAATCCTGCATATACGTAACGACTCTTAACAGTAGAGTCACTACTATCAGAGATTTCAGCTTCATATTTACCAAAAGCAATAACTTGATCAGAAATCTTTGCTTTACCTTTTAGATTAATACGGGCACGGCTCTTATCTTTAAAAGCATTACCAGTGCCATCTGCACCTTTATTTGCATCAGATAGGTTAAAACGCGCTTCAGCACGACCACCAATACTAAGTGATTTATCATCATCTTGATAAACAGTTGCAGCGTTTACTGTTCCTGCTGTTAATGACGCTAAAATTGCCGATGCCAATGCTACTTTTTTCATTTTCTAATCCCCTAGAAAGAATGTTATTTGGGCTTCATTGCCTCTTGAATGAGAGCAGATTAGTGCATGAATGTTAAAGTTATGTGTAAGTAAAAAGTTACTTTTATTACATATATCAATGAATTGAGTAGGTGTTTTATGTGAACTGCTACGTATTTTGTTAAAGGTAATATTTAGTAAAAGAGAGGGGAGACTCATCACTATTAAATAAGTTAACAATATGATCATCATGATGTTGAATATAAGCATTGTTTAATAATGCGATTTATATCGCTTTTAAGCATAAATCGTGATGAAAGTGCCATTTAGTCATCTATTTCTAGTTAAATATGATCATTCGTATGACAAATAGATGATGTTTGGCATTGGAAAATTATATGGCGCTTGTTTTGTTGAATTATATGGAATGAAATTTTTAATTTTTTATCTTAATTTAATTCAATTAAATCAATATCTTGAATTTACATAAGGTATTATTATTCCATTATGGAATATAGTTATTCATAAATTCATATTCTCTAACAAAATTCATTAGATGTTATTATTAAAATTCTTTACAAAATAGAATGTTTTCGCACTTTTTCTCACTTTATTGCCTTTTTCCGTGGTTAACCATTGATCTGGATCGCACCATCAATTAGAATTCGCGGCGCATTTAGCATGCATCTATATTTTAAAATTTATCACTTTTGTTGAATTACTCCTGCAGGGGAAATACATGTCTACGAAATTAGCGAACCCAGCGCCTTTAGGCTTAATGGGTTTTGGTATGACTACCGTTCTTTTAAACATTCATAATGCTGGGTTTTTTCCATTGGATTCAATGATCCTAGCGATGGGTATTTTCTATGGTGGTCTAGGTCAAATTCTTGTAGGCATGATGTGCTTTAAGCGTGGTGATACGTTTGGAACAACAGCGTTTACTTCTTATGGCTTATTTTGGTTAACGCTAGTCGGTCTTATTGCATTACCGAAGATGGGGTTTGCAGCAAGCCCTGCACCGTTCATGGCTTGGTACCTAACACTTTGGGGCCTATTTACTGCATTTATGTTTATCGGTTCTTTACGTTACCCTCGTGCTAAACAAGTAGTATTTGGTTCTCTAACTATTTTATTCTTCTTATTAGCGGCTCGTGATTTTACGGGTAATACGACAATTGGTTTCATCGCGGGTATAGAAGGTATTTTCTGTGGTCTAAGTGCAATTTACTTTGCAATGGCTCAGGTATTAAATGCTGAATACGGTCGTACAATCTTACCTGTTGGTGAGCTGAAGACTGAGCAAGTAAGCCTAAAAGCTGCTGCTTAATTTTGCGAAGTATTGAGACAAAAAAAACCTCGTTAATTAACGAGGTTTTTTTATATCTGAAATCTATGAAAATAACGTTATCACATGGGAGAAAAATAATAGTTAGATGCAAGATTCAGTAATTTGAATGTTAGGTTTAAAGGTAAAGTGGCCTTCAGGGCTAACATCATTTTCTTGACGTGATGTTGTTCTAAACTGAGAAGGCGTAATGCCATATTTACGTTTAAATGCATCGCAAAAATATGCAGCACTACCAAAACCAGATCGATTACCTATTTGTGAAATAGAATAATTTGAAAAAGTAAGGTAGTTCAAGGCTAAACCCATTCTAACATCAAGTAATAATTGGCTAAATGAAACCCCTTCTTTTGCCAAATGTCGACGCAGTGTAGATTGCGTTGTAAAGAGCGCTTTCGCCATATCGTCGACACTCCATTTGCGTTGAGGATCTTGGGTAATCAAACGCGCAATAGTTCGCTCTTTAGGCTCATCATAGTTGAAGCGGTAAACGTTGAATACATCAATACCTGCTTCATTTAATGCCATTAAAATAAAGACTAAACACTGGCTTAGCAGCGTTTTTTCCATGGAAGAGCCACATATCGAAGGCAGTAATTTATTAAATAGAACGAAGTTTTGATCCACAATTGCAGGGGTTGGAATCGTGTAGACAGGAGAACAACTTGCCGTTGGGAAAGTGGGTTGTTTTAACGCACTGATATATTTGAATGCTTCAGTGATAGATTCTTCATCGATCATCAACAATTGTAATTCAATATTTTCTTGGCTATTAAGTTGATTAATAGAACAAGAGATATGACTGAACTTAGGAACGACAAAAGTACTATTATTTTTTAATTCAATAGCATGACCGTTGATGTGAACATCACCTTGAACATTTGATAATTTTACAATTAAGTGGTGGTCGACATAAAACTCTTTTAGAACTACGTGGCTCTGAGAGAGGATACGCTTATATTTCATACCAGTACTGCTTCTCTAAAAGTGGAAATAAATCCTTCATTACACACCATAATTAGGCGGCCGTCCTATATGTACCGGTATTCTATGTTGGAATATGCTGATACCAAGGTACATGCGTGTGAGTATAGGACTAAAAGAAACGGTTGAATAGATGAAATCTACTCAACTTTTGTTATTGATCATATTGAGTATGTTTATCTATATAAAATGGATACATCTTGATATGTGAATTTAAGTAATTTAGGTCTTATGCTCTATATACGGGATATTATGCTATTTATCACGCTACTGTTATAGATGAAAGGCATAAAAAAAGCTGCTTTGAAAGCAGCTTTTCTAACAAGTTTACGCTTAAAGATTAGCAAATAACCTTAATCGCTAGACCACCTTGAGATGTCTCACGGTATTTAGCATTCATGTCTTTACCTGTTTCAAGCATTGTCTCAATGACTTTATCAAGTGAAACACGGGGATCAGATGAGCGGCGAAGTGCCATACGTGTAGCATTAATTGCTTTAACTGCTGCAATGCCGTTACGCTCGATACATGGAACCTGCACTTGGCCAGCAACAGGATCACACGTTAGACCAAGGTTATGTTCCATTGCAATTTCTGCAGCCATACATACTTGTTCAGGGCTACCCCCCATAAGTTCTGCAAGACCAGCAGCAGCCATAGAACATGCCACGCCAACTTCGCCCTGACAGCCTACTTCAGCGCCAGAGATAGAAGCATTACGCTTGTAAAGACCACCAACAGCACCAGAAGCTGCAAAGTAGCGGGTGTATTCTTTAGGGCCAACTGACTGAACAAACTTATCGTAGTAAGCAAGTACTGCTGGAATAATGCCACATGCGCCGTTTGTCGGTGCGGTTACAACACGACCACCTGCTGCATTTTCTTCGTTTACAGCAAAAGCAAACATGTTAACCCAGTCAACAACCGTCATTGGATCGTTGCTTAGCTTTTCAGATGTTATTAGCTGTTGACGAAGTGCTGCTGCACGACGAGGAACACGTAGAGGACCCGGTAGGATACCTTCTTCGTTCATACCACGTTCCATACAATCACGCATTGTTTTCCAGATGTTAGCAAAGTAATTACTAATCTCATCTTCAGCGTTCATTGCACGTTCGTTAGCCATAACTAAAGAGCTGATTGATAAACCGTGCTCTTTACATTGTTCAACAAGTTCAGAGGCATAGTTGAAAGGGTAAGGGATAACAACACTTGATTCTTGCGTTTTACCAAAGTTTTCTTCATCAACAATAAAACCACCACCGATAGAGTAGTAAGTCTTAGAGAAAACGTTCTCATCACCAATCCAAGCATGAATAGACATGCCGTTTTCGTGCAGTGAAAGGTTAGTCGTATGGAAATTCATACCACCATCACGTGGGAAATCTACTGTGTGGCAATGCATACCAACAGGTAGACGTTCGGTTTCTTCAACACGGGCAATAAAGCTTGGAATACTATCGATATCAACATGTTCAGGGCTGTTACCAGCAAGACCCATAATGATTGCAATATCAGTATGGTGTCCTTTACCTGTAAGAGAAAGAGAGCCGTATACGTCAACGGTAATTTTAGTTATGTCACGTAATTTACCCATGGCACGTAAATCATCGATGAACTCTTTACCTGCTTTCATTGGGCCAACAGTATGTGAGCTGGAAGGGCCCACACCGATTTTGTAAATATCAAAAACACTGATCATGTTTATTACCTCAGTCGGGGGAAGCGATTCTTGCCTCCGGCCAAGACTGTATGCGTTTTATGACTCGCCCCTTCCTTGGCGAGCGTACTTAAAAAACAAGAGCAGGGCGCTTAGCATCCTGCTCTTAATTATCGTATAGATTGCGTTTATTGTACCAGAACGCTATACCTTTTCTTGCACTTTATGCTTCAAAAAAGAAGTATTTTTGTGTTTGTATCGCGCCTGGTTCAAGTGCTATTAAAAAGCGCCGTAAATTACTGAAGTAATCGCAGCCACACCACACAGAGCAGTGAAAATACGTGCAGCAACAGAGGTTTTGTATTTCGCCATTGCTGGTACTTTCTGCATCGCAACAACTGGCATTAGGAACAGAATTGCTGCAATCATTGGTGCGCCCATTGTTTCAATCATACCAAGGATGCTTGGGTTGATGATTGCTACAATCCATGTTGTCACAACAATAAATGCTAGAGATAGTTTTTCAATTTTACCAACCGGCATTTTGCTACGAGATTTCGTTAGGCCAACAAGACCTTCATGTGCACCTAGGAAGTGACCGAAGTAGCTTGAAGTAATAGCAGCAAATGCAACCAGTGGACCTAAGTAAGAAATTGCTGGTGAATCTTTAATGTTTGCTAGGTAAGAAAGAACAGAGATATTTTGTTCTTTTGCCATGTTCAACTGCTCTGGTGTCATAGACAGTACAACAGAGAATACAAAGAACATGACAAAGCCCATTAGCATCATTGCTGCGCCGCCAGTGATCATGTCAGTTTTCTTTACTGCATCGTCACCGTATACATGACGTTGTTCTTTTGCAAACTGGCTGATAATTGGGCTGTGGTTGAAAGAGAACACGATGATTGGAATTGCTAGCCAAATAACAGTAGGCATTGATGACCAATCAGGTGCCACAGACACCATTGACATGTTCCAATCAGGAATTAGGTAAATAGACAGAGCAAGCAGAATGATAACCAGAGGGTAAACCATTGCTGATGTTGCCTTAAGCATTAGTTCTTTACCAAATACAACGCCAGCTGTCATTAGCGAGATAAGGACGCCTGATAGAAGCCAACGAGGAACAGAATCCATACCTAGTTGGTTCACCATGAATGAGTCAACAGTGTTGGTAATACCTACACCATAGATAAGAACGATAGGGTAGATAGCAAAGAAATAAGCGAATGTAATAAGGTTGGCACCTGTTTTACCGTAGTGTTCTTCAACGGTATCAGTAATGTCAGCGTTTGGATTTTTAGCTGAAAGAACAAAACGTGCTAAGCCTTTGTGTGCAAGCCAAGTCATTGGTGCTGCAATCAGTGCTAAAATAACTAACGGCCAGAAACCGCCCGCACCTGCTTTAATTGGAAGGAATAGAACACCTGCACCTACAGCTGTGCCGAATAGAGACAATGCCCATGTGAAATCTTTGTAAGTCCAACGTGATTTTGCTACATCAGTTTGTACTGCGGTCGATGTGTTTTGCATTTTTTGTCATCCAAAAAAAAGGAACGGAACGGAACGTTGTTTTAGGAACACGTGCATTCTCGTTATTTATGGCGGGATTACAATGATAAAGATCGCGTTATGTAAGCTGTCTTTATTTGTTGTACAAATAAAGAAGACTTAGCTCACAGTTTTAAATTTGGTAGAAGCTAAAAAAACAGCTAATAGCCTATAAATCATCATGCCAAATTTGATCTGAAAGTAGTTTTATCATTTGAGCGGTTGCTCCCCATACAGAATAATTCTTAAACGGGATGTTATATACATTGTGATTATTGCCATTAAGTAGGAATTTATATTGGCGAATATTGTTTGGGTTAAGCAAATGGTTCAGAGGCGCTTCAAAAATGCAATCGACTTCATTGGGATCTGCGATAGGGATGTAATCTGGATCTATTGTGGCGATAAAAGGCGTGACCATATACCCGCTCATGGTCGGTAAGGTAGAAAGACAACCGTGTACATCATTGCGAGAACAAGTAATATTCGTTTCTTCAAATGTTTCACGAATAGCGGTTGCGATTAAATCCTCATCTGTCGGTTCAAATCGTCCACCAGGAAAAGCAATTTGTCCTGGGTGGTGTTTAAGGTGTTTTGCCCTTCGCGTTAATACGACATTAAAGCCATTTTCGCGATAAACGAGAGGGATCAAAACAGCAGCTTGTTTAAATAGGGATGCGTCTTCCCAGTGCTGTCGAATTCGATCTTGATGGTTTTGATCATATTGAAGACTTGGTGCAAGAAGAAATCGACTTAAAATTTGCTGCTGTCCAACCATAAAACCTCGTTAGTCAAATGAAAGTGCTTTCATCTTAAATAGTTTTTATTTTAAATATCATTATGATGTATTTATCAGTACCTATTGTAAGGTTGGCAGAATCTTACTCAATTTGTCGAGTGTTTCTTGATATTCGCTATCTGGATCACTATCAGCAACGATCCCGCCTCCAGCCCACGCATGAATTTTTTGTTCATTAGCTACCAATGTACGAATTGTAATACTGGTATCCATTGTGCCACAACGGCTGATATAACCTATGCTGCCACAATAAATACTGCGGCGGTGCGGTTCTAACTCTTCAATAATTTCCATGGCTCGTACTTTCGGAGCACCTGTTATTGAACCACCGGGGAAACATGCTTTTAATAGATCTGTCGCATTGTGATCTGCTGGTAATTCGCCTGAGACGGTACTCACTAAGTGATGTACGGCAGGAAAACTTTCTATTTTAAAAAGGTGCGGTACTCGTACGGTACCGGGTGTGGCAACGCGACCAATATCGTTACGCAGTAAATCGACAATCATTAAGTTTTCTGCACGATCTTTTTCAGCATTTTGAAGAGCGAAAGCATTGGCATTGTCTTGAGCGGTATTTTTGCTACGTGGTCGAGTCCCTTTAATCGGTTTAGTTTCAATCAGTCCATCACGAAGTTGTAAAAAACGCTCTGGAGATACCGATAAAATCGCACCTTGTTTTAAACGAATAAAACCAGAGAATGGCGCTCCGTTTTCTGTTTCAAGAGTTAGATATGCTTGCCATTCATCGCCGGTATAATTGGCAGAAAAACGTTGCGCCAAGTTGATTTGATAACAATCGCCAGACAATAGATAATCTTGGATTTTGTTAAATTTGTTACAGTAATTCTCTTTGGTCATATTGGATGACCAATCAGATGTTAAAGAAAAGCTATCAACAAGGTTTAAATCTGTTGCGGGTTGTTGTTGTGAGAATGTCGTAAGCTGCTGTTCAAGCCATGTTTGACGCTTAGTCTCTTTTGGCTCTACTAGCGTTACCGTTTGTTCTTGATGATCCACAATTAATGCCCAGTCATAGATCCCTAATGCTAAATCAGGTAGCGGAATGTCATGTTCAGCAATTGTTGAGATATTTTCAACCTGACGACCTAAATCGTAACTAAAGTAGCCTAATGCTCCACCAATAAATGGCAGTGTCATCATTGGGCTAACTGCAGGTAATAACTGCGCTTGTAATGTTTGTACTAATGCAAATGGATCATCGGTGTACGTTTCTTCTGCACCATTTGCATAGCAGACCTTGCTAATCCCATTTTCTGATTCAATAGTGGCTAAAGGATCAGCAACGATAATGTCAAAACGGTTATCTGGATGATTTTCTGCTGCCGAGCGTAATAGCATTGCCCATGGCAAACCAGAGAGTGGTGCAAACCATGTCAATGCCGCATCTTTTGAGTAGGCGAGCGACGTAATGCTTAATTTTGGGTGTGATTTACAAATCATTTTCTTTTTTGTGACAAGAGTTTGATTGGCGCGTAGCGCAATAATAAGTGCAAGAGTATCATATTCAGATAACGACGCCCAAAGATGTGCATGTACTTAATGTGAACATCGTCCCTACAAAATTGAAAGTAAATTTCGGGCGCTATGGAATGATATAACTCAACGAGGGCAACTATGACTGTCATCCGCAAAGAAGACGTAATTAGTAGTGTGGCAGATGCATTACAATATATTTCTTACTACCACCCACTGGATTTTGTGCAAGCTTTAGAAAAAGCCTATAACAAAGAGCAAAGCCAAGCCGCAAAAGATGCGATCGCACAAATTTTAATAAACTCTCGTATGTCTGCCGAAGGGCATCGTCCAATCTGTCAAGACACAGGGATCGTTACCTGTTTCGTGAAGATTGGTATGAACGTACAGTGGGATAGCGATCTTACTGTACAACAAATGATTGATGAAGGTGTGCGTCAAGGTTATACCAACCAAGATAACCCGTTACGTGCATCGGTTGTTGCGGATCCTGCAGGTCGTCGTATTAATACGAAAGATAATGCACCAGCTGTTGTTCATATTGATATGGTGCCAGGTGATAAGGTTGAAATTCAGTTAGCTGCTAAAGGTGGCGGCTCTGAAAATAAAACCAAAATGGTGATGTTAAACCCATCTGATGACATTGCTGAGTGGGTTGAAAAAACAGTACCACTGATGGGGGCTGGCTGGTGTCCTCCTGGCATGTTGGGTATTGGTATCGGCGGAACCGCAGAAAAAGCAGCTGTGCTTGCGAAAGAATCATTGATGGAATCGATTGATATTCATGAATTGAAAGAGCGCGGAGCACAAACAACAGAAGAAGCATTACGCTTAGATATCTTCGATCGTGTCAACAAGCTTGGTATTGGTGCGCAAGGTTTAGGTGGTTTAACAACAGTTCTTGATATAAAAATTAAATCCGCACCAACACATGCGGCATCGAAGCCTGTTTGTATGATCCCTAACTGTGCCGCAACACGTCACGTGCACTTTACTTTAGATGGTACTGGCCCTGCAGAATTAACACCGCCTAAGTTAGAAGATTGGCCTGAAGTGACATGGGAAGTGGGTGATAGCGTTCGTCGCGTAAATTTAGATACGGTTACGAAAGCAGATGTGCAAGAGTGGAAATCAGGTGAGACTGTTTTACTGTCTGGTAAGATTTTAACTGGTCGTGATGCTGCGCATAAACGTATTCAAGAAATGTTAGCCAAAGGTGAAGGTTTACCTGAAGGCGTTGATTTTAATAATCGTTTCATTTACTACGTTGGTCCTGTTGATGCAGTAGGGGATGAAGTCGTGGGTCCTGCGGGTCCTACAACATCAACGCGTATGGATAAATTTACCGACATGATGTTAGGTGAAACGGGTCTAACCGGAATGATTGGTAAGGCTGAGCGTGGTCCGGCGGCGATCGAGTCAATCAAGCAGCATAAAGCTGTTTACTTAATGGCTGTGGGTGGTGCTGCTTATTTAGTTGCCAAAGCTATTAAAAAATCACGTGTAGTGGCGTTTGAAGATCTTGGTATGGAAGCGATTTATGAGTTTGAAGTCGAAGATATGCCAGTAACAGTAGCTGTTGATTCTAATGGTACTAATGCTCATCAAACAGGCCCTGATACATGGCGTGTAAATATCGCTGAAATGGAAAAGTAAGCTATATAAGCATATCTAAGAAAAGGAGCCTTGTGCTCCTTTTTTTATTGTCTCTTTTATCTTAAAAGGATTGTGATATTGACTCTATTTTCATATATGAAACAAGATTGTTAACTTAAAAGCCTCTACTATTCATAGATATATATTTTTTCATACATTTTTTTAACAATAGTAGATTTAGTATGAAACATCATGGAGAGTAGTATGAGATATCGCTTTTTTGCGGCATTGTTTACATGCTTAGCATTAATTGGCTGCAAGGATGATAAATCAGCGATTGCTGAGCCTGAGTCTCGACCTGTTAAATTACAATCAGTTTCAGTAGGTAATAATGAATCACAACGGGCGTTTCCAGCGATTGTTGAGGCGGGAGATAAAGCCGTTTTAGCTTTTCGCGTTTCAGGTCAACTTGCTAGCGTAGATGTTCACCCCGGTCAATTTGTGACGAAAGGACAGATACTTGCAACATTAAATAGCGATGAATTTTCACTGCTAGTGAAGCAGGCACAAGCGCAATATGATTTAGCGAATGTGCAATTTAAGCGCGATAAAAAATTACGGAAAAAAAATGTAGTATCAGAGTTAGATTACGACACCTCGAAAGCTAACTTAAAACAGGCCAAAGCCACATTAGATAAAGCAATATCGAATTTAAGTTATGCCAAGCTTATCGCACCTTATGATGGGCACCTTTCTTTATCCATGGTTGAAAACTATGAATATATCAGTGCAAAACAGCCTGTAATGCATATTCAAAGTGCTAAATTAATCAATATGACATTTCAGCTTCCTGATTATCTTTTAGCGCGCTTTCAAGGTCATGCCGAAAATATTAATCCTACTGTTGCTTTCGATACCTTAACTAATCAAACCTTTCCCGCACAATTTAAAGAAATTGATACAGAGCCAGATAGCAAAACATCCAGTTATAAAGTGACACTCTCAATGGCACGTCCGGAAGGCAGTAATATCATGCCGGGAATGTCTGGTAGCGTGACAATTGTTCTGCCACAAGGAAATGCAGGCGCAATACCAATGCGTGCGATCATTACTGAAGACAATAAAGATTATGTATGGCGTGTTGATGATAATCAGCAAGTTGTAAGAACTGAAGTCATATTAGATAACAATAATCGTGTGATATCAGGTTTAGAAGATGGTGATGTTATAGCGACATCAGGCGTATCTGAATTGCAATCAGGTCAGAAGGTCCGCTCATGGATCAAGGAGCGTGGACTATGATCAAACGTTATCGTTTATTGACATTGGTTATCTGTACAACATGGTTACTCCAAGGTTGTGAGAAACCAAGTGTTGAGCCGCGCGAAGCGCAACCGCGAGTCAAGGTACAGCAGGTACAGTCAGGTAAACAATCACCGAAATTAACGTTTCCAGCAGTGGCTTCAGCAGCTGATAAATCTATTTTATCATTTCGTATTGCTGGAGAAATTACGCAAATATTAGTGCGTTCAGGAGACACCGTTAAAAAAGGGCAGGTATTAGCGCGATTAGATCCACGTGATTACACATTAGAGGTGGATGATGCTCAAGCTAAATACAATGTTATTGATAGCCAATACCGCCGTTCCGCAACATTATTAAAAAATGGCTATTTACCTCAGTCTCAATTTGATGAATTAAAAGCGAAGCGAAGTATTGCGAAAGCAAATCTTGATTTAGCCAAATTAAAATTAAGTTTTACTGCGCTAAAAGCCCCATTTAGTGGTGTGATTTCAACTATTCCCGTTGAGCAATTTGAAAATATCAAAGTAGGTCAGCAGATTATGAATATTCATAGCACTGATTCTGTTGATATCGAGATCCAAGCGCCTGATATGATTTATTCCAAGCAAAGTATCTTGGATGTTAATAAAGCACAGGGTTCTTCCTCGAAAGTCATTTTACCCAATAATGAAAAATATGTGGTGACATTAAAAGAATTTACCACTGAACCTGATCCTGAATCGGGTTCATTTCTCGTGACCTTAACGATGCCGATGCCCAAAGGTCAGTTCATTTTGGAAGGCATGCCAGTTGAAGTTGAAGCCGATGCTCAAAAGTTACAAGTTTATCAAGTGGGGCAGCAAATCGTACCACTTGAAGCCTTATTTAATTTAGACGGTGATGATATTGCCTCAAATCAGAAATATGTTTGGATTCTGACACCTGACAATACGGTGTCGAAACGCCTTGTGGTAACAGATAAAGTTGTGCCTGAAGGGGTACGATTAAAAACGGGTGTTAAACAAGGGGAACAAGTTGTTGTTACAGGCGTTAACCGCTTACGAGAGGGACAAAAAGTGGTGGTATTGGCTAAGGAGGGACAACAATAATGAAGCAAGATATCGCGACTTATTTTATTAAGAATAAAGTGATCAGCTGGATGCTGACGCTAATATTTCTTGTTGGCGGAACCTTTTCTTTCTTTGGTTTAGGCCAATTAGAAGATCCGGCATTTACCATTAAAGACGCTATGGTTGTTACCTCCTACCCAGGGGCGACACCACAGCAAGTTGAAGAAGAAGTGACCTATCCTATAGAAAAAGCGATTCAGCAGTTAACTTATGTTGATGAAGTAAATTCTATCTCTAGTCGAGGGTTGTCACAAATCACAGTGACCATGAAAAACAATTATGGCCCTGACGATTTACCACAAATTTGGGATGAATTACGCCGCAAGGTTAATGATATATCCTCTAACTTACCTCCAGGAGTCGCAAAGCCTAAAGTTATTGATGATTTCGGTGATGTTTACGGCATTTTGTTAGCAATAACGGGTGAAGGTTATAGCTATAAAGAACTCAGTGATTATGTTGATTACTTACGCCGAGAAATTGAACTTGTTGATGGCGTGGGAAAAGTGGGTGTTACTGGCAATCAGCAAGAGCAAGTATTCATTGAAATCTCAATGCAGCGACTCAGTAGCCTCGGCATTTCTTTAGATACAATTTACAACATTTTAGCGACACAAAATTTAGTCACCAGTGCGGGCGCAGTTCGTATTGGCGATGAATATGTTCGCGTTCATCCTACTGGTGAATTCAAAAATGTTGATGAACTGGGCGATTTAATCATTACCGATAAAGGCGCTAATGGGCTGATTTACCTTCGAGATGTCGCTGAGATCAAAAAAGGTTTTAAGGAAATTCCAGATAACTTAGTTAGCTTTAACGGCAAAGAAGCGCTGAACGTTGGTATTTCTTTTGTCGCTGGCGTTAATGTTG
This sequence comes from Photobacterium sp. GB-72, assembly GCF_003026095.1. Classification (NCBI taxonomy): domain Bacteria; kingdom Pseudomonadati; phylum Pseudomonadota; class Gammaproteobacteria; order Vibrionales; family Vibrionaceae; genus Photobacterium; species Photobacterium sp. GB-72. The sequence continues at coordinate 257,048 of NZ_PYNV01000001.1, read as the reverse complement.
TTGAAGTAGGCCAACGGGTTATGCAAAGACTGGCTGAACTGAAAGAGCAACAGCCAGTGGGTATCGATATTGATGCAGTATATAGCCAGCCGATTGAAGTAGATAAGTCCGTAAGTGGTTTCGTTGTTAGCTTAGGTCAGGCAGTAGCCATTGTTATTGTGGTGCTGCTGTTCTTTATGGGACTTCGTTCAGGTTTACTGATTGGTTTAATTTTGCTCCTGACTGTTTTAGGCACCTTTGTGTTTATGAAGTGGTTAGCGATCGACTTACAACGTATCTCGTTAGGTGCCCTCGTTATTGCTCTGGGTATGCTGGTGGATAATGCCATTGTGGTGGTCGAAGGAATATTGATAGGCATGCAGAAGGGGCGAACGCGAATGCAAGCGGCTTCTGACATTGTGACTCAAACCAAGTGGCCACTGCTAGGGGCAACAGTCATTGCAGTAATGGCATTTGCGCCAATTGGTTTATCGCAAGATTCAACGGGTGAATATTGTCGAACACTATTTACGGTGCTTCTGATCTCACTGATGCTGAGTTGGTTTACAGCGATATCGTTAACGCCATTCTTTGCCGATCTTTTCTTTAAAAACGTCAAGGTGGATCAAGATAGCGATCAAAAAGATCCGTATGGCGGTATTTTCTTCACCGTATACCGTAAGTCATTAGAGTTTTGTATGCGTCGTGCATGGCTAACAGTGATCACTTTGATTTTGATGTTAGGTGTTAGCTTATATGGCTTTACATTATTGAAACAATCGTTCTTTCCGGCATCTACAACGCCAATGTTCATGGTGGATGTATGGCTTCCTGAAGGGACCGATATTCGTGCAACCAATAATACGCTAAAACAGCTTGAGAAAGTGGTTGCAGCGGAAAAGGGCGTGGAATACGTTAGTTCAAGTGCGGGTAAAGGTTCGCAACGTTTTATGTTGACGTACGCACCAGAGAAAAGTTACGCCGCTTATGGTGAGTTAATTGTGCGTGTTGACTCATTTGATAGTGTTGTTCCGGTGATGAAAAATTTCCGTGAACAATTAGATAAACAATTTCCCGAAATTGAATACAAAGCCAAACTAGTCATGTTAGGGCCTTCATCCGGCGCTAAAATTGAAGCGAGAATTGTTGGATCAGATCCAACCATACTACGTGGTATTGCGTCGCAAGTGGTGGATGTGATGAATGCAGATCCTGGCGCATTCAATATTCGTCATGACTGGCGAGAGCGCACCAAAGTAATTGAGCCGATATTTAATGAAAGCCAAGCAAGACGCTACGGCATTACTAAAAAAGATGTTGATGAGTTACTGCAAATGGCATTTTCAGGGATCAACATTGGTCTCTATCGTGAGGGAACAAACTTAATGCCAATTGTGGCACGTTTGCCTGAAGATGAGCGAGTCGACATTAGCACCATAGAAGGCATGAAGATCTGGAGCCCTGCCATTCAAGGTTATATTCCACTTCAACAAGTGGTGCTTGGTGTCAATGTACGTTGGGAAGATCCATTAGTGGTGCGTAAAAATCGCAAACGTGTGTTAACGGTAATGGCGGATCCAGATCCTATTGGTGAAGAAACGGCAGCGACAGTACAAAAACGTATTATGCCAGCAATCGCAGATATTGAACTGCCAGAGGGGTACACCTTGGAATGGGGGGGCGAGTATGAATCATCAGCAGATGCGCAAGCCTCGTTATTCCAAACGATGCCGATGGGTTATTTGGCGATGTTCTTAATTACTGTATTGCTTTTCAATAAGGTAAAAGAAGCATTGATCGTTTGGGCAACCGTGCCATTGGCAATTATTGGTGTGACATTAGGTTTGTTGTTACTTAATACGCCATTTGGTTTCATGGCATTGCTTGGTTTCTTAAGTCTATCCGGTATGTTGGTGAAAAACGGTATCGTATTGTTAGACCAAATTGAGATTGAGATAGCCAGTGGTAAAGAGAAATATTTAGCTGTGTTAGATGCGGCAGTCAGTCGTGTACGTCCTGTGTGTATGGCTGCTATCACCACTGTTTTAGGTATGTTACCGCTATTACCAGATGTGTTCTTTAAGCCAATGGCAGTGACCATTATGTTTGGTTTAAGTTTCGCTACCGTATTAACCTTAATCGTTGTTCCGGTGCTATATCGTTTATTTCATAAGCTAAAAGTGCCGACAAAAGAAACTGCTTAATGCTGAATTAAATTAACTGCAATTAAAAAGGCTTCCGATTCGGAAGCCTTTATTTTTATAAAGCTGTTTAGCGTTTGGTTTACTTCAGTGGTTAAGCGTTCACTTTCCAGCTAATGGTTTCACCCGCTTTAATAGGTACGACCGTATTGCTACCAAATTGCATTTCTTCTGCTACTGTCCACGACTCTTTTACAAGCGTAATCGTATCTGTATTACGTGGTAGGCCGTAAAAATCAGGGCCATTGAAGCTAGCAAAACCTTCTAACTTATCTAGTGCGCCAGCTTGTTCAAAGACTTCTGCATAGAGCTCGATAGCTGCGTGAGCTGTGTAAGAGCCAGCACAACCACATGCTGCTTCTTTCATGCCTTTTGCATGCGGTGCGGTATCGGTACCTAAGAAAAACTTCTTGCTACCACTGGTTGCTGCATCCACTAATGCTTGCTGGTGAGTGTTACGTTTTAAGATAGGCAAGCAGTAGAAGTGTGGGCGAATACCACCTGCTAGCATATGGTTACGGTTAAACATTAAGTGGTGAGCTGTAATGGTTGCAGCGACATTGTCACCTGCATTTTGAACAAACTTTACAGCATCTGCTGTCGTAATGTGTTCAAGTACAATTTTGAGTGATGAAAACTCTTCAACAATAGGACCAAGTACCGTATCAAGGAATGCTTTTTCACGGTCGAAAATATCAACATGATTATGTGTGACTTCACCATGAATAAGAAGTGGCATACCAACTTCTTGCATCGCTTGTAATGCGGGGCGAATTTTATCTATTGAAGTGACGCCAGAGTCTGAGTTAGTCGTTGCGCCAGCAGGATAGAGTTTTGCAGCATATACATGACCCGATGCTTTGGCTTTCTTAATTTCTTCAGGTGATGTGTTATCTGTTAGGTAGATAACCATAAGTGGTGAGAAAGTCGGGCTTGGTTGAGCATCAAGAATGCGGTCACGGTAAGCTAAAGCAGATTCTGTATCAGTAACAGGAGGGATTAAATTAGGCATGATGATCGCGCGTCCCATGTAACGGCTAATATCCCTTACTGTATCTTTTAATACATCGCCATCACGTAAATGTGTGTGCCAATCATCAGGACGAGTAATCGTTAATGTTGTCATTTTGTTTCCCTTCCAAAAAATTTGCCCGATTCTAAAAGTATCGTTGCGCTAAGTAAAGGTCATTAATTCAACAATCGGTTTGATTGTTGAATTAAAAGGCAATCGTTTGCCAAAAGAGAATATGATCACAGCACTTTAGCTAGAATCTGTGTATCATTGTCCTCTTTTCTTCATGCTTATTACTGAATAAACCACGAAAAGCATGCCTATTGCATGATAAAAAGTAAAAGGTTCATTAAGTAATGTGATAGCAAAAACTGCAGTAATAGCAGGGCCAACATTGCTGGTTAAACTTAGCTGTGATGGATTTAATTTTTGCATCGCGGCTGCAACAAAAAACGATGGCAACACAGTACAAAAGATCCCTAGCGCGATCCCAAGCAGGATAAGCATTGGATCTAGCTCGATCACATTGACGCCTTGCCATTGGCTTTGAATTAGAATAATGATCCCCGCAGATCCCATCCCGATACAGGTAAATAATTGGCTGCCCATTTGGGTAATTAACTTTTTGCTCATGATTAAGTAACAAGCGAAAACGAATGCGGACGCAATGGCCAACCCACTACCTAGCAAGACATTATTTCCCATGCTCCCTAGATCATGAAAAACAATGAAAGCGACACCAATATAGCCAAGTGCAATAGCTTTAAATGTACCTTGTGCTGGCTTTTGTTTTAGGACAGTCCAACTAATTAAAACGACGAAGCTTGGAAATAGAAAAATGAGTAGTCGCTCTAGCTGCGCACTGATATGCGCCATGGCTGCAATATCAAGGTATGACGCAACATAGTAGCCTAAGACGCCAATAGCGCTTGCCGCTAAACCATATTGTTTCAGATTATCTCTATGCTCTGTTTTTCGTAATAGCCACAGCATCATAACAATATAAATTGGCACAGAACTTATTGCTCGTAACGACATAATCGATACCGCATCTCCACCATATTGATAAGCCAGTTTGATAAAAACGGGCTTGATAGAAAATAAAGCAGTACCGATAAGGGCATAAACAATGCCTTTATTGAGTTCAGCATGAGGGGAACTGACGTTTTCGTTAACTGGGTTGTTGTTTGAGTTCGATGATGTCATGTGATTTCTCGCTTAAAAATGAAAATAAAGCTGCGAGAAATGCGAAGGTCACTGGCTGAGCATAACTCACAGCCAGATAGCAAAACTCTACCGGCCGGATGGCAGTAGTGAATTGAGGAGCCAAATGTAACAAGTGAAAATAGTTGAATAAATCATAGTGTTGCCTGTTTATTGAACGCTAAGCTCAACTTACAAGAGATAAAAAACACTTACAAGCAATTAATTGCAATTGGTAAGCTTTTTTCTTAAATCAGACGAAAACCTTTCGCTAATAAAATCAATAAACACACGTTGGCGATAAGGCATATTGATATTAGGCAGGTATTGCATGAACACAGTACCTTGGTAATTATCAAGAAGTGTCCAATCGTTAAGTACCGCAGTAAGGGCTTTTGATTGCAAAGCTTTTTGCGCGACGAATGCAGGTAATACCGCAATACCAAAGTGATTTAATGCGGCTTCTAAACGCATCTCTGTATGGTTAACAATATAACGCCCATTCACTGTCACTTTCAGCTCTTCATCTTCAGATTTAAACCGCCATTGGTTGTCAGTATTTGTTTCGCCTAGATAGATACAATCATGCTGGGCTAATTGCTTAGGGTGTGTTGGTGTACCTTTCTTTTCGAGGTAATACGGGCTTGCACATAATACCAGATCGTTAGTGGCTAACTGTTTGGCCACTAGGTTATTTTGAGGCTCGTTGGTTAACCTAAAGACGACATCTACGTCGTGATAGAGCGGATCGATTGGTTTGTCTGTAACTTGGATTTTTAGTTGTAGCTTTGGATAAGTGTCAACAAATTCCAGTAATAGAGGTTGAAGTACCTGACGACAAAACGCTTTCGGTGAGGCAATGGTGAGTATCCCTTCAATATCTTGCTTTTGCTTGCTGGCTATATTTACTACATCTTGGGCTTGCTGAAGGATATTTTTACCATATTGGTAAGCTTCTTGCCCTGCAGTGGTAAGTGACTGGCTACGAGTACTGCGTTTGATTAGTTGTACTTGAAGCTCTTTTTCTAGGCGGCTTATTTGACGACTCACGCCAGATGGTGTCACTCCCAATTTTTTCGCGGCATGACTGAAGTTTTCTGACTCTACAACCGTGACAAAGGCTGCAATATCAGGAAGAAGTTGAATAATTTTATTTTTGTCCATCAGTCACAAATCCTTTGCTTATTGGCGGTATTATCAACATCAAGTCAAACATATACCATTCAATCTTACAAGAACAGTGACTAAAACCGTGTAAGAAAGGATGTGTGTGAATGGAACAGGTCGAGCAGAATAAAAGTGTATTTTTAAATACTTCATTAATAGCAACAATAGGTGTGCTAGCTGCCGCAGTTTTTTGGGGAACCAGTTTTGGTGTGGCAAAAGAATCTATGCTTTATACTGGTGTGTTGATGTTTTTGGCGATTCGTTTTTGTTGCACACTTTTAGTGATATTTCCCTTAGTCAGCAAGAAACTAAATAAACAGGTTTGGCTGCAATTAGCACCAACTGGAGGAATATTAAGTATTATTTATTTGGCCGAAACTTATGGTCTAAAACACACGACGGCTTCAAATGCTGCTTTTCTTATTAGCCTATTTATTATCTTTACGCCTGCTGTTGATGCATTGCTTAATCGTCATAAACTTGCGGTTACAGATTTATTTGCCGGATGCATTGCAATTGCCGGTGTGTGGTTATTAGTAGGAGATAGCCTGAATACGGTAACGTTTAATATCGGTAATATTCTCATTTTGATCGCAGCACTGGGGCGTGCCGCTTTTGTGGTGACAACTAAAAAGAAAATGAATCAACAACATTGCGATCCTATGGTGGCAACATTTATCCAATTATCAGTGGTCACCGTTGTTTGTATTAGCTTATTGGTTTTCACTGTCCCTGTAGAACAATTCATCATACCTAGCGCGCCAGAGTTTTGGTTGTATATTGGCTACCTTGTTATTTTTTGTACCTTGTTCGCTTTTTACTTTCAAAATTATGGGGTGAAGCATACAAGCCCAACCCAAGTCTCTTTTTTATTGGGATTAGAGCCTGTATTTGGTGGTTTGTTTGCACATTGGTGGTTAGGAGAACGATTTGAACAGCTTCAATGGGTGGGGGCGGGATTGATTGTATTGGCCGCTATGTTCATTTCAGTGAAACCTAAATGTAAATTTTTCGCTAAAACAAAAAAGCCGATCTGATGATCGGCTTCATTTACTTGCTTAGCTTAAATTACAGTTTAAATTTATGAACGAGTTTATTTTGTTCAGTGGCTAAGCTATCTAACATGGTACTGGCTTCTGCCATTTCTTCCATTGCATTGTAGTTAGTATCAGCAATATGGCTAATATCCTCTAAACTACGGGCAATGTCGGTAGTCGTCGTCCGCTGCTCTTCCGCTGATTGTGCAATTTGACTACTCATTTGACTAATTTCAATGATAATCGCTTGGATCTCTTCCATTGCGCTATTGGCATCTGATGCTTGATTAATACTGTTATCCATTTCTGTTACACAGCTTTGCATCATTTCCATCGCTTGACCTGAGCTACCTTGAAGGTTTTGGATCATCGCTTCAATCTCAGAGGTAGAGTCGGTGGTACGTTTAGCGAGAACACGTACTTCATCGGCAACAACGGCAAAGCCTCGTCCTTGATCGCCAGCACGGGCTGCTTCAATGGCGGCATTGAGTGCAAGTAGGTTAGTTTGGTCGGCAATATTACGAATAACATCTAAAATTGAACCAATATTACTGCTCATTTGTTGAAGATCAGCAACGGCTGTTACAGAGTCATCTAAACGAGTTGAAAGCTGATGGGCAATATTAATATTTTTACTCATCACTTCACGACCTGTTGCTGATGCACGTTCTACCTCATGAACACGTTCCATGGTGTTCTGTGCACTTTGCGATACATCAGTAACTGAGTGTTCCATCTCTGTCATTGCTGTTGCCACAGAAACAGTTTGCTCTCGTTGTTCATTGAGTCGCTGTTTTGCTTGTGCAGTTGTACTTTGGTTTTCTGCCGCAACTTGAGTGAGATCTTCAGATGCTTTGCTTAATTGACTTAAAATTTGTTGAAGATTGCCAGCTAACGTATTGATGTGATGACTTAGTTTATTAAACTCAATGAATTGACTGCTTTCTGTACGCTGTGTCATATCACCATCAGTTAATGATTCAAGCGTTTTTAGCATAGAAACCAGTGGACGACGAACACTTCGCGCTAAATACCAACCGATAGAAATGGCTAATAAAATAACCACAATCGCAATACCAACAGCTTTGGTTATGCCTTGATTGTAAGTGTCATCAGCTGTTGCAATCGCTTGATCCATTTGATTGGTCGCTTGCTGATTAAATTGCTCAAGAATCGATAGTGCTTGATTCACTTCTTTAGTTAGCGTGGCAATGTTGTCATAAAGGCGCGTTTTCGCTTCAATGAATTCATAGTGTTGATCAAGCACACCGCCTTTTTTACCGATATCTAACGTGTATTGAGTAACGGATTTACCGAATGTTTCTTTTAAGCCTGAAAGTAGGGTTGTTAAGCTACGAAATGCGTTGGCAAGATGGTTTACACTGCGTTTATTCGCTTTTATTGCGGCTTTAATCTTACTGATATCGTCAGTGGCAAGGGCATCAGAAGTAATGGTTTCTGTTTCTTTTAACTTCACAAAGAAATTTTTAGCCATCATCTTAACAGCCATATTATCTTGCTCATTAATGTATTCTTTCATACCAATGCTGAGTTCAGCTTGCAAACGCTGAAAGCGTCGCGCTGATTGTTGGCGCTCATCACCGGCTAACATTTGCGCGCGATAATTACCCATCGCGGTTTGAGCTTCGCTGAAGTAACGCTGTTCTAATTCGGTTAGCGCTTTAATGTAAGACGTTAACTCTGGATTACTTTCGGCAATGGCTACAAGCTCTTTACGCGCAGAGGCGAACTCTCTTGTTGCTTTACGAAAGTCGGCTTCATAGGTTTTCATTGCAGCAGGATCTTGACTGGTTAAAAAGTCTTTAAAAGATTTGTCGGCGGCAAGAAGTTTAACACTGACTTTATTTGATATAGAGACTAAAGGAAGTGCGTCTGTTGTTACTGTTGTTAACTGATTATGGATACGGTTTGTTCCATCAAGCATGAGCACAATGGTTAAAACAAACAATGCAACCATAACCACAAAACCGGAGTACATACGACGTATGACCGAAGTTTGGCTAGATTTCTTCATAATATCCCTATATTTAGCAAAGGGTCAGTGTCATCATAATGCTGACCTATTAGTCATAAATGTAATTTGATAATGGGGTAACCCTTTATTTCGCAATCAATGCTAAATTTGCGAATCGAATTATCAAATTAACTCTAACCTATACTATCGTCAGTTCTGCTTGAGTCTTGATAGATAAATTTGTTTAGGCTTCAATTGTTTGATCGCTGCATCAAAAAAACACGAAAACGTGAAATTTTTTCTCTATTAAATCTTTAAAACAACGTTCAATATTGCGCAATAGAGTTGACTGACGCATACTCACTAACTAAACAAATAACAATGAGTTGATGGAGTCAGAAATGGCGGAAGAAACTATCTTCAGTAAAATTATTCGTAAAGAAATTCCAACTGATATTTTGTATCAAGATGACTTAGTCACAGCATTTCGTGATATCAATCCTCGTGCGCCAAGCCATATCTTAATTATTCCAAATAAATTGATCCCAACAGTCAATGATGTGGAAGCCGATGATGAGTTGATGATGGGGCGTATGTTTACTGTTGCGCGTAAATTAGCAGAAAAGGAAGGCGTGGCAGAAGACGGTTACCGTTTGATCGTCAATTGTAATCCTTATGGTGGACAAGAAGTTTACCATATTCACATGCACCTATTAGGTGGGCGTCCTTTAGGGCCAATGCTAGTTGGCTAGTCATGACGTGCTGATAACGTTATGTAATGGATAATAATTATCCCCAGATAGACACAAAGCTTGAGTATCTTTAATCTTCTCGTTGGGTATACGATAAGTGGTGTGATATTCAGGCTTTTTTATTGCGATAAATTGATTATATCAGATAGCTTATCTATTACTTTATTGGTAATCATCGCTTACTAACATTAAAATCTAACGCGTTGCTATGTAACGGTAAATGCCGATATTAGATTTATTAGTAAGAACTTGTGGGTCATAGCTAAACGCACGATCATAAATGAGTTTCTTATAATGTTACTTAGAAATTTGATTGTCACGCTATTAAGAGGCATGTAATGAAGTATGTAATGGCATTATTTTTAGCATTAATTATCACTGGATGTAGCAGTGATCATGCTGGTATTAGTATCGAAAACAGCAATCAAAATGTCGTTATTGGTAACGCTTTTCTTGCACGTAGCTTAGTTTTTAAAGACGCTCATATAACGAAAGTTAATGGTTTAATGCAAGCCTCTGTTGAGGCAATAAACAAAGTTAACACAGATCTGAACTTGCAATACCGTATTTATTGGTATGATGGCCAAGGTTTAGAGATCAGTGGTAGTGCAGCACCATGGCATTCCGTTGCGTTGGCTGGCAACGGTAAAGTAATATTACAAGGTATTGCTGATAAAGTTGAAGCTACCCAATATCGTATTTACGTTCGTCGAGCAGTATACTGATTTAATATAAAATATTGTTAAGGTAAAACAATGAAAAAAAGCGTTCTTGCATTATTAGCGGCATCTTCATTATTAGGTGGTTGTGCCCAAACTGTCGATTATGTGAATTCGCATTTACCTGAAACTCCATCGGTAAATTTTGGCTCTAATGATCTTGATAACACGGCATCGGACTTAACAACAAAGATGTTGTCATCACCGGCTGTATCTTCAATTACAGCAGGCGGTAAGCATCCGATTGTGATTGTTGATAATATTCAAAACAATACCAGTGGACATGTTGATACTAAGTCGCTTACTAACACAATTAAGTCTAAAATTTCACGTTCAGGTAAATTTAACTTAGTCGATAAGTCTCGCGTTGATGCGGTGCGTAAACAAATGAACTTTAGTGAGAATGATCGTTTTGTTAATCAAGGTACTGCGATTCAATTTGCTAAAATGACAGGTGCGCAATACATGCTGTATGGTCATGTAACCAATACGAGCAAGCGTGAAGATGGTCAGAATGTCCCTTTCTATAAAATGACCATGCGTTTGATGGATACAAACTCAGGTTCAATTGAGTGGGCTGATTCAGGTTTAGCGCCTAAGAGTGAATCAGATTCTCAAGGTTGGTAATTTAGCCTAAATAATCGGGTAGCAATGTTGAAATTATAATGAAAGATAACGAGAGTTTTGATCCCACATTATTGTCTTTGTTACCCGATGTACAATTTCTAACAGCGAGCCCATTAGCGGGCGGTTTAACCAATCGCTGTTGGAAATTATTCCTGTACCATCCTTCAAATAATCAATCTTCCCATTACGTGTGGCGACCATTAACGAGCATGGCTCAAGCTTTTGGTATTAATCGAACGCATGAATATCAGTTATTACGTTTAATTGACGGTTCTAAATTAGCGCCAAAACCCTATGCATTGTTAGACATTAATCTAAATAATAATGAACAAGTATTAATTGTAGATTGGCTTGAAGGCGAACAAGCAGATCAACGATTTACCAATCAGCAACTGTGTCAACTTCAAGCGCGTATTCATGCTTTACCGCTTCCTACCCATCGATTAGATATTAAGCAACGTATTGAGCATTACTGGCAAACGATTGCTGCTAATTTAAAATCAAAACAATTACTATCTATTTACCATTATTTTGATAATCAGAAGATTAATCACTACTTTCCTGATACCTGCTGTCATTTTGATTTAGGGCGTTACAATATTATTGTCCCTAATGACAGTGACCGGTTAGTTGATGTGATGAACGCTAAAGTTATCGATTGGGAATATGCCAGTGCAGGCGATCCTTCTCTTGATTTAACCATGACGATATTAGCTAATGCACTTAGCCCTGAAAAAGCAGTGAAAGATTATTGTGTGGCAAGAGAGGCGTCCGATATCACCTTGGTATCTACTGATGAATGGTTAGAGGCGGTAAATTACTGGCAGCCTTGGTGTGAGTACCTAGCATTACTGTGGTATTTGGTGGGTTATCAAGTTTGGCATGATGATGAATATTTACAGCAAGCTAAACAATTAGAGCTCAAGCTAAAACAATTGGTTACATAGAGACGTTATAGTAAGTGTGAAACGTTTGTACAAGGAGACGTACTGATGTTGAAAAGAACGATAAGCATAATCTTTATTTGTGTGGTGTTATCTGGTTGCACATTTAAATTGGTATACAATTCATTGGATTTCTGGATTGATTATTACTTATCAGATTATCTTGATTTGGACTCTCAACAACAGGGTGAGTTAGAGCAAGGTCTTGAAACTGCACTTGCACAACATCGACAGCAACAATTAGCCGTATTTCATAAGTTGATTTCTGCCTTACAAACGGATCTTAAAAAACCGTTAACAGCAGAACAAATCGCCAATTATCATCAGCGTTTTACGCAAGCAGGCGAAGCATCAGTTCTGGTTTTTGTATCACCTATCATTGATGTTGTTAAAACAATGAGCCCTTCACAAATTGCAGCCAGTTTACAAGCGATTGAAAAAGAGATAACTGAGCGACGGGAAGAGCGTTTATCAAAAAATCCAAAACAACGCCTTGAAGATCGCTATGATGAGCTTGAAGATAAAGCCCAAAAGTGGATTGGACGTCTAACGAAGCAACAAAAGCAGTTGATCCTAAGCTTAGCGCAACTGCAATTACAGCAATCCACAATTTTTCAAAATATAGCGACAGATAACTTGTCACAATTAAAGAGGATACTGAAACAACGTAATAATGCGCAGTTTTCATTGCGTGTCGAACAACAAGTGAAAAATATTCTTTCTCTTAAAAATGCGGTCTATCAAACTCAACTCGATGAGTATTTAAGCCAGCGTTTTGTCATCATGAAACAGTTAAACGAGAGTTTAAGCCCACAGCAGTTACGCCATTTACAAGGTGAACTCACATCACTTAGAAAAGATATCGCGACATTAATTCAAAAGAAGTAGTACTGAACGCTTTTTATCAATGCTCATAGTTTGCAAAGAAGATCATAGTTTTCATTATTATCCTGTTAAACCATATAGAAAGTGGTAGATTTATAACGTCCTATACAAGGGCACGGATGATTTTAAAATTAAGCGAGAGGGAATTGATATGATTATTTATCTACATGGCTTTGATTCAACAAGCCCTGGTAATCATGAAAAGGTATTACAGTTACAGTTTATCGATTCTGATATCCGCTTTGTAAATTACAGTACCCTGCATCCAAAGCATGATATGCAGCATTTACTAAAAGAAGTTCATAAGTTAGTAGACGAGAATAAAGATACAACGCCACTGATCTGTGGGGTTGGGTTGGGGGGCTATTGGGCTGAAAGAATTGGCTTCTTATGCGGTATTAAACAAGTCATTTTTAACCCAAACCTTCATCCTGAAAATAACATGGAAGGACGTATTGATCGTCCAGAAGAATATACTGACATTATGACGAAATGCGTTGAAGGTTTTCGCAAAAAAAATGCAGGTAATTGTCTTTGCATACTTTCAACTAATGACGAAGTATTAGATAATCAAGCTACAAAAGATGAGCTAGATCAATTTTATGATATAGTGTGGGACGAAAATGAAACACATAAGTTTAAAAAGATCTCGCAACATCTACAAACAATAAAAGCGTTTAAAGCGCAATAATAACGAAATATATTACCTCCTATACCTTAGACGGATCATAGATCCGTCTACCTACACATATGTGGCTTTACTGGCTTCAGATCTCTTTTTGCCTAGCATTTTGCGTGCAAAACAGACCACAACAAACAGTCTGCTATGCAATAAGGTATTTGTCAGTTTAAAAAATTTATAAAATTAGAGAGGAAGTGATTTTGACTCGAATTATTGTTGTTGGAGGCGGTGCGGGTGGTTTAGAGCTTGCGACAAAGCTTGGACGTACCCTTGGTCGTAAAGGCCGTGCAGAGGTTACTCTAGTGGATCGCCGTGCAAGTCACTTGTGGAAACCATTACTTCATGAAGTAGCAACAGGCTCATTAGATGCAGGTGTAGATGCTATTAGTTATCGAGCACATGCGAAAAACCATCACTTTGATTTTCAAATGGGCTCGTTAGAAACGATAGATCGTGAAAATAAAACGATCACACTTGCTGCATTATTTGATAAGCAAAACGAGCTGTTAGTACCTGAGCGTACATTAGAATACGATATTCTTGTGTTAGCGATTGGTTCTACATCGAATGATTTTAATACTCCGGGTGTGCGTGACCACTGTATTTTCCTTGATAGCCCAGAGCAAGCACACCGTTTCCGTACAGAGATGAACAACCAATTCATGAAGTTACATGGAAACAAAGATCAAAAGACCGTTGATATCGCAATTGTTGGTGCTGGTGCTACTGGTGTTGAATTATCAGCAGAGCTTCATAATGCAGTACAAGAGTTACATAACTACGGTTTCGGTGACTTAGATAGCTCTCGTCTAAACGTAAACCTAGTTGAAGCTGGCGATCGTATTCTTCCGGCATTGCCACCGCGTATTTCTCAAGCGGCACACAGTGAGCTAACGAAATTGGGTGTAACCGTACGTACTGGTACGATGGTCACTAAGGCTGATGAAACAGGCTTAACCACAAAAGATGGCGATCATATTCCAGCACAAATCATGGTATGGGCTGCCGGTATCAAAGCACCTGATTTCATGAAAGATATTGCAGGGCTTGAAACGAACCGTATTAATCAGTTAGTGGTTAAACCAACGCTACAAACAACCCGTGATGATGATATTTATGTGATTGGTGATTTGGCATCTTGTGTGCAGGAAGATGGTTCTTTTGTTCCACCACGAGCGCAAGCGGCACACCAAATGGCAAGCCGTTGTTTCTCAAACATCGTTGCGAAAATTACAGATCGTGAGCAAAAGCCGTATGTGTATAGCGATCATGGCTCGTTAGTATCACTAAGCCGTTTCTCAACTGTTGGTAGCTTAATGGGTAACCTATCAAAAGGTTCGATGATGGTAGAAGGGCGCATAGCACGTATGGTGTATATCTCACTATACCGTATGCACCAAATGGCGTTACATGGGATGTTTAAAACAGGACTTATTATGTTAGTAAGCCGTATTAACCGTGTACTTCGTCCAAGCTTAAAGCTGCACTAAGTTAGTCATAATGGTTTAATTGATGACATAAAAAACGCCAGCATTTTTGCTGGCGTTTTTGTTTATATCTGTTTTTTATTAGTTGATTTTAAATAACTCAACATCAAAAATGAGCACTGAGCCTGGTGGAATGCTACCTGCACCGTTATTACCATAAGCAAGATTTGCTGGAATAAAGAAACGCATTTTTTCACCAACAACCATATGTTGTAAGCCTTCCGTCCAACCTTTGATCACGCGGTTAAGTGGAAAAGAAATTTTTTCACCACGATCGACTGAGCTATCAAACACGGTGCCATTAATTAAAGTACCGTGGTAATGCACTGTTACGCTATCTGTCGCTTTAGGGTGTTCAGTCCCTGTTCCTTTTTGCAAAACAAGATATTGCAGACCAGAAGGCGTCGTTTGTACGCCTTCTTTTAATTTATTTTCCGCAAGAAAAGCTTCACCTTGCTTAATGTTTTCAGCAGCAACTTGCTTATTGTTGTATGAACGATAAAGGAAAAAAGCGAGTAATACGGCAACAATAACGGCAATAACAATTTTTGACACAATAGTTTCCTTACAAATGAATTTCTTGCATCTTACCACTGTGTCGTTTTTCTAACAGCATGAAACTGTAAAGAATGTTGTGCTTAATCGTTTAATGGTGACACATATTGGCAATGTTAGCCGTAACGATGCCATCTGTAATGGTCACTTTGTTTTTAGCAACAAAAAATTCTAGCAATTGTTCAATCGTTAAATCTTTTAACTTGCAGGTGTAAAACGTCGCATCAGAACCGTAGCTATTCGCAATTTTTTCTTTCAGTGTTTCTATTGTGTACGGCTGTTGAGATTCAATCAGTAAATTAAGGATATCGTGAGCGTGGTATGTATTCATCGGGGAGTTGTCCTTCAATATTGTTTACGAATAAAGCATAAGTGAAGGACCCAAAGAAAATGTTGATGTGTGATAATAAAGTGTATTTTAAATGCAGCTTTTTAGGTTAAGTGAATAAATCGCTTGGTACTAGCGAATAAACAAGACCATCAAGCGGTTTATTATGATAATAAATACGATTACGCGCTTCACATTCAAATTTAGCATTGCATGCTTTTGCTGTTTTTTGGCTAGCATAATTATTGATATGCGTAATGATTTCTAAGCGTGTTAGCCCTAGCATTTGAAAAGCAAATTGTACGGCTGCAATATTCGCCTCAGTCGCAAATCCTTGTCTATGACAACCTGTTTTTATCCAATAGCCTAAATTTGCACTGTTGGTCATAGGAATAATCGCACTAAGAGAAACCGTTCCAATAAACGCATCATCAAAGCGATTAAAGATGGCAAATTCATAGCTAAAATCGGTTTGCCAGCTGAGTCGACTTGCGCTTATCCATTCATGGGCATCATGTTGATCAAAGCGATTATCACACCATTCAAGCCATGGACTTAGTTCATTAACTGAGTCATGTACGGCTGCGAGAAAATCATTGAGATCAGCATTTTTAAATGGGCGAAGAATAAGCCGAGGCGTAGAGATTTCGAAATCAAGTTTCATAGCTATCCTGCCGAAATTCGGAGAGTATCTAAATATAAAGTACTGACCTTGTTCGGTCAGTACTCTTAGAGGATGGTTTACTTACACCATGTGCTGACGAAATTGTTCAAGAAGATCTTCAAGGAACTTTATTCGCTTTTTACGATCACTTTGTTCAGCAATAATTTTCAGTTTTGTTGGGCCTTCCATTCTGAAAACATTGGGCTGAGTTTGCAGTAAACCAACAAGGAAGCTTGGATTGATTGCTGCATTTTGATCAAATTCGAAATAGCCGCCTTTTTCACCGTTCTCGATTTTCTTGATGCCAAGCGTGGCAGCTTTAAGTTTGACACTGTTTACCGTCAGTAAGTTCGATGCCGCTTCTGGTAATAAGCCGAATCGGTCAATTAGCTCAACTTTAATTTCGTTTAGCTCGTTGTCATCACTAGTACTTGCGATGCGTTTGTAAAGTGATAAACGAGTATTAATATCAGGGATGTAGTCATCAGGCAGTAGCGCTGGAATACGTAACTCAACTTCTGTTTGTTGTTTAAGTAGATCATCTAGCGAAGGCTCTTTACCTTCTTTTAGAGCCTCAACAGCTTGTTCTAACATCTCCATAAAGAGGCTAAAGCCAACCGATTGAATTTGACCACTCTGTTCGTCACCAAGTAATTCACCAGCACCACGAATTTCTAAATCATGGGTCGCTAACGTAAAGCCAGCACCAAGATCTTCAAGGGAAGAAATGGCTTCAAGGCGTTTCACCGCATCTTTCGTCATACGCTTTGGATGTGGTGTTAATAGGTAAGCATAAGCTTGGTGGTGAGAACGACCAACACGACCACGTAACTGGTGTAACTGAGCCAAGCCAAGATTATCAGCGCGATCCATAATAATGGTATTAGCGGTAGGGACATCGATACCAGTTTCAATAATTGTAGTACACACAAGTACATTGAAGCGCTGGTGGTAAAAATCGCCCATGATCTTTTCGAGTTCACGCTCACGCATTTGACCGTGAGCAAAGGTGATACGGGCTTCAGGGATCAACTTTGCTAAATCTTCGGTCGTTTTTTCAATGCTATCGACTTCATTATGCAGGAAGTAAACCTGACCACCACGGCTGATTTCACGTAACACAGCTTCACGAATAACAGCATCATCGGATTGGCGAACAAATGTTTTGATCGCTAAACGACGCGCTGGTGGTGTGGCGATTATCGAAAGATCGCGCATCCCACTCATTGCCATGTTTAAGGTACGAGGGATCGGTGTTGCCGTTAAGGTTAAGATATCGACATTGGCACGAATCGCTTTGATTTTTTCTTTCTGACGCACACCAAAGCGATGCTCTTCATCGACAATCAATAAGCCTAAATCATGGTAGTTCACACTGCTATTTAGTAGCTTATGAGTACCAATTAAGATGTCGATTTTACCTTCTTCGACATCCGCTAAAATTTGTTTTTGCTCTTTCGCTGTTTTAAATCGAGATAGCACTTCGACACGCACTGGCGTATTAGCAAAGCGGTCACGGAAGTTTTCAAAGTGCTGTTGTGCCAATAGGGTAGTTGGCACTAACACCGTTACCTGTTTGTTGTTATCAACAGCCACAAATGCAGCACGCATAGCGACTTCAGTTTTACCAAAGCCCACATCACCACAAACAAGGCGATCCATGACCTTGGTTTGGCACATATCAGACAGAACTGCGTTAATTGCTAAGGCTTGATCGTAGGTTTCTTCATAAGGGAAACCTGCGCTAAATTCAGCGTATGCTTCACGATCTAGGGTAAATTTAACGCCTGGTTTTAATTCGCGTTTAGCGTAAACATCCAGTAATTCAGCCGCCACATCACGGACTTTTTCTGCTGCTTTTCGGCGAGCCTTAGACCATGCTTCGCCACCTAATTTATGAATAGGTGCGGTATCTTCAGCACCACCTGAGTAGCTACTAATTAAATGCAGTGATGCAACAGGAACATAGAGTTTAGCGCCACCTTGATATTCAAGTGTCACATATTCGGTTTTAATACCGCCAGCTTCAAGGGTTTGTAAACCTTGGTAACGGCCTATGCCGTGATCAATGTGAACGACAGGTTGCCCCACTTGCAGTTCAGCAAGGTTACGGATAATCGTATCGGCATTGACCGTGGTTTTTTTATCATCGCGACGACGGCGTTGAACAATACGCTCACCAAGTAAGTCACTTTCACACAAGAATGCAACAGCAGGATCATCAAGAATAAAGCCATTTTCAGCCGAGCCAATAACAAGGCTATGTTTGGTGGGGTTATCAAGGGCTTCATCTAAGGTTTTACAAACCAATGGACGGACTTTGATCCGTGCTAATAGATCGAGCAGCGCTTCTCGGCGGCCTTCAGAGGCTACAGAGAAAATGACTTTGCCTTGGAATTGCTCATCAAAGCGTCTGAGTTCAGCAAACGGCTCTTTAAGTTGATGATTAATCGTGATGCTAGGGACGGGTTTTAATTCAGGATTAAAACGGCCTGCTTTTTGGCTATCGACAGGCTCCGACTGAATACGAACACGAGGCAGATTCTTAAAGCCTGTGAACATTTCATCTTTTGTTAGCCATAGCTCTTTAGGTTCAAGTAAAGGACGCAATGGATCAACACGGCGTTGATCGTAACGGTATTCAGCATCGGCTAAAAAGCTATCAACGGCAGGCTCTAAATCACCCAGTGTGATAAGCAAAGAAGTATCAGGTAAGTAATCAAATAAGGTTTCTGTTTTATCGAAAAACAGTGGTTGCCAGTATTCAATACCTGCAGGCCATGTACGTTTGCTGACTTGTTGATAAATAGATTCTGGTTCTCGGCGAGCTTCAAAACGTTCACGCCAGCGCATACGGAAATTTTCAACTGCGATTTCATCCGTTGGGAACTCATGCGCTGGTAATAAATCGATACTATCAATTTCACCGGTGGAGCGTTGGTTATCTGGATCAAATTGACGAATAGAGTCGACTTCATCGTCAAAAAAATCGATACGGTAAGGTGATTGACTCCCCATTGGGAACAAATCAAGCAGCGAGCCTCGGCTGGCATACTCGCCATGCTCCATCACTTGATCAACATGACGATAACCTGATACTTCAAGCTGTAAGCGCAGCTTTTCAAGTGACATTCGATCGCCAGCTTTTACGATTAAAGCATGCTGGTGGATAAACTCTCTTGGGGTTTGACGCTGAAGTAAGGTACTGATCGGCACCAAAATAATGCCAGACTTTTGGCTTGGCATTTTGTATAAACGCGCTAAACGTTCTGAAATAATATCTTGGTGTGGCGAGAAATTATCATAAGGCAAGGTTTCCCAATCTGGAAAAACGTTTACCTCGACATCGCAAAATTGCGTGATTTCTGGCTGAAGTTTTAAGGCTGTTTGGGTATCAGGCACCACCGCAAGAACTGGGCCTTTATGCGATGCGGCCACTTCTGCAAAAGACAGTGCAAGGGCTGCCCCCTTGATATTACCGATATAACGGTTATCGCCAGCCTTACTAGGTAAGGGTATAGAAAGTAAGTGTTTATTATTCATCGTTATTATTTAATTGTCGTTGTTGAGCACGTTGGCGTAAAAGTTTTTGCTGGCTATATAAAGCGGCGCGGATCAGCAAATCTCGATCATCTTCAAGCAAACGGGTATAACGCAATTTAATGATAAATTGCTCATCGCTAGCAATACTTTCGGTGACTTCAGCGTAGCAAAAAATAGCAGCGGCTGGGTAATCTAAAAACAGTTTCACTCTAACATTAGTGCCAACCGGATAGGAAGATGAACTGGTAAAACTAAGGTTACTTGCGCCAAAAGTTAAGGTAGTAAAACGATAGGTAGGATCATCTTGCTGCGATAAAACATAAGACAGTAATAGATTAATTTTACTGTTTTGTGCTGCAAGATAATCCATCAATGCTTGGGTTTCATTTTTGTTGAAACTGGCGAATAAACGATCGGCATTGTCTTCTAACGTCGAACACTCGCTGGCAATACGAAATAAAGGCGGGATTTCGGCATTGAAATCTTGTTCATCAGGTACGCTTTCATTAGATGATAAACGTTCAACGTTAATAGTAAGCCCTAGCTGGACTGAAAAATACTCATCTTGTTGTGTCATAGCGCACTCACTGTGAATAAATCCTATTTCAAACTAATAATAGGAGCGGATGCCATAACTGACAGCCACAGCATATAAAGCTTGATTTAATTGGACTGATTATTACTTAGCAATCATGCAAGGGCAAGAAAAGCGGCGTAAGTGTTTATCATTTAGTCACTGAATTTACATTACATTTACTATGTCGGATGGTAATTGAGGGTGTGAACGAGTATTCTTTACCAACCTAATAAAGGAGTGGTTTCTCAATCCTATGTTTCATCCAGTGTCTTTTTATATTGGCTTACGTTATTTACGTGGTCGTTCAGGCGATCGCTTTAGTCGCTTTGTCTCTTATATGTCTACAGCCGGTATTACTATTGGTGTAATGGCGTTAATTACCGTTATGTCTGTGATGAACGGCTTTGAAGATCAGCTAAAAGGTCGAATTTTAGGTGTTCTACCGCAAGCCGTCGTATCGAGTGCAGATGGACGAGTACCGTTATCAGAAAACGCACCTGAGGCATTAAAACAATTGCCACATGTGACTGGTGTAACGGCGATCACACGTGGTGAAGCGATTATACAAAGTGCAAACTCTATTGCTGCCGGTACGATGATTGGTATTGAACCTAATCAATATGATCCCATCTCTCGTCATATGATG
The DNA here is from genome assembly GCF_003026095.1 of Photobacterium sp. GB-72. NCBI lineage: Bacteria > Pseudomonadati > Pseudomonadota > Gammaproteobacteria > Vibrionales > Vibrionaceae > Photobacterium > Photobacterium sp. GB-72. Next base: position 236,065 of record NZ_PYNV01000001.1, on the reverse strand, counting down.
GTGGGGAGCTTAAGTGATCTTACTCCTGGGAGTTTTAAAGTGGTTATTGGCCAAGCGTTGGCCGTTGAACTGGGTGTTCAACCGGGCGATAAAATTCGTCTGATGGTGACCAGTGCAAGCCAATTTACGCCAATTGGTCGTATGCCGAGCCAACGAAAATTTGAAGTTTCGGGTATTTATGACACGGGCTCTGATGTTGATAACCAATTGGTATACACCAATATTTCAGATGCTGGACGTTTATTACGCTATAAACAGGATCAAATGACAGGTTGGCGTTTATACCTTGATGATCCATTCGTTGTTCCTGAATTAGCTAAATTGAAATTACCCAATGGTTGGACATGGTCTGATTGGCGCGAGCAGCGCGGTGAGCTGTTCCAGGCAGTAAAAATGGAAAAGAATATGATGGGCTTAATGCTTAGCTTGATCATAGGTGTGGCGGCTTTTAACATCATTTCTGCTTTAGTGATGGTGGTGATGGAGAAACAATCAGAAGTTGCAATATTAAAAACCCAAGGTATGACTCACCGCCAAGTCTTGATGATTTTTATTGTTCAAGGGGCAAGTAGTGGTGTTATCGGTGCCTTATTAGGTGGCTTACTCGGCGCGTTAGTGGCGCACTATCTTAATGCCATTATTTCTGTATTGGGTGTCGATTTAGCATCGATCGGTGGCACGTTACCCACCGTGATTGAACCGATGCAAATTATGTTTGTTATTTTAGGCGCTATAAGCTTGAGTTTATTAGCGACTATTTTTCCTTCTTATCGTGCGGCCGCTGTCCGTCCTGCTGAGGCTCTTCGTTATGAATAATGCGTTGTTATCTTGTCACCAAGTTTGTAAAACCTATAAAGAAGGGCAGTTTGAGACAGAAGTTTTAAAGCAAGTTGATTTAGAGATTGCTGACAATGAGTTGGTCGCCATTGTGGGATCATCTGGCTCAGGGAAAAGTACACTGTTGCACATTCTGGGGGCTTTAGATGAACCCACTGATGGAGAAGTGTTCTTTAAAGGGCAGCGCTTAGATATTTTAAGTGCGAACAAACAAGCGAAAATTCGTAATCAAGAAATTGGCTTTGTATACCAGTTTCACCACTTACTTGCGGACTTTACTGCCGTTGAAAATGTCGCTATGCCGTTGTTAATTGGTGGTAAAAGTGTCAGTCAAGCGCGTACATGTGCACAAGACATGCTGGCTTTAGTGGGGCTTAGTCATCGTTATGAGCACCGTCCTTCGGAATTGAGTGGTGGTGAACGTCAACGTGTTGCCATTGCGCGTGCCTTGGTTAACAATCCTTCTATTGTTTTAGCTGACGAACCTACGGGGAATCTTGATCATAAAACGGCATTAGAAATTTATGATTTAATGCGTAAATTGAATGCAGAATCAGGTACCGCATTTTTAGTCGTGACCCATGATAGTGAATTAGCGGCAAAACTTGACCGTTGTATGCATATGCAAGATGGCGTGTTATCTCAAGTCGTTGTGGAGGCTTAATGTTTCGCCCTCTTTCTTTATATATAGGTAGTCGTTTTAATCGTTCGAAAAAACGTAACCGAATGGTGTCATTTATTTCAATGTCATCGATGTTAGGTATTGCCGTTGGTGTTGCGGTGATCATTGTTGGTCTGTCAGCAATGAATGGTTTTGAACGTGAACTACAAACCCGTGTGTTATCGGTGATCCCACAGGGTGAGTTACAGGCGGTTGAGCCTCCTTTAAATAATTGGCAACCGCTAGTTAAGCAAATAGAAAAACACCCGGATGTGACAGCGGCTGCGCCTTATGTTGAATTCACAGCGTTACTTGAAAAAGGCACAAAGTTAAAAGCTGTTGGTGTTCGAGGTGTTAACCCTCAAGAGCAACTTAAAGTCAGTGAATTACCGCACTATGTTTTAAATGATGCGTGGAGCAAATTTACTGCCGGTAAAAAAGAAGTCATTTTAGGTCAAGGCGTTGCTAAAAGCCTGAATGTGAAAGTGGGAGACTGGTTAACCGCATTGCTCCCTGATGCCGATCCTGAAATGACCCAGCTTCGTGCTCCGCATCGAATTCGATTACAAGTAGCGGGTATTTTAGCGCTTGGGGGAGAAATTGATCATAAATTGGCGCTAGTGCCAATGGCTGATGCACAAAAATACATGGATATGGGGCAAGGTGTCTCAGGTATTCAAATTAAAGTGGATAAAGTACTACAAGCGCAGCGTATTGTAAAAGAAGTGGGTAATACGCTTCCTGTCTATGTTTATCTGAAAAGTTGGACACAACAATACGGCTATATGTACCGTGATATTCAGTTAGTCCGTACGATTATGTATTTAGTTATGGTATTGGTTATTGGGGTTGCGTGTTTCAACATCGTTTCAACCTTAATGATGGCAGTAAAAGATCGGGCCTCTGATATCGCGATTTTAAGAACCATGGGGGCAAGTGATCGCTTAGTGAAATCCATCTTTATTTGGCATGGCGTATTATCTGGTGTGTTAGGTAGCGTGATGGGGTCAATATTTGGTAGCTTAGTTGCTGTTAACTTAACTCATATAGTTCGAGTGATAGAAAAAATCATTGGTCACCGGTTCTTATCGGGGGATATTTATTTTATTGATTTCCTACCCACTCAGTTAGCCTATAAAGATGTGTTAATTGTATCTATAACAGCAATTATACTCAGCCTTGTTGCTACTTGGTATCCCGCTCGTAGGGCAAGTAGTTTGCAACCTGCCAGAGTACTAAGTGCGAAATAGTCTTATTGTATTATTGATATCAAACGGAGCCACATTGGCTCCGTTTTTGTATCTATAGATTAAACTACTTAGAATTTTTCAAGTGTTGACGTTTTGATTTTCAATTACGTATACCTGCGATTGTTGAATCATAATACCCGGAAGGACTGTCATTATTGATATGTGTTTAAGCGATCTTGTTCTCTTATAAATAGAGAAAAGTTGCTGTCATTATGCGATTAAATTCAAGGTCATTAATTAATAAAAATAGATGAAGTCTCTACGTGATAAAAATAAAGAACAATAAATAAAAGGTAGACGATTCTTACGTTAGTTTTAGTGGTCATTATTTGGTCGATAAATAAATAATATTCACAATATTGTGAATTTTATTTTTATTTTATTTTTAACAATGCTTTTTTATTTACCTGATTGGTTGTTTTTCGTGCTCTTGTGGGTGAGTTCAACTGAATAATTAAACTTTTTTCTTATAAATTGTGAATGGTGTTCATTTGAAAATTAATTAAGTTGTTTCATTTAACAGGGATGAAACTGCGTGCTAATTTTGTCGCCACTGATTTATGGATACAAGTGTCGTAGACGGATTGTTACTTCTCTATTTAAGTAACCTAACTAAGTAAAGGGATTGCACTAAAGTGGACAACTTGTTTAAAAATAAAAACATTTAGGAAAAATAATGAAAAAGAATGCACTAAGCCTTCTAGTGGCACTATCTGTATTAGCTCCTGTTGCAGCACAAGCAGCCGTTCAACTACCTGCTGGTACTCAAGAGATCGGTGTACAAGGTAACGCAAAACTAGGTAGTGGCTGGCATGCAGATATTAACGGTACTTACGGTACTTTCGTTAAAGATAACTGGGAAGTAGGTGGTACTGCGACTGTTCGTGCTCAAGACGCTAATGATGAGCTTAGTGGTCAGCTAGGTGTATTCACCGAGTACAACTTCGTGAACTCTACTAACTGGGTTCCTTACGTAGGTGCTGCTGCTGAAGTTGGTGGTCTATCTCTAAGCAACCAAGGTTCTGACAGCAACTGGGGCGCAAATGCTAAGTTCTCTGCTGGTGTTAAATACTTTATTAATCCTAACGTTGCTATCACTTCTGAAGTTAACTACAGCATCGCAACTGATAAGATCTTCTCTAGTGATTCTTACTCAAGCGAGCAAGCTAAGAACAGCCTAACTAATATCGTATTCGGTACTCGTTTCTACTTCTAAGTATAAACAGTATTACGATGTAATAAAAAACCCGCTAAAGCGGGTTTTTTTGTATCTAAAATAGGTGCCATAATAGCGAAATAGTGGTTTAAACCATCACAATAAGCCCCTGTTATTTATTAGCATAAGCGTGTTATTTAAGATACAAAGTCAATCAAGTTCCAAAAGCTTATAGGGTATGCTTAGAACCAAAAAGTCTGCTTATCCACTCACTTTTATTGTGCAGTGTGTCAGCAGACTTTTGTTATATATTGCTTGTTACAACATGGCTTTGTTTTTCTTAAAGCGTTTTAGTAACCAATTGCTTGATAAGCTAACAATAGCAATAGCGAGAGTAACAAATGGTGCAACCATTAATACCATTGTTGCTACTTTGGCGATTTTTTCTGGAAGAAGCGTTAATAAATAACCTAACCCTGTTAATAGTAATACCCAAGCTGTAGCACTTAACCAAGCAAAACGGAAAAAGTGAGCCTGACTTTTAATCCTAAATCCCATCATTAAAGGTAATAAAGGGCGGACAACAGGAATAAATCGTGCGGTAAACAAAGCAACAATACCATGACGAATAAGTAAATTATCCACAGTTTTCATTCGATGAGGTGGCACCATATTCACCCAGCCTTTTACTTTTGGTAGGTGATCTAGCCAGCGACCTTGCAAGTAAGCTAGCCAACTACCGATGGCTGATGCCACGATTAGTAAGAAGACAATCAATTTAAAATCGATGATCCCCATTGCACCTAATGTTCCAGCAAGAATAACAATGCTATCGCAAGGTAGGGGAGCTGCAGGTAAAAATGCACTTTCTAACCAAATGACAAATGTTACACAAACATAAATCATCACCATGCTTTCTGGGTTTTGTAATGCAACAAAATCTTGATGCCAGAGCGCAGAAAAAATAGATACAAATGAATCAAGCATCTATGTGTCCTTGTAATAAAAGTAGAAAATAAAAGTCGGTTGACGTTAGTGAAACAGTTGCTCCCGACTATGTGTAAAACGAAATTGAAAATTGGCTAGAGGTAAAAGTTTTTTCCGTTTTAAACAAAAATTTTCTATAGCTATCAGTATGTAAGAGAGTGAAACACTACTCTTTTGTTGTAACAAAGCAAGCAAATGATCACGTTGATGAGACAACGGAGAGCTCACCAGTTTAGGTAATGAGAGTAAAACGCGATAGCGCTGCGTTGAAGATATAAAAGTAGAGTCAACAGACGTTATTGGTGTCGTTTGTTTAAGGTATTGATTTGTATTAATAGCGCTTGCTGTTGCAGATGCACAGTGATGAAAGAAAATGCAACCAAGCAATAATGAGAAAACGTATAATCGTTGAATACACGGCATTGCTATATCTTAGTTAAAGTAATCTGCAGCGTTATTAGTACTGAAATTACAACTAAATAGCAAACGTTTAGTTGTGTACAAATATTGCAAATACGCGATGGTATCTGAATTAAAAAAGCCTCAATATCAAAAATATTGAGGCTTTTTATTTAGATTCCATTTTTATGTTATTTATTTTGAACCACTTTTTTCATTTGAGTACCAATGAAAATAAAGCTGAAGCCTTCAAATAGTAGTGATACACCAACAAAAATACCCAGTAATGACATAGAGAATTCTGGATTATTCATCAGAGTAAAGAAATAGATACCAATAGCAGTAGAAATCAAACCACTGATTACAATCCAGCGCCAACCTGCAAGGTGTTTACGACTATTAAAACCAAATAGCATACGCGTAACACCGTTGAAAATCATTGTGGCAATCATTAATACGGTAATAGTAACTAAGCCAATAAACGGTTGGCTTAGAATAAATAAGCCGCCAATTAAATAGAATAGCGCACTAATAACGTACCAAATTTTAGTTTTCCAATCATGAATACTAAAGGTGTGATAGACCTGTACTAGACCAATCACAAGGAAAATGGTCCCTACAATTGTTGTGATTGTCATACCCGCAGCAATAGGTAAGCTAATTGCAAAAACACCGGCTAATGCGACAATAACTCCAACAATAATAAACCATTTCCAGCCTTTGCTAAGCATTGAGCTCACAGGGTTATCCATAATAAGTACCTTAAAAGTAAAATGTGTAATTTAAATGTTTTCCTAATACTAGACGTAATTATTTGATTTGCTAGTAAAACCTCTATTGATAAACAGTAATTTAAGTTTTTGAATAAAACATATGATGAAAATGGATAGTGAGTATTAACGAAAATTGAACTGGCAATGAAAATTGTGAAAAATGAAACAGGCGGGTAATTAAATGTGTTTTTTTGATCTAAAAAATAAAGATAAAAGAAGAAAGCCTCTCGTCATAGAGGCTTTTGCTTATTTATATTTTAAAGGTATTAAAGCTAGTGGGTTTTACCAATTCGGAATTTACGCTTATTCCAGCTTCTCACAACGGAATAACGCCATAAGCTACGGATGCCAAAATAGCCGATAAGCGCTGATACTACACTGCAAATAAAGCAGCCAAGTAAAAATGGGGGGCCAATTTGGCTCATTTGGTTAAGTAAAAAATCCCATGAAAGCTCAAAGTGAAACGCGATGTTAGGACTATTCAATACCCAAGCGCCTAACTTGTAAGCACCATAGAATAAAACAGGCATAGTCACAGGGTTACTTACCCAAACGAGAGCCACTGAAAGAGGCAGATTTACACCAAATAAAATAGCTAACCCAGCTGCCATAATCATTTGACTAGGAAGTGGTACGAAAGCCATGAATAAGCCAACGGCAAATGCACCTGACGCAGAACGACGGTTTAAGCACCATAAGTTCGGGTTATAAAGTACATTACCAAAGATCTTAAGTGCTTTTTGGCGCTTAATGACTTCATGGCTTGGTAAGAACTTTTTTATAAGATGTCTAGGCATAATTAGTATTTATTAAAATGGCGATAACAGCATGTTACAAACATCATTAGGTATCGCAATAGGTTTTCATTCACTGCATTGGTTATCATTTCTACCACCGTACTGGTGGTATATGACAGCAATAATAGTCAGCCTTGTTATTTTTTATTATTGTAAAAACCATTTTCTTTTCTGGTTTTCAATAAGTGCTTTTCTAGCGGTGTTATGTGCCGAACAATATCGTAAAAAAGTTGAAGACATTCCGCTAAATCGCACAAATCTTACCATAAATGTTCGTATAAGTGCTGTAATAAATGAAAATATACCAATTTCAAATATTGAAGTGGAGGTTGTTGATAATTATTTTCATTCACCGCCTGATAATCCTGTTTTGGATGCATCTCATAGGTTATTTCTGATCTGGCCGGATGCGCCAACATTAAAGCAAGGTCAAATTTGGCACTTACCTGTTAAGTTGAGTCGAATTGTTGGACGTGTAAATCAAGCTGGCTTTGATGCAGAACGATATGCTGTGAGTCGAAATGTACATGGTAATGCTGTGGTGCGTCATCGATTATCATCGCTGCCATTATTACTTCCATCAAGAATAACTTGGCGACAGCAACTCTATGATAAGGCGTTAGGTTATGTCGAAAATATGCCGAATAAAGCATACCTATTAGCATTAGCGTTTGGTGACCGAAGTGGATTAACGAAAGTAGATTGGCTTCATTTAAGAGACAGTGGAACGGCTCATTTGTTAGCTATTTCAGGGTTACACATCGCACTTGCCATGTTATTAGGATGGCAAATAGGCCTAAAATGTAAGCTTTTCTTGCCGCAGAAGCGTTACTTTATTTGGTTACCGATGATAACAGGGTTATGTATCGCATTTTCCTATGCCTGGTTAAGTGGCTTCACTACGCCGACCATACGTGCATTAATTATGTGTGTCTTTCTCGGGATCTTGAAAACAACAGATGTGTATTGGCGCCATTGGCAACTATTATTAGCTGCGTTAGCATTAAGTGTATTTATTGACCCATTCGCCATTTATAGTGCTTCTTTCTGGCTATCATTTTATGCCGTTGGTGTTTTGATTTTAGTTACCCTAAGCCAGCGCTATTTTACAGGAAGAAGCGTATTTGATGACTCGATATCGAGCAATCGCTTCAAAGCGTTTTTATTTAAACTAGCAAAAATTCAGCTTTGGCTATTGGTGCTAATGTTACCCATACAATGGTTATGGTTCGGTGGCGTATCGCTAGCAGCTCCTATTGCTAATATAGTTGCTGTTCCTTTGGTCAGTATCATCACGGTTCCTTTAGTATTATTAGCACTGCTGACGTTATGGTTTCCACCCGTTTCTTCATTGTTTTGGCAATGTGCTGACTGGTCTTTAATTCCTATCATTGAAGGGATCCAATGGTTGGAAGGTGCGTGGTATCCATTATCAGTGAACCTAACCCCTTTACTTTGGGGAGTTATCATCATTTTTGTTGCATTGATGTTATTGCCTTTATCGTCATTTAAGTGGCTATATAGCTCGTTGATAGTAATTACATTGTGTTGGTTTATTAAAGAGCCGGTAAAGTCGGATTGGAAAATGTTGGTACTTGATGTTGGACATGGATTAGCGGTACTGATTATTAAAAATAACAAGGCTGTATTATATGATACTGGCAATCGATGGGAGGATAGAGCCGTTGCTGAAACCACTATTCTACCGATTCTGAGACAGCTAGGTATAAAGCAATTAGATTATTTAATTATTAGTCACGATGACAGTGATCATGCGGGTGGAAAAACAATCATTATCGAGAAGTTATCACCGCAATATAAGTACAGTAGTAATTTTGAAAAGGGATATTTGCCATGCCAGAAAGGCCAAACATGGCATTGGCAAGGTTTGACATTCAAAGTCCAATGGCCTTTACAGCGCGTGTATCATGCCCGAAATCCTCATTCTTGCGTTATCCATGTTCAAAATAGTGAGCTTCAAGGCCCATCCGTGTTATTAACGGGTGATATTGATGCGATTGCTGAGTTGATGATGTTAAAGAGCGCACCGACACTGGATGCTGATATTTTGTTAGTTCCTCACCATGGTAGCAAAACGTCATCAACGCATACCTTTCTTGACACGATAAAGCCCTCATTAGCCGTTGTTTCTACTAGTTATTATAATGCATGGAATTTGCCAGCAAAAAGTATCAAAGCACGGTATCAGGATCGAGGGATTGAGTGGTTATCAACGGGAAATTCGGGGCAGATAAGCGTGACTATTAACGGACGAAACTACCAAGTTATTACTGAGCGACAACACTCAGCCACACAGTGGTATCGTCCTCGTTGGTTATAAGTGTCCTTTTTTCAATTTAGGATGTTCATCGCTTGGATAAAGAACACTTATTGCTGCTTTTTTTTGCGCTAAAGATAAATTTTTCAAAAGGATGAGATACAAATTTGGTAGAGAAGGAAGTTAAGGGTAGAATATAAAAACTGTATTAGTAATAAATTGGTTTTCATGACTCAATTAACAGAAAAATCATCAAGCGAAACGTACAAGCGTTTATGGCCCTACATTAGCATTTATAAAGCAGGCCTTGCTGTTGCAGTGATCGCTCTTATCATCAATGCGATTGGTGATACCTTATTGGTTTCAATGATCAAGCCACTGCTTGATGAAAGCTTTGGTGGATTAGACAAAATTGATTCTAATTTCCTAGCGATGATGCCAATCTATTTAATTGGCTTAATGATAATGCGTGGTGCAAGTGGCTTCGTAGCAACTTACTGCTTATCTTGGGTATCAGGCAATGTTGTAATGAACTTACGTCGTCAGTTATTCCAACACTTCATGAAAATGCCTGTTTCATTTTTCGATAAAGAATCTTCAGGGGCATTGTTATCTCGTATTACTTACGATTCAGAGCAAGTTGCGTCAGCTACCAGTAGTGCATTAGTGAGCATTGTACGTGAAGGGGCATCTATTATTGGTCTAATGGTATTGATGTTCTGGAATAGTTGGCAACTATCCGCAATTTTGATTGTGATTGCCCCTGTTGTTGCAATCAGTATTCGTATTGTATCAAAGCGTTTTCGTAAAATTTCACGAAATATGCAGGATGCGATGGGGTCTGTGACGTCATCTGCTGAGCAAATGCTAAAAGGTCACAAAGTCGTATTAAGTTACGGTGGTCAGCAAGTAGAAAAAGAGCGCTTTGATAAAGTGAGCAATCAAATGCGTCGCCAGACCATGAAGCTTGTTTCTGCTCAGGCTATTTCAAACCCCGTAATACAGGTTATAGCGTCTTTTGCTCTTGTCGTTGTGTTAATTTTGGCAAATACGCCATCTTTACGAGCGGAACTAACACCAGGTACGTTTGCCGTTATATTTGGTTCGATGTTCGGCTTGATGCGTCCATTAAAAGCGCTTACAAGTGTTACTTCTCAGTTCCAACGCGGTATGGCTGCTTGTCACACCCTGTTTGAATTAATGGATTTAGAAACCGAAAAAGACAATGGTAAAGTTGAAGTTAAACGTGTGAAGGGTGATGTAGAGATTAAGAATGTAACCTTTACTTATCCGACAAAGGACACTCCAGCATTGCGTAATGTGAGCTTTAGCATACCGGCAGGTAAAACATTAGCATTAGTCGGTCGTTCGGGTTCTGGTAAGAGTACCATTGCAAACTTATTGACGCGTTTCTATGACATTGAGTCAGGTGAAATAAACATTGATTCGGTTGAAATTCGAGATTACAAACTTTCCAATCTTCGTAACCAAGTGGCGGTTGTTTCTCAAAACGTACACTTATTTAACGACACTATTGCAAATAATATTGCTTATGCAAGTGAAGGTGCATACAGTCGTGCAGATATTGAACGTGCAGCTGAACTGGCTTATGCGATGGACTTTATCAAAGGCATGGATAAAGGCTTAGATACTATTATCGGCGAAAACGGTGTCAGTTTATCGGGCGGTCAACGTCAACGTCTTGCGATTGCTCGTGCGCTGTTACGTGATGCGCCTGTGTTAATTCTTGATGAAGCAACATCAGCACTTGATACTGAATCTGAGCGCGCAATTCAAAGTGCCTTAGATGAACTTCAAAAAGACAGAACGGTACTGGTAATTGCTCACCGTTTATCTACGATTGAAAATGCCGATCAAATCCTAGTAGTAGATGATGGTGAAATTGTTGAACGCGGTACTCACGCAGAGCTAATTAGCCATGATGGTGCATATGCACAACTTCATCGAATTCAGTTTGGTGACTAATGGCATCCCTTATTGAAAAAATGTGGTTTCAGCATCCGCCTAAAGGGGGGATGCTGTTACTTTACATTCTGCTTTGGCCTGTATTTAAACCCTTAAGTTTTTTATTTGGGGTGATTAGCCAACATAAAAGACGACAATATTCTGCTGGTAAAAAACAAGCGTATAGCGCGCCTGTACCTGTTGTTGTGGTTGGCAATCTTACTGCGGGTGGCAATGGTAAAACGCCTGTTGTCGTGTGGCTGGTGGAACAACTACAAGCGCAAGGTTTAAAACCGGGTGTGGTTTCTCGTGGTTATGGTGGTAAAGCGCCGCATTATCCCTATTATGTTGAAGCGACAACTAGCACAGATATAGCAGGGGATGAACCCGTACTTATTCAACGAAGAACGAACGCCCCCGTTGCTGTTGCACCTAAACGCAGTGAAGCGGTGAAGATGCTATTAGATCACAATGTAGATGTGATCATCACTGATGATGGTCTTCAGCATTATGCATTGGATCGTGATATTGAAATTGTTGTGATTGATGGTCAACGTCGTTTTGGTAACGAGCATTTATTGCCATTGGGTCCATTACGAGAAACCTGTGAGCGTTTAGATAGCGTTGATTTTCTGATTTGTAATGGTGGTTCAGCGCAAGCAAATGAAGCATCAATGACATTAGTCCCAACCGATTTAATTAATGTGAAAACAGGTGAGCGTTGCTTGATAGGTGACTTAAAAGATATCGTAGCTATTGCGGGTATTGGTCATCCTCCTCGCTTTTTTTCTACCCTAAATCAATTAGGCGTAACCCCTGTTTTATGTCAGCCTTTTGCTGATCATCAAGCATTTGAAAAACAAACATTGTTAGAGTTAGCCCATCAAGGGCAGCATTTAGTAATGACTGAAAAAGATGCCGTGAAGTGCTATGCGTTTGCTGAAGATAACTGGTGGTATTTACCCGTTAATGCAGATATCGCTCAGCCTCAGGCAACAGACATTATTAATAAGATCATTGAGGTAAAGGAAACGTATGGATCATCGTCTGCTTGAAATCGTTGCTTGTCCTGTATGTAAAGGCAAGTTGAGTTACGATAAAAAAAATAATGAGCTGGTATGTAAATTTGATCGTTTAGCTTATCCTATTAAAGATGGCATTCCAGTTTTACTTGAGCCAGAAGCACGTACGTTAAGCTCTGACGAGGTTAAATAATGACATTTACCGTTATTATTCCTGCGCGCTATCAATCTACACGTTTACCGGGTAAACCGTTGGCAGATATTGCAGGTAAGCCAATGGTGCAGTGGGTTTACGAGAAAGCGATAAAGTCCGGTGCCGATCAAGTGATTGTTGCAACGGATGATCAACGCATTGTTGATGTGGTGAAAGGTTTTGGTGGTGAGGTGTGTTTAACACGCACAGATCACGAATCTGGTACCGAGCGTTTAGCCGAGGTGGTTGAAAAATATCAACTATCGGATGATCATATTGTTGTTAATGTGCAAGGGGATGAGCCACTTATTCCTGACACTATTATCCGCCAAGTTGCTGATAATATTGCGCATAAAGACGCACCTATGGCGACATTAGCGGTAGAAATTGATCACTATGATGAAGTATTTAATCCAAATGCTGTAAAAGTTGTTACGGATAAAGATGGTTATGCATTGTATTTTAGCCGTGCAGCCATACCTTGGGATCGTGATAATTTTGCCAAGCAGCCACGAATTGTGCATCATAATTTACTTCGTCATATTGGTATTTATGCATACCGTGCAGGGTTTATTAAAACCTATATCAATTGGGCACCAAGTGCACTTGAGCAAATAGAGTCTCTAGAGCAATTGCGCGTGCTTTGGCACGGAGAAAAAATCCATGTTGATGTGGCAATTGATGCACCTCCTGCGGGTGTAGATACGCCAGAAGATCTGGAGAAAGTTCGTCAGTTCGTGGGTTAAAAATGCAATAACAGATAAAGCCTAAACAGAGTTTAGGCTTTTTTATTTGTCTTGATTATGGAATAGAGATCAGGCTTTATATCTATTAAATACAAAGTCGTAAGTAACAAGTGTTACAGTGATAATGTCACTTGGTTTAACGGATGAGGAAATAATCCATGGCATTTATTAAGAAGTTATTTTTAAGCCAATGGAGCACTGATTTTCGCTACGTCAAACCTGCGATAAAAAATCAAAATGATCATGTAAAACAAGTCTGGAATGATGAAAAAGAAAATACATTTGGCATCGAGAGATTATTCAAACTTTTTCTTGTTCTATCATCATATATTTTTCCTGGGCTGTATATTCGACATATCTCTGGTAAGTTTGGATTATTAGCAAGGAAAATATGTTCAGAAGTTTATGTTATTCTTAAATTAATAACACCGATACTGATCTTTAATTTTAATCTTGAATCATCACCATTCTCTATTTTATTTATATCTTATTTACTATTAGAAACATTGCTTTATTTATTAAGTATCATTTTTCTTTCAGATATCTATAGCCCGCCAATATCTAAAAAACGTTCATTTTTAATGTTAGTTATTAATTATATCGAAGTCTGCTTGGGGTTTGCTGTTTTATATAAAGCGACAGGTGGAGTGAGCAATCTAGTCTCAAATTTTGATGCGATATATTTTAGTTTTATTACGGCGACAACAATAGGGTATGGGCACATGGCACCAATCGGACATGATGCGAAAGCCTTGGTGATATTACATGCAATGTATAACTTTATATTTATAGGTTTAATTTTAAGCAATTTTGCTATTAATATCACTTATAAAGATAGTAGCTACAGAGTAAAGGATAATAAAAATAGTCCGCGTAAAGCTGATTAACAGGGCAATGTATTGCCCTGTTAGATAGACTTTTTACTGTGCTGTTTTTACACGGATACGACTTTTGTCTACCATCGTTTCATTTAAAGCTTTCATCGCACGGACTGCTTGTTGCTCATCGTCCATTTCTAAAAAAGCAAAGCCTTTTGACTTACCTGTAATTGTATCTAAAACAAGGTTACAGTTTCCTACTTTGCCAAACTCTTCAAAAATTTTACGAATTTGGATTTCAGTGGTGCTACGAGAAAGGTTACGAACTAGAATTTTCATTTAGAGATCTTTTATTTGGTGTGTTTTACTATTTTAACACGAAAAATATCGAAGAGAGGTATATGGCGGAGTAAGAAATGAGGAATACAGATATTTCTATTACCTATATTGAAAAGCGATCACCGAAATAAATGATGTAAAACAGTGACCGCTTTTAGTGGCAAGATGATTTATAACTTAGCTAACGTTTCGTCTTCTTCTTTAATTAAGTTTTCTTTCTCTTTTTGTGCTTTTTCACTGAGGTGAGCTTGTGGTTTTTCTTTGTGCTTAATGACTTGACGCTCTAGACGGTCAAAGGCTTCGTTGAATGCATCGATTAGCTCGTTAGCTTCACCAGTAGCGTCGATTTTACCTAGGTTAGACTTAGTTGCGATTTCAACAGTAAACTTACGGCCTTCCTCAAGTTTCATAAATACATCTTTGCTTTGGAAAGTAATTTTGAATTTATCAAACTTAAAGAATGCTTCTTTAATATGTTGTTCTAGGTAGTCTGGAAGTTCAAAACCGCGTGCTGTAATTTTAATGGTCATAATAAGTTACTCATAATGTGTTGGAGTTTATGCTTAATAAGACTAGTCTAAAAATGATTATCTAACGTGATCTACGTCACATTAATTACCATAAGAGGATTTGTTAAAAAGAGGAAGGTCTTGATTGCTTAATAAACAATTTATAGTGATGGTAATAATGAAAAATAAAGTATTTATCGAATAAGAATGAAAAAAACACTATTTATTAAAATTAAATAATAAATAGTGTTAATGAAATGTAATTTTTATGTTTTTTACTAAAAAAGTAATCTTTGATTGAAAAGTGAAAAACTAAAAAAAAGTGAGATTTTTATTTGTTAATACAAGAGCAATCATAGCTAAATTATGTTTAAGCGTGTGTGTCAATAACGTTTGGTTGTTTCTCTTTATCTATCTCAGTCGTTTTATTTAAGCCTAAAATACGAGAAGTAATAGTTCCTGCCGTCATTGAGCCACTAACATTTACTGCAGTTCTTCCCATATCAATTAAAGGCTCAATCGAAATTAACAAGCCTGCAAGTGCAACGGGCATACCTAATGTTGAAAGAACGATAAGAGCGGCAAATGTCGCACCACCTCCAATACCTGCAATACCAAAAGAGCTGACGGTTACAATGGCAATAAGGGAAATCATAAAGCTGGGATCTAATGGATTAATGCCCACTGTCGGCGCAATCATTACGGCAAGCATAGCTGGATATAACCCCGCACAGCCATTTTGTCCCATAGTAGCGCCAAAGGAAGCAGAGAAGTTAGCAACCGCATCGCCATTGCCAAGCGATTTTACTTGAGTATCAATGTTTAACGGAATTGTGCCTGCACTTGAACGCGAGGTAAAAGCAAACGTTAGTACGGGTAAAATCTTCTTGAAAAAGCGCAGAGGATTGACCCCAACAAAGCTAACGAGTACTAAATGTAATACCAGAATTGACCCAAGGCCAACATACGATGCGATAACAAAATTCAATAAACCTAGAATATCGTCGTAGTTAGAGCCAGCAACCACTTTCGTCATTAATGCCATCACACCATAAGGTGTTAAGCTCAGCACCATACGTACGAGTGTACGAACAATTTCTTGGGCAACATTAACAAACTTTTCAAAGCTAGCGCCTAACTCTGGGTTTGTTTTAATTACCGTTAATCCCGCCATGCCAACAAATGCAGAGAAAATCACAACGGCAATCGTAGAAGTAGGACGCGTACCCGCTAAATCAGCAAAAGGATTAGAAGGGAAAAATGAAATTATCATGTCGGCAAACGACACATTCGCAATACTGCCCAAGCGTGTTTGTAATGCTTCGCCACGGGCAATTTCACGCGCACCTTCAACAATACCATCAGCTGTCAAACCAAATAGGTTAGTGATCATTATGCCGATTAAAGCAGAGATTGCTGTTGTTGCTAATAAAATACCTATGGTGAGAAATGATATTTTACCCAGCGCACTTGAATCCTTAACCTTAATAATTGCGCCAATGATAGAAACCATAATGAGTGGCATAACAATCATTTTTAACAGGCTGATATACCCAGCCCCAACAATATTAATGTACTCAAGGGTGTCACTAACGACAGGAGTTTGTGGGTGATATAACCACTGTAGAGCAGCGCCAAATAAGACACCGAGAATTAATCCGGTAAAAACGCGTTTTGACAGGGTGCTATCGGTACGTTGCTGCTTAATCAACAAGGCGATCAGTACCGTAAAGACGGCTAAATTTATAATTTGGTACATACTGCTAACCTTTAAATTATCAATATAATAAAAACGAGAAAGCAATTATTTGCAGTTAAATAAACTGATGCTTGTAAAATTTAGAAATTAAAATGTTAAGCAATTATTGTTTCTCATTGGAGGGGAATCATAGTGGCTAACGCTTTTTTCAGATACATTTTTTATGACGTTTTTTAGCTTAATTGTTTTATATATATAGCTTTTAGTTATATGCGTTTGTGATAATACGTTGAGGACTACTCAGAAAAGTAAAGAAAAGTAAGTGATGTAGACAAAAAAAAGCCCAGTAATGATTTACTGGGCGATAAGGGCATTTTATATGGTTTTAGCCAGCAACTGTTAACGCATCCGCACTATCATGATTGTTTCCATCCGTGCTTTGTTCTTTATGGTTAGCAAGAAATGTACGCAATTGTTGCCATAAACTCCCTAGTTTTTCATGCCAATAACGTTCAGTTTGGTTTAAAAACTGCGAGCTTGGCGCGTAGCGTATCCAAGGTTGTTTAATTTTGTTCGTCGCTAAAAAGTTAGTCGGTGCTGGAATTGGATACAGTCCAGCTTGATGAAATTCATACAAGGCTCGCGGCATATGGCTGGCTGAAGTAACAAGTACTAAGCTTTTATCACCAACAACAGAAGCAGCTTGATGCGCTTCTTCCCAGGTATCTTTCGCTGTTTCCAACAACAGAATATCCGATTTACTCACTCCCAATGCTAGGGCGACTTTAGCCATCATACGAGCTTGACTGATATTGGTTCCACCACCGTAACCGGAGAGGATTATTTTAGATCCCGGATACATTCGCGCAATACGAATACCTTCAACTAAACGCATTAACGCAGTACGTGAAAGTTCTGAGGTGATGGGAAACGTTTTATCGATCACATGACCACTACCAAGCACCATAACAAAATCGATAGGTTTAGATGAACCGACAAAAGCGGGATATTGTTGCTCTAATGGTCGCAATAAACTCGTAGAAACAGGCTGAAAAGAGACGGCAAAAATACCTAAAAAAGAGAATGCAATAATTCCCGAAGCGAGTTTTTTCTTACGCGAAAACCATAAAACCAATAATCCAATAACCCCAATGATCAGCAGTGCTGGGAGGGGCATAAGGAGTGTTGCGATTAATTTTTTTAATTCAAACATGAAATGTAGTCCGAAATTTCAGCAGTTGAGCTTGAAAAAGCATCACAAGCCTTTATTCCTTTACTGCTTGTGAGAAAATGAGTCACTTTTTAGATTCGCTATCATAACGTAAAGCAGCCGTGATCAAAGACCGAAATTTTGATGATTTAGCGCAAAAGTTCGCTGAAAACATATATGGCACAGCAAAAGGGCAAATACGACAAACTGTCGTATGGCAAGATATTGAACAAATTCTTACCTCGCTTAGCAGTGTATCACCTCTTACTGTATTAGATGCAGGGGGAGGTATTGGACAATTGTCACAAAAAATTGCATCACTTGGACATCAAGTAACGTTATGTGATCTTTCTAGCGAAATGTTGACATTAGCTCAACAAGAAATTGCTAAAAACGGTTTGCTTGAGCAATATCGTTTTGTGCATTGTCCTGTGCAGGAAATTGATGAGTTCATATCTGAACCTGTCGATTTAATTTTATTTCATGCAGTAATGGAATGGTTAGCTGAACCAATCGAGGTACTTACTGGTCTATTAGACAATGTGAAACCAGGCGGTGCCATTTCCGTGATGTTTTATAACTATAACGGTCTACTGTTTAAAAACTTAATTTGCGGTAACTTGACTCATATTGAGCAAGGAATGCCACATCGCAAGCGCTTTAAATTACAGCCGCAGCAAGGGATAAAACCAGAAGATGTTTATCAGTGCCTAACCGATGCAGGGTTTGAAATCATGGGTAAAACAGGGGTGAGAACCTTCCATGATTATATGCAAACTTTCCGTGTAGGTGACTACAGTTTTGAACAGGTTCTTGAGATGGAGCAGAAGCTTTGCCGTCAAGAGCCGTTTTTGTCGTTGGGGCGTTATATTCATGTGTATGCCCGTAAGCCTTTTGCGAAAGAAACGCACACAACAACGACAAACTCTAATAACAGCAATAAGGACAAGGGATGAGTGAAGTTACCCAGACGGTTCCCGAGTTGGTTAACTGGGTAAAGCAAAACGATTTTGCTTTAAACCTACCAACGGAACGGCTGGCGTTCTTGTTAGCCATTGCCGTTTTAAGCGGTGATCGCTTTGATGAAGAATTAGGGGAAGGAGAACTGGTTGACGCATTTCGCATCGTAAGTGATATGTTCGGCCAATCCAAAGAAACCCTGGCATTTCGCGCCAACAACGCCATTAATGAATTGGTAAGACAGCGATTAATTTCACGCTTTACTAGTGAAGTAACTGATGGCGCTAGTATTTATCGTTTAAGCCCATTAGCGTTAGGCATTACTGATTATTACGTTCGCCAACGAGAGTTTTCAACACTCAAGCTATCTATCCAGTTAGCAATGGTGGCAGACGAAATCAATAAAGCAGCAACGGCGGCACAAGAAGACGGTGATGAAAAACACTGGCGTCAAAATGTTCATGCCGTATTGAAATACTCAGTAGCTGAAATATTCGATCGCATCGATTTAAACCAGCGCACCATGGATGAGCAACAGCAGCAAGTCAAAGTCGATATTGCTGAATTGCTAAACCAAGACTGGCGCGCGGCAATCAGTAGTTGTGAGCAGTTACTTGATGAAACGTCTGCGACGTTAAAAGAGCTTCAAGACACACTACAAGCGGCAGGCGATCAGCTACAAACGCAGTTACTGACGATTCAAGAATCCACACAAGGTCGTGATGATTTAGATTATGTTGATGGGATGGTGTATATCCTACAAGCAAAACTGGATCGCATTATCAGTTGGGGTCAGCAAGCGATTGATTTATGGATTGGCTACGATCGCCATGTCCATAAGTTTATTCGTACCGCGATAGACATGGACAAGAACCGTGCATTTAGTCAGCGTTTACGCCAGTCGGTTACTGATTATTTTGATGCGCCATGGTTATTGACCTATGCAGATGCTGAACGTTTATTAGACATGCGTGATGAAGCATTAGTGCTTCGTGACGATGAAGTAACAGGTATTGTTCCCGCTGAGATGGAATTTGAAGAGCTCGACTTAGTTAATGATATATTGGCAGAAAAAGTTGCAGCAATGCTAAAAGCGCACAAATCGACAGGCGCACCCATCAACCTAAGCTCACTGCTCAAAGATTATTTGGCTCAACACCCATTTGCCCAGCATTTTGATTTGGCAAGAATCGTGATTGATCAAGCAGTAAGAATGGGATACTCAGAGGCTGACTTCAATGCAATTCAGCCGGATTGGGAAGCAATTAACGAATACGGAGCCAAGGTACAAGCTCATGTCATTGACAAATATTGAAGAATTCATGCCGGAAAATTTAGCAAAAGCGATTGCTAATCCACTTTTCCCCGCACTGGATAACGCGCTCCGTTCAGGTCGCCATATTTCTAGTGAAGATTTAGATAACCATGCCTTTTTGATCGAATTTGAACAAGAACTCGGCATGTTTTACAAGCGTTACAATGCAGAATTAGTCCGTGCGCCAGAAGGCTTTTTATACCTTCGTCCACGTTCAACCTCATTGATTGGTCGTTCTGTATTATCAGAAATCGACATGCTGGTGGGTAAAGTGTTGTGTTTCCTTTACCTAAGCCCAGAGCGTTTAGCGCACGAAGGTATTTTTACTAACCAAGAGTTGTTTGATGAGTTAGTGACATTAGCAGATGAACAAAAGCTAATGAAATTAGTGACTAACCGCGCAACAGGTTCCGATCTTGATCGTGAAAAACTGTTCGATAAAGTGAAAACATCATTGCGTCGTTTACGCCGTATAGGGATGTTAATTCCAATTGGTGATCACGGTAAATTCCGTATTAGTGAAGCGGTATTCCGTTTTGGTGCCGATGTACGAACAGGTGATGATATGCGTGAAGCGCAGCTACGCTTGATCCGTGACGGTGAAGCCGTTGTGCATCATCAAGAACCAAGCCAATCAAGTTTGCTCGACGATATCGAACAAGACAGTCAAGAATCACTTGAAAATGCAGATGCACAACAAGTGGAACAGGAGAGTAGTATTTAATGGAACGCGGTAAGTATCAATCGCTCACCATGGTCAACTGGAACGGCTTCTTTGCACGTACCTTTGACATTGATAATTTGGTGACAACGCTTTCAGGTGGTAACGGTGCGGGTAAGTCAACAACCATGGCTGCTTTCATTACCACACTCATTCCTGATCAAAGCCTGCTTCACTTCCGAAATACAACGGAAGCGGGAAGTTCAAATGCCTCACGCGATAAAGGTCTTCACGGTAAACTGAAGCCGGGTGCCTGTTATGCTGCGCTTGATGTGGTTAACTCGAAAAAGCAACGCATTATCTTTGCTGTAAAATTACAGCAAGTCGCGGGTCGTGATAAGAAAGTTGATATTAAGCCTTTCTTAATTCAAGGCTTGCCTTCAAACATCAAACCCACTGATGTGTTAATTGAAACACTATCAGAAAACCAAGCGCGTGTTCGCCAGCTTAATGATGTTAAAGACATTGTTGCACAATATGAAGGCGTGCAATTTAAAGCATTTAACTCGGTAACTGATTACCACGTTCAAATGTTTGAAATGGGCGTGTTACCGAAGAAATTACGTAACAGCCAAGATCGTTCTAAGTTCTACCGCTTAATTGAAGCATCACTATACGGTGGTATTTCAAGTGCGATCACACGTTCATTACGTGATTACCTATTACCGCACAACACCGGTGTTAAAAAAGCCTTCCAAGATATGGAAGCAGCACTGCGTGAAAACCGTTCGACATTAGAAGCGATCAAACTGACTCAGCGTGACCGTGACTTGTTTAAGCATTTGATCTCTGAAGCAACGAACTATGTTGCTGCCGATTATATGCGTCATGCTAACGAGCGTCAGAAGAAGCTAGAGCAAACATTAAGCTTACGTGGTGAGCTAATGGGCTCACGTCAAACCTTAATCGATCAGCAGTCTACGTTTAATAACATGACCGCAGAGCTGAATGAATTGACCGAGCAAGAAGGCGCGTTAGAGCAAGATCATCAAGCTGCATCAGATCACCTACAGCTAGTACAAACCGCAGTCCGTCAAGCTGAGAAAATCGAGCGTTACAAAGAAGATCTTGAAGAGCTAACAGAGCGTCTTGAAGAGCAGGTCATGGTGGTTGAAGAAGCGGCAGAGCAACTTGCGATTGCCGAAGAACAATCACAGCTAACGGAAGAAGAAGTTGATAGCTTAAAAACCCAGTTAGCCGATTACCAGCAAGCATTAGATATGCAGCAAACCCGTGCATTGCAGTACCAACAAGCGGTACAGGCATTAGAAAAAGCACGTGATTTGTCTGGCGATCATCAAATGCTACCTGATCAAGCGCCACCGTATCTTGCGCAACTTAAACAACAGCAAGATACCCAAACAACAGCATTATTAGCCCTTAAACACAAACTGGATATGTCGTCAGCGGCGGCGCAACAGTTTGATAAAGGCTTAGCGATCATTACCACCATTGCCGGTGCCGTTGATCGCGCAAACGCAAGTAACAAAGCCCGTGAATTGATTGATCATGGTCGTCAACTACGTGCGATTTCAGATCGTGGTGAGCAGCTAAAAGCGCAATACCGTGATTTAGAGCGTAGCGTGCGTAGTCAACGCCAAGCGGTTGAATTAGCTGAAACGTATACCAAGAAATTCGCCACCACATTAGATAGCGAATTAGCGTTAGTTGAAGAACAAGCGCGCCATGAAGCAACGCTTGAAAGCCTAGAGCAAGATCAAGCAACGCTGGTTGAGCAACGCAACGACATGCGCCATGACGAGCAACGTTTAGTCTCTCGTATCGCGACATTAGAATCGCAAGCTCCAACATGGATTGCAGCTTCTGATGCGCTTGAAAAATTAGCAGAGCAAGCCAATGCTGATCTTTCAAGTAGCCAAGCGGTGATGGATGCAATGCAGCTAACGTTGGATAACGAGCGTGAAGCTTCGCGTCAACGTGATGAATTAGCCGCACGTAAGAAGCAACTTGATGCTGATATTGAGCGTTTAGCACAGCCTGGCGGTAGTGATGACTCACGTTTACGTGGCCTAGCCGATACCCTTGGCGGTACGCTGTTATCTGAAGTTTATGATGATATCACTATTGATGATGCACCATATTTCAGTGCGATGTACGGCCCTGCTCGACACGCGATTATTGTTCCTGATCTTAGCGGCATTAAAGAAAAATTAGTCACACTAGATGATTGTCCAGATGATCTTTACATCATCGAAGGTGACGCGGATTCATTTGATGACAGTGGCTTTGATGTTGATGAACTCGAAGATGCAGTATGTGTTCATTTAAACGATCGCCAACTGCGTTACTCACGTTTCCCTGAAATGCCACTATTTGGTCGTGCAGCACGTGAACAACGTTTAGAGTTCTTACGTGATGAGAAAGATCAAGTTGTAGAAGATCACGCAAAAGCATCGTTTGATTCGCAAAAACTTCAGCGTTTGTACCAAAGCTTCAATAGCTTTGTAGCCACCCACATGTCTGTGGCATTTAACCCAGATCCAGAAGTAGAATTAAAGCAAGCACGTGATCAACGTAACCAAATTGCACGTCAGTTATCAGAATCACAAGCGCAAGAACAACAACAGCGTAGCCAGTTAGCGGCAGCACGTGAAGGTCTTGCATTATTGGGTAAATTAAACCCAGTAGTAACACTGCTTGAAGATGACACCCTAAGCGCACGTTTTGAAGAAGTTGAACAACAACTTTCACAAATGGATGAAGCACGTAACTACCTTGACCGTCATGGTAAAGCGTTAGCCGAGCTTGAAACATTAGTGTCTTCGCTGGACGCTGATCCCGAGCAATTCGATGCGCTACAAGCTGATTACGAAGCGGCAGATAAGAAGCTACAAGAGCTCAAAACCCTGATCTTTGCGGTTGCTGATTTGGCCGAACGCCGTCACTACTTTAGCTATGCCGATGCGGTAGAGCTACTAAGCAAGAGCTCAGAGTTAAACGAGCAGCTTAAAGCGAAACTTGCAACCGCAGAACAAGCCCGTGGTCGCAGCCGTGAAAGCTTAAAACAAGCGCGCGCACAAGCAAACCAGTACAACCAGCTAATGGCATCATTGAAGAGCTCGCACCAAGCGAAAATGGAAACCGTTCAAGAATTTGAACGTGAACTGCAAGAGCTAGGTGTACGTGCAGATGTTGAAGCAGAAGAACGCGCGCGTATTCGTCGTGATGAACTCAATGAGCGTTTACACAGTTCACGTAGTCGCCGTAGCCAGTTAGAAAAATCAACCACCTCTATCGAACTTGAAATGAAGTCGTTAGTGAAGCGTTTACGTAAAGTAGGTAAAGATTACCAAGACTTCCGTAAGTTAGTGGTTAACGCGAAAGCGGGTTGGTGCGCGGTATTACGTTTAGCACGTGAAAGCGATGTTGAACGTCGTTTACACCGTCGTGAAATGGCATATATGTCGGCAGATGAACTACGTTCACTATCGGATAAAGCGCTCGGTTCACTGCGTCTTGCGGTTGCGGATAACGAAGATTTACGTGATGCATTACGCGCGTCAGAAGATGTGACGCGTCCTGAACGTAAAGTTCTGTTCTACATCGCGGTTTACCAGCATCTACGTGAGCGTATTCGTCACGATATTATTCGTACTGACGATCCAGTAGAAGCTATCGAAGAAATGGAAGCAGAGCTGGGACGTTTAACCGAAGAGCTAACGGCGCGTGAACAACGTTTAGCGATCAGTTCAGATTCCGTTGCGAATATTATTCGTAAAACAATCCAGCGTGAGCAAAACCGTATTCGTATGCTAAACCAAGGCTTGCAAAGTATTGGCTTTGGTCAGGTAAATGGTGTGCGCCTAAACGTTAAAGTACGTGATACGCACGAATCATTACTTGCAGGACTTGTTGAGAATAAAGATCAGCATAGCGATCTATTCGGTAATAACCGTTTATCATTCTCGGAAGCGATTGCGAAGTTGTTCCAACGTTTGAATCCACATATCGATATGGGTCAACGTTCACCGCAAATCTTGGGTGAAGAGCTGTTAGATTACCGTAATTACCTAGAGTTAAGCATTGAAGTTAACCGTGGTACAGACGGCTGGCTACAAGCGGAATCAGGCGCGCTATCTACGGGTGAAGCGATTGGTACAGGTCAAGCAATTCTGTTAATGGTTGTTCAGAGCTGGGAAGAAGAATCGCGACGTTTACGTGGTAAAGATATCATTCCTTGTCGACTCTTGTTCTTGGATGAAGCGGCACGACTTGATGGTAAATCAATCGCAACATTGTTTGAGTTATGTGAACGCTTAGACATGCAGTTACTGATTGCGGCACCGGAAAATATCAGTCCTGAAAAGGGGACAACCTACAAACTAGTACGTAAGATTTTCAAAGATCGTGAACACGTACACGTGGTAGGTTTACGTGGCTTTGGTAATACAACGAAACATGAAAAACCAATCCAAACAGTCTTAGATATCGACACGATAGACTAACTTTTCGTTAAATATCGCAAAAAAGGTCAGCAGAAGTGCTGGCCTTTTTTTATATCTAAAACAAAAGGTTAGATAAAAAATAAGGTTGTAAAAGATAAGAAAAAAATGTGATCGAATTGGCTTTTTAACAAGCTTGAAAATTAAATGTAAAAGCATTGTCTATAATTCACTTTAAGCACTGGAAAAGCCTATTAAGAATAATAAGGCTTACTAATAAGTGAGAGAGCAATAATGTTAAGTGAAGAAATGGATGATCAAGAGAGAGGCCGTTATGAATGGCGAACATTTCTCTTTATCATTGTTTTACTGTTTCCTATTTTATC
Source organism: Photobacterium sp. GB-72 (assembly GCF_003026095.1). Classification (NCBI taxonomy): domain Bacteria; kingdom Pseudomonadati; phylum Pseudomonadota; class Gammaproteobacteria; order Vibrionales; family Vibrionaceae; genus Photobacterium; species Photobacterium sp. GB-72. The sequence goes on along the minus strand of NZ_PYNV01000001.1, from coordinate 210,641 downwards.
TGTCATTTTTGTGGGCGGGTATGGTTTTTTTATTTGGGCGATGCAAGTGTTTTTCCTTGGGCCTCCGGGTCATGGTTAGGCACACGTCAATATTGAATAAAAAACGGTAGGTAAATAATGAAGTCGTCCTTAAAAAAAGCTTGGGTAACCCTGTGGCGCCCAGCAACAAAAATAAGCCTTGGCGTACTCGCATTAGGTGGTTTTATCGCGGGGGTTATATTTTGGGGGGGATTTAATACTGCCCTTGATATGACCAACACAGAAAAATTTTGTATCAGTTGTCATTCGATGAGAGACACCGTATATCCTGAATTAAAAGGCACCGTTCATTGGTCGAATAATTCAGGGGTTAGGGCAACCTGTCCTGATTGCCATGTTCCGCATAATTGGTCGGATAAAATCGCTCGAAAAATGCAGGCGAGTAAAGAAGTCTTTGGCGCCATTGTTGGCTCCATTGATACACCTGCAAAGTTTGAGGCAAAAAGGCTGGAATTAGCCCAACACGAATGGAAACGGTTTGCAGCGAACGGTTCGCTAGAATGTAAGAGTTGCCACAGTTATGCCAGCATGAAATGGGATGAAATGTCACCTCGGGCGCAGGCACAAATGAAACAAGCTGCGGTTAAAGATCAAAGTTGTATAGACTGCCACAAAGGTATAGCCCATCACTTACCAGCGGATATGGCCTCGTCTGGTGGGATTGTCTCTGAATTGACTGCGGCATCACATAGTACCGATTACTCAGACGGTGATACCTACTACAGCGTGCAATTTTTGCCTCTTTATGAAGATGAAGCCAAAACGAAAGACGGGGGTTCTTTAGAGCCTGCATCGGCAGTGAAAGTGTTGGCCATTAAAGACGACATGCTGCAAATTGAACTGAACGGTTGGCGAAAAGTAAAAGGTTTTGGTCGGGTGATTAATCAAGATTTCGGAATGAATATACCGACAGCCGCCTTAAGTAAAAATGCTGCGCAAAGTGCGGATATTGTAAAAGGTTTCGAGAAAAAAGAAGATGACGTCACAGGCCTAGAATGGCAACAAGTAACCGCAACATTATGGGTTGAGAAAAAGAACTTTGTTAGTGATGTCAGTACTATTTGGAGTGCCGCAAAATCGGCCTACAACACCAACTGTAGCGTATGTCATACCCAGCCAGCAGAAAACCATTTTGACGCAAATACTTGGCCTGGCATGTTTAACGGTATGCTTGCATTTGTGAATTTTGATACAGATAGCGAAGCTATTGTTTTGAAATATTTACAAAACCATTCGTCAGACTTTTCTAAAGCTGAACATTAATCAAACTAAAGGTTGCTAAACATACATTATGTTCAGCAGCCTTTTTACGTTTTAATCGTGAGGAATTTTTTTATGTCACTGAGTAGACGTAAATTTTTGCAAGGCTTAGCAACTACGAGTGCCGCTTCTGTTATTGGTCCTGGATTGCTGATGCAAGCGGCTAAAGCTGCTGAAGAAGTCACAAAATCAACAGAGCCGCCCGGTATTTGGAAAGTGACAGGTTCACACTGGGGAGCATTCAGAGCGCGTATTTATAACGGTCAAGTTGCAGAAATTAAACCCTTTGAATTAGATAAGCATCCAACTGATATGCTAAACGGGATTAAAGGGTTAATTTATAGTCCTTCAAGAATTCGTTATCCCATGGTGCGGTTAGACTGGCTTAAGAAAAACAAATACAGTGGTGAAACACGAGGTAACAATCGCTTTATTCGAGTAACGTGGGATGAAGCGTTAGATCTCTTCTACCAAGAATTACAACGTATCCAAAAAGATTATGGTCCTTGGGCACTGCATGCGGGGCAAACAGGCTGGCGTGAAACCGGACAGTTCCAAAGCTGTACCTCACACATGCAACGTGCGGTGGGGATGCATGGTAACTTCATTAAAAAAGTGGGGGATTATTCCACAGGGGCAGGACAAGTTATTTTGCCTTACGTGTTAGGTTCAACTGAGGTTTATGCCCAAGCAACCACATGGACAACCATTTTAAAAGATACCAAAACCTTAATTTGGTGGTCTAACGATCCGATCAAAAATAGCCAGATTGGTTGGCAGTGTGAAACGCACGGCTCTTATGGTTATTACGCCCAATTAAAAGACAAAGTCGCGAAGGGCGAGATCACCATGATATCCGTCGATCCTGTGGTGTCGAAAAGCCAAAAATATTTCGGTTGTGAACACCAATACGTGAACCCCCAAACCGATGTTCCTTTCATGTTAGGTATTGCCCATACCTTATACAAAGAGAACCTTTACGATAAACAATTTTTAGAAACGTATACCTTAGGGTTTAACGAATTTTTGCCGTACTTACTTGGTACCGGCAAAGATAAAATCGAGAAAACCCCAGAATGGGCAGAAAAAATTTGTGGTGTTAAAGCCGACGACATTCGTAAATTTGCTCGTCGATTAGTGAAAGATCGCACCATGATAATGTTTGGCTGGGCAGTACAGCGCCAGCAACATGGTGAACAGCCGTATTGGATGGGAGCCGTGTTGGCATCCATGCTTGGGCAAATAGGCTTACCCGGTGGTGGGGTGTCTTATTCTCATTTCTATAGTGGTGTTGGGCTGCCATTTAGTACCGCAGCAGGGCCAGGTGGTTTTCCACGAAATGTCGATGAAGGGCAAGTGCCAGTTTGGAATAACAATGATTTCAAAGGTTATAGTTCAGTTATTCCTGTTGCTCGTTGGATTGATTCGATTATGGAACCGGGGAAAAAGATCAAATTTAACGGCGGTAACGTCGTATTACCCGATATTAAAATGATGGTGTTTAGTGGCTGTAATCCATGGAATCACCATCAACAACGTAACCGAATGAAAGAAGCGTTTAGAAAGCTACAAACCGTCGTCAATATTGATTACACATGGACGCCAACGTGTCGTTTCTCTGATATCGTATTACCGGCATGTACGCAGTTTGAACGTAATGATCTCGACCAATACGGCACGTATTCTACCTCTGGTGTATTGGCGATGCATAAATTGATTGATCCCTTATACCAATCAAAAACAGATTTTCAGATCTTCACCGAACTCACCGAACGATTTGGGAAAAGTAAGCAATATACTCGCGGCATGACAGAAATGCAGTGGATACATCAGCTGTATAATGATTGTCGTGAGGCAAACAAAAATAGTAACCCAATGCCAGAATTTAACGAATTTTGGAAAAATGGCATCGTCGAATTTAAAACCGACCAAACCTACGTAAGCCACGAAGCGTTCAGAAAAGATCCTGAAATCAATTCACTGGGTACACCGTCAGGGTTCATTGAAATTTATAGTCGAAAAATAGCGCGCTATAACTATGAACATTGCCAAGGCCACCCAATGTGGTTTGAAAAAGAAGAGCGTTCACATGGTGGGCCGAAATCGAAGCAATTTCCATTTTGGCTGCAATCTTGCCATCCCAATAAACGTTTACACTCACAAATGTGTGATTCGGAAAAATACCGTAATACCTATGCAGTAAAAGATCATGAGCCCGTTTATATTAATCCCGATGATGCTAAGAAAAAAGGCATTAAAGACGGTGATATTGTTCGAGTCTTTAATGATCGCGGGCAATTATTAGCAGGGGCGGTATTATCGGAAGATTACCCAACAGGCGTAATAAGAATTTACGAAGGGGCATGGTTTGGGCCGTTGAATAACGACATTGGTGCGATTGATACTTATGGCGATCCTAATACCGTTACCATTGATATTCCAACCTCACAGTTAGCGCAAGCAACCAGTGCCAATACCGTTGTTGTTGATATTGAAAAATTCACTGGCGAAGTGCCACCTGTGACGTCATTCAGTGGGCCTATTTATGTGACTTAAGGCTTAATAACAGCAGCAGTAAATCAACCATTGCTGTGACATCAAGCAAACAATAAAGAGCCAGTAACAGGGCTCTTTATTTTTTTTAGATATAATAAAATAAATAAAAGCAGTAAAAGACAGTGAGTCGAGATTGGATAGTTCAGAATACCCAGAGCAAGATGAGTTTTCAGGTGTAAAGAAAGCCAAAGCGCCCGTATATGGGGTGGGAGACAGCACCTTACAAGCGGCGGGAGGTGAGCAAGGTGTAAAACAATTAGTGGATGCCTTTTATCACTATATGGATACCTTGCCCGTTGCTGCTACAGTACGTGCTATGCATCACCCTGATTTAACGGAATCTAAAGCGAAACTCACCACATTTTTAGTCGGCTGGATGGGTGGCCCTTCTCGTTACGCAGAAATGTATGGTTCGATCAATATACCGGGCGCACACCGTCATTTAGATATTGGTTTAGCAGAAAAAGATGCATGGCTATTGTGTATGCAAAAAGCGTTAGACGATCAGCCTTATGAAGAAACCTTCAAACGCTACGTCATGGTACAGCTTTCCTTCCCCGCCGAAATGTGTCGTAACAGAAAGTAATCGCTAAGCAATCATTTTCTATATCGGCAACCTATTCCAAGCTGGAATAGGTTGTCGTCTTGTTTTTCTCTATTGTATTTTTATTCATAACGTTAATATCACGATATTAAAGAATAACTTACAATGTGAGTTGCAATGGAATTAACGTTAGAGATCTTCGTACTACTGTTTTTTGTCGCAGGATTAGCCGGCTTTATTGATGCCATTGCTGGTGGCGGTGGGTTATTAACCGTTCCTGCCTTATTGTCGGTGGGTATTCCGCCAGCACAAGTACTTGCTACCAATAAATTACAAAGCTCATTTGGTAGCTTTTCAGCCTCACTGTATTTTGTCCGTAATGGATTAGTGAAACTTAAAGACATGCGCCTAGCTATAGCCTGTACCTTTACAGGCTCAGCGATTGGCGCGTTGTTGGTTCAACATATTGATGCAGGTACATTAACCAGTCTTATTCCTCTTTTATTAATATTTGTATCACTGTATTTTCTTTTTAGCCCTAATATCGGTAAACCGCAGGGCGATCCAAAACTATCAGAAGCGATGTTTGCTTTTGCTGTGGGTACATCCATAGGTTTTTATGATGGTTTCTTTGGCCCAGGAACCGGCTCTTTATTTACCATTTGTTTCGTTGCGATTGCCAAGTTTGGCTTAGTTGAGGCAACAGCAAGAACCAAAATATTAAACTTCACTTCTAATATCGCTGCGCTTATCTTTTTTATTATCGCGGGGCTACCTCTTTGGAAACTGGGTTTAATTATGGCAGCTGGTGGTTTTATTGGTGCGCGATTAGGAGCGCACATTGTGATTAATAAAGGACAAAAGTTTATTCGTCCAATGGTTATTATCATGTCGATGATTATGGCGATTAAGTTGCTTTGGGATCAACACCCACAATGGTTTCAATTTATTGGTTTCTAAAATTAGTAAATAAAATGCATGCCACACTATACATATATTTAGCGTGGCATATGTGCTACATAAAAGAAGAGATAAGAAAAATGATAGGAATAACAAATAAAAAAAGGCTAAATCATAATAAATAAATATTTTACTCTTTAAGATTCTAAATAAATCCTAGCGTTGTAAGAAATTGTTTTGTTTTTTGCACATAAGATATTAATTTCATTCGAAATGAAGTATATTTGTGCGATTAAGCGATTGATATTTCAACTCTAATGCTGGCAGCGATTCATTATGGATAACAAATTTAAAGTGAGAATAACGCATTCTAGCTTTGCTATATTATTTTCTTTATTATTACTGTTAATTGTTATCGAGTTGTTCTTTTTTAATAACAAAAAGAAACATGATTTATTGATCAACAAAGATACTGCAAATATCAGTCAGACCATTACAACCAAAATTAATGAACAAATTAATAGTATGGTTGTTAGCCTTAAAGCATTAAGTTATTCATTAAATATTCAAAATAGTAAAAATACGAAAGCATTTGATGTAATAGCTAAAAAAGTAATGGCTGATAACGATGTTATTTCAGAACTTCAATATGCGCCTTTAGGTATTATTACCGACATTTATCCTAACCAGACAAAAAATACCGCGATAGGGCACGATCTTAACCATATTAAAGAGCGCAAAAAAGGCGTATTACTTTCCATTGAAAACCGAAGTGTGAGCCTAATTGGCCCCGTTAAGCTTATTCAAAACGATAAACTGGCGTTTATTCTACGCTTACCCTTATTTAATGAAAAAAAAGAGTTTACAGGGTTTGTAAATGCGATCAGTTACCTTGATACATTTCGAGAAAAACTCGCGCTAAATAATAGCTATTATAAAATCCTTGGCTTTAACCCAGATGGCCATCGATTAACTATTTTTAATAACATAGAAAAGAGTTGCGAAAAAACCGATAGCTCATTTACCGTCAAAGTGCCGAATGGTGAGTGGTTGTTCGTTATTCAAAACCAACAAAAAAACTACCAAGACAACAGTCTCTATTTAAGGTGCTTGCTTTATTTTCTCTCTTGCTTGATCTGCATTTATGTCTATAAGCGCGAGATGTACCTGAAACGGAGCCAGAACTCTATCCTTGATATGAATATGATGCTGCAAAAAGCGTCATATACCGATGAGTTAACACATCTACCCAACAGGCGCTTGTTAAATGAAAAACTAGACGCTATTTCAACATTAACCAACAACCAAACCTACAGTATTGCGATATTCGATATCGATAACTTTAAACAGGTTAATGATACTTATGGGCATGATGTTGGTGATGATGTACTGGTTGCGTTTGCCAACATTTGTTTATCGAACTTACGTTCCACCGATATCATTGCGCGTTGGGGCGGTGAAGAGTTTGTGTTGTTAATGGAAAATACCGACAGTCATCATGGCCAAGAAATTTGTACGCGGATTCTTCACACCTTGTCACAGCATCGTATTACCTCTGGTGATACTCACTTTTCAGTGACATCGTCTGTCGGGTTATGTGAATTCACCTCCCCAGATTTTACAATAACCAGTGTGATGAAGTGTATTGATGAAGCGTTATATGTATCTAAAAAAACAGGTAAAAACAAAGTCACGCTAGGGCAGTTAAGCGCGAATAAATAGCGTTTTTACTCGCGGGATAGCGATCAGTTATATTGTTTTTGGGATCACAACATCAGTGATAGTCTTAACCAGTTTTTTGACCCTAGGTAGCTTGTAACTATTTTGACGATAAATCAGATTAATAGGGCGGGTTAAGCCAGATAACGCTTCAAAATCAAAACAGAACGTATCTTCAATCTGTAGTGTGTTCACAATCGACAGGGGCACAAGTGCTGGCGCCATACCTGCCAAGGCTAACTGTGCTGCGGCAGTGTAAGAATCCATCTCCATTAATGGTGCAATCCCGACTTTTTGCAATATTGCTGCTTGAGAATAATTGGCTGGGTTTTTTAAATCATTCACCACTAACGCTTTCGGTAATGCCGTTAAGGGTTGGTTAAATACCACCTTAAAAGGCTCATCGATTAAATGCTCGGCAATAAAACTATAGTTTGCAGGTAGATGTCCCGCACAAAAGCCAATTGAAGCCTTACCAGATTGCACGTTTTCGACAATCACAGGGGTATGGTGAGTGGTAATTGAAATGTATTTATCGTGCTGGAAATATTGCCCCATCGCTTGTGATAAATAACCCGCGACTAAGGTTTCAGAGCAATCAATCGTAATAATGCTTTGATCGTCTAAATTCTGATGTTCAAAAATCAGCCCTCGAATTTCATTAAAACTCGGCCCTACATTGTTAATCAGCGCATGGGCGTCAGGGGTTAGCTTAATTAATCGCCCCGCAGGAATGATCAGCTTAGTGCCCAATGTTGCCTCTAACTTGGCTATCCGTTTGCTCACTGCGGATTGGCTGATATACAAACGACTACCCGTACGGCTCATGGTGCCTTCTTCCGCTAACACTAATAAGGTTTCAATACCTTCGAGTAACATAGTTCATTCCATTGATGAAAGAGAGGAATTAATCATACGTGATTATAGGAGAGGAGGCGAGGTGCTTACTTATTGCTGCTAACTTACTAGCTAATTCATAATTGTTCCATTATAAGTTAGGCCTAATACTCTTCATATAGTATTAACATAAATTAAGATAAATTTTATAATTCCTCTAACCTCTCTATTTTAAATTTAATAAAATTTTTAGTCTTTAGACTTTATAGTAAGAAAATGTATCTGGTACCGTGATTTATATACGTAACCGAGTATAGTTACTCAAACTAAACTTACACAACAGAACTCCTGTTTATGTTGTTATAACTTTCCTGATAGAGTAAATGAGAGCAATAGAGTGCGTGAAGAAAGGATATAGTTATCAACAGTATCTTTCTGTTTCTACTGACACAAAAATAAAACAAGAAGTTGACTACAATAACTTAACTTCTCGCTTTATAAATTTGCAAGAAAACACAGCAAAAGCAGTTGAAAAAAAAGCATCTTCAAAAGCAGAGCGTATAAAAAACCACCAAAATGCGATAAGAATAAAAGAAGAAAAGTTACGCAAAGATAATGAAAATAAACAGCTAAAAGATTCATTGATACTAGAAAAAATAAGAACACAACAACCTTCTATTAATCGATTTGACTATGTTATTAATGACAATGATTACAAGCGGGGAAATAAAATTGAAAATGAATATAAAAAGCTTTACACGTTAACAGTACTTAAAGCTTTTAATTGCCAATGCGCTAATTGTTTTGATATGTACAATGGTTATGAGTTAGATCATTTTATATTTAGTAAAAACGAGGGTGGTAATTTTGTAATGAGAACTAATGATGGATATCTGGTCAATAATGCCATTATATTGTGTATAAAATGTAATAGAGCAAAGCAGGATAAAAAATTTACTGAGTTTTTAAAAATTGATGCGATAGCTAGAATACACAATATAAATAAGGTAATTTCAGAAATTATTAATCAAGAAAGAAAAATGGATAAATACTTTATAAATTAAACCTTGTAACCAAAAATCTTCACTGCACATAAAATATAAATTTGAAATACTTAAAAGAAAAACTAATAAATAAGGATGTTTTTTGCACAGCCAATTTAAAGTACTCAACAAAAGGAATATCCCTCATAGTTATTTCTAATATCTATTAGTCCAAATAGAGTTAAGTAATTAACACATTGCTGTCCATCTTCGATTCAGCGAGATCTGCGTTGACTCGGTTATGAACCAACGTATATGGAATCCCCGTATTTACAAAGTGATTTTGGATTAGTTTTGTTTATATAATTCTACGTCAATCAGGGTTATTTGAAATATTTCTTACTTTCTACATTTCAAATAAATACTTTGAAACAAAATGATGCGATCAAGTTCATGATATTTATGAGTTAAATTGATTATGATTGTGGGGCTTTAGGGGGAGTGTTTTGTTGATTTTATAGAGTTAAATTATTCACAGTGCATATGATTAAAATCACTAGGAAAGTATATTAATGAATTTTTCAGATATAAATGCAGAACTTAAAGAGCTTTTTTATCAAATGGCAGAAGCTTTGAATGAATCCTATATTCATCAGAGTAAAATGTATAAAAAATCTGCTGAAATGGGATGGTTTCCCTGTGATGTTATTGATTTTAGTTATGTAAACAGTGTACTTCAGGGGCAAAATGAATTAGATGAGTACATGTCAGAAGAGATTACTATAGAACTTGATTATATTGAGAAAAGCATTGTAAGAAATCATCCAAATAGAAGCCATATTATAAATAATGCGTTTAATTTATTCAGGGGTGGAAACTATATCGCTTGTATTCCGTTATTATTAACTCAATCTGACGGTATATTATTTGAAAAAATTAATAAATATCTTTATACAAAAAAAGACCAAAGGCATAGAGTTATTAAGACATTAATTGAAGAAAAACCAGAATTAGGATTTGCCTTAGCACCACTTCTTGCGGACACTCAGTTTCAAAAGACAATCGATAACTCTACCGCTGAAGATAAGGGAATTGCCCCAAATAGAAATGGAATATTACATGGTGATTCAAGGCATTTAGATTATGGTACCAAGTTGAATGCGCTTAAATGTATATCTTTGCTTTCTTATGTATCCTCAGTATCTAGCGATGTTATTTAGCTCATATCTGTCCAAAAATAAGCTCACTCTATCTTCAATAAAAAACCGATCATTCGATCGGTTTTTTTATTAATCAGAGTCTACTAAACGGCGTAGCAATAAGTTTATTAGCTTATTTACTGTATCGCTCGCAGGTGATTTTGATTATCTCGGTTACAACAGAACTCGCCGCTTGTAGCGACTTAACCGGCAGATACTCATAAATAGAATGGAAGTTATGTGCCCCTGTGAAAAGGTTAGGGCAAGGTAAGCCTTTTTGTGACAACACTGCGCCATCATAGCCGCCTCGCATTGGGATCGCGTTCATCGCTATGTTATTGCGTGTGTATGCTTCTTTGGCTATATCGATAGGGAATCTCGCTTCACCTTCTAAGCTATTTGCGACATTCTTGTAGCGGTTATCTAATTGAATCGAGATGGTTGATTCACCCCACAATGTGGCACAGTTATCGGCAAGGTTTTGTAAAAATGCCATGCGATCGCGATAGCCCTGTTGGCTGAAATCACGAATATCAAGCTTCAGTACTGTTTTAGCACTGTTGCCTGTCATTTCTTTTACCCAGTAATAACCTTCGCGCCCTTCGGTATATTGTGGTGCTTCACCTGCTGGCAACATGCTGATGAATTGATGCGCCATAAATAATGAATTTAGATATTCATCGAATAACATTGTGTATCTCGTTTCATAGCAAGGTGTTACGTTGCAAGTAAAAAAAGACCTATATAGTATTTTCACCATCATATTGATCGGATGAATAACTGACAACGTTAGGAGTTTTACATGTCAGAGATGCAAGAAGAAGTGGTGATTAATCCAACCATGACAGAAAAAGATAAAGCTGCAAAAACAAACGCATTAATTGCCTATGGCTTGATGCTAGTTGGTTTGTTAACAGGTTTTTTGACTATTATTGGTATAATTTGGGCGATGGTAAAAAAAGGTGATGCGCAAGGGACTATCTTTGCTGATCACTATAGCAATATCATTACAACATTTTGGTGGTTTTTTGGCTTATCCATTCTTGGTGTTTTGTTAATTGCTTTCTTTGTCGGTTATTTATTGCTTTTTGCTGTGTGGATTTGGTTTATCTTCCGCATGGTGAAAGGCTTAGCGAAACTGACTTCAAACAAAGGCTATAACGGCTAACGTTCATGCTTCGTTGCGTGATAAACACATAAAAACCGATCTGATGATCGGTTTTTTATGGTCTTTTTTTACCTTCATAGATAACAAATGTCTATTTACTCATATTTTAACTAGCGTTTTATTGCTCGGTATCAGATACAAAAATAGATAATGCCAAATGTAAAAATTTGCTATTAAGTTCATGTTAATTAAGCACTAGCTTGAGTAACATTTAATCAGTAACAAGGCTGTTTATTTATTTTTGTCATGGATTTGTTGGTGATAGGTTTTATGAAATATAAATTATTAGTTAGTGCGGCACTATTAGGTTTATCTGGCTGTGCATCTGTTCCGACTGTTGATACAGCGGTGTCTAATGAAGCGAAAAAGTTTACTGCGCCACAAGAAGGTAAAGCGGGTATCTATATTTATCGTGAGGACTCTATTGTCGGCGGAGCATTAAAAAAATATGTTTATGTAGATAAAGAATGTGTCGGTGAAACGGCACCTGGTGTCTTTTTCTACCATGAAGTAAAAGCGGGTGAAGAACACGTAGTCAGTACTGAATCTGAATTTTCTGAAAACCATATAACGTTATTTACTGAAGCGGGTAGAAACTATTTCATTAATCAATTTATTAAAATTGGCGCGTTTGTTGGCGGTGCTGGTATTGAATTAGTCGATGAAGAAGCGGGTAAAGCGGAAGTAATGAAAGTGAAAATGGCGAAAACTGCGGATTGTCCTGATCTCACTTAAAGTACGATCTAATATTTTAGATACAAAAAACCGATCTGATGATCGGTTTTTATCTTCAGTGCAAAAAAAATGCCCTGTACTTGAATAATCAAGAAACAGGGCATTGATATTGATTATGGCTGTAGTTAGTTACTAATCACTTGTCGTGTTGTTACTAAGCAAAAGTTCGAGAACTGCTCGGTAAGAAACGCTTGTTTGCCTTTGATTTTTTTGCTCTTTAGCACATAGGTATGTTCATTCAGTTTCCCTTCGAAATCCCATTTGCTAAAAGCTTCATGGCGAGCGTCTGCACAAGACGTTTGCAAAATATAACTTTCAGTGACTGAAGTGTCACATCCACCTTCGATATTTTTCACACCATGAAAAGTCACATGGCTTTGACGATCACGATAAGTGGTTACCGCCAGTGCATTGAAAAGGTGCACATCATCAGACTTACTCACGTAAGGCAGCATTCGATGAGGATTATCTTTTAACGAGACTGTTGCCAAATCCCTTAGCTCAGAAGAGCAGGGGATAGCTTGGCTCTCAAGAATACTGTCCATTGATGTTTTCGCTTGAGCGATATTAAACAAGCTGGGTAACGCGAGTAGCGAACCTAGCACACAAGCAAATAACTTCATATTTATACTCCGAATCAATACTTGGTCATCGGCATAACAGTGAGTTGCACGTCAAACTTTTCACCGTTGTCAGCAACTAAAGTCACTTTGATTTCTTGGCCTGGCTTTAAAGCTTCTTTAACACCCATAAACATTAGGTGGTAATCTTTTGGTTTTAGCTCAATAGAACCATTTGCAGGGATCTCAAGAGCATCAACTTTACGCATCGCCATCTGACTATCACGCATAAACATACGATGGAACTCTGTGTGTTTTGCGATAGATGAGTTTGCCTCTACAAGGCGGATAGGCTCATCGGTATCGTTGGTGATCTTCATATAACCTGCGCTAACCTTTACCCCTGGAATAGTGGCTTTAGCACGAGCATTTTCAATCGTAAGGACGTCATTAACGGTTTGTACTTGATGGTATGTCTTCGTGTCAGCCACTGCAGTGTCATGAGCACTGTGGTCGTGTGCAGAAGCTTGGAATGCAACCAGTGCCAACGCGATCGATAATACGGTCTTTTTCATTATTTTCCCTATACATTTTAGTTTTTAGCAAGCGCGTTGCTATGTGCACGGTCAATACCAGCAGCTAGTTCAATAGGTGTCGTTGTATGGCTCATTGCATCAACCAGCTTTCCTTCTGGGTTTATAATATAGAAACGAGAAGCGTGGTCTACGGTGTAGCTAAGTTCAGAAGACGCCATATCAACTAAATCAAAGTAAACACCATATTGTTCTGTTAAAGCGTCTATTTCTTCTTTTGTTCCTGTTAGCCCTTTAATGCGTTTATCAAAATACTTAGCAAACTTGTCAAGAGAATCAAGATCATCACGACCTGGATCGACACTGATAAAGATACCTTGTACGTTGGCATATTCTTCAGGTGGCAACATAGAAAAAGCTGTCGACATCACGCCCATAGAAGAAGGGCAGACTTCAGCACAGTTTAGGAATCCAAAGTAGAGAACGACAGTTTGTCCTTTAAATTGACCAAGGCTGACGGTGCCATCACGGCTATTTAGTTGAAATTCACCGCCAAGATCTTTCAGTGCTTTCTGTCTATCTCCAATCGGGGTTGTACTGTTAGTTATGTAAAGCGCGAAAATGCCAGCGAGGGCAAGTGCTCCAAGAAGGAGCACAATTTTTACAGGGTTTTTCGTCATTAACTTCGCTCCAGCAGAGTAGAAACTACTGTATTACTAGCTTGATAATTTTCTGATAGGTCTCCCGCTGAAAAGTCGAGAGAAATAAGTAAACAAAACACCATGATGTTAGCGATTGAGCAAAGTAACATCTGTTTGCCCCATTGCGCATCTGGCACTTTTTGGTAGCCCACTTTGGCAATATATAACCAGTGAAGACTGACTAAACCCACACCCAGTGCATACCAGCTACCCGCATAACCTAGGTAGTTAAGTGCTAAAGCAGCAACAGCAAAGGCAATAATGTAAGCGATGATGTGTAAACGAGCACGTGCGATACCCACTTCTACAGGTAGAACGGGAATAGATGCTGCTTTGTAATCATCAAATCGGTAAATGGCAATGGCATAGGAATGCGGAAGTTGCCAGATACAGAAAGTAATGAATAAGATTGCAGCGCCTGCATCAAAGTGACCTGTTACTGCGCAATAACCGATAACCGGAGGACATGCGCCTGAAAGTCCGCCTATCAATGTGCCGTAAACGGATTTACGCTTGTAATAAAGGCTATATAAACCGACATAAACAACGAACCCGAGCACACCAAATTGCAATGCAACCGTTGTTGTAAATTGACTTAGTATATAAAAGCCAGATAAACCTAATACCGTAGCCCAGATAAGCGCATGAGATACAGGTATAACATTTTTAACGAGCTCTCGTTCACAGGTGCGTTTCATTAAGCGATCGATATCTTTATCGATCACGTTGTTGAAAACACAGCCAGACGCAACGATTAGGCTAGTACCCATACAAACAGCAAGCAGTAATAGCCAATCGATATTGCCTTGAGAAGCGAGAAGCACACCACCGATGGCGGCAACTAAGTTGCCGCCGATAATACCGGGTTTGGTGATTTTTAGATAAGGTCTATACATCCTGTAACCCTATTAGTGACCCATCAGCATGTTGTGATTTAGGTGTTCCATAATCCACAACGAACCGATGAGGATAATTGCGACAATTACCACAACAAAAACAGCGGAGGAGGTATTCCACATCTGCTTTGATGAGGTGTTCATATGTAAAAAGTAAACAAGTTGAACAAAAATTTGCGCGACGGCGAAAACCATGATTACGCCGATAATGAGCGGCTTAGAACCGATTCCAGCCATCACCATAACAAAAGGTACTACAGTTAGAATGATGGATAGAATCAAGCCATTTAAATACTCTTTTACACTACCGTGAGCCTGTCCACCTTGGCCGTGCTCAGATGAATTAGCCATTACAATACCCCCATCAAGTAAACAACGCTGAATACACAGATCCAAATAACATCTAGGAAGTGCCAGAATAAGCTCAGACAAGCTAGACGCGTCTTATTATCTTCAGAAAAACCATCACGCTTGAAGTGGACGAATAGAACAATCATCCAAATCAGGCCAGCAAATACGTGAAGGCCGTGCGTTGCAACAAGTGCATAAAAAGATGACCAGTATGCACTGCTGTGGAAAGTGGCACCTTCATTACTGAAATGCCAGAACTCATAAAGCTCCATTACTAAGAAAGACAGACCGAGCGCAAAGGTAATGCCCAACCACTTGAGCATACCTTTCATGTCTTCTTTGTTCGCCTTAAGCATTGCCATGCCAAAAGTGAAACTACTTAGAAGAAGTAGGGCAGTTTCACCAGCAACGAAAGTTAAGTTGAACAGTTCAGTTGGCTCAATTTGTCCAGCAAAGCTGTTTGAGAAAACGGCAAACACTGCGAAAAGCGTACCGAATAATAAACAGTCACTAAGGATATAAATCCAGAAACCAAAGACTGTATCGCCTGCGTAATCATGATGGTCATGATCGTCGTGATCATGACCGCCATGTGACTGAGCAGCGACGTTTGGTTCAAATGTATGTTTAACTTCTGTAGTCATAATTGCTGTCAGTCCCTATGCCGTAACAGGTTTTAGGTCAGACGAATCATCTTCATCCTGATCTTCGTCTTTGTTTTCTTCGCTTGTCGAACCTTGTTCGCCATAAACACGTGCTAGATGTGCACGCTCAATTGCTTCAACTTCAGCAACTTCAACGTAGTAGTCTTTGTTGCGCTCAAAGCTATATGCAATCCATGACGCCAAAATACCAACACCGCTAGCGATTACCATCCACCAGATGTGCCATACAAAAGCAAAACCGAGTGTTAATGCGAATGCGCTGATCACAACACCTGCCCAAGTATTCTTTGGCATATGAATGCGCTTGTAACGTTCAGGCGCTTTGTACGCTAAACCGTTCTCTTTTGCATAGTGGTGCTCATCACGGTCGTGAATCTTAGGGAGAACTGCGAAGTTGTAGAACGCTGGTGGCGAAGAGGTTGCCCACTCAAGCGTACGTCCATCCCATGGGTCACCAGTAAGATCAAGGTTTTGCTTACGGTCACGAATACTTACGTAAACTTGGTAGAACTGAGTCGCAATAGCCGATGCAATGATGAATACACCAAATGCAGAGATCCAAAGTAGTGGTGCCCATTCAGGATTATCAGCAACATTTAGACGACGTGTCATACCGCTGAAACCTAGAACGTAAATTGGCATGAAGGTTACAAAGAAACCGATAGTCCAAAGAAGACAAGAAAGCTTGCCTAGTTTTTCGTCTAGCTTGAAACCCGTTGCTTTCGGGAACCAGTAAGTGAAACCTGCAAAGTAACCGAATAGCGCACCACCGATAATTACGTTATGGAAGTGAGCGATAACGAACAAGCTGTTGTGCAGTACGAAGTTCGCTGCTGGAACTGCAAGCATTACACCTGTCATACCACCAATTGTGAAGGTAATCAGGAATGCAATTGTCCACCACATGCTCGCTGAAAACTCAACGCGACCTTTGTACATGGTAAATAGCCAGTTGAATATCTTAACCCCGGTTGGAATAGAGATAATCATCGTAGCAATACCAAAGAAGGCGTTAACACTTGCCCCTGCACCCATGGTGAAGAAGTGGTGTAGCCATACCACGAATGACAGAATCATGATAACGGCTGTTGCCCACACAAGTGATACATAGCCAAATAGACGCTTACGTGAGAATGTCGCTGTGATTTCTGAGAAGATACCAAAAGCAGGTAAAATCAGAATGTATACTTCAGGGTGACCCCATGCCCAGATAAGGTTAACGTACATCATTACGTTACCGCCCATATCTGTGGTGAAGAAATGGGTGCCAATGTAACGGTCAAGTGTTAATAGCGTTAACGTTACTGTCAGAATTGGGAAAGCCAAAACAATCAGTGCGTTCGCACATAGCGATGTCCATGTAAACACAGGCATTTGCATCAGTTTCATACCTGGTGCACGCATGCGAATAATGGTTACAACGAAGTTAACACCGGTCAGTAGGGTACCGATACCAGAGATCTGTAGCGCCCAAAGCCAGTAGTCGACACCTACCCAAGGACTGTATTCCATACCAGATAATGGTGGGTAAGCAAGCCAACCTGTTGCAGCGAATTCACCGATAAACAGAGACATGTTAATCAGAATTGCACCAACAACAAATAGCCAGAAGCTCAAAGAGTTCAAGAATGGGAAGGCTACGTCACGTGCACCAATTTGAAGTGGAACGATGATGTTCATCAGGCCAACCACGAATGGCATGGCAACGAAGAAAATCATGATTACACCATGGGCACTAAAGACTTGGTCGTAGTGCTCTGGAGGTAAATAACCCGTTCCATTGATGGTTGCTGCTGCTTGCTGGGTTCGCATCATGAAGGCGTCAGCAAAACCACGGAAAAGCATCACTGCCGCAACAATGATGTACATGATACCGATTTTCTTATGGTCGACGGAAGTAAACCACTGTTCCCATAAATACTTCCACTTACCGTAGTAAGTGATTGCAGCCACAAGTGCTAGTCCACCCAAAAGAGCGCCTAGCATAACAGGTAATATGACTGGGTCTGTAAATGGAATTACATCCCAATTTAGTTTGCCGAAGATAGGATCCGGATCGGCGTAGACATCGCCTTTATAAGCCATTTTGGACTCCCGCGTGTTTTTCAATGATATCTTTGAATCGAAGAGGATCGACAGAAGCAAAATAAGTCACAGGGTGAGCTGTTTTAATTTGCTCTTTAGCATTGGCTGTCAGTACGTCGTAACTACTGTCGTTCAATACTTTGTCGGATGTTTTTACTTTTTGAACCCATTGGTCAAAGTCGGCATTGTCTACAGCGTGTGCTTTGAACTTCATGTTGGTAAAACCAAAGCCGCTATAGTTCGCAGAAATGCCACGATAAACGCCTTCTTCTTCTGCCATTAGGTGAAGTCTATTTTCCATCCCAGCCATCGCGTACACCTGGCTACCAAGTTGTGGGATGAAGAATGAATTCATCGTGGTATCAGATGTAACTAAGAATCTCACTGGGCGGTTTACAGGAAGCGCGATTTCATTAACCGTTGCTATTTGCTGTTCAGGGTAGATAAACAGCCATTTCCAGTTCATTGCAACAACTTGGATAGTCAACGGTTTTTCTTCAGACGCAATCTCTTTACGCGGGTCGAGAGAATATGAGGTTTGATAAGTGATCCAACCTAGCGCAAGAATGATTAAACAAGGAACGGCCCACACAATCACTTCGATTTTTGTGGAGTGCTCCCAATTTGGTTTGTATTCCGCATCTTTATTACTGTGACGGTATTTATAAGGGAAATACACGGACATCAGCAAAACAGGGACTATAATTATCGCCATCAAAAGTACTGATGTAATGATCAGTGTAGACTGGGCTTGGCCAATCGAACCTTTTGAATCGAATAGAACCATGTTACTGCTAGTAAATAGAAACGTTAAAAGTGCTACTGATAATATTGCAAGGATCGTTATCCCAACTTTCCTGCTACGTGTTATCTTCATTTTTCCTCCCTGACCTTGTACTACTTTCATTTAATCCAGTAATGAAAATCAGAAGACTGCTTTAAAAGAATTGTCAAATATTTATTATTGATTTGTAATTATTTAACGTGTAAACAAAATTTAGAAATTTGTTATGCGTTATAGATATTAACCGTGTCTGATTTCCTTCTTTTGTTCATAAGGTTTATGACTGCAATTTAATGGCAAAAGAAAGCAATGTAAAACACATGTTGTATTTTGTTGCAAAATGATGATGTTCGTTGCAAATTTTCACTGATTTCGTACAAAAAAACAATGGTGTTGTGTTCAAATTTTAATGAATGTGTACATACATAGCTTAATGATTCGAGTGACTAATATAGGGACTTTTATGTAACTTAAGAATTTTGCTTGCATTCTCTTTGGTTATGATTTTCTTAATATTTTATGTTTTAAAGTACGATATGGATCATTTTTGTGAGTCACTTTGTTCCTGATGTTTTTATGATTTTCTAACCCAAAACGCTTGGGTGATTGAGATCTCATTTTTTTTATTGCTAATTTAAGTTTTGTTACCAAATCGAAACATTAAAGATGGGGGTTAGTTTGTTTTAACTTTCTATGTTTTTTTCTTGATTATTGGCTGATTGCACTCTTTAGCTTTAGATAGGTTAGGACTGTCAATGACGATAGAATTGAGAACGAATGTTGAATCCAGCAAAATTTATCGATATTCAGAAATGAGTAAAAGGCGTGAATCATGGGTATCAGTTAAGACACACCAACATCGATTGAACCGCAATCAATGATTAGAATGAATCAAGAGACACTTTATATGGCGGGTGTTCTGATGTTGTTGCTGGAGTACAGATACCCTCCTAGAAATGAAGGATCGGTATGTTTCGCTAGTGGTGGTTTATGAGCTAAACAGAGAAAATTTAGCGAGTGATTATGCCGCTTTCATGGTTCGGATCTATCAAGCTAACCTGATAGTATAGATGGACGGTGGACGTTTCCAAACACTGTAAAAACATCCAAGTAAGAGAAAGTAAAAAACCGATCAGTTGATCGGTTTTTATATTTTAAATCAATATGATATCTGCGAGTTATTCTTCTAATTCGCTTTTGGTTTTTTCTTGCTGAGTAATGCTACCTACTTCAAGTAGAGGAGCGACATCAAGGTGCTCGGCATTCATCATGGTTGAAATACGCTGTACTGATGACAGTAACAGTGATTGTTCCCAATCGTCCAATTCTTGGTATTGAGAAATAAAGCTATCTTGTAACGGCAATGGCGCTTTTTCAAGTAGCGCTAAGCCATCTTCGGTAAGGTGAGCATGCACTTTTCGCTTGTCTAATTGGCTACGCTGACGTACCACTAAACCGCGTTTTTCTAGTCGATCAAGGATGGTCGTAGCCGTTGCTTGGCTCATATTAGTATTATTAGAAAGCTGACGAATAGTTACTTCTTCACCTGATGCTTTAATCGCTCGCATCAAAACTAATTGAGGCCCTGTCAATCCTGCGTTTTTGTTCAATTTTCTTGAATGCAGATCGATAGCGCGAATAATTTGTCGAAGAGCAATCAGTACTTCTTCGTGCTTGTCCATGTAAATCTCCAAATCTTACAGCGGCATATTACGTGTTGAGATTTATCACTGCGGTAATAAATCTCAATGTTGCAATATGTATGATTACGCTAGCTATAGCAAAGATTATACGTGAAAAACATCGAGATAATCGTTATATCTGTTCGAGTTATGGTTTTTTTAAAAAATTAAATGCAAATTATTATCATTAAATGCGGCTGATGTGTTTCAAAATGTTACCAATCTGATATTATTGTAAATAATAACAATTATCAATTAGATTTCTATTCTTGATTTTATTAAGAAACGCTCTAACAAGGAAGGCGCTTTAATGAACAAAACATTGACTCACACTCTGATTGCAGCAGCGATTTTTACGTTGCCTACCGTGACACTAGCGGCAACCAAGCAAGAGGTGGTGACGCATTATGCTGATCTTGCACACAGTGTTTATAGTGATGCATTAACGACCGCAAAAGATTTAGATAAAGCGATTGCTGCTCTTGTTGCTAATCCTTCTGAAAAAACACTTTCAGCAGCACGTACCGCATGGAAAGCTTCTCGTGTTCCTTACCAACAATCTGAAGTATTCCGTTTTGGCAACGGTATTGTTGATGATTGGGAAGGACAATTAAATGCATGGCCGTTAGATGAAGGTTTAATTGACTACGTAGCGAATGATTACCAACACGAGCTTGGTAATGAAGGTGCAAAAGCGAATATCGTAGCAAGCAAAACCCTGAATGTGGGTAATAAAGAGATTGATGTTACTAAGATCACGCCTGAATTGATTGCTGGGTTAAATGAATTAGGCGGTTCTGAAGCAAATGTGGCTTCTGGTTATCACGCGATTGAGTTCTTATTATGGGGACAAGATCTTAACGGTACTAAGAGTGGCGCTGGCGATCGTAAATTTACAGATTTTGTAAAAGGCGAAGCGTGTACTAACGGTAACTGTGATCGCCGTGCTGATTATTTAACGGCTTCTTCTCAACTGTTGATTAACGATCTGCAATGGATGGAAAAGCAGTGGTCAGCAACAGATGCGAAGAACTACCGTAGTGAACTACTAGCAGAATCAGCAGATAACGGTTTGCGTAAAATGCTATTTGGTATGGGCTCTCTTTCATTAGGTGAGCTTGCTGGTGAGCGTATGAAGGTGGCATTAGAAGCCAATTCAACGGAAGACGAGCACGATTGTTTTTCAGATAACACCCATAACTCGCATTACTACAATGAGCAAGGTATCTATAACGTTTACACGGGTACTTACACCCGTACTAATGGTGAAGTGTTAACAGGTCCAAGTATTAATGACCTAGTGGCAGCGAAAGATAAGAAAGCCGCGGCTGAAATTAAAGCTGAATTTGATAAAACTCGCGCTCAACTCCAAACACTGGTTGATTCAGCTGAAAAAGATAACCAACACTTTGATCAACTTATTGCTACAGATAATAAAGCCGGCCATGCGTTGGTGAATAAATCTATTATGGCGTTAGTGCAGCAAACGGCTGAAATTGAAAAAGCGGCAAGTATTATTGGGGTAAGTAACCTAAATCCTGATACAGCAGATCATCAGTTCTAAACGACTTACTGCTCAACAAAAATATAAAGAATAAGTCGCCAGCAGTTAGGGCGACTTTATTCGTATTTTAATAATAAGAATCTATGAGTGTGAGTATGAAGTATTTAGCAACGATATTGATGTCGTTAGGGTTACTGCCTGTTATCGCGTCGGCAGAATCATCTCTTCCTGATACAAAACCAAAGTATACCCAAGAGCAACTGGCAAAAATTAAATCTGGCGGTGATACCACCACGCCAAAAACAGGTGCCAATGCCTTTTCTTTGCCTTCAAGTAATTTGCCAATGTCTAAGCGATTAGATTTCAGTGTTGGTAACAGTTTTTTTCGTAATCCTTGGGTACAAGCCCCTGCAACAACCGATGCCCGTGATGGTTTAGGGCCGTTATTTAATACCAACGGTTGTCAGAATTGCCACATTAAGGATGGGCGCGGTCATCCACCTGAAAAAGGCGATATTAATGCTGTCTCTATGCTGGTGCGTTTAAGTATTCCAGCACTAACAGATGCCCAGAAAAAACAGTTGATTAAAACTGGCACAATTCCAGAGCCGACTTATGGCGGCCAATTACAAGATTTTGCCTTGCCTGAAGCTAAACCAGAAGGGCAAATAGCATTAACCTACACTGATGTACCTGTGACGTTTTCTGACGGTGAGGTGATAACCCTACGTAAGCCTAATTTAACTATTACGGATCTCAATTATGGCCCAATGGTGGAAGATGTAATGTTATCTGCACGTATTGCGCCACCAATGATCGGATTGGGTTTGTTGGAGCATATCCCAGAGGCGACATTGAAGTCTTTTGTTACTGCACAAGCCGATGAAGGCAGAGGCGTAAGCGGAAAATTAAACCAAGTGTGGGATGTGCAAGCGAATAAAACGGTGATTGGACGCTTTGGTTGGAAAGCGGGGCAACCCACTTTAATGCAACAAAATGCTGCTGCGTTTAATGGTGATTTAGGCTTAACCAGTGCGTTATTTGAACAAGAAAACTGTAGTGATGCGCAATCAATTTGCCAAGAACTGCCTAATGGCGGAAAACATGAAGTCACAGACAAAGTGCTCAAGTTTGTTGAATTTTATTCGCAGCATTTAGCGGTACCTGCGCGTCGAAATATTACTGATCCTCAAGTTATGAAAGGCGAAAAGTTGTTTGCTGATATTGGCTGTGAAAGTTGTCACCGCACGAATATTAAAACGGCTACTGTCCCTGATCTTCCAGCGTTATCTGAACAAACTATCAACCCTTACACCGATTTATTGCTACACGATATGGGTGAAGGGTTAGCAGATAATCGTCCGGAGTTTTTAGCGAATGGGCAAGAATGGCGAACACCGCCGTTATGGGGATTAGGTTATACCGAGGAAGTGAACGGACACACTAACTTTTTACATGATGGGCGTGCTAGAACAGTTATGGAAGCGGTGTTATGGCATGGCGGTGAAGCACAAATGAGCCGCGATAAAGTGTTGCAACTGCCGTTATCTGATCGCCAAGCATTAGTCGCGTTTTTAAATTCACTGTAAAAGGAGCGGTATTGTAATGAAGAAGTATGCAAGCCAATCTCAGATTATTCTTACCGTTTGTACAGTGGCGTTAAGTATTATGACCACAGGTTGTAGTGAAGATAGCACCGACGATAGTACTGACGTTTCACAATCAGAGCCCAAACCAACGCCACTGATTGAAAATGTAAAACCTACGGAGACGTTAGGTTTTAATCTTACGCCTGTTTATGAACTGTCATTGGATGCCGCAACAAAGTATCAGCAATCGACCCGTTTACTGCATGATAGCGTAAATCATATTTGTACTCAGTACAGTGATGCATCTGTAAAAGCGGCGCAAGAGGCATGGTTAACAACCATGCAAAACTGGATGGCATTACAAGGCCGAGAAAAAGGTAGTGAAGAAGCTTTAGCGTTAAGCTGGCAAGTGCAATTTTGGCCTGACAAAAAGAACACCACAGGTAGAAAGCTTAAACAGTTATTACAGTCAGAAAAAACATTTAGTAGCCAAGACATTGCTGATCAAAGTGTGGTTGTGCAAGGTTTAGGTGCTGCTGAGTGGTTTTTATTTCAAGAGCAAAAGCAGTTATCTCAGGCTAATTATTGTCAGTTAGCCGATGCAATAACAGGGCATATGGTACAAACCGCTTCAGCTTTAGTCTCAGAGTGGAAACATAACCCATGGCAAACATTACCACCGCCATTAGCCTTGGGTGAATATTTAGGCGCACTCAATAACCAGCTTGATTACACCCTTAAAAAACTGACGCGTCCAATGGGTAAACCGGGTAAGCCAAAACCCTATCAAGCGGAAGCGTGGCGTTCACAAACATCAATGGTGAGTTTAAAAGCGAGTGTTGAAGCATTACACCAGTTATATTTAGCCAATGGTAAAGGTCTACATGCTTTATTGATTAATGAAGGACATGAGATCACCGCAAATCGTATTAATCAGCGCTTTGAACTGTTGTTAGCCGATTGGCCTCAAGAAAAGAGCATGGGAGCATTACTCAAAACAAAAGCTGGATACCGTGAATTAATTAATGTGTTTAATGGGCTGGAATATATTCAGTTAGCGTTACACGATGATGTTGCGGCAGAGCTAGGTATTGTGATGGGGTTTAATGCAACCGATGGCGACTAATTTATCGAGGCGTAAATTATTACGTTATGCGCTTTCATCAGCGAGTGCTTTACCGTTTATGTCGTTAACAGGCTGTGATGCCAGCGCGAGACATGGTGTTTCAGTACAATCACACAGTCAGCCCAAACTGATTGGTTGTAGTCGAACCGCAGCAGGGAAATTTGCAGCTATTGTGGCTGATTTATCAGGAAATCCACTGCTGAAAATTATGCTACCTGCACGAGGTCATGGTATTGCGTTGCAACGTAATGGCTCATTAACCGCGGTGTTTTCTCGCCGTCCTGGGCAATATGTTCAAGTGTTTGATCATAAATCAGGTACAGAGTGGGGCTTACGAGCAGCAGATCCTAATCGTTACTTTTACGGCCACGGTGTTTTTTCTGATGATGGTCAGTATTTGTATACAACGGAAGGAGAATCCGCAACCAGTCGCGGTATTATTGGGGTCTATGAGGTTAGGCAAGGTTTACCTAAAGTGGCTGAGTTTAGCGATTTTGGTATTGGTCCTCATGAGGTGATTTGGGCTGATAATAATACCTTAGCGGTGGGGGTTGGAGGGGTGCATACCCAAGGAAGAACACCGTTAAACCTTGATTCAATGCAGCCTGCATTAGTGTATGTAGATAAGCGCCGAGGTGAGATTGTTGATCAAGCTGAACTTGCAGATAAGCGTCTTAGTATTCGCCACCTTAGCTTAATGGATAATGGCGGTATAGCTTGCGGTCAACAGTATCGTGGTGAGCCTGAACAGGCCGCACCGCTGGTGGCAACCCATCAACGGGGTCAGGCATTGCATTCTTTATTGGCGGAAGATGAACAATGGTTGAGGTTTAATCATTACATTGCCAGTATTGGTTCGATTGATGGCTATTTATTAGCAACCTCACCAAGAGGGAATTGTTACGGTATTTGGGATCAATCAACGCGAGAGTTAGTTGAGGTGAAGCCTTTGGTTGATGCTTCTGGCGTTGCAATGCTAGATAACCATTGGGTTGTTGGCTCAGGCGCAGGGAAAATACTCAGTATTGATACCCATTTTAAAAAGACGTCAAAACAAAGTGCGATTATGTGGGATAACCATTGGGCACTGTCTGCTGTCTAATCACGGTATTTTCTACGGTTTAATTATAAATGCTGTTTCTTCTTATTATTAAGAAACAGCATTGTTTTTTGCAATATGCAAACATTATTGCTATTAATTCCCCGTTTCCTTTCTATTCTTGTAGATATATTTAACTTTAACTAAATTGCGTCTACATTTAATTCTCTAAATACTATTATTAGTAATAGCGAAGTAGTGCTTGGGGACTTCTATGACTATTTGTAAGTATTGGTATTTCACCTCTGTATTATGCTTATTTTCTATTAATCTTGCAGCTTCATCTGATTTATCATCTCACTCTACAACAGAAAATAAAACGCTTGAAATAAAAGATAAGCAAATTATTACGTCTGAATTAATACATTCATCAGGTGAAGAAATATTTAGCAATAATCATACCGTTAGTCAGCAATATCAAATAGCGAAAGGCTGGGTAACAGATATTGCTAATAATGTACAAGGTATTCAGTATCTTGATAAATTGGCTGAGTTGTATTTTACGATTGGATATAGTCAAGTGTGGCAAGATCAAATTGCTATGGCTGAATTTGAAGATCAACTTTATTTATTGTCATTAACAAAAGTTTCTCCTGATTTAACCCGTCGTTATCATAATTTAAAACGTTATCGAAAGAGTGATGATTGGCGCTATTACGATGTGCTGGCAACTGATACATTATTTGCATATATGGGTTTTATTGAAGCGGTACAGAAAAAAGGAAACTTATGGTTATTTGGTGATATACCTCCCACAATACTGCCATTACCTTCTGATGGGTTTATAGACAAATTATTAACAAGCCATGAACAACAACGTTTACGTAACTTTATTGCTAGGTTAAAACCATTCGATAATGAATATACAGAGCTTGTTACTGCGTTAAATAAACTTAACGAGATAAAAGATACTCGATGGCCTGTCTTTTTATTTAAAGGCAATATTCACCCAGGACAGTATGTTAACAATATTGAGGGTGTTGTCACTGTGCTGGAAACATTAGGCGATATGACGGCATTAGAAGCGAAGAAAGTACGTACTCAAAAAAGAAAATATTTAACAGGCCCTGTTTTGCTCGCAGTAAAGCGTTTTCAACAGCGACACGGTTTAAAGAGTGATGGCGTAATAGGCGCCCACACCCAGCAATGGTTAGCATTAAATATCAAAGAGCGTATTCGGCTATTGGCACTAAATGCACAACGTATGCGATTATGGTCGGTCAAGCCAGACACTGGCATTGTGGTGAATATTCCCAGTTATCATATGGACTTATGGCTTGGCGGTGAAAGGGTACTGGGAAGTAAAGTCATTGTTGGACGCCCATCAAGACAAACGCCTATGATTGATTCTGATATTCAATCGGTTGTCTTTAATCCCTATTGGAATGTCCCACATTCTATTATGAAAAAAGATATTATGCCGAAGGTGAGAATAAATCGAAATTACTTGTCTAGCAATAATTATGAAGTGCTAAAAGGATGGGAGAATGCACAAAAAATAGCTATTAATTCAATTCCATATTATTTGTTATCACCGAATCGTTTTCCCTATCGTTTAAGACAAAAGCCAGGAAAGAAAAACGCATTAGGAGTATTTAAATTTAATTTCCCGAATAGCCAAGCTATTTATTTACATGATACCGCTTCGCGATTTTTATTTGAAAAGCATGACCGTGCATTAAGTTCTGGTTGTATTCGAGTTGAACAGGCAAAAAATTTAGCAAAGATACTATTAGAATATTCAGGAAGTAGTGAAGAACGTTTTAATCATTTATCTGAAAGTAAAAAAACGCGCACGATAGTGTTAGGTGATAGTAAAAATGTACCTGTAGATTTAATTTATCAGACTGCGTGGGTCGATGAGTTAGGCTTAGTGAATTATCGTAGTGACATATATCAGTATGACCGCGATCAAGGAAATAATAGTTCGTTAATTTCTGCTTACAATTACTGAACTAGATAACCCCATGAAAATAAATAGTAGTTCTTTCGCCATTAAAAATATGTGACATGGCTCTTTGACTACTTTATTAATGATGGATATCGTGCTGGAAAAAGCGGGTGGTATACGCCTTGCATTATTCCAATAAATAGCACGTTTTTTTATCATGAGTTGGTATGTCAGAAATTAATATTAATCGCCGTAAATTCCTTGCTCTCGGCGGAGCGGTTGTCGGTTCTTGTTTATTACCTAATATAGCAATTGCCAGCCCATTTAAAGCTTCCGATCCTCGTGATCTATTGATTCGTAATCTTCATACAGGTGAAGAGTTAGAAACAAAGTATTTTAATGGAAAAACGTATGTCGGCTCTGCGGTAAGACAAATTGATCATCTGTGTCGTGATTTTAGGCAAAATGAAGTGGCTCGCATTGATCGTCGTTTATATGATGCAATCTCACAAATTCAGACATATTTAGGCCATGAAGGCTATGCTCAACTTATTTCGGGCTATCGTTCGCCAAAAACCAACAAAATGTTGGCAAAACGCAGCGGTGGCGTGGCGAAAAAGAGTTATCACATGAAGGCACAAGCTATCGATTTTAATCTTGAAGGTGTTCCATTATCAAAAGTTCGCCAAGCGGCAATGGATCTGAAAATTGGTGGTGTGGGTTATTACCCTGGAAGCCAGTTTGTGCATATTGACACAGGTCCGGTACGTAACTGGCGCGGTTAATTAGATGCTATAAATCGTCGCTATATTTTTATAAATAATCGTGGCATTCTTTCGGCTTATGTTTATGGCTAGGATGTTAAGCGAGTATGAGTCTTAAGTATCAAATTGTTCCTGTTACACCGTTTCAGCAAAATTGCTCAATTATTTGGTGTGATGAAACAAACCAAGCGGCGATTGTTGATCCTGGTGGTGACATTGAACAATTAACCAAGGTGGTTGACGAACTAGGGTTAACGGTTACTCAACTTATTTTAACCCATGGTCACCTTGATCATGTTGGAGGTACAGCGCCTTTATCTCAGTCTTTAAATGTGCCGGTTATTGGCCCACATAAAGATGATGAGTTTTGGCTACAAGGCCTACCGCGTCAAAGTGAAATGTTTGGCTTTCCGATGACGGAAGCATTTGAGCCAACGCAATGGTTAAACGATGGTGATGAAATTCATGTCGGTAATCAAACTTTGCAAGTTCTCCATACCCCAGGACATACACCTGGACATGTGATTTTATTTAGCAATGACGCTAATGTTTCATTTGTTGGCGATGTGCTATTTAAAGGGGGAATTGGTCGAACTGATTTTCCTCGTGGTGATCATCCAACATTGATCAACGCGATTAAAACTAAGCTGTGGCCATTAGGTGATGATGTGACTTTTGTACCGGGTCATGGTCCATTATCGACATTTGGTCATGAGCGAGCAACAAACCCATTTGTTGCTGATGAAATGCCATTGTATTAATGCGATTTTCTATTCTATAAAGTGAGGCGCTAGCCTCACTTTCTTCTATTTGCTACATATCTTCAGTTTGCGCTCCGTCACATTTTTACGTCAATTTCACCTGAATTAGGAATTATTCCTAGTTATTTTAGGTCGCCTTCTCATGCCTCAACGGTTAGGCATCGATAAAATCCTCGGCAATGATCATCTATCCATTTTTATTGGTATATCCCAATTTAATCACACGTTTTTGAATGATGGTGATCCCTGCACTGTGAATGTTAATGGTAATAACAGTACTCCGATTGGGCGTATTGATCATAAAAACATCCATAGCATCGATTTTTCAGTGACTATCTGAGGATTTCACATGTTAAAACTGCTTACACAGGTAAGAAAACCAACGCTTGATTTACCTTTAGCTGTTCGTAAGAAAATGTGGCTTGCACCATTCTTGCGTTCATACCTTGTGGTGTTCGTTAGCTACATGGTGATGTATTTCATCCGTAAGAATTTCAATATTGCGCAAAACGACCTGATCTCTGATTACGGTATGAGTATGACGCAACTAGGTACCATTGGTCTTGGTTTCTCTATTACTTATGGCATCGGTAAAACAGCATTAAACTACTGGTGTGATGGTAAGAACTCGAAAAATATTTTGCCATTGGGCTTATTGTTGTCTGGTTTATGTATGCTGGGCTTTGGTTTAGTCATGGGGCCATCAATGGGCTCGTTTTACATGATGATTGGCCTGTATGCATTATCGGGTTTATTCCAAAGTGTGGGTGGCTCTAACTCGTACTCCACTATTTCAAAGTGGACCAGTAAAAAGAACCGCGGTACGTTCCTTGGTATGTGGAATATTTCGCACAACATCGGTGGTGCGGGTGCCGCAGGTGTTGCACTATTTGGTGCAAACTACTTCTTTAATGGTAATGTTGCGGGTATGTTTATCGTGCCGTCAATTATTGCAATTGTTGTTGCGTTAATTGGTTTTAGCATGGGTAACGATAGCCCTGAATCTTATGGTTTAGGTACCGCTGAGGAGCTATTTGAAGAGCCAATTTCTGAAGAAGATAAAGCGGTTAACGAAAACCAGATGAGCAAGCTGGAAATCTTCAAAACCTATGTGTTGTACAACAAGGTTATTTGGCTACTATGTTTTGCTAATGTATTTCTTTACGTGGTACGTATTGGTATCGACCAGTGGTCAACGGTATACGGTTACGAAATACTTGGTTTTGATAAAGAAACGGCTATTTCTGGTTTCACCATGTTTGAAACGGGCGCATTGATCGGCACATGTTTATGGGGTTTCTTCTCTGACTTAATCAATGGTCGTCGTGGCTTAGTTGCGTGTATTGCGCTTATTGGCGTGATTGCAACATTAGGTTTCTACCAACATGCGGATACAATTTTTGCTTACAGAGCATCATTATTTGCACTTGGTTTCTTAGTCTTTGGTCCACAGCTTCTTATTGGTGTTGCGGCAGTTGGCTTTGTTCCTAAGCAAGGTATCGCGGTTGCCGATGGTATTAAAGGTACGTTTGCTTACCTAATCGGTGATAGCTTTGCGAAATTAGGTTTAGGTATGATCGCTGATGGTACGCCTATTTTCGGTCAAACAGGTTGGGCGGGTACATTCGTTGCGCTAGATACGGCTGCAGTCATTTGTTGTGTGATCATGGCAATTGTTGCTGTCCTTGAAGAGCGTAAGATTTACCGTGAAAAGAAAGAAAACCAGCAATTAGCAACTAACTAATTAGCAGCTAATGTTTTAGAAAAGCGCTTTGATCACCAAAGCGCTTTTTTGTATCCATGTATTTATGAATGCCAATAGGGAATAAATCTCAAGTAAAGCACTTGCTCACAGTAATATGAAAGGGTAGTTTATGGCGTTTTTCTCTATAGGTATTCAGGTAATGATCAAAATTGCTTTGGTTGATGACCACGTTATTGTGCGTTCTGGCTTTGCTCAGCTATTAGCCTTAGAGCCTGATATGGAGGTTGTTGGACAGTTCAGCTCTGCTGCAGAAGCGCGATTAGGTTTACCTGGTTTAGATGCTACGGTATGTATTTTAGATATTTCTATGCCTAACGAAAGTGGTTTAACGTTACTTGAAGATCTTCCATCAGGTATTGCCAGTATTATGCTGAGTGTTCATGACTCTGCAACGGTAGTAGAAAAAGCATTAAGTTTCGGCGCTAAAGGTTTTTTAAGTAAACGTTGTAGCCCTGATGAATTAGTTCAAGCAGTGAGAACAGCAGCGCAAGGCGGTTGTTATTTAACTCCTGATATCGCGATTAATTTAGTCTCACCTAATTGTAATAAACAAGCATTAGGAACATTGACGAAACGTGAGCATCAAATTAGTGAATTACTCGCAACAGGGCTTGATGTTAAAGCCGTCGCGGTAAAATTGGGTTTAAGCCATAAAACGGTACATGTTCATCGTGCGAATGCGATGGATAAATTGGGCGTAAAAAATAATGTTGAGCTTGCTAAGTTCTTTAGCGGGGATGTTATCTAGTGCGTAGCTTTAGCCTAACATCACTTTGTGTTTGGTTATTTGTTTGCTGTAGTTGGTTCTGCTTATGGGGTATTTCATACTACTTCATTATGGATCCTATTCTCGCAACTGTGTTTTTTCCTTTTGCACTTAGGCTTGGTTTAACTCTTCATAGCTCTAAAAAGTATTGGCTTGCTATCTATAGTGCAGAATGGAGCGGATTACTATTACTGGCATTATCTTTGCCGCAATATAGTTGGCTGGCTTTATTTATTGCCAGTATGTTATCGATACCTGTTACCTTACTTGCTCGGCGTCACTATAAAGGTGTGCAGTGGCGGTTACTTACTGTTATGGCTATAGCGATAACAACATTAGCACTGATCAATATGTTGGTATTGAATGGGGTGCACTTGTTTGACCTTTTCAATACTCGCCGACTCGGTTTTATTTTCCTTATTAGTATGACGAGCGGCTTAATGTTGGTACCGAGCTGTTATTTGATTTGGAATTATTTGTTTCAAAAGGAGTGGATACCATTAACAGTCGATGTGGTTTCTCGTCCGGTTGAATTTCGTAGCCAGCATCTGTTCTTTTTCTGCCTATTATTCATTGCCAACATCTTATTGCAGGTGCATTTACCTGAGCAATTGAGTTTGTTTGCGCCATTTTGTTTGGCAATTCCGATTATAGTATTAGCGTTTCGTTATGGTTGGGAAGGGGCATTACTGGGCACCTTACTTAATAGTATTGCTTTAATTGCCGTTCGTAGTGAAGTGAGTTCAATTGAAACCGTTGATTTGTTGTTGTCGTTATCAGCACAAAGTATCACCGGGATCTTGCTGGGGATTGGGATCCAACATCAGCGAGATTTAAATAAAAAACTGTCGAAACAATTAAAACGCAATTTTTCCTTATCACGTCAGTTGGTTACGGCTGAAGAGTCTGTAAGACAAAATATCGCGCGAGAATTACATGACGAAATTGGACAAAATATTACCGCAATACGCACTCAAGCCAGTATTTTAAAACGTGTCGAAACATCACAGGCTGGTGAATCTTGTGCCTCTTCGATAGAGCAATTATCGCTAAATATTTATGACACAACAAAAGGCTTATTGTCGCAATTACGGCCAAAAACACTGGATGATTTAGGCTTAAAAGCAGCGATTGAACAAGTGATCAGAGATTTACACTTTGAAGCACAAGAGATTGATGTCGCAATGTCTTATCCAAAAGGTATTGATGATGTGATGTCAGATATGCTGCAAATCACGCTGTTTCGTGTCGCACAAGAAGCACTTAATAATATTGCAAAATATGCAAAGGCAACGGAAGTGCTGATCACATTGTCGGTTGATGACAATATCACGATGGAAATAGAAGATAACGGCGTGGGTTTTAAAACCAGTGATACATTGAAAGGCTTTGGTTTACGTGGGATGAAAGAGCGTATTGAAGCATTAGGCGGTCAGTGTGTTATTACCAGTCATACTCAGCCAAAAGCTGAATTACAGATGTACTATGACCATCCGCCTTTAGCTGGGACTAACATTCGTGTTGTACTGCCACAACTTAGCTCTCTCTCATAGGTTTAGAACCTTTAGACGATAATAGAATTATGAATATAGACGCGACTCAAGACACGGCTCAACGTTATCGTTATTGGCGTATTCACATTATGGTGAGTATGTATATTGGTTATGCTGCCTTTTATTTAACCCGTAAAAACTTCAGTTATGCCATGCCTGCAATTATTACTGATTTGGGGTGGGATAAAGCCGATATTGGCCTAATGGGCACATTATTTTATATCACTTACGGCTGCTCGAAATTCATCTCTGGGATTGTTAGTGATCGTTCTAATCCTCGTTACTTTATGGGTATTGGGCTGATTGCGACCGGTGTAATTAATATTCTATTTGGCTTATCTAGTTCGATTGTCGCGCTCAGCATATTATGGATATTAAATGCATGGTTTCAGGGCTGGGGATGGCCTGCCTGTTCCAAGTTATTAACAACGTGGTATTCACGCTCTGAGCGTGGCAGGTGGTGGTCTATCTGGAATACTGCACATAATATGGGGGGCGCAATGATCCCCATTATTGTTGGTTTCACTGTGCTCCATTTTGGCTGGCGTTACAGTTTCTATATTCCTGGCATCATTGCTGTGGTTATCGGTTTATTTCTTTGTTGGCGTTTACGCGATAAACCGACGTCAATGGGATTACCCAGTATTGGACACTGGCGCAAAGATCACTTAGAAATTGCCCATGAAAATACAGGCAAGGGGTTATCACAAAAGCAGATCCTGTTTCGTTATGTACTCAATAATAAATATATTTGGCTATTAAGCCTTAGCTATATTCTGGTCTATATCGTTCGGACAGCGATTAACGACTGGGGTAATTTATACCTTACCGAACAATATGGTTATAGCTTGATCACGGCTAATAGCGCGTTATCATTATTTGAAATTGGCGGTTTTTTAGGCTCGCTGGTGGCTGGGTGGGGATCGGATAAAATATTCTCAGGCAATCGCGGGCCGATGATCTTATTGTTTTCAATCGGTATCTTTTTGTCTGTCGCCGCGCTGTGGTTAATTCCAATCTCGAGCTTTGTTTTACAGGCGGTGTGTTTATTTACGATTGGCTTTTTTGTATTTGGCCCTCAAATGCTTATTGGGATGGCGGCGGCTGAGTGTTCACATAAAGACTCTGTCGGTGCTGCAACCGGATTTGTAGGGCTATTTGCCTATATGGGCGCAGCACTTGCGGGTTACCCATTAGCGATAATTATGCAGCATTACCATTGGATGGGATTCTTTGTCGTTATTTCTGTAGCGGCTGCTGCGATAGGGTTATTGTTATTACCATTTTTAAGAGCGCAACATGGCGACGCTATTGGCGTATAGCGGCCGCTTTATAACGCCTTAATAGGCCAATAAAATCATTAATTGGCCTATCTAATGCGTCTTCAGAGATGAAGAAATCAAAGCCTAAGAACTCACGATTATATTTCATACGGTGTGCTAGCATCGCTCTTAAGCCTTTAAAGACATGACCATTTGGCGTTTGGTAAGGTTCATCATCAAATAACACATCTTCTATTGTGTTATTCGCAACGTCACTATTTTTAATGGCCATAACTAATAAAATACGCTGCTCAATAATAATGCGTGCGGCCAATCGAGGACTGATGCTGTTAATAAAATCATCATAATCGTTGAGTTTAATACCGATCCAAGGAACAGGCTGTTGCCAGCCTTGGTGGTTTATTTCAGCTTTACCTAATTGAGATATATTATTCCAAGTGGTTGACCAACCACCGTAACGACTATGATATTGGCAATGCATGAATGTAAGTGTGAACAGATATTTTGAGTCACAGATGTAACGAATAACGATAACGGCACTAACCCCAATAATAATAGTGGTAAAAATGGTTGTTTGCAGTGTCATATTAGGAATAAAAAAGGTAAGGCAGCTAGCACTAATCGACGCTGTAAAACAAAAAACAAACAGCATTACATTAGGGGTAATAGGGGCTGACTTTACATGATAGGTTTCCATTGTTTTACTCCAAATCAAATCATCAATTTATCTTACGTTATGGAAATGCGTAGCGATCGTTTTGATTACTCAAAATATTGCACATCAACGGCATGTTCATGATAGATGCCTACATGTTTTGTACTTATTAAGTATATATGAAGAATATAGAAGGAATTTTTTGCTTAAAATCATATTTATCGGTTGATATGTCGTCGTTTGCTGGCATTTCTCTGACATACTTGATATAAAACGCGCTTACTTTTTCCCGCTGGCATAGTGGTGACTGAAAGTAGTGCAACGGAGTAGGAAATTTAATGAGAATCTCTCACAAACGTAAAGTACAGCTAAAACTTCAAAAACAGACGCCTGTTTTTGCTGAATTAGCGACCAAAGCAGCGCCTAAAAAAGCAGCTAAACAAGCACCAAGTGTTGAAACAGTGAAAGCTGCACCAGCGGCAAAAGCTGTAGAAGCAAAAAAAGAAGTTAAACCGACACCTGCTAAAGCAACAACGGCAGTATCATTAACTCCTAAGCAGCAACAAGTGTTAGATATTGTTGTGAAAAATGCTGAAGGTTTAAACCCTAAAGGCATTGGCTTAGAAGCTGGCCAGGAAGATGCGAAAGCGGCTTCTTGGGCTACAGGTGCGTTAAAAAAATTGACCGAAGAAGGGTTAGTTGAGCGCATCCAATTGGCTGGCAACAAAGTTTTATACAAAGCACTTTAATCAGCCAATCCCGCTTCTTTTTAAGAAGCGGGGGTTTTTATTCTTATTTATATCCCTTCTAAAATATTTTCTTCTGCTAATATTAACTTCTACTTTATTATTTATGCATCGTTCCGATTATTTATAATAATAATTATTTTAATGCTATAAATATAATAATGAATTAATATCCATAATTTATTAGATTACGTTTAATATTT
Source organism: Photobacterium sp. GB-72 (assembly GCF_003026095.1). Lineage (NCBI taxonomy): Bacteria > Pseudomonadati > Pseudomonadota > Gammaproteobacteria > Vibrionales > Vibrionaceae > Photobacterium > Photobacterium sp. GB-72. Next base: position 174,739 of record NZ_PYNV01000001.1, on the reverse strand, counting down.
ATTAGCTTACGTTTTATATAGCGTTTATTTGGATGTTAATTTCAAGGAGCTCGAAGCATTTGGAGTTAATGATCTATGACAATGATAAGTGCGAGAGAATTTTCAGATTGGTTGATTGATCGTTTTGCTGAAGATAATCAAGGCGTTTCTTTAACGCGGGAAGATATAAATATATTAACGGGTAGACAAAGTTTCTCGTTAGGGTTTGTTCATGATATTCACTATGAAGTGATGCGCCATAATATGGCTTTTGTAACTGATACTACACGTGAAATGTTCTATCTTGTTCCTATTGCAAAAAGGCCTTGGAAGGAACAACTAAATAGAAATTACGAGCGAGATTTATATTGTAATGTATTGCCATTAAATAAATCTGGCTAATTTTATGTTGTTTAAATTAGTCAAACTTGCATAAAAAAGGCATATAGCTGTTACGGTAGGAAATAAAAAAGAGGACATAATGTCCTCTTTTATTGCTCATCTTTTATATTATAAGACGGCAGCAATACCTTTACATAAAGGCATCATATTATCTTTTGTCATACCCGCAACACTAATACGGCCTGAACCAACAATATAAATAGCAAAATCATTTTTAAGTTGTGTAACTTGGTCTTTTGATAAACCAGAGAACGAGAACATACCGTTTTGGCGTTCAATGAAGCTAAAGTCGTTAGTGACACCTAACTCTTTTAATGTTGCTACAAATAGCGTACGCATTTCTTGGATACGATCACGCATATCAGCAACTTCTTGTTCCCATTCTGCACGCAGCTCAGCGTTGTTTAGGATGGTTGTTACAATCGCAGCACCGTGAGCTGGTGGGTTAGAATAAATAACACGTGCGATAGATTTCACTTGGCTAAATGCTGTGGCTGCTTGCTCTGCAGTTTTACCTACAAGTGTAAATGCACCTACACGTTCATTGTATAAACCAAAGTTCTTAGAGAATGAACTTGCTACCAGTAATTCTGGCAGTTGATCTGCAAAGATGCGTAAACCTTGCGCATCTTCTTCTACACCGCGTGCAAAGCCTTGATAAGCAAAATCAAACATTGGTAGTAGTTTTTTCTCAATGCAGAGTTTTGCTAACACTTGCCATTGTTCTGTTGTTGGATCAATACCCGTTGGGTTATGACAGCAACCATGCAGAAGAACAATATCGCCTTCGCTAGCCTGGCTTAAATCAGCAATAGCCGCGTCAAAGTCAATATCACTTGTTTCAGCGTTATAGTAAGAGTATTGCTGTGTTTCAAGACCAGCAGCGCCAAAGACACCATGGTGGTTAGCCCAAGTAGGATTACTGATCCATACTTTTACATCACCCAATTGACGCTTAATAAATTCAGCGGCAACACGTAATGCACCAGTACCACCAGGTGCTTGAGCGGTTTGTGCGCGTTTTTCAGTGATGATTGTTGCATCGTTACCAAAAAGCAGCTCTTGAACCGCTAGGCCGTATTCAGGCGTACCAGGAATGCTTAAATATGACTTTGTTGTTTCTTTTTCAAGTAAAATAGCTTCTGCTTTTTTTACTGTGGCAAGGACAGGCGTATTACCTGTTTCATCTTTATAAATACCAACGCCTAGATTAATTTTTGTTGCGCGTGTATCTGCTTTGAATTCTTCTGTTAAACCTAAAATTGGGTCAGCAGGAGCTGCTGTAATTTTCTCAAACATATTTGGTCATCCGTGGCGTTAATAAATGGTAATGTCTATTTATACCCTTTGTCATAGAACCTTTACAAGAAAATGCAACAAATTAGTCATAATTTTTATTCATGAATTAAGTCTGACTTTTTTTTTCCTTAAATCGAGACAATGCACTGGTTGCTTCTGAGCGTTTAATCAGCTTAAAAATAAGGTCATTCTCTTTGTCAATACAATCAATTAGCTGTTGGCGTGAATGGTCAGATAGGAGTTTTTTAGTGTGCTGCAATGCTTCTTTAGGTAAAGCGATAAGTGCATTAGCACAGTGCACAGCGTGTTGTTCAGGTTGAATGGTTATTTGATTGATAAAACCAAGAGATAGCGCTTCTTCTACTGTCATTTCCTCGCCAAGCAGTAACATTGCTTTGGCTTTTCGTTCGCCGAGTAATTGCGGTAATAATAAGCTTGAACCAAATTCAGGGCATAATCCGAGCTTTACAAAGGGAAGAGTGAAGATTGTATTAGGAGTGGCAAAAATAAAGTCACAGTGTTGTAACAGTGTCATACCTATTCCAATAGCAGCACCAGAAACCGCAGCAATAATAGGCACAGGACAGTCAATCATAGCGAACATAAAGCGTTCAATAATCGCTCTATTTTTTTGTGTTTGAGTGCTATCTGCCTGTGCTAACTGAATAAAATCTTCAATATCATTACCACTGCAAAAAATATTAGCATTGCCTGTAATAATAACGACGGATATATCATCATTTTTTGCTCGTTCTAACTGTTGAGCAAGATCTTGATACATAGCAAGGCTAAGTGCATTTTTTGCGGAAGGGCGGTCAATAGAGAGCGTAAGAATATGATTTGATAAAGATGAAGTGATCATGTTGCCATCCTTGAACAATGAGTGATCTATCAAGGATGGCATATTACAGTCATTATTTGCTAATTTAGTATCAAAAGTAAGCAGTCGTCAGCAATAACGTCATTAAATAATCGTTGATTGATTACGGCCGTTATGTTTTGACTGATATAACGCATCATCACTGACTTTATATGCTTCAGTAAATGATAATGTGTCCGACACCGTACCCCCAATTGAAATTGTGACATCAATCCCATGGATTGGGTATACCTGAATAATATGTCGTATTTCTTCTGCCTTCAGCTCTAATTGCTCTTTTGTCATAACCGGGAAGCTTAAAATAAATTCTTCCCCGCCCCAACGTATAGCGATATCACTTTGGCGGATACATTGATTAACTCTTTCCGCGACAGTACGTATTACTTCATCGCCCATTTCATGACCATAGGTATCATTTATAGACTTAAAGTTATCAATATCAATAATTAACAAATAGAAGCTTTTTTGAGAAAGAAGCTTTTTCTCATAGTAATCACGTCGATAGAAATGCGTCATAAGATCGCGTTGTAACGAAAATTTTCTTCTTTTCAATCTTGAACGTAATAGCTGAATCATGAAGGTTAAAAATAATGCAGGCGTAAGCGATACTTTTAAAATAGCCAATAAGTTTACACCTACATAAAAGGGATCTTGGCTAGCACAAGGTAATAGTTCTTTTATGTTATAGCCATGCTTTGCTGGGTTTTCATAAAGCACCGTTTTGAATTCGTTATTGTAACTTTTAAGTGCTTCATGAAGTAAGTTACTTTTGATATCAATAGCCAGCAATGCATCTAACTTACGATTATTGTAGATAGGGTAATATAATGATCTGATATTTTGGTTAGATCCTTCTTCTACATACCTTTCAGTCAATTTTAAATTACAGCCATAAAAATAGCGGTAAGTTTCACCAAGACCCTCTCGTTTAATAATTCGCTTTATTATATCGTTGTCATGATTATTTTTATAAAGTTCTAAATAAAGGGGTCTAGCGGGATCAAAATGGACATAGTCAGCAGGATTTTCAAAAACAGCAATCGTCCAGATGTTATTATCTGTAAGCTCATCGAGTTGAGAGCGTAGACGGTTTATTCCTGTTGATAATAATTTCACATCTGAAGGTTTTTTTACCCAAACGTCAACGTCATTGTAATCGTGCAACCCTTTTGGGATAAAGGTGGTGCTTGTATTGTTGTAGTATGAACTAAAACGTCGACTTACAGAGTAAATAGAATTAATTTTTTCAAAATATTGCTCATGAAATTCGTCTAAATGATAGGCGTTGTAAGCGAAATATCCACCTGATATTCCTATGAATAAAAGAGAGAAAAGTTTAAGGCTACTGATTAAACTTTTGTTTTTATTTGTCAACTTACCAAACATTTGCAATATCAATACAAGAAATTAAGGATGGGATTTTATATCTTAAAGGTATAAATTCAATCATATTTGCCATATCTTTAATGAGAATATTTTATTGTATCAAGAAGTAAAATCTATCGAATTTTTTTTATTCATATTAGATACAATTAAAGCACATTTATGGGTTTTGAGTAAGGTCATAGCGGTGTTTTTAATCCTATTGTAAAAATATCAAGACAGCTGACTGCTATTCTTATTTTCATGAGTTATGGATTCGAAAAGATAACTGCATCTTGGTTATCTTACCTTATTACCTATTCGACTATTGTTTCTGATATAAAAGATTATGGCAAAAAATTAGATACAGATTATTGGTTAGAAAGACAATAAATCGAAAAATATCGACGTGTAGCAAAGCCGCTCAAATACAATTAAGAGTGTTAGAATATGATAGTCATGATATCCGCTATATTGGTGTAAAAATAGGAGCGGATAAACTAAGCACTTCGAACGGACTCATTGACTTTCCAATCATTTTTGTAATAAGTGTTTATCTTTTCATTCTGAATATGATGATAGTTTTACACCCACAAGTTGGTTCATAATCTGTTCTGATTTAGGTCATTTGAATGGACTGGTTGTCGTTAATCGTTATTTAAAAGATAAATTAAACCAGAGAAATATTTATTATTACTGGTTAATATATTTCTTATTATTGTGCTTGATCGCAGCGGGTATTATTGACTATTTCATTCTCAGCTGGGATTAAAAAGTTATTAGGAGTAGGGTGAAAAAATAATGAATTTATTTCATATTATCAACCTATTATATCTCTTGATAAGAAGATTTAAGAGTATTATTACTCAAAACCTGTGCCGTTTAACAACCTAGACTTTAATGATTAACGTCGTTTAATGTCATTGTTAATCAGATTTCTTCAAAATGGATGATAAAAGAAAGGCTGCCAATAGGGCAGCCTTTTTGCGTTTTGCAATTCTAAACTAAATACGATTAGAAGTTTGCAGAGCGTGGAGTACGTGGGAATGGGATCACGTCACGTACGTTACCCATACCAGTTACGTAAGAGACTAGACGCTCAAAGCCTAGACCGAAACCAGCGTGTGGAACACTACCGTAACGACGTAGGTCGCGGTACCAACCCATGTGCTCAGGATCTAGACCCATCTCAATCATACGTGCATCTAGAATGTCTAGGCGCTCTTCACGTTGAGAACCACCGATGATTTCACCAATGCCAGGTGCCAATACGTCCATCGCTGCTACTGTCTTACCGTCGTCATTCAAACGCATGTAGAATGCTTTGATGTCTTTCGGGTAGTTCTTAACAATTACAGGTGCTTGGAAGTGTTCTTCTGCAAGGTAACGCTCGTGCTCAGAAGACATATCAATGCCCCACTCAACATCGAACTCGAACTTACGGCCAGAGTCTTGAAGGATCTTAATTGCATCAGTGTAATCAACTTGTGCAAAGTCAGATGTTACGAACTTCTCTAGGCGAGAAATTGCGTCTTTGTCGATACGTTGAGCAAAGAACTCAAGGTCGTCACGACGCTCTTCAAGTACCGCTTTGAATACGTACTTCAGCATGTCTTCAGCAAGTTTAGCTACATCGTCAAGTTCTGCGAATGCAACTTCAGGCTCAACCATCCAGAACTCAGCTAGGTGGCGGCTTGTGTTTGAGTTTTCAGCACGGAATGTTGGGCCGAAAGTGTAAACCTTGCTTAGTGCACACGCATATGCTTCAGCATTTAGCTGACCAGAGACTGTTAGGAAAGTTTCTTTACCAAAGAAATCTTTGTCAAAGTCTACTTCGCCTTTATCAGTCATTGGAATGTTAGCCATGTCTAGCGTAGATACACGGAACATTTCACCGGCACCTTCACAGTCAGATGCTGTGATAAGTGGTGCAGACATCCAGAAGAAGCCTTGCTCGTGGTAGAAACGGTGGATCGCTTGAGATAGACAGTTACGAACACGTGCAACAGCGCCGATCACGTTAGTACGTGGACGAAGATGTGCAACTTCACGTAAGTACTCAATTGAGTGACGAGTTTTAGCCATTGGGTAAGAATCTGCATCTTCAACCCAACCAACGACTTTCACGTTGGTTGCTGCTAGTTCAAAATCTTGACCTTTAGCAGGAGATGCTACGATTGTACCGGTAACCTCAACAGAGCAACCAGTTGTAAGCTTAAGTACTTCATCCTGGTAATTATTTAACTCATTAGGGACCACGGCCTGAATCGGGTCGAAACAAGAGCCGTCATAAATGGCAAGGAAAGAGATCCCAGCTTTGGAATCACGACGTGAGCGAACCCAACCGCGAACAGTAACTTCACTGTCTACCGCTAGTTTGCCGCTTAATACGTCTGTTACAGGCGCGTAAGTCATGTTTAAATCATTCTCCGTTTAGGCACTGACTTTGGAATTAAAGTATCTCGTGCTTAAAGATATTTATGTATTAGCAATATTACCTTTCTTACGACAAGCATCAAGTATTGATATCAATCAAATGATAAATTGATGAAAGAAATAGGCAATTTGAGGTGATAGTTGGTTAATTATCGGTCATTTGCAAGAAACCGCTTCGCTTTAGCGTTGTAAAACATTAAAGCGAAGCGGTTTTTTGATAAATGTTTTATAAATCAAGCAAAGTACAGAGCGATTAAGCGATGGCTAGATATTTGTGTGTTTGGATCGATAAACGCCAGTTACGTTGAATACATGTTTCAATACATAGTTCTGTTGCACGTGGCTTTTGACTAATAGGTTGAAGCGCAATCGTGACATCAGGTTTTAGCGTCACGCCATCAATGAGCGCATCAAGTTGTTCAATGTCTTTGCTAGTGCCGACAGGGTGCTTGATCTCGTTAGCACGCGCGAGGGAAGAAGCTAAAACGGGCAACTTTGCTTTCATGTTAATTTTTGGCGATACCGTTACCCAAGTATTATCACTGGTTTGAATTTCAGATGTGCCACTGGTTTCGATCTGACAATTAAAGCCAGCTTTTTCTAGTGCATGAGTTAAAGGACGAAGATCGTAAATACAAGGTTCACCGCCTGTAATAACAATATGTTTAGCCGTATATTTTTGATCTTGTAATAATTGCACTACACCATTAGCGTCAAGATTAGTCCAAAGTGGTGAGTCCCCAGTTTTAGCCATGATCTGCTCTAAGCTAACTAAATCTTGTGGCTCTGCTGTCCAAGTTTGTTTGGTGTCACACCATGAGCAGCCAACAGGGCAGACTTGTAATCGAACAAAAATTGCAGGCACGCCAGTAAATACACCTTCACCCTGAATTGTTTCGAATACTTCGTTAATTTTGTACACGTTGAACCTCTTATTTTCACGTCTATAACCATTCTAGTGTCAATGAAACATGATCATTATTAGAAAAGTTACTGCGTGAAATAAATCCGCTAATTAAAAAAAAGAGTAGGCAAAAAAGCCTTTTTTTCATTATCGCAGAAGCGAAACTCAATGTCTTTAGTCGTTGATAGTGATACTTGTCACGTACTGACGATAAGAGGCTTCACAATTACTTCGCAAAGTAAAAAAATTAGTTTCCGAAGGTTTTTAAGCTGATTTTTCTCAGGAGTATCGACATGTACGTCGCTCAGCCAGGCCATATCGATCATATAAAAAGAAATAATGCCGGCAGCGTATATAAACTAATTGATTTGTATGGGCCGATCTCGCGCATTGAATTGTCTAAACGCAGTCAACTTGCCCCCGCAAGTATTACTAAGATCACCCGTGAATTAATTGATGCGCATTTAATTAAAGAAACGCAATTTCAAGAACCGAGCAGCCGTGGACGACCTGCTATTGGGCTAGTTCCTGCCAATGAAGGGTGGCAATTTTTATCTATTCGTTTAGGTCGTGGTTATCTTACTATTGCTTTACATGCACTTGGCGGCGAAATTCTAGTAGAAGAACGTCAAGATATTGAGCAACTGCATCAAGAAGATGTGGTTAAAAAGTTATTAGCTGAAATAAACATTTTCTTTGCCAATCATGTTAGCGAACTAGACAGAATGACAGCGATTGCAGTGTCATTACCAGGGTTAGTTAATTCCAGTGAAGGTATGGTATTACAGATGCCACATTATAATGTGTCTAATTTACCCTTGGGTGAAATTATTCACAATGAAACTGGACTGCCTGTTTTTATCGGTAATGACACACGTTCATGGGCTTTAGCAGAAAAATTGTTCGGTAATTCTCGTGGTATTGCAAACTCCATTTTGATTTCTATTCATCATGGTGTGGGAGCGGGGATTGTCCTTGATGATAATGTGCTGCAAGGGAAAACCGGTAACGTGGGTGAGCTTGGGCATATTCAAATTAAGCCGTTTGGCAAACGTTGTTTTTGCGGTAATCATGGCTGCTTAGAAACCGTTGCGAGTTTACAGGCCATTTTAGAACAAGTGAAAACGCAGCTTAAAGCAGGACATGAATCGATGCTGAATCATATGCCTTTAACGATTGAATCAGTATGTGATGCGGCAGTAGAAGGTGACAGTTTAGCGCGACAAATTATTGTGGAGTTAGGTCATAATTTAGGGCAAGCCATTGCGATAATGGTTAACCTATTTAACCCTCAGCGCATTTTGATTGGTGGGGAGTTTAATCGTGCTAAATCGGTACTTTATCCTGCGATTATGGATCGTATTAGCTCGCAAACCTTACCTGTTTATTTCGATGGCTTAGAAATAGAAGAAAGCTGTTTTTACACTCAAGCGACGATGCCGGGAGCGGCTTTGGTTAAACAAGCGTTGTACGATGGGCATTTATTGATGAAACTCGTCGACGGTTAATTATAATTGATTTAACTGATTGCTATAACTAATTGATACTACATGGATATTAGAATTTTTCTTTAATTTCCATGTAGCTTTCTCGAATATGTTCAATCAGTGCTTGAATCCGTTTAGCAGGTTTTCTGGTATACGGATAGACAGCATAAATCCCCACCACTTTACCCGCATGTGCCGAGAGCAATTCAACTAACTCACCGCGCTCTAATTCATCATGAACTAAGCAATTGGGTAGATAAGCGATACCATTACCTGCGAGGACATTTTTTTTCAACGCTATCGCATTGTCGGATGAAAAGTTTCCGCTGACTTTTTGAGTGTAAATTTTATTTTGTTTAATAAATTGCCAGTCAAAAGGGCCAGTACTTTGAGGGTTATAACCTAGACAATTATGGCTATTGAGATCTTTAGGTTTTTCTGGCTTGCCATAATGTTCAATGTAAGCGGGTGAGGCACATATTACCCAGCGAGAATTAAAAATATGACGAGCGATTAAGCTTGAATCTTCGAGATAACCGGTACGGATCACCAAATCGTAGTTATCAGCAACGAGATCGACAAAGTGATTGTTTAGCGACATATCAACCGAAAGACCGGGGTGTTTCTGACAAAAATCAGACACGGCTTTTGCTAATACTAATTCGCCTGAAATTGTCGGTACTGACATCCGAATTTTACCAGAGAGTGCTTCGCTGTAGCCCTTCACAGAGTCAAAAGCAGCTTGAGCAACATGGTTGATACTTTTAGCACGATGGTAAAGCACTTCACCGGGTTCTGTGAGTGTTAGCTTTCGTGTGGTGCGATATATAAGTTGTAAGCCTAATTCGGTTTCAAGTTTACTAATACGCTTGCTAACAACGGATTTAGTCACATTATTGAGTTCAGCAACCTTACTGAATGAGCCATGTTCAATAACTTGAGTGAATAAAACGAGATCATCGATAGCTGGCATTATTTATCCCACTTAAAGCCTAATAGGCGAAGGATTATATACTTAAAAAGATTAAATTCTAGATAAAAAAACGCAGCCCGAAGACTGCGTTATTCGTATTCCCGTAATGTGCTTAACCACTAGTATCCTACTAGTTTGCTATCACTATTGGTGATAAGTAAGCTTACATATCATCAATAATGATGTAGGTGGCAAAGACGGGCCCATGCACACCAACAACTTTGATCAGCTCGATATCTGCTGTCGAGCTCGGACCTGAAATAAAGTTAACACATGAAGGTACACGTTCACCGTTCATGGCTTTTTGATGCAGAATCTCAGTTGCTTGTGTTAAACGAGCAACGATTGAGCTTTTAGGTACAACGAATACAGAAGCTTCTGGTAATAGGCTTACTGCGCGACCCTGTGCTGGGTTGCTGTAAAGTACCATTGTGCCTGATTCTGCTAACGCTTGTTCAGCGAATACAACACCAACTTTTGCACGTTCAGCTACTGTGATGTTTGCTTCGTAACCCGCCGAGTGATCCCAAATGTAAACACCATGCTTATCGGAGCTCAAATCTTTCGGGTCAATAATGTTAAGTAGACGAGTATCTGCGGTAAAGATGGTTTCACCAACAGGATCAATGTTTGTTTCGTCTTCGCTGCAATATTTGAAACAAACATTACGCAGTGCTTCTGCTAACTGTGCTTTGGTTGTCACAACAGCTTGTGCGCCTAAAGAAGACTGCGTGTATTCGACCAAGATATCTTTTAATTCATCTTGTGATTTATCAGCAAATACGTCTTTGTGACAGTTATATTTTAGGTTCGGACGCTCTACTGGGGTAGTAATACGCTCACGACCAAGTTGTTTAGCGATGTTGTTAAGGAAACTATCGCGATTATAAATGCGTTGCTCATTTTGAGATGACATACGGAAAGCTCCTTAATTATTTATTTTTGTTTTTAAACCAACTGCGGAATGACTCACCCGATGGGTTTGGTAAATCACGCGTCTGAGTCCATGCGTTTAGTAGACCAACTTTAAATGGTAATTGACCATTTTTAATCAGTTTACCTGCAACGATAGCACCGATCTTAACGGTTTTATCCCATAGTGCAGGGTGAGCATTTACAAAGCTAAATCCACTGACGGAAGCTCGCTCCATGGAATCTGTGATTTTCTCTTCACCCATGATTTGACGGTGTTTAAGCAGCAAATCAGACAATGGTATTTTCACCGGACATACGTCATGACAAGCACGACATAAGCTACAAGCATTGGGTAGATCTTTAAAATCTTCATAGCCGCCAAGTAGTGGCGAAAGTACCGCACCAATAGGGCCTGAATAGATTGAGCCGTAAGATTGACCACCGATATGGCGGTATGCAGGGCACGTGTTAACACACGCTGCACAACGGATACAACGTAGGATAGAGCGGAATTGAGAACCAAGAATTTTAGAACGACCGTTATCTACAATCACCAAGTGGAACTCTTCAGGACCATCACAGTTACCGTCTTCACGAGGACCTGTAAGTGCTGTCACATAACCTGTTAGAGGTAGACCTACTGCACTTCGACATAGCAAACTCGCAACAATATCGAATTCTTCAAACGTAGGAACGATACGCTCCATACCCATTACCGCGATATGCGTTTTCGGTAGGCTGGTTGCAAGACGTGCGTTACCTTCATTGGTAACAAGGGTGACGGTGCCTGATTCTGCGATAGCAAAGTTACAGCCAGTAATACCGATCTCTGCTTCAAGGAAATCATGACGAATATGTTTACGAACAAAACGTGTCATTTCTTCTGGATCAGAAGAGCCTTCGTAACCGAGTTTCTTGTTGAAAACATCACGAATTTGAGTACGGTTTTTATGTAGTGCTGGTACAACGATGTGTGATGGCGCATCACAATCATCGACTTGAAGAATGTATTCGCCAAGATCGGTTTCAATCACTTCACAGTTATTACGCTGAATCACTTGGTTCATACCGATTTCTTCGGTCACCATGGATTTAGACTTAACCACTTTTGTCGCATTCTTTTGCTGGATAATCTTTTCGATGTAGTTAGTTGCATCTTCAGCTGTTGCTGCAAAGAATACATGACCACCGTTCTTTTCAACGTTATCGCTAAGTTGTTGTAGGTAGTAGTCTAGGTTTTCAAGCACATGGTTACGGATATCCATACCCATTTCGCGCCACTCTTCCCAGTTACCGAGTTTCTCCGCAGCAACAGCGCGATTTTTGAACATACGTTCTTGTGCATTAGCAACAGCGGCACGCATAGACTCGTCTTTCATTTTTACATGAATACGATCTTTAAATTTTTGGTTGCTTGTTTTCATTGACATAATAATGACCTCTTAACGACTCATCAGCACATCAACAATGTGCATCACTTTGATTGGTTGACCTTCACGGCTAATACGACCACCAATATTTAATAAGCAGCTAATATCAGCGCCGATTAAGAAATCAGGCTCTGCTGCTTTAATGTGACGCACTTTTTCTGTCACCATCTCACCGGAGATTTCAGACATTTTCACAGAGAATGTACCGCCAAAACCACAACATGTTTCTTGGTTTTCGATAGGTAAAAGCTCAAGTCCTTCAACGTTGCTTAGAAGAAGTAGAGGTTCTTCACGTACGCCAAGTTTACGGATCAAGCTACAAGAAGGATGGTAAACACCTTTACCTTCAAGACGAGCACCGACGTTTTCAACACCTAGCTGACGTACAACAAATTGTGTTAGTTCGAACAGACGATCAGCGACTTTTTTCGCGCGCTCTGCCCATTCTGGTTCATCTGCTAAATACTCAGGGTACTTTTTAACCGCAGCCGCACAAGAACCGGCAGGGGTTACGATAGGGAAGTCATTGATCTCAAAAGCTTGGATCATACTTTTCATTGCCGGCTTACTTTTTTCAATGTAGCCACTATTTAATGCAGGCTGACCACAACAACCTTGACGTTCTGGGAAGATCACATCGCAGCCAAGTTGTTCTAGTAAACCTACTGTTTTTTTGGCAACTTCAGCTTTTACTGTATCGCCTAGGCAGGTGACAAAAAAGTTTACCTTCATTTTATTGCTCCAGTGGCGGGTTACCGCCTGATTGTTCATATTTGAGATTGGCTTACCCGAAAGCAAGCCAATCATTTATCTAATGTTATGTAGGGACAATTAGATAAAAATGCTGACACATGCTGCAATCACACCGTACAAAATCATAGGGATCACTGTACGCTTAATGATGTAGCCTTCTTTATTTGCAATACCAAGAATGGTCGATACCGCAATAATATTGTTAATACACACCATATTACCCATCGCACCACCAACAGATTGCATGGCTAAAATAGTGGTTTCAGGCAACCCAACATTGTGCGCGATACTCTGCTGAATTGCGCCAAAGGTTAGGTTTGAAACGGTTGCTGATCCTGAGAAAAAAGCACCAAGCGCACCTAAATAAGCGGCGCAGTATTGCCAGTTTTTACCCATTAGATCAGCAAAGGCATTACCCGTTGTCATAATGGGTGAGTGCTCTCCACCAATCATCATAAACTTCACCATAATTAACGCGCCTACTAGGGCGATAAACGGTGTTTTAATGCGTGATGCGGTATCACTAAATACTTGTTTTGTTTGCTGCATATTCATTTTTAGGAAAGGAATTGAAATAAGCACTACCACAAAAAACGGAATTAATGCTGGCACATAGAGTGTTTTATATGCCCAAGATGTATCTGTACCTAAAATATGACTAAGCTGAATGATTAACGCTTGGCTAAGATGTAAATCAGCAAAACCTACATTTAGATGTAACATCGGCGTTGCATCATTTAATAGGCCTTTGAGACCAAGTTGCTTAATACGGGTTACGATTAAAATAACAATCAGTAATAGTGTTGGCGCCATTGCTTTAAAAACAGTACCAAATGGTAATCTTGCTAATTTTTCATCGTTGTCAGCATCTGTCTGCTTTTCTAAACCAATATTGTAACGAGCAAAAATAATCGACAGCGTTAAGCCAATTGCGCCACCGATCAATGCTGGGAACTCGTAGTTCCACTGGGCTAGACATACATAAGGTATAGTACATGACCAAATGCTTAGTTGGATAAACACAAAGTTGCGTTTTATTTGTTGCCAGTTAACAACAAACTTAAGCGCAATGACGGGAATAACCACAGCTGCCGCTGTATGCATAATTGCTGATAGGCGACCGACATCAAGCAATTCTGCATCGGGAAGTCCTAAGTTGCCTAAACCAAACCATGTAGGTGTACCCACTGCACCAAAAGAGACTGGAACAGAATTCATAACCAGTGCTAGCATGGCTACACGTAATGGATTAAAACCAAGACCGACTAATATCGGCGCTGCAATCGCCGCTGGCGTACCAAACCCTGATGCGCCTTCAATCATAAAAGCGAATGCCCAACCAATAATCATCAACTGACCGACTTGGTTTTTACTGATGCCTTCTAACCATTGGCGAATCACATCTTCAGCACCAGATACGTTTAACGTACGATTTAATAAAATAGCACCTGCAATAATTGATATTGGCGTTATCGCGGATAATGCACCAGAAATGACGTTTGCGGCTAAAAGTTGGCTGTCTGTACCAAAATAGACAAGTTGTAAAAAACCAACGATGAGTGCCGTCACTGGTAATGCGATATGTGATGGTAACGCATTCTTTTTTGTCATCATCCAAATTAAAAGCAAAATAGGGATAACCGATATTGCAAGATTTAACATATTTCCCACCTAGGTTATTTCGTTGTTTCACGAAATTGTTTTGTTGTTATTTTTAATTATTTACTGAGTGACACGTAATAACTGAACGCATAACCGCAGTGGGGAGAGTATTTTAGGTTGGAAATAGATGATGACTATCTATTTTTTAATCCCAAAGGTGATGAAAAATAAAAGAAATGTGATGCTAGTTGACAATTATGTATCAGCGATTATTTTTATATTTATTTATAATCAATGGGTTGTGTGTTTCTGGAGAGAGTGTTTAATAATTGATTAGGTGAGTATTGGAAACAAACATTTTGCGATTCCAACCTAATAAAGATGCTAATTTTTTGAATAATAGATAAGTTTAGTAAAAAATAAAATAAGACTTATTTTCAAATGAAATCGTATTTGTTGTAATTAAACTACAAGTGCGATTTTATTTTTGTATAAGAATGGAAATATAAAACGACGTTATTTTGTTTATATTATAAATAAGGTTGTTCTTATATTTGAAATTGTAAATGAATGGTCAGGTTAAATATATATTGTCGAGGTGAAGTGAAAAATTATAAATGCAATGAGTCAATAAATGAATAGGGTTATAGAGCCTCTCAACGGTATTTCTAGCTATAAGGAATTTAGCGAGAGGCTGTAAGTAAGTCTTAGTATATGGCTTTACCTATACTGTTAAACAGTTGGCTCACACCTTGAGTAAAATGAAGTGGGGCATTTGAGACGGTGTAGCAAAGGCACCCTTCAGAAGTTTTTGGGCTGTGTCCTGAATGTGACTCATCAAGTAAGATAAAATCACCAGCAACATAGTGCCCGTTTTCATCTTCGAAATCCCCAGCAAGCAACAGCGTAAGTTCGTAGCCTCTATGAGTATGAGTCGGGATAGTACCGCCTTTGCCTATGTGCAATAAGCTGGATCTGACTTCACCTTCTTCAAAGGGTAATCGAGCACGACTAATTTTCCCTAAATTGCGCCAATTTAACTGATGAAATTTAGTGAATGCTCTCGGTAATGCATAGGTTATACCTTTACATTCAATAGTAAGGGACTCTGGCTCATGGTGTGGCGTATTGTCATCACTACTTTCTAAAATGTCACTCAGCATGGCAGAAAAACATGCATCTACTTTAAGATCATGCTGTAAATCACGTTGTGCATCTTTTGCTTGCGCCCAAGAAGCATTAGCAATTTGAGGTGTTAATTGTGATTCTAACTGTTGGCAATGAGGGCAAAGTTCAATATGTGCTGCCACAGCCAGCGACATAGAAAGGGGTAATCTACCTTCTATGTGTTGCTCGAGTAATTGTTTATTGGGGTGATGTTTGATTAACGATATATTATTAGTAGGCATCGTCACTCTCCAAATGCGAACGCAGCTTTTGCAAGCCTAAGCGTAACCTTGATTTTACGGTCCCCACTGGGAGTCCTAACTGATCGGCAAGTTCTTGATGTGAACGCTGATTGAGATAAATTTCCTTCACTACAACTTGTTGATTTTTTGGTAATGTTGCTATTAATGTAACGAGCTCATCACTGAGCTGTTCGTTACTTGGATCATCAGATGTTGTGACGAGTCTCTGTTCAAAAATAGGCCAGATATCATCACTGTAATTATCTTCTTTTGTTGCTTGACGCTTACGTAGAATATCAAAGCATTGGTTACGCATTATTGTGTAAACCCATGTTGATACTGCCCCTTTCTCAGGATGAAAAAGGTGTGCTTTACGCCAAACAGTAAGCATTGTTTCTTGAACAAGCTCCATCGCATTCGCATCATGCTTGAGGTGTTTTAAACCATAAGAGCGGATTTTTGGCGCAAAATGAGAAAATATAGCGGAAAAGGCCGTTTTATCACGGTCTGTTGCTACACTAACGAGTAATTGTTTTTGTTGCTCAATACTGATCTCATTCATTGTGGGTGTTCTCAACCTATAATGATGACTAGATTGAGAATTAGGGTATGTAATAATAGACATAATCTCAATGTGTATTGATATAAATAGTGAATAGTTACATAGTGATACGTCATTAATTTAGTTATGGATCATTTTTCTGCAAATTATCATCAATTACCGTGTGTAGAAAAGATAAGGCGGCAGTATGGTCGTTTCGGCTCATGAACCACTGCTTTTGGTTGACTTCTAAGGGTAAAATTTCAAGCCAGCGCTGACATACCCATGTCATGTCTTCAAAATTAGGGGCAGGGTAATAGCTTGCATGATCTGGATGTTCTTGGAAAAGTACTTTAAGGCTGTTTGCTATCTCAACATCGGTATAGTTAATATCAGTACTTTGCCAATTAGGGACGGAAGATATCCTGCCAAAGAAAAGATCGTCTTCATCACGCCAATGATCGTCAATAAGAAATAACTCAACGGCTTGAATTGTGATACTCAATACACCGTCTGGTAAGGAATCAAAATCAGTGATAACTACGCGTGTGCCAAAGTGGCAGATCGTATTATCGATTGACATGCACAAACCGAATCCATTTTTGTTTGTAGCTGCAATTTTTACCAGTTTGATATAACGAGGTTCAAAGATCCTTAATTTGCTGATCCCGCCTGGTAATAGATAAACATCTAGTGGAAACAGAGGTATTTGCATAATCTTAGCCCTAGCTGACGTACTCTCATCGATACTGTACTTAAATTATTATTATTTTTAGTACTGGCATCATGACCTAAAGTATAAGCAGACATAAATAAGATTTTTGTCTGCTTTATGATAAATCATGCGATATTTTCGCTAGAATTAATGACCGTTATATTGAACTTATAACTTTTTTAATTGCAGTCGTCAGTAGGGTTAGCTGTGAAGAGCTAATAATGAATGGCGGCATAATATAGACAAGTTTGCCAAAGGGGCGAACCCAAACGCCTTGTTGAACAAACTTCTCTTGAATACTTTTCATTTCAACAGGGTGATGCAGTTCAACCACACCGATGGCACCTAACCAACGGACAGATTTTACATTTTCAAGTTCTGCAATTACTGGCAGTTCCTGCGCTAATTGCTGCTCTATATTTTTGACTTGTTGTTGCCATTTATTTTCTGCTAATAAATCTAAACTGGCGTTTGCGACGGCACAAGCAAGGGGATTCCCCATAAATGTTGGTCCATGCATAAAGCATTGCGCTTCACCGCTGCATACGGTATCGGCGACATGCTTGGTGGTCAGCGTGGCTGACAAGGTCATATATCCACCCGTTAACGCTTTACCTAAGCACATAATATCAGGGCTTATTTCTGCGTGTTCACAGGCGAATAATTTACCTGTTCGACCAAATCCGACAGCAATCTCATCAGCAATAAGTAAAACATTGTATTGATCACAGAGCTCACGAATACGTTTTAAATACGTTGGATGATAAAAACGCATGCCACCTGCACCTTGAACAATGGGTTCAATAATCACCGCAGCAAGATCATGATGATGAAGACGTATTTTTTCTTCAAAGTCAGCAATGTCAGTTTCATCCCAATTATCCCCAAATCCACATTCTGGCGATTTGGCAAAAATATGCTCAGGTAAAAAACCTTTATAAATGCTATGCATGGAATTGGTGGGATCAGTCACAGACATCGCGGCAAAAGTATCACCGTGATAGCCATGGCTAACCGTTAAAAATTTTGTACGAGATTCATTTTGTGCGTGCCAATATTGCAATGCCATTTTAAGAGCAACTTCAACGGCAACAGAGCCAGAATCGGCAAGAAACACTTTGTCTAAAGGATCTGGGGTGATGGAAATGAGTTTTTTACACAAATCAACGGCTGGCTGGTGGGTGATACCACCAAACATCACATGTGACATTTTATCAAGCTGCGCTTTTGCCGCTTCAGTTAAAACTGGGTGATTATAACCATGAATAGTCGACCACCATGATGACATACCATCGATTAACTGCGTACCATCTTCAAGGGTGAGATAAACGCCTTGGGCTGATGTAACAGGGTAGCAAGGTAGGGGAGTAACTGTTGATGTATAGGGATGCCAAACGTGTTCTTTATCAAAATCAATATCTATATTGTTTGTTTTTTGCACAGATGTAAACCTCTGTTATTATCCATAGTTGACAGTCTACGTGCTGTTAGTAGACTAGCCAAGTAGTAATAGTTCATAGAGTTATCATTTAATAGCTTTTTACTTAGTAAAAGTGAAACAAGACGTTAACAAATAGAGCTGTGAAACATCAGGTAAACATGAAGGATCGAGCAAGTCCTTGTGAGTCGTAAGATAACTATAATTGAGGTCAGACTGTGGAAGTACGTAATAATTGGACAGTAGAGGAAGTCCAAGCTTTATTCGATAAACCCTTTATGGATTTAGTCTTTGAAGCACAGCAAGTACATCGTCAATATCATCAGCCTAATCAAGTACAAGTCAGTACTTTGCTTTCGATTAAAACAGGCGCATGTCCTGAAGATTGTAAGTATTGCCCACAGAGTGCTCATTATCGTACCGATGTAGATAAGGAACGCTTATTGGAAGTTGAGCGTGTCCTAGACGCTGCAAATAAAGCAAAGCAATCAGGCGCAACCCGTTTCTGTATGGGAGCGGCTTGGAAGAACCCGAAAGAGCGCGACATGCCGTATCTACTCGATATGGTTAAAGGCGTAAAAGAAATGGGTTTAGAAACGTGTATGACGCTGGGTATGATCACCAGTGATCAAGCCGATACGCTTGCCGATGCTGGTTTAGATTATTACAACCATAACCTTGATACCTCTCCTGAATATTACGGCAATATTATCACCACACGTACTTATCAAGATCGACTTGATACGTTATCTCATGTTCGTGATGCTGGGATGAAAATTTGTTCAGGTGGGATCATTGGAATGGGTGAAAGCTCGCGTGATCGCGCCGGATTATTGGTTGAGCTAGCGAACCTGCCTGTTCACCCTGAAAGTGTACCGATTAATATGTTGGTCAAAGTGAAAGGGACACCGTTAGAAAGTGTTGATGATGTCGATCCTTTTGACTTTATACGTATTATTGCGGTTGCCCGTATTATTATGCCAATGTCAGCGGTACGTTTATCAGCTGGTCGTGAAGACATGAATGAGCAGATGCAAGCGCTTTGTTTCATGGCGGGTGCTAATTCTGTGTTCTATGGTTGCAAATTACTGACAACACCAAACCCAGGTGAAGATAAAGACATGCAGTTGTTTGCTAAGTTAGGGATTAACAGTGAGCAACAAGCAGCGAAACCTGATGAAGTTCAAGAGCATGAATTATTAGGCAAAGTGGCACAACGTGTGGCATCTCGCCCGACTAAAGATGACATCTTTTACGATGCCTCTGTTTAGTCAACGCTTTCGCCATGCGTTAGAGGAACGAGATAAACAAAGGCTTTATCGTAGCCGTACTTGTTTATCTCGTAAGCTGGGTAATGAATCAGGACACATTTTTGCGGATCAACAATCATTTGTTAACTTTTCAAGTAATGATTATTTGGGATTAGCACAGTCATCTGAAATCATCGCAGCGTGGCAGCAAGGGTTGAGCCTATATGGTGCTGGCAGTGGCGCATCACCCTTAGTGACAGGTTATCACTCTCCCCATGCAAATCTAGAAGCGCAATTATCGGAATGGCTCGGTTATGACAGGGCGTTACTTTTCAGTAGCGGATTTAGCGCAAATCAAGCTTTGCTTTTTACGCTATTACAAAAGCACGACAGTGTGTACCAAGATAAGTTGAATCATGCTTCATTGATGGAAGCGGGCATGTTATCACCAGCAATGATGAAGCGTTTTCCACACAATGATATTGATGCACTAGATAGATTACTTGATAAACAAGTCCTTGAACCTAACCAAGCACGAATGGTGATTACAGAAGGCGTATTTAGCATGGATGGTGATTGTTCACCGCTTAAAGCATTACGTCATGTTTGTGATAAACAAAAAAGTTGGTTAGTGGTTGATGATGCACATGGGTGTGGTGTACTTGGCGATGAAGGAAGAGGGAGTTGTGCAGCGAGCGGAATAAAAGCAGATATTTTAGTGATCACATTCGGTAAAGCGTTTGGGCTTCAAGGCGCTGCAATATTATGTGATAACGACACTGCTGAATATTTGATTCAGTTTGCACGACACTTTATTTACTCAACAGCAATGCCGCCAGCTCAAGCCTATGCATTAAGTAAAGCATGTGAAGTGATACAGCAACAACCTTGGCGACGAGAAAAATTAACAGCGTTAAGTGATTTGTTCACCCAGCACCTCGATGCTTCTATACCGTTGCAGTACACCATTACCCCTATAAAACCGATAGTTATTGGTAGTAGTGAACAAACTATCGCGATATCTGAGCAGTTAAAACAGCGTGGATTATGGGTAGGTGCAATTCGTCCTCCGACGGTTCCTCAAAATACAGCTCGTCTTCGCGTCACATTAACAGCGACACACAATGATAAAGATATTCGTCTGCTTGCTGCATCATTAAATGAGGTAATTAATGAGCAATATAATGGATAAATTTAATACGGCGTTAAATACCGAGCCAGCGATGCCAATAAATAAACAAGCGGTTGCATCGGCTTTTGGTAAAGCGGCAAAAAATTACGATAACGCCGCGGCATTTCAACGTAAAGTTGGGCATTTATTATTAGAGGAATTACCTCATCTTCATGCCGTAGGAAGCCATAAAAAAGCGATCGATGTAGGTTGTGGTACGGGCTATTTTAGTGCGGAATTGGTAAAGCTTGGCTTTAATGTGACGGCAGTTGATCTGTCTTTAGAAATGTTAGCGCAAGCCAAGCAACGCTGTAATAGTGATTGTGATTATCTATTGGCTGATGCTGAAAATTTGCCATTGGCAGACAATAGCTATGATATTGCATTTAGTAGCTTGGCGTTACAGTGGTGTGATGACTTAGCTGTACCACTTCAAGAATTAAAGCGTATTGTTCGGCCGGGCGGTATGATCTTTTTCACAACGTTGGTTGATGGCTCGTTAAATGAGTTAAAAGATGCGTGGGCACAAGTTGATCAATATCAACATGTTAATGATTTTAAAACAGAAAATGAAATAAAAGTTGCGCTGGCGCAAACAGGAACACAGATAGATAAATTAGTATTCTCACCCATAGTCGTTCATTACCCATCAGCATTGGGGTTAATGAAAGATCTAAAAGGCATTGGCGCTACACATTTGCAACAAAAAAGGAAAAATGTGTTATTAGGTCGTAAAACATTGAACGCGTTAGAGCATGCCTATGATGCCTATCGTGATGAAAGCCATTTATTACCCGCCACGTATCAAGTTTGTTTTGGAGTTTTAATTAATGACTAATGCTTTTTTCCTTACTGGGACGGATACCGAAGTCGGTAAAACAGTCAGTAGTCGCGCTATTTTACAAGCGGCCAGTCAGCACAATATTCAAATGGCAGGTTACAAGCCTATTGCTTCAGGCAGTGAAGAAACAGCCGAAGGACTTCGCAATTCAGATGCTTTATTTATACAACAAGCATCGCCGGTTGAGCTTACTTATCAAGAAGTGAACCCTTATACATTTAAAGATCCGGTCTCGCCGCATTTGGCTGCAGAAAGAGAAGGTAAAACCATTGATTTTGATGTGCTTTCACAGGGCTTAGCACACCTTAAAGCGAAATCTGATGTGGTATTAGTGGAAGGAGCGGGGGGGTGGCGTGTGCCCGTTACACGTACCGATTTCTTGTCTACATGGGTTAAACAAGAAAAGTTACCTGTCATTTTAGTGGTAGGCATTAAATTAGGGTGTTTAAGCCACGCCATGCTTACGGCTGAAGCTATTGAAGCTGATGGTTTAGAGCTGGTTGGCTGGGTTGCTAATCGGGTTAACCCTGGAGTTGAAAATTACGCAGAAATGATAAAAATGCTAGAGCTTAATTTACCGGGTGTGAAATTAGGGGAAATTCCTTATATGCCAGGTATTAATAGGCGTGATTTATCATCGTATATTCAATTAGAAAAGCTTGGGTTATAGCGTTTAATCATCGTTTTTTTATACACAGAATAAGATAAAGGCACTCATTGAGTGCCTTTATCTTTATAACTGACCGCGGTATTACACAATTAATTATCTTGGTTAAGGCCAATGAGTAATTCTTGTGTTTCTGTTGCTGATGATTTTGATACCTGATCAATACCCAGCTCTTTATGTGCTTCTTCTAAAGACATGCCAAGGTGACAACGTAAAATATCAACGGCAACTTGGTAATTCTCTTTACTAGCCATGAATCCTCCCTGGTTCAACATTTTGTCTAATATAAACACAGCCACAATAGTAGAGAATGTTTTCTGAGGCAATAAGACTAAAGTCTAATAAGTAAGATAGTGCACATTTATTGTTCATAACTTATTGATATTATGTAGTTAATGATCATGGTGAATATGATATTAATTTTATATTAATGAGGGATAAGAGGATTAAAGAACGTCATAGATAGAGGATATTAAAAAAATAAAGCAAAACCTTTGTCTGTGTTCGCTATTGATAAATTGCCACTTTGAACATATATAAAGAATTAGTAACAATTAAACTCTTTAAATCATACGTATATTCATTGAATATAGTGTTAAGTTACAGACTTTGTTTACTATAGAGTCAGTATTAAGAGATAGCATCGATTCTACTGATAACGGTAGGAATTGAAATAATTTCTAAGTGGAGAATATTAGAAATATGAAGCGTATTGCATTGTTTTTATTAACAAACTTAGCAGTAATGCTGGTGTTCAGTGTTGTATTGAACATTGTTTATGCTGTAACAGGGATGCAACCCGGTAGCCTTTCTGGTTTGCTAGTTATGGCTGCACTATTTGGTTTTGGTGGTTCATTGGTTTCTTTGATGATGTCAAAGTCAATGGCCCTTCGTTCTGTTGGTGGTGTGGTTATCGAAAGCCCACGTAACGAAACAGAACACTGGTTGATGGAAACAGTATCTCGCCAAGCACAACAGGCGGGTATTGGTATGCCAACAGTCGCGATTTATGATTCGCCAGATATTAACGCATTTGCAACAGGTGCGAAACGTGATGATTCACTTGTCGCTGTTTCTACAGGATTATTACACAGTATGACACGTGATGAAGCTGAAGCTGTACTTGCTCACGAAGTGAGTCACGTGGCGAATGGTGACATGGTAACAATGACGTTAATGCAAGGTGTTGTGAATACCTTTGTTATTTTCGTTTCACGTTTAGTGGCTGGCGCAATCAGTGGTGTGAACAATAACGATGAAGAAGGTGAAAGTGGCGGTAGCTACATGACATACTTTATCGTATCGACCATCATGGAAATTCTATTTGGTTTCTTAGCAAGTATTCTAACAATGTGGTACAGCCGCCATCGTGAATTCTACGCTGATGCGGGTTCTGCAAAGCTTGTTGGTCGTGAGAAGATGATCGCAGCACTTGAGCGTCTAAAAGTGAGCCACGAGCCACAATTAGAAGGTTCAATGATGGCGTTTGGTATTAATGGTAAGAAGTCATTATCTGAATTATTCATGACTCACCCACCACTAGAAAAACGTATTGAAGCACTTCGTCAAGGCGAGTACTTAAACAAGTAATCGACAAAGACACTTTCTCAACTAGAAAGCGTTAAATAAAGCCCTATTAATGAAAATTAGTAGGGTTTTTTTTGCGTTTAACTTGCGTAGTGAGCAAGTAAAACGAGAAAGAGGCTTGTCGAACTACGCCAGAAGTTAATGGCACAGTCCCCAGCCAGCAAAAAACGATAGTCCCATCAGAAATAACCGCAGTATTTTCAGTTACAGGCAGTGTAAAAACGCAGTAATGACGCCTGTTATTGCAGGTAGAGTGATGCTATTTCATCGCGTTTGTCGAATCGGTCACCCCAAATGCCCCAAAAATAAGATCCAGGATATTAAAGATACCGACATAGGTCTGCGCAATAGCAGCGGTTGGTGCAGGTAAGTCTTTATCTGTGAAATAGTTTGGTAAGTGCGTCGCGATAAACATAACCTGAAAACCGCAGACAAGAAACCTAAGTGAATAAATCAAAGCTTTTGTTTTGAAATACTCCTTTAAGGCTTCTGGTTGTGTTTGGCTCAATAATTAATATTATTTTAACTGATGCCAAGGGCTTAAATTAAAACGCTTTGCGCTGTAGTAATAATACGTAGCCATTGAAATACCTGCGGTTATGCCTGCAAATAGAGAGGTAAAAATAGCAGAAAAAAGAGCAATAGGCGTATCGCTGATTATCTCTGCAAGAATGAAAATAATTGCAAAAATAAGACTATACCATGCAGTAAAAATGGAAAAGTTGGTTTTGAAATGGCCATAATGAGGGAGAGGTGCTTGTAATCCTGACCAGTGCAATAATTGAAAGCTGATAGGATGACTATTCGATGGCTGAATGCCATAGCGCGTTAATTCTTGATGTGCTAAGGCTAATTGCTGTTCGAAATGCATTATTTTATCCCTAAACATAGTGTATGTGAAAAAGACAGCGTTATTATTTTGTAGTAAAAAATGAGTTTAAACAATCAAATTAAAATGAAAAGCTAATAAATTAATAAAGAAATTTTTATGGTTGTGATTTGTATTTTTTATCGATAAGTGTCTTTATTGTTTTGCATTAATTATTGCTGTAAGGTTGCCGACCGAGATATAAAACATCATTTAATTAATGTTTCTCACCGGAGCATTATTTCTTATTGAGTAGCTATAAGTGTATAAGTTATTGTATATATTTTTAATTATCTCTTTTCCTTCATTTTCATTAAGCATAAATAGCTCTTCAGAGAAAATGCAGTTGTTAAAAGTTAAACAAGAATATGAGAACCAAATTCATCAATGTCAATTACTTGAAAATAGAAAATTAAAACCTATTAATGACTCATGGTTAAGTAGCCAACCTTTAGAAAGAAAAAAGATAATACTTAATGAATTGAATAATATGGCTCTTCAGCGGTGTGTTATAAAAAAAGAAAAAGATTTTACATATAAGTTATTGGATTATACAGCTAAAACAGGAGATAAATTATTTCTAAATAGTTGGCTTATATTTCAATCCGCTTTATATACTGCAAGAGATAATTTAGCATTAACAGAAGAAGAACGACAAAACATTAATCGGCTTGCGAAGATGCCAAAATATTATTATCCATTCAATATGGAATCTGTAAGTTAATGTTTAGTAACAAGTAAATGGGGAGAAGGAACTCCCCATTTAAATTAAATATTAATAAATGGAGATAGAATAACTACTCCGAGAACAGCCATAAGTAAGCTGATCCCTGCTGGTATAATCCATTGTTTTTTTGTTTCTTTATTATTTTGCACCCCGATTGAACCTCCTAATCCATTTAAGAGCTAATGCTTATCTTACATCCTGTTAAGCATTCAATTTATGATTATTTAAGAATAGCTATTAAAAACATAAAATTTATAACAAAGTTGTTAACTTGTGATCTCGAGTCAATAAAATAAGTAAAGAGATTATATTTATAAAACATATGATCTCGCTAACGTTATTATTTTTAGAATAAAAGCTCAAAACGCAACACAAAATTCCATTTTTATAGCTATTATTTTATTTATATTAGGAATATTTTGTCGTGTACCTCTTTTATGGAGTTTCACAATGACTAACTTTAAATATTACAGCGAAGATTTACCTTGCTTTATCTGTCATAAACGAATGGCTAAAACTGAACTTGGATGGTTTACACCAAGTATGAAAGACGATGTGCTTGAACAGATAAAAAGCGTTATCTCTCAATCAAATACAGACTATGAAGAGTATTTTTCAGTCAGTATCATATGTTCAGAAGATGAAGCGCGCGATTATTTGCTACTGAACTATTATGGTTATTCTGAACATGAAATTAACCATGGACAAGTTAACTCAGAAGATTCAACCGAAGTGAATGATCTCATTTCAGAGCATATGACATCAGAAGGTGTTGCAATGTTTAAACATGAGATTGCGTTACAAAGCTGTGAAGAGTGTACTCCTGAGATTGATGAAGACTATTAAATAAGTGGTAAAGGAAAGAATATGCTGTGGGATATCGGTTATGAAAAGTCGAACAAGGGTTTAGCGTCAGGCGAGTTACTACCGTTAATAACAAACGATCTTATCATTGAGCAAAATGGGATAGAGTTTATTGTTAATGTTGAGACAGAGAATATGAAAGTTAAACATTCTCCATCTGTAGCCACTCATGATCCGTTTGTATCACCATATAATCCTTCAGCATATATCAACACGATTGGAGAGCAACACGTTTGTTTATTAAATAAATTTCCTATTGTTGTTCCTCATCTACTTATCTGTGCGAAAAATTATATTCCGCAAACGTCGCCATTAGTGTTAAAGGATTTTGAAGCTTGGATAGAAGGAATAACGGATGATAGCGTCTTAGGTTTTTTTAATTCAGGTGCGATAGCAGGTTCTAGTCAAATGCATCGGCATATGCAGCTTATTAGAACATCACTGCCTTTAGAAAAGACAATTCTTCAGGGACTATTACCCTTTAAACATAACTTGATGAGATTCGAATATTTAAATGCAGCAGATCTTTACCAGCATTATTTGTCGGTTATGGAATCAATGCAGTTGTATATGACATCGAGTATCAATGGCTTAACAGAATGTCACCCGTATAATATATTATTAACACAACGTTGGATGTTGCTTATTCCTCGCACAAAGAATCAAGTTGGCGAAATAAAAGGGCATGGGGTGAATTTTATTGGCCGCTTTTTGGTGAGTTCAACTGAACAATTGCAATGGCTAGAAAATTACGGTTTTGAACGTTTTTTAACAGATTGCGGTGTTCCAAAATAATAATCCGTTAAATTCGATTAAAGTCTGTCCAGATAGCACTTATTACTATTTACACTCGGTATTCACTTCGCTATTATTCGCGCCATGGAGAGATGGCTGAGTGGTTGAAAGCACCGGTCTTGAAAACCGGCATACGTTTATAGCGTATCTAGGGTTCAAATCCCTATCTCTCCGCCATATTTAAAACGAAAAGCCGCTGATTAATCAGCGGCTTTTTCGTATCTAGCGTATTGAAACTACTGATGCCAATGGAGTGCTACAAAGGCTTCAGGACAAACTACTTTCCTGTCTTTATTACATACCTTTCTATACCTAAAGAACTGCGCTTGAAGCTGTTTCTTATTATGACCACAAGCCACAATAATTCTTAAACATGGATATGAACCCTGCTTTGTCGCCATCTCTTTTATCTCCATTCTCTTTCTTTTAGTACTCGTGTTATTCCTATATCAATTTAGGCGAGATATTTTTGATTTCTGCTAATGAAGCAACCTGTTTATTTGTCCAGTTATAATGCAAATCGTAAATTTTGACGCTTAGGCTTCGTTTTAAATAAGAAAAAATGCTTAATTATCTCAGTTTAGACTTGTAAGATATTGATATATATTATGTAACATTCATGGTTGTGTTTTTAATCCGACGGGTTAAAAACAGTTCTTACTTTTATCGAGAGCAATTAATCAATTAAAAGGTTTTTTTGCGACTAAGTTAATGAAAATAAATGTTTTTATTTATTAGAATGTTGAATATTTGCTGTATTAATAAAGCGTAAAAGTAAGAATGCTTATTAATATACTGTTATATTTAAGTTAAGTAAGGATGAATGATGAAGTTTAAGATTTATTTCGCGTTTGCAATTTTGCTCACTACATCAAATGCATATGCTGTCACTGAGTGTACAGAAAAGATTGTAAATTATTTCGTCGGCACCTCTGAGGTTAACCAGTCTGACGCGCATTTATGGATAACATTTGAGCGTGGCGGTTCTGCTAGTGTGAGTTCAAAAAGTGCGGCTTTTGATGGTATGCTTTCAACCGTTATTACAAGTATCGCTGCGGATAAAACGGTTAAGGTTAGATACAAAGCTGATAATGTGGAGTGTAAGATGCACCATGGCGATTGGGTTGGCATTTGGTTGTACAAGTAGCTATTTAAAATAGGATTCGCAGTTTGATAGCCTTGATATAAATATAACAAACGGCTCCAAGCGACAACCAGCCGCCGCGCCATTTGTGCCAGTGGCGCGAGCGCCAATTATGGCACAAACCCCGCTCTGGCTGGTTGCGCCTGAGCCGAGCGTTAGGTGCTTGAAGGAAAAGGTAAGTATGGAAATTGCTTTTCAGCAGATAAACATTGATGATTTCGAATTGTGCGTAGCTGCGAGAAAAGATGCATACTTTTGTAGTTTTGGGCATTACGATGGTTTCGACGACTTCATCAGTGGTTATCGTGAACGAGTATTAGACCGGCTAGCAACATCAGGATGGTTCTATATCCATATATTTGTGGATGGTCAGTTTGCAGGGCAGTTAGAGTTTCGTAGCTTTTCACCCGAGCCGGAGACTGGCTATGTGCATCTCATTTACTTAAAACCGAATTTTCGTGGTTCAGGACTCGCTGCAAAATTGCAGGATTATATTGTAAGCGTATTGAGTACGGCGGGTTGTTTGCGTGCTGTACTTTCAGTAAGCCGAACTAACCATAGAGCTCTCACATTCTACAAGCGCCATGGTTGGGAGTTCGTGCGCAAGAATCCCAAGCACGATGAAACCGACTTTTACCAACTTTGGCTACGCACCTAACAAATAAGGATATGTGTCGCGTAGCCGACACCTATCCGAAGTGTTGGACAAGCCCAAGCTACCTTATATAAGTAAATATTGGAAATATCATGAAGGGTGATGCTAAAAAGAAGTCGAACGTTATCCTTGGTGTGAACCAATAATATTAATACCCTGATTTATAATAAAATCCTCTTTAATTCTGTAGCGTGAAAGCCATTATCCTTATTATCTAACGTCGGTTATCTGGGTCGAAATATCCCCGTTAATTGCATGACATGTTGGCAGCAGGGGCAACGTCAGTTGTCATGCTAACATGAACATAAATTGGATCGCTTTAAGCTGTTTCTTATTATGACCCCGCAGCAAAACATAATCACGTACCCGACGAAATCCTTTTGGTAACACATGCTGCAATATCAACCAGAGAAATTTCACCACGGTTAATGTGCGTGTTTCATCGTTTGAGTTTGGCTCTCTTTAATAACGAAGTGTCACCTGATCATTATTGATATTCAGTTGTGTAAAATACCGCTTCAGATCTTCGGTCGTTAATGTGTCTGGTGATTTATCCAGTTGATGGGTAATGCGACGTAGCGCACGACTATAAGCATCAATCGTAGCGGGACGTTTACCTTGCAAGGTGAGATGGATAAGGTGTTGTTCATAAAGATAATCTGAACGATGTTGCTGTGCTTTATTCATGCTAAATACTCCTTTTGGAAAGGTGTATTTACCGTAGTTGAGCTTACGGGTTTTCACTCTGCCGCGCAGCGGCTTCGTTCAACAAAGCGTTTAAGACAGATTTCCAACGCTTGGCATTTTTCATTCCATCGTTCGGTTTTGTGTTTACGGTGGTATGGTTAGGTTTCGTGGTGGCGTTGCTCACTACTTAACGCGGCGTTAGGTACTAGAGGGAAATAATGAATTCAAAGGAAATCGTCCTAGCTTTTTGGGACGCGATGAAAACTAATGACTTTGCAAAAGCTAGTGAATGGCTGAGCCCTGATTTCGAAGGTTTTTGGCCTCAATCAGGTGAACTTATAGTTGGTAGAGAAAACTTCACAGCCATTAATTCCTACTATCCCGCAAACGGTGTTTGGGAGTTTGAAGTTCATTCGGTAGTCTGCGATGGTCCAATGGTCGTAACTGATGTCTCGATTACAGATAGTGTCCAAAAAGCCCGTGCTATTACTTTTCATACCGTTGAAAACGGTTTAATCAGAAAGCAAAAAGAGTTTTGGCCTGATTCTATGGAAGCGCAAGAATGGCGGTCAAAATGGGTAAAGATCGTACAAGAATAGACTACGCACCTAACAGATAAGGATATGTGTCGCGTAGCCGACACCTATCCGAAGTGTTGGACAAGCCCAAGCTACCTTATATAAGTAAATATTGGAAATATCATGAAGGGTGATGCTAAAAAGAAGTCGAACGTTATCCTTGGTGTGAACCAATAATATTAATACCCTGATTTATAATAAAATCCTCTTTAATTCTGTAGCGTGAAAGCCATTATCCTTATTATCTAACGTCGGTTATCTGGGTCGAAATATTCCCGTTAATTGCATGACATGTTGGCAGCAGGGGCAAAAGGGTTGGGCTTTTATACGTACCGTTTTATTCGGTGAGGACGCCCGTTATGCTAACGCTATATAAATGGAGTGAAAAATGGAAGTTGTTGAAGTAAAAGGTTTTGAAATCCAAGGTTTAGTTTTAAGAACCCGCAATGAAATTGAGATGAATCCTGAAACGGCGAATATCCCAAAACATGTTGAATACGTTGACTCGAACTTAGTCATCAACTATCAATCGGGGGCAAGGGCTTATAGTGTCTACTGCAATTACGAGTCAGATGTTGATGGCTACTTTGATGTTTTGATGGGGGCGGACGAAATATCCTCTTCAAATGTTGCGCTGTCATCGGTATCTGTTCTTCCTGGCTCTTACCTTAAGTTTGAATCTGAAGGTGAGTTTCCTGCTGCTGTTATCGCTGCGTGGCAGTCGGTTTGGTCGTACTTTACTTCTTCTAATTGTGCGCATGAAAGGGCTTATACAACAGATTTTGAACACTACGAAAGCGCGAGTAAAGTTAGCGTCTACATTGCGCTGAAATAATTCACATAACAAATAATTAAAGCGCGATTTGCACGTGTGGCATTTTACTATGTGTAAAGTTTGGTAGTTATAATTGTTTTTATCGCGTATCGAGAATTCAAGAGCTATCTCTCCGCCAAGTTTTAAAAGAAAAGCCACTGATTAATCAGCGGCTTTTTTATAGTTAATAGATTATAAACCATGGACTGGTTGAAGAATGTTATTAGTGTGTAGGTTTACTATTTTAGGGGCACCTATCACTTTATCATTCCACTCGCTGTTAGATTTTATGAACAACCGTTTCTAGTGGCATACGAGATTTAGGTAAGCGTGCGTTAAAATCAGACTCATCATGGTAGCCAATCGCGAGTGCGACTGGGCATGAGAAGCCATTTAACTCTTGGCTAAATTCTTTCTCAACACGCTTTACGTCAATACCTTCAAGTGGTGTTGAGTCTATTTTTAATCGTGCAAGAACATGCAGAATATTACCGAAAGCAAGATAAAGTTGTGCTTTTGTCCAATTAGCATTGTAGCCACTCGGTTCGGTGTATAAATCCGCAAAGCTAAACTTGCTCACGGCATCGTCTTTTTTCTCTGGCTTAATTCGGCCATCAAGAATATTTTTATCAATCACGGCTTCAAAATCTTCAATAGAATAATGAGGGTTGTGAGTAAATAAAATGATATGACTGGCGTTAGTTGCGTGAGGTTTATTGGCTAAAAACTTAGTCTCAAAGGTATTGCTAAATCGTTGTTTAGCATCATCTGATTCTAAAATAATAAAGCGCCATGGCTGCGAGTTGATTGATGATGCTGATAAGCGTAGTGCTTCTGAAATGATGGCAATATTTTCTGTTGAGATGGTTTTATTAGGATCGTAACTCTTGGTGGTATAACGCCAATTTAAGTCATCTAAAATAGGGCTGTTCATCTTACTTTTGCTCTTATTATTAATTGTCGTATTAATAAAATGGGGCTAGTCAGCGTAATTTCAAGTCTTAAATCGGTATGTTGAGGCGAGAGGAGGGAGTATGACTATGGCGTACATCGCGTACACCATAGTAAATAGTATGGAATTATGCGTCAGGGCAGCAAGCAGTACAGCCTTGTAGCGCAATGTCATGCTCAAGCTCAATCATGCCATCAGCATTCTTGTTTGCTTTGATTTCTTTTTCAATTTCAACAAGGTCGTCTGGATCTACGCCTGCTGTTTGCATTTCTTCTTCTGAATAAGCAAATGCATTTAACAATAGGTAATACTTAGCTTCATCAACAGAACAAGTAACAGTAGTAACAAGATCATCAGGGTAATCATTGCTCGCTGTAATGATGGTATTAACTTGCGCAAGAACCGCTTCATGCATAGCAGGGGTTAGCCAACCTAAGCTTGCTTCTGCTTTTTGTTGACGGCAATCGAAACAAGGTAAAAGGGCGGTATAAAGATTAAAATTGCTCATGGTGAATCCTAAAAATAGCTCTAGCGATGAAGGTTACATTGGCAACGATCATAAACGTATTTGAACCATGCGTATATTAGGAAATTATCCTATTAACGTCTAATCAATAATGAAGCTTTGAATCAGTATCATGTTTATACTAAAACATAAGTAATAGATGATGTGATATTGTATGTTAAATCATTGAGATAAAGTTGAAACAAAGGATTTTTGATGAAAAAGCAGGTGTTATTTTCACTGATTGCATTTGGGCTAGTGGGGTGTGCTGGAACACCATCAAATAGCTATACATTAAAAAATGCAGCGGGTGTATCGTCATGGGAGCTATGTAAAAACATTGGCTATCATGAGTTTTTTAATCGCACAGAGAAAGCGGCGGAGCTTAGGCAATATGTGACTGAGCGTGGTGATATTGCGCCAGAGTCATGTGCGGCAGCGGCACAAAAAGGCAAAGAGTTTGCTGAGCAAGAATATCATCGCAGCACAGGTTTATAAGTTTGAAACAATAAGCCTAAGCAAAGATTGCTCAGGCTTGTTTCTACTTATCTGTTGTGGTGATTTGTACTTTCACTAACTGGTTTGGTTTACCTGTGAGTTTCAGAGTATAGCTTCCCCATTCGTGGGTGTTTAAGTGGGTAAGGTATTGTGATGGCTCTGCACATTGCAAGTTAACAATATCTGCACCTTGAATATCTGCACCCGCCATTGATACGTGGGTTTTCGGTGTAACACCGACGATAAACTTCTCATTCCACTCTTTGATCGCCAGTTGAATATAAGCTTCACCTTGGGAATTTAGCTGGGTGGACAAGCCTAATTCTTTATTTAAAATAAATTCTTGCTGGCTGGCCTCTTCAAGTGTTGAAGCTGTAGCAATGGTCTTTGTTGGCAAGTTACATAGTGGCTGATAACTTTTGGCAAAATAATCATTGCGCCCTTTGTGTTCAGGGTTAATGTCGGTGTTCGCGCTTACGGCCATTGATTGGCTTAGCAAGGTGCTTATTGTTATTAGCTGAATCGTCTTTTTCATGGTCTTGTTTATGGTGTTCATGACTTCACTTTAAAAGGTGGAAGACAGTTCGGGCTGTCTTTTTTATTTTTTAATGGGACTAACTGGCAAAAAGGATCTTGGTGTTGCTGTGCTGGTAGTCGAGTTATGGTTAAGCTATTGAGAAAGGCAACGAGCGCTTTTTTCTCTTTATTCGATAAACTAAAACCTGAGATCTTATTGTCTTTATTGAGATGATAACGACCATCTCCTGTATTTTTTCCTATCGTAAGTATTCGTCCACCGGTGGCATAATGTTCAATATACTGCTCAAGCGATTGTACGCTGCCATCATGTCCCCAAGGTGCTGTTTCGCTCACATTGATCAATGAAGGTATACGGTATTTTCCGTCGTCACTTTCTTTATGGCTAAAACTGGCTTTGCCACGTTCATTTTCAGGGTATAAGTATTTACCATCTTTATTTTTTATACCGTACAACCCTGTGCTGACATAAAGTGGATCGGTGTTGTTTTTAGGGGTATTTAATAGCTCGCCACCATGGCACTGGGAGCATTTAAGGCGATCACTATTGAACAGTGCTAATCCTAGTTGTTGCTCTTTATTCAGTGCATCAGTATCACCTGATAAATAACGGTGATAGGGCGTATCAACACTTTGAATTGTTTCTACATATTTCGCTAATGCGTTAATGACTTTTTGGGTTGTGAAATCTGCTGATTGATAACTGGCTTCAAATAGTGGGGTATAGATATCAGATGCTTGTTTTAAGCGTTGCACTAATAACGGCTCTGTCATCCCCATTTCTGTTGGGGCTGTGCTAAATAAAGGCAACAAAATAGCTTGTTCTAAGTTATGTAATCCTTCACGACTTTGCATGAATTGATCATAGTGGGCAACATTGAGTAATGCTGGCGTGTTTAGCGTTGTTGGATTGCCATGGATATCTGGCACTTTGCTGAATCGATTGGTCCAACCAAGATCGACGGCATGACAAAGGGCACAACTGCGATTGCCGAGCTTTGACAAGCGAACATCATTAAATAAATAGCGACCTAAGGTGATCTGAGCTTGTTGTTCACTTGTTGTTGCCAATGCAGAACAAGGGATAAAGACAAGAACAATAAGGTTAAGAAAGGTGAGTAGTGTTCGCATTGTCGAGAGTGCTCATAACAGAATGAGCAAATGATATAAGATGCGGAAAAAGAATCGGTATAAATATTGTTTCAAAGTGCGACATTGAAAAGATAAAACGAGAAATAACCCTTAATGTTATAACCTTGGGTTATCTCTCGATTATTGCTAGTGATTATGTTTTATCAACTTATGCGCCTTCAAAGTGATACAGCATATCGGTGTTGTGGGTCATTTTAGTCAATAAGGTATTGGTTAATTGATTGGTTAATGCCAATGCATTATCAACTGTTTTTTGTTCAAATTGATTGATTAATGCCTGTGCTTGTTTAGGTTGCGTTTTGTATATCGCAAGGTATTGCTTTTCAAGCTCTTGTTGCTTAACGGCTGTTTGCTGCTCAAATTGTTGATAGGCTTTTTGAACAATTGGCGAGAACTCATTCCAGTTGGTCATGGCAATGGTTTGTAACTTACGGAATTGCCAGTTTGCAGATAGGTTGTCTGCTTTATCTGTGCCAATGGTTAATGCTTTAGGCACTTCTGTCATACCTTGATAATAAGGAATATAAACGCTAAGTGCTGTCATCCCATATGCCATGTATTCGGTTTCACCGATAGCGATAGGTAGATTAGGACGAACTTGCAATATGTGTGATTCTTGAGTTCTAAATACGGATATTGGTCGGTATGCTTCTTTCGGATTACTATTCGCGTATGGGTCGTGTGACGTACCTTGATAGTGGTTTCGTAGCCCTTGTTCAACATCTGCAACCGATAATTTCTGGCTTGGTTTTAAGAATACGGGGAAACTTTCACCTTGCGTTATCTTGGTATTTAAGCCTTTTGTATACATGTGTTGTAACGTCCAAACGCGTGGATAATTGTACGTTTGATCATTCTTGGTATCTTGCGAGTAAGCTTTGTGGAAGTTGAAAGCCTCTCCTGTAACAGGAGTATATAAAGCATGTTGTTCGGCAAAGCTAACTAGCGTAGGAGAAGCTAAATAATCGGGATTATGCAGTTTATAGGTAGTTAATCGACCTTGGTTAGCTGAAACGAAATATTTATCAGCTGGGATTTTTTGTGCCATCCATTGGTGACCACTGCCGGTTTCTAAATACCAAATACCGGTTTTATCAACGAAGGCAACGCCAAAGCCTTCAGATGCGCCTTGTTTTTCAATGATCTTACCTAACAGTTCAACGCCTTCTTTGGCTGTTTTTACACGTGGCAAAATGACATTTTCAATTGCATCTTCACCAATACCAGTCTTGGTTACATACGGATCCGCCGCGAGTGCTTGAGTACCGTTATAAATGGTTTCGGTTGCAGACATACCAACCCCAGCAGAGTTAAATCCAGCTTCACCCATACTGGTACCATGGGTGTCAAAATCTGATAATGACGTGTATTCCAGTGCATTTTTTGCTGCAGGGTAAGTAAAGTCATTGGCGTTAGATTTGAAATCAGCTTTTTGTTTCGCTTCAGCGGGGTGGTAGATAAACTGTTTTGCATTAGTGGCTTGATAGTCTTCATTACGTGCGACAATAAAAGATCCATCAGTTGTTGCTTGGTTACCTACTAAAATCGTAGTGCAGGCAAATGCTGGTACACTAATAGCTGAAGTAATAAGTGCGGAAAGTAATGTTATCTTTTTCATTAATTATCGTTAAGTTATAGGCATTGAACGAATATTCTTGCAGTTGAATGAAATATAAAACGTGATATTCGTCATATAATTTTTTTAGCTTGATGCACACTAATATTGCATGGATGCGGGAGTAAAAATGCGTAATTATTCTGTATGGCGTGATTATGATTTAATTAAACATGACAAATAAAAAGGAGAAAGTAATTAAATACTTTCTCCTTTTTATATGAAGTTGAACTTAAAAAATTATTGTGGTTTTTTTTTCTTCGTTTTCACGATGAATATAACCACCTATTTCTTCATCATGATAATTAATCGACATATTACTTGCGCGAGTTTGCTGGTTAATTTCATAAATTTGAGAAGTATTCATCAAATCGCGTTGGCTTGTGTGAATGTCAACGTTCGTTGAATTTCTAGAGAATTCAACGTCAATAATAATGATTATATCGCGTATGATAAAGATAAACTCATAGGTCTTTTTTGCGTGATAAGAATGCCTATTAATACATTGGCATAAGTGATTAGAAGGGGTTACGTGTTTACAATTAATAAAGCTGATGATTCTGATTTTGAATCGCTATACGATTTGATCTATCAAAATATGTATCAACTACAATCCGAGCTTGGCTTACCTTGGAATGCCGAGGGTATAAAGCGCCATTATAGGGCTAAAGATAATTGGGTAATTAAAAGTGGCGATATTATTGTTGCTGGATTTTCAATTGAAGCTAATGAAAAGTGTTTATTTATACATTCGCTACAAATTACAAAGTCAGAGCAAGGCAGTTTATTAGGCTATCGGGCATTTAAACACATAGTGAAAGAGGCTACATCACTTCGCGTTCCGTACATCAAGTGTTGTGTGTTTAGCAATAATAAGGCTAAAGAAATGTATAGTTTAGTTGGTTTTCAGAAGTTAAGTGAGTCGAAAGGAATATTGGAGCTTCAGCTTGATTTGAATGACAGGAGTAATCTATTTTTGCGTAGGTTGAGAACAGAAAAAATTGTTTAAGAGGGATTAACAACGCATAGCATTTTCACTATGCGCGGCTTTGGTATTTCGTTGCTCACATCTAAGCGGGCGTTATACGATCAAGGAGATTTTTGTCTGTACGATATTTATCAATATGGACTCAGCGATTAAGCATAACCACGATCGCGATAATTGTAATGAGAGCAATGACATTGAGTACGCTATATAAGATAGTTTTAGGCATACTAAAAGTCAGGTGGTTGAAGTCGTATTTTTTCCCAATTGAGGTGACGGCAAGAGGGAGCATAACCAGTAAGCCGAACAGCCAACGAATATTGTTAGTCATTAAATAACCAACCTGAACTTCTGCAATAATAAAACCAATTACGGCTAATACTAATGTCGTGATAGATACGGCGAACGTACGATTGTATGAGTCCATTAATTCCGCGAATGCTTTATATTCTTCATCAGTAAAATTAGGTTGATTAGCCATATTGTCGCTACACCTGTAGGTAATATCTTTAAAAAAGTGATGATGATTATAACGGATAATGACACCAAGATAAAAAGGACAATTGCCTGTGTATACAGCTAGCCATGAAGAAATGGCGAAATATATTATTAATTTTATTAGAAAATTTAGAATGTTTTAGAAAACATATAGCGATGTTCGGATGAATATATCTGCTTTTCTGTATAGAATTACACCGTATGCAGTGCATAGAGTTGAGTGGTTCTTAAAGGGGAAAGTGATGCGAATAATGGGATCAGAACGATCGGTAGCTGGATTATATTTAATAGCGTTATTTTTTAGTTTTATGTTGTTTGGCACCGCTTACGCTAATCAAGAGAAAGATCCCATTCGTCAGCCACCGATGGTGGAAGTGATTGGTAATGGCCCTTTAGTTCCGCAATCTCACCACCAATCAATTCCAATTAACTTTATGAATCTTGATAAAGTTGATGTTGAAATTTTACATATAACTGATCCCGACACCTTTTTAAATGACAGTTACCTATTAGATAACCTAAGCCCTTATGGTTTAGAGCGTTTACAACACGCTTATGAAAGTGTTTATGCTGATCGTTTTACACTGCCACCAAGCAAGTTAAATCAACAAACTGCAGCACGTATCCCTCTTTCACATCATTTGCCGTCAGGTTGGTATGTTGTGGTGTTAAAGGCACCTGGCGCGTTTGATGAGCTAAAAGTTAAACATGTGTTATTAACAGATATTGGTATTCAAGCACGGTTAAATACCCACCAAGCGAGTTTTTCTGTGTCACGTTTATCAACGGGTGACGCTGTTACTTCAGGTAGCGTTGATATTTATCGCGATCATAAACTGTTTAGAACAGCACCCATCGACCATAAAGGTGAAGCTAACTTTGATATTGTGGCGAAAAACACCGATATCGTTATTGCTCGTACTAATAAAACAACAGCAGAACGCCAACTCGCTCCTTCATTACAACATAAGTCACAACAAGAGATCGGTATTTTACCTCTGCGTGAAGCGCCCTTAGATTTATCGGATAGCAAAGTAGGAGGGCGAGCTTATCAACCTTATGAAGCGTTTATTTACAGCAACCGTGATTTGGTTAAGCCGGGTGAATCATTACCGTTAAATATTTTGCTGCGTGATCAAGACGGTCTGGCGATTAAAGATCAGCCGATCACATTAACGGTATTAGATCCACGTAATGATGTTGTGTTATCTGAGCAACTCTCTCCGCAAGCAGCGAGTTTTTATTCTAAGCAACTGAACACGACATCTAGTTGGCGTACGGGGCGCTATACCGTTGAAGTAAGGCTCGATCCTGAAGCGCAAAAGCCGATCAGCCAATATTTTTTCGAATTGGAAGAGTTTGTTCCTGAGCGAATGGATTTAACCTTTTCCGATCCTGCAAAGCTTGTTATGGCGGGCAGTCAAACCAAGGTTGAACTAAATGGGCGCTATCTATTTGGTAGCCCAGCGGCAGGTAATAAAGTTACTGCCGAGGTTATGTATAACCCAACGTCGAGCTTTAGCGGTAAATACAGTGATTATCGAGTCGGTAAGCGATTTTCATTGGCTAGCCGTTATCAGCAATTAGATAAGCAAACATTATCAGCAGAAGGGAAAGCAGAGATAGTTTTACCGACACCTTCTGCTGCTAAAATTCAATCACCAGTTAATGCGGTCGTTAATTTCAGTTTATTAGAAACGGGTGGGGCCGCTGTACAACGGGATTTACGTTACACGGTGTGGAAAGATAGTCCAATAGCTGGAGTAAAGCCGCTGCAAAAAAGTGTCGGTTATGATGCTAACCCTCAATTTGATATCGCACTATTAAGCCATGATGGTCAACATCGTCTTGCTGGTGATTTGACCGTAAAAGTGGATTACGATCAGGGGCCTTATTATTGGTTATATGAGCAAGGTGTTGGTTGGCAGCGTAAGAAACAAGCGCGTTGGAAATCGATCTCTTCGCAAACGATTCATGTTGAAGCAGGTAAAAGTCATCGATTATCTTTTGCGACTAAATGGGGTCAGTACCGTATTACAGTGACTGATCAAGCGAGTAAAACCGTTACTGAATATCAATTCTATGCCGGTTGGTATGATGGTTATCAGCAAATAAAAGCCAAGCCTGAACATCTTGATATTGCTTTTGATCAATCACGTTATCACGTAGGTGAAAATATCCGTTCAGCGATCACCGCACCAATTGCAGGTAGCTTATTAGTGACGCTAGAAACAGATAAAGTGATTTGGTCGCAACGCACTAAGATAACGAAAGGCAAACAAGATATTGAGATCCCACTGCCACAGGGACTAAATCGTCACGATATTTATTTAACCGCTACGCTAACAGGTAATGTTGATAATGCGCCGAAACGTTATTTTGGCATTAAGCCAGTTAAGCTTAATCGTGAGGCGCGAAAACTCTCAATCAAAGCGACAATGCCGCCAATTATTCGTCCGTTAACGACCTTAGATATCCCAATTACTGTTGCTGGTATTGAGAAGCAACAAAATGATAATACTTGGGTAACGGTTTCGCTGGTGGATAAGGGCATTATTAACCTCAGCCGTTTTAAACCACAAGATCCATTTAACTACTTCTTTGCACAGCGTCGTTATAGCGCGGATGTGGTTGATCTGTATTCACGTCTTTATGATTTACGTCCTAATCCCTTTGCTCAATCGCGTTTCGGTAGTGATAGCGTTACGCGTACTGATAATAAAAATGACGATTTAGTTGAAAGTAAAACCGTAATTTTAATGTCCAATCCGATAATGGTTAAAAACGGCAAGGCGAATGTGAAATTAGCTATCCCTGATTACAATGGTGAAGGGCAGTTAATCATTACGACATTTAATGATTCACAAGTGGGTCGAAGTGTATCAAGCAATAAAATTGCAGCCCCCGTTGTCGCTGAATTGAGTATTCCTCGTTTTCTCGTTGCAGGAGATAAATCGAGTGTCACGGTAGATATTCACAATATTAGTGGAACAGCGCAGACGTTATCACTGGCATTGAGCGCCAACAAAGGCGTGAACTTAGCGATTGCACTTCTGCCTGCCAAGGTGACATTACAAGATGGCGAGCATGTAAGTTACAACGTCCCGTTTACGGTTAACTCACCAATAGTTGTTAACCGTACAGAGTTCAAACTGCAAGCACACTCGCTGTCACAAAACAGCAACAATC
The DNA here is from genome assembly GCF_003026095.1 of Photobacterium sp. GB-72. Classification (NCBI taxonomy): domain Bacteria; kingdom Pseudomonadati; phylum Pseudomonadota; class Gammaproteobacteria; order Vibrionales; family Vibrionaceae; genus Photobacterium; species Photobacterium sp. GB-72. Next base: position 133,635 of record NZ_PYNV01000001.1, on the reverse strand, counting down.
AGATCCATATTGATCGTTCATGGACAACGCCGATCAAGTCAGTAATGCCGTGGGTTTATAAGATGCATTCGGATCTGTTAGAGCCGCAACAAAGGCTGACAGTGACATCTTCGTTGTGGCAAGGGCTTGATACGATTCCAGATCAATTAGGCTTTGCCTATATCAGCCAAACACCGATGCTAAGCGTGATAGAGCAAGCAAGAGATCTTTATCAATATCCGTATGGTTGTGCAGAGCAAACAACCAGTAAAGCATTACCGTATTTATATGATTTACCAGAATTAACTCGCTTTAAAAAAGCCGCTTTTGAGCAGCGATTGAAAGCGCAAGGAAAAGCACCTAATGCTGAAGCGATGCCATCTGATAGGGATATGATTTATCAAGCGATAATGAATTTGAAACCTATGCAAACATCACAAGGTGGTTTTTCGTTGTGGCCAAGTGATGGCTATAGCAGTCGTGTTAACGATCAGCCTTGGTTAACTGTTTATGTGACTGACTTTTTGCTACGTGCTGATAAAAAATTTCCAAATATAGTACCGAAAGCCATGCTGAAACGAGCGCAAGACGAGATCCTCGAATATGTGAAGAACCCAACACGCATGAAGCAATGGGCGTATAACCAACAAAATGCGGATAGTGCATTAACCTATGCGGCATATGTGTTGTCTCAACAAGGACTGCTCCAGTGGAGCGATATTGATAATTTAGGTCTTAAACTCTTCCCATCTGGACTAAGTGAATTACAGCTTGCGGCAAGTTATGCCAATGTGGGCGATAGTGATAAGGCATTAGCACTGTTAAATAATTACCATACGGTTAAACGTTACAGCAGCTATTTTCAAGATTATGGATCTAACCTGCGTGATAGCGCCTTGTCTGTATTGATTTTGCAGCAACTAAAATCGAATAGTATTTTGGCTCAAAAAGCGGCGGAAATTCAAAAGCAGTTATTAGAACAACTTGTTGCAGAGTCGGGCGATAAATTGTGGTTGAGCACCCAAGAGCGTGGTGCATTGTTACAAGCTGCGATATTGACCCAAAGATTGAATAAAGATCAGCCGTTTGATGTGACAATTAATGGTCATGATCAGCAACATACCGGTCCATTTTCAGTACCATTAACGGAAGGATTAACAATTACCAACCATAATACCAAGCCGCTGTACGTTAAGTTACAGGGTGAGGGGTACCAGCAACGCAATAAAGCGGTATCAAATAGTGATAATCCGTTGAATACATTGAAAGTGAATACGCTTTCACGCTCTGTTTATCAATTAGACGGCAAGCCATTTACTGGAAATACAGTAAAAGTTGGTCAGCGGTTATTGGTTGTATTGAATGTTAATCTCAACCAGCGAGTCAATGAAGGGTTACTGTCTAAGATGATCCCAGCAGGTTTTGTGTTAGAAAACCCTGCACTTAATCAAGGGCTTGATGTAGCAGCATTAGCGCCAAACGATGTGACATTAAGTTCACCAGAGCATAGTGAACATCGTAATGATCGTTATGTGATTTCTCAGTCATTTGATAAGGATAAAACCTATTCATTTGCGTATTTACTTCGTGCTGAAGTACCGGGAACCTTTACTATTCCGCCAATTTACATGGAGTCGATGTACCAGCCATCACAACATGCTGTGTACTGGCCTAAGCAAGACATGGTAACCATTGAAAAGTAATTATTTTGCGCAACAGCCTGCATCACGTTATAAAACGTGGATGCGGGCTTGTTGTATAACCATTGTATTATTAGCTACTTGTGGTGTGGTGCTGAATTACGTATTTCCATTACCGCCACTTTATCCGAATGGCTCTGCGGTTGTTATTAAAAGCCAAGAGGGAGAGGTACTGCGAGCATTTGCAGATATGCAAGGGGTGCGTCGAACGCAACTAACATCACCGGATCAAGTTGATCCTTTTTATCGACAAGCGTTATTAACCTATGAAGATCGATGGTTCTATTTCCATCCCGGGTTTAACCCTTTTTCGATCTTTCGGGCTGCATGGCAATGGGGGGTTAATGGGCATGTGGTCTCTGGTGGCTCAACATTAACCATGCAAGTTGCCCGTTTAATCTCACCGCATTCACGTTCGTTATCAGGCAAACTAACCCAGTTATTTCGAGCGCTTCAATTAGAGTGGTTTTTTAGTAAAGAGCAGATCTTAACCTTATATTTAAATCTTGCCCCGTTTGGCGGCAATATCGAAGGGGTTGAGGCTGCGGCGCAACGTTACTTTGGAAAGTCTGCGCAATTGCTCACAAAGTCAGAAGCGGCATTACTGGTGGTATTACCGCAAAAACCATCGTTATATCGCCCAGACCGTTTCCCTGAACGTGCAAAAGCGATGCGTAATAAAGTGCTTGAACGATTAGTGCGTTATAACAAGCTCGATCAATACAGTGCGAACTTTTTGCAACAGGAACCTGTCGTTGTTGCCCCTTATTTTCAACCACTGCAAGCGCCATTATTGAGCCGTATGCTACAGCAAGGTTATCCGCACCAAGCGGTGATTCAAACCACTATTCGAGCGGATATTCAAAAGCGAATTCAGCGACTGCTAACGACGGTTTCTCAACGCTTACCAGCTAAAAACTCTGCGGCTATCGTTGTGGTTGATAATGCGTCTGCCAGTGTTATTGCCTATCAAGGCTCGGCGGATTTTAATGATGTTAGCCGATTTTCTTATGTTGATATGGTGCAAGCGGTTCGATCACCAGGTTCAACGTTAAAACCATTCATTTATGGTACGGCTCTTGATCTTGGGATCATTCATTCTCAAAGTTTACTCAGTGATATTCCGTCATCGTTTTCAGGCTATAAGCCACAAAACTTAAATGGCAAATTTCAAGGCGCAGTGAGTATGAGTGAAGCATTAAAGCAGTCACTGAACATTCCTTTAATACAAGTTTTTAATAAAGAAACACCAGAGGTTTTTGATCAAAAACTGCAACAAGCTGGGATTCAATTACAGCATAAAAAATCAAATTTAGCGGTGGGATTAGGCGGGACAGGAACCAATTTAATTACACTGGCAGCTATGTACCGAACACTGGCAACGAATGGGCAATATCAGCCTTTACAACTGCTACAAAATGCCAAATCCGTTGTGAGTAAACCGCTCCTTTCACCGGCTTCAAGTTGGATTATTTTTAAAACACTGAGTGAAATAAGCGCGCCAGATAGAGTCGTACCATCGATAAGACGTCAAATTGCTTGGAAAACAGGAACTAGCTATGGTTATCGTGATTTTTGGTCGATAGGCGTTAGTCCAGATTTTACAGTTGGCGTGTGGATAGGTCGTCCAGACTCTAGCCCTGTTGTGGGTTATTTAGGCGCGACACAAGCCGCACCTATTATGTTTGATGCCTTTGATCAGTTACCCCGCGATCAACACCAACGAATAAAACCTAAAGACGTTGTGACAAAGACCATTTGTTGGCCGAGTGGGCGTGATAAGCAAATTACGCCTCGTGCACAATGTGTTTCGCAAAGAAAAGCCTATACCGTAAGAGGAATTACGCCACCCACGTTGGAAACTGATGGGCGTTTTTTACGTCCAAGTTTGGATACGGCTCAAACAACGTGGCCGAAACTTCTAGCAAACTGGCAACGGCAACGAGGGGGGATTTCAACGCCTAAAGGGAAAGATGATTCACATAAGGATAACGGAAATGTTGCGCCGTATATCAAGCAAATAGTGACAGGGCAGCATTACTATAAAGATCAATTAGACGTATTACCGCTACAAACGCTAGATGAAAACGTAAAGGTTGATTGGTATGTAAATAACCAACCATTTACTGGTAATGAAATTAAATTAGTGGATTACTCGGGTAAGGTGCGTATCACTGCTTGTATTAATGGAGTATGTGATAAACGTGAAATTGTTGTTCATCCGTAATCGAAAGCGTCAAGAAAACAGTGTTTATCAAGTGGTGTTTTTGACGGTTTATCTAATAATAAATTATTACAAATCAAATAGATAAATTAATTCTAAATTGTATTGTTATTGTTTATATTTCGCCAAATACATATTATTAACATTGTGCGAAAATAATGAAAAAGAAGTATTTAGTCAGCCTATTGCCAGTATTGCTTATGGCGCAATATGGACAAGCAGAAACAATCGGATCCACAGTACCAGAAACACTTTATTTTAATAAAAAAGCGTTGCCATCAGACACTCAAGGCACACTGCAAGGTAGTGTTAGTGTTGCTCAAAGCGTGATCATGCAAACGAGCAATAAGATTGAAAATGATCGCCAACCACATCTTGTTTCTCTTCGTCGTACATTGGTGCTGTTTGAACCTCACGCAGATATGTTAGAGCAAGACGAAGTTGTCACTGTTACTGCTAAAAATAAACAAAACGACGTGGTTTATCACACGGTGATGCGTCAACCACAACAGTTGCCACAAGTGGCGGGTAAGCTTGACAAGTATGTTGAGATAACGAAGCCATCGCAGTTCTCTCTAACTATTACTAGCAATAGCGATCTTCATGACATCTCTGGCGAAGCGGGTACAACACATTTTAAAGCACTACTTGATCAGCACGATACAGTTTTAGTTAAAACTGGAGATGGTCATTGGGCGGGGCATTTTATTTTGCCTGATGATAAAAGCTTTAATAATAAGAAGATCACATTTATTTCAGATGCTGGCTACAACTCTCAAATTGAATATACACAAGGCAGAGATACGATCAGCCGTGGTAACCAATTTACCTATCAGAATATTGATGGTGTTTGGTATGGTGAGTCGGATATGGCAATCAGCCGAATTTCATATAGCGATAAAGCTTACTCTGCCGTACTTCCAGCAGAAGCCGTTAAACTGGGTTTACGCTTAACTTTCACCAGTGGAAATAAGAAAGAAGGGACGGTTTCAGATATTAAGATCGGTGCTAATACCAGTATGATCTTAAATGCAATCGATATTGGTTTATTAACAGAGCCAAGAGATCAATTTATCTTTATCGATGATCCAGAATTACACCGTCAGTATTTCCAAAGTCTTCAGATCAGTAAATTGATTGTTAACCCTTATGAATCAGTACATCTTAAAGAGATCATTTTGCCTGATGGTCGCTTACTTCAAGGTGTTGATCCTAGTGATGCAGACGGTTACGGCAGTGATTCACATTACCGTATTGCACGTGAACTGATCTCTTCAGGTATTAACAGTGCTAACTATGGTGTGAATTCATCAAAAGTACGTCCTGCAAGTCAGTGGAACATTGAAGCGCCATACCATGCAACGCAAGTGACTGTGAATAACTCAATTGGTAATTATACTGATGGTTTAATTGCACACGGTATGTTGGGCTCTTACGCAGGTGTAGCTTCTGTCGTGAGTTCAACGGGTAACGAATTTAGTCATGAAGTAGGTCACGAATTAGGAGTCGGTGCACATTATCCTGGTGGCTTTACGGGAGCAATTCACAAAAGTTCTACTGAAGTGAACTCTACATGGGGGTGGGATGTTTATAAAAATATCTTTATTCCTAATTTCACTAAAGGGGTGACGAATCAAGAGTCATGCTACGAAGGGGAATGTGTTGCACCTTTTGAAGGACACAGTTTTGGTTTTGGTACCATGTCTGGCGGTCAACCGCTTTACCCTAAATACAATGCATACACATTACATGCACCGTATGAGCTGAGTGTGTTTCAAGATTTCGTAGAAAATAAAGCGAATTTTGATCCAGAGTCCCCAACAGGTTATAGCAAGTGGGATCATGTAGAACAAGTGATGAAGCCATGGACGCATTCAGTGGTTGATGATTTAGCGATCTCTGTTGTTGTTAGTCCGAATGAAAGCTTAGGGCCTGATGAATTTGGTCCAGAAAGTCACAAGTTTTATGAGCTATTTGAAAAAAATGATCTTGTTTATGTCTTAGTGAAAAACCACGCATGGATTGGTAATGTTCACCTGCCAAGCGATATAGCGTTTGAAGGTAAAACAGCACTTGTTCAAGTGACATCGCTATGGAATACCAATATTCATTATAATGATCAAAGTTTTACATTAGAGCGTGACAAAAAATATGCGTTCACTTACGCCAATGGACAGTGGGTATTAGAAGAAAACTCAACACTGGGCGGTAATATTGATCTTATCCCATACAAGCAAGGCGTACAGGTAACAACCTTGGTAGGGTATTACGATCCACAGAAAACACTACCAAGCTACATCTACCCAGCTCTGCATGGTGCATACGGTAATGTTTACCTTGATAACTTCACGGCTTCAACATGTCAGTTGGATGTGTTGACGCAAAACGGTGGCACCAAAACGTTTAACCTGTATAACCGTCGTTTGCAAGATGGTCACATGAACCGTTTTCACATCAATATTGAAAGTGCACTGAAACCATACCGCGCAGAAGTTAGCTGTGGTGGTGAAGTATTAAATACAATGGATATAGTGCCGGCAAAAGCGTCGTTAAAAGCAAGTATTGTGACAACGGAGGCAGGAAAAGCACCCGTTATCACAGGTGTTGACGATATTGTTGTTGCACATGGTGATTTATTTGCGCCACTTGCAGGAGTAACAGCGACAGATGATTACGATGGTGATGTCACTGCCTCTATCGTGGTTGAAGGTACTGTTGATACCAATAAAGTGGGTCATTACACGCTAACTTACAAAGCTTATGACAGTGCTTTAAGTGAATCTGTTGTTGCGCGTAAAGTTGAAGTGTTTAGTGCAAAACCTGTGTTAGAAGGGATTAGCGATACGACTATTCAACTCGGTGATACCTTTGATGCAAAAACAGGTATTACCGCAAAAGATGCAGAAGATGGCGACATAACGGCCAATATTATTATCAAAGGTGAAGTCAATACGAGCCTAGCTGGTAACTACACTTTGAATTACCGTATTACTGACAGCGCACAACAAACCACAGAAGCGCAACGTGTTGTGACGGTTGAAGGTAGCGCAGTGTGCGAAAACACATGGAGTGCACAAAGTATTTATGTTGCAGGAGATGAAGTCAGCCACAACGGTGTGGTATGGCTAGCAGGTTGGTGGACAAAAGGTGAAGAGCCGGGAACAACGGGTGAGTGGGGTGTTTGGAAACAAATTGCAACCGAAGGTTGTACCTCAGTCAAACCAGAAGTGACGCCACCTGCGCCGGGAGAATATCCAACGTATCAAGCGGGCACAGTTTACCAACAAGGGGATATTGTTCGTGCTAGCGATGAGCAGTTATACCAATGTAAACCGTGGCCTAATTCAGGTTGGTGCTCAAGTGCTTCTTATGCCCCAGCAAGCAGTGCTTATTGGCAAGATGCTTGGACAAAACTGTAATCACATAATATTTACTATATAAATCAAAGCGGTGAGTTAAATCACCGCTTTTTTATATCATGTTGCGTGATGTTTCATGTCTTGTTAGCTATTTTGATCCTGTGTAAAAAAATGATTAACAGGACCATGACCACTACCGATATTGAGCTGATCAGCCGCTGAAATGGCAGAGGTAATATATTCTTTGCCACGTTGTGTTGCTTGTTCGATCGAATAACCTTGAGCAAGGTAAGAAGCAATAGCTGAAGAGAGGGTACAGCCAGTACCATGGGTATTGTGGGTATCAATACGTTTTGTTTTTAGCTCGATAATATCGTCACTTAATATTAATAAATCATTACTTTCTGAATCACTTTCTAGGTGCCCACCTTTAAGCAGTATGGCTTTTGTTTGTATGTCACGCAGTTTGCTGACTAATCCCAACATATCCGTATGATTGTGTGGGATCTCGCTGTTTGTCAGCGCAGCGGCTTCAGTTAAATTAGGCGTGATGAGATCAGCTAATGGAAGTAGTTTTTGCTTTAATGTACTAATGGCTGACTGTTGTAATAATAAGTCACCACTGGTGGCAACCATAACGGGATCAATCACAAGATAGCGTGGCTTGTACTCTTTTATTTTGTTCGCAACCAGCGTGATGATGTCACTATCGGCAAGCATGCCTATTTTAACGGCCTGAATGTTGAGATCGGTAAAAACAGCATCTAACTGTTGTTCTATCATCACAAGAGGAATAGGAAGAATACCACTAACACCTTGGGTGTTTTGCGCCGTAATTGCAGTGATCACCGAACAAGCATAGCCACCAGTTGCTGAAATAGCTTTGATATCGGCTTGAATACCCGCGCCACCACTACTGTCAGAGCCAGCAATAGTTAAAACGATAGGCGTTGTAACATGGGATGTATTATTGGTGTGTGATGACATAACAGATTCCTAATTACGCGTTAGGAACCGGTGCCAAGTCTGAAAGGATCGGTTGATGTGAAGTGATGAGATCCAGTGATAACTTGGCTAAACAATACGGATATTGTTTATTTAGTTCCCTCCGCCAGTGTTAACTGGTTCAGGTTCAACGGGTCCCACTTAAATTGTGATCTCAGCGTAATGCCCCCCGACTAACTCTCAAATCCTAATAGATAAACGTTTTGTTGTCACGTACTTATAAAATAAGGGGTTACATCAGCATTCATGTTAGATAAAAACCAAAGATGTAATGGTCAGGTGAAATAATCATTCCCCGACAAAGAACCCGAGCAATAAAAACAATATTAGTTTCATTGACATATTATGTATTATGCAACTGCTCGGTTAAGACACTGTAGATTACCTCACACCTTTACCGCATCAGATTGATTAAAATAAACAAAACTAAAATCACGGACGTTAAAATGGCAACTCTGCTTAGCTGGCTTGGTAGAACAGATTTAGATCAAATGAAGCTAGATAAACCAGCTTCCATTGCAACCCTCGCTCTTAGAGGGCCGATGCTTGATAGTGTCGTTATTCTTGCGAGTACATGGGATGACGAATGGTTTGACTACAAGGACTGGTTAAAAAGAAAGTTAGCATGTGCTGGGCGTTCTAAAACATCAGTAGAGATAAAACGTGTCAGATTAACTTCACCGATTGATTATTTATCAATAACGAAAGTCATGCAAAAGCAATTGAGTGACGTTTCCTCAGATGCGACTCAGGTGTATATCAATCTGACATCAGGTACCCCAGCCATGACTGTTGTATCAGTGCTGCTGGGCAAGGGTAATGCTAAATGTCAGTTCGTTCAAACATCGCCACAAGGGGAAATCAATAATGTCGATATCCCGGTAGATTTTGCCTCTGAGTATGCGAAATCTTCATCTACTGCGATTTCACAACTGGTCTCTAAACACCCCAAAAATGAAGGTGCTTTTAGCTCAATAACCGCCAACTCCGCAGTAATGCAAGAAACCGTCAAAAAAGCGCAACGTTTAGCGTATTCGGATCTACCAGCATTATTATTAGGTGAAAGCGGAACGGGTAAAGAGGTACTTGCAAAGTCTATTCATCAAGCCAGCCTCCGACAGCAAAAGCCATTTAAAGCCGTCAACTGCGGTGCGCTACCTGAAAACCTCGTCGATTCAATTTTATTTGGTCACAGAAAGGGAGCCTTCACGGGAGCTGAGCGTGATCATGAAGGACTGTTTGAGCAAGCAAACGGCGGCACACTGTTTTTAGATGAAGTCGGTGAGCTTCCTTTAGTGGTGCAAGTCAAACTATTACGAGCGTTACAACAACAAGAGATCACGCGTGTGGGTGATACCGTTACCCGCACCATCGATGTACGGATAATCGCAGCGACGCATCGTGATTTATTTCGTATGGTGTCTGATGAAACGTTTCGTGAAGATTTATTTTATCGCCTCGCTGTTGGCGTTATCACATTACCGCCATTAAGGCAGCGCGCTGAAGATATTCCCGACATCATTACCACGTTCATGGCAGACATCAATCAACAGATGGAAAAGCATCCGCTGTTTGAAAGTAAAAACATTTCCGATGCTGCAATAAATTTTACCGTTTCACATCACTGGCCGGGTAATATTCGTGAGCTTTGGAATACGTTAAACCGTGCTACGCTGTGGTCTGAAAATAAAGAGCTAAGCCGAGCGGATATCGAAAAAGCCACATTAAGCTTAGATAATACACCGTCCGCTGAAGATAAGTTCCTTATTCCGGGCGATTTGCAGCAATATATTGATAATATTAAAAAAGATGCGATTATCTCTGCCATGGATTTTGCCAGTGGAAACAAATCTAAGGCTGCTAAATCATTAGGTTTAAAAAATCATCAAACATTGAATAATTGGCTCAAAACGTACGATTTAGATGCTTGATGAAACAAAGAAAAGCGAATGGCATAAACGTTGCGATAGGCATAGGTATCAAAGGAGAGCAACTAAGGTGAAAACGTCCATGAATTTCGAACATTTACGTAACCAGTGGCCAGAGTTGGCAGAGCTTGGCGCATTTGCTGAAACCTATGCCGTGAGTGATCCGCAAAGTGCACTGGTTAAGCTGCGCTGCTACGTCGAAAAAATTGTAGGCTACTTGTACCGAGAGCTTCACCTTCCTGTGGCACCTAACGCCTCTATGCATGATAAGTTGGTGAGCGGTTCATTCACATCTATCGTTGATAAAACCATTGTTGATAAGTTTCACGCTGTTCGTCGAGGCGGAAACAAAGCCGCTCATGAAGGCGAAGTTAGCCAACACGATGCCATTTGGTTGCTAAAAGAATCTTATTTCATTGGCTGCTGGCTATTTATGGCATATGGCGAGGGTAAACTAGAAGATTGCCCATCGTTTACCACACCTGAAAATAGCCAAAGAGAAGATGAATCCAAAGGCGAATTTAAGCGCAAGAATAAGCAATTACAACAAAAGCTTAAACAGCATGATGAGATCTTAAAACAGGCATTGAAAGAGCTGGAAGAAACTAAGCTTGCTCAATTACAGGCTCAGAAAGAAGCGGCACAGCTTAAAGCACAAGTGGATCAAGCCAAAGCAGATAAACTTCGTAGCAATACGCTAGCAATGAAGAGCAGCTTTGATTTTAATGAACAAGAGACCCGCAAGCGAATCATTGATGCAGATCTGCGTAGCTGTGGCTGGGATGTTGCACTTGATGAAGAGAGTACAGAGCAAGTATCCAAAGAAGTTGAAGTTGATGGGCAGCCAACGCAAACAGGCATTGGTTATTGTGACTACGTACTTTGGGACGACAATGGTAAACCGTTAGCGGTCATTGAAGCCAAGCGTACACAGAGAGATGCCAAAGCCGGGCGCGAACAAGCAAAATTGTATGCTGATGCGCTAGAAAAACGTTATAGCCAACGTCCTGTGATTTTCTACACCAACGGCTATGAAATTTATATTTGGGATGATGCTCAAGGTTATGCACCACGCGCTATCTTCGGTTACTACGCCAAAGACAGCCTTCAATACCTGATCCAACAACGAACTCTTAAACAAGATCTTAATACAACGCCTATCGACACCAAGGTAGCAGGGCGTATGTATCAAATGGAAAGCATCAGTCGTGTCTGTGAACGCTTTTCAGACAAACACCGCAAAGCGTTGGTGGTACAAGCAACAGGGACAGGTAAAACCCGTGTATCTATTGCATTAGCAAAACGTCTGCTTGATGCGGGATGGGCGAAGCGTGTTCTGTTTTTATGTGACCGAAAAGAGTTACGTAAACAGGCAGGTCATGCGTTTAATGAACACACCAAAGAGCCGCTTTTCATCAAAGGGAAAAGTAAAAAAGATGCGGCTTCCAATGCGCGTATCGTAATAGCGACTTACCCGGGCATGATTCAAAACTACGAAGAGTTCGATGTCGGTCACTTTAATTTGATCATTGCCGATGAATCTCATCGCTCTATCTACAACAAATATGGCGAGCTATTTAAATACTTCGATGCGCTACAGGTGGGGCTAACAGCAACGCCGGTTGAGATGATCTCACGATCTACCAGCCAACTGTTTGGCTGTGACTATAAACTGCCCACAGCAAACTACCCGTTAGAGCAAGCGATTGAAGAGAAGAACCTTGTCCCGTTTAAGGTGGTTACCCATACCACGCAATTTTTACGTGAAGGGATCAAAGCAAGCGAACTGACGGATGAGCAAATTGCAGAGTTAGAAGATCAGGGCATTGATCCTAATACCTTAGATTTCGATTCTAAGCAAATTGATAAAGCGATATTCAATAAAGACACCAACCGAGCCATTATTCGTAACTTAATGGAAAAAGGCTTAAAAGATAAAGATAACCAACTGCCGGGTAAATCGATCATCTTTGCCCGCAGCATTGCCCATGCAGAGCTTTTGGCTGAACTTTTCAGTGAAATGTACCCAGATTTGGGCGGTAATTTCTGCCGCGTTATCCACTCTAAATACGAACGGGCTGAAGAGTTAATCGACAACTTCAAAAGCGCAGAAGGGAACGATGATGACATTACCATCGCGGTATCGGTCGATATGCTAGATACCGGTATTGATGTCCCTGAATGTGTCAACTTGGTGTTTGCGAAACCGATTAAATCGAAAGTGAAATTTTGGCAAATGGTGGGTCGTGGTACTCGCTTGTGTGCAAATCTCTACGGTCCTGGTTTAGATAAAAAGCACTTCTTAATTTTTGACCATTGGGACAACTTTGAATACTTCAAAATGAACCCAGAAGAAGATGAAGGTTCGCAAACTAAATCTCTGCCGCAAAAAGTGTTTGAAGCCAAACTCAACTTGGCTGTTGAAGCACTAAAGAAAGCAGAAATGGAGATTTTTGCTGATGCTGTTCACCAGATCAAAGCGGATATCGATTCGCTCAACGATAAAACCATTGCTGTGCGTGAAAAGTGGAAGCTGAAAGCCCAATTGAGCGAAGAAAAACGCTTAATGCAAATGGCGCCAGATACCAAAACGTTGTTGTTTGATGAAATGGCGCCGTTGATGCAATGGAAGAAAACCACAGGCGAAAGCGAAGCCCTTCGTTTAGATCTGCAATTTCTTCAGCTGCAACTGACGAAATTACAACAGCCAAGTAAGGTTGATATTGAAGCGCAACCTATTTTAGATAAGGTGACTAGCTTGTCTATGCACCTAAATGAAGTGCGAAGCAAAGCAACCACCATCAAACAGATACAACAACAGAACTACTTGAGTGATGCCGATTACTTTGCCGTTGAGGCCTGTCGTCATAACTTGCGCAGTGTGATTCACTTACGTGATAAAGGGGTAGCACCTGCATCAACTCATATTCCTGTAATTGATGTGCGTGAAGATGAAAGCCTTTATCAAACAGAAGAGATCAAAACAGACATCATCACGGTTGATTATGAAATCTACCGCCAAGAGGTAGAAAAGACCTTAACGCCACTGTTTGATACTAACGACGTATTGCAAAAAATCCGTGGTGGGCAAGCGGTAACAGAAGCCGACTTAGCGACATTAAGCGCCTTGGTACTGACCCAAAACCCCAATGTTGACTTGCGAACCCTTAAAGAGTTCTTCCCAGAATCAACCTCAGGGCTAGATCAAATCCTGCGCACGATTGTCGGTATGGATGCTAAGCAAATAGAAAATGAGTTCACGGCTTTTGTGCAAAACGTGCATACCCATTTAAACGCAAGACAGCAGCGTTTTATCGGCATGCTCAAAAATCACCTTTGCCGCTACGGTAGTGTTGATATTGAACAGCTCTACGATGCGCCGTTTAATCAAATTGATGATGCAGGGCTAGATGGCGTGTTCCCAAACCCGGCACAAGCCGACGTGGTTGAACAATTTGTACGTCGCTTTAGTGTCCATTTGGGGGATAAACAAACAAGTGTTGAGAAAGTCGTAAATTAGCATTTGGTATCAAGAATCAAGCGAGTAAACTACCACGCATAATTATAAGCGGCTTGATAACAGCCGCTTTAGCGCGAAACTCTTTTTACACGAGAAAGCGTTAACGCGCATAACAACAATACATAACGCACTGGCCTCACTGTTGAAGGGCTGGCGCAATAAACAAAGAGAATAAAAATGATCACATCAGGCGCATTAAAAAGCCAAATTGACAAGTTATGGGAAGAGTTTTGGACTGGCGGTATTACCAACCCATTAACCGTTGTTGAGCAAATTACCTATTTAATGTACGCCCGTATGTTAGACATGAATGAGCGTAATGATGAAAAACGCAGTGCTCGTACAGGTAAGCCTTTTAACCGCCGCTTTGCTGACGATAAACAACACATTCGCTGGGAAAACTTCCGTCACCTTGGCGCAGAAAAGTTATACCCACTCGTAAAAGATGAAGTATTCCCGAACTTCAAAGATCTCACATCTGATGACACCCTGTTTGCGGATTTTATGAAAGATGCGCAATTGATGATCCAAAAGCCATCACTATTAGTCAAAGCGGTGGAGTTAGTCAGTGAACTGCCACTAGAAAACAAAGATGTAAAAGGCGATTTATACGAGTACTTATTGTCTAAATTGACTACCGCAGGCATTAATGGTCAGTTCCGTACACCGCGCCATATTATTCGTGCGATGATCGAAATGTTAGACGTGGAAGAAACTCACCGCATTTGTGATCCGGCTTGTGGTACGGGCGGTTTCTTATCATCGACTTATGAATACTTACTGGAAAAGTACTCTTCACCAGAAGGCACCGAAAAAGAACAAGCGTTTGATAAAGAAGGTAAGCCAGTATTAGACGTGCATGGTAACCCAGTATTCAATTATTTATACGCAGGTGACTTGCTCGAAAAGCGCACACATATCGATTACGACATGTTCCACGGTTTTGATTTTGACTCAACCATGTTACGTGTAGCAGCAATGAACTTGGTAATGCACGGGGTGAAACAGCCTGATATTCACTATCAAGACACATTGAGCCAAAGCTTTATTGAGCGCTTTCCTGATGAAGCGAAAAACGGTTTCGATATCATCTTAGCGAACCCGCCATTTAAAGGCAGCTTAGATGAAGAAGACGTTGATCCCGCAATTCTAAAAGTGGTGAAAACCAAAAAGACTGAATTACTGTTTGTGGCACTTATTCAACGCATGTTGAAAGTAGGTGGCCGCACCGCCACCATCGTACCTGATGGTGTGTTATTCGGTAGTTCAAAAGCGCACCAAACCCTGCGGAAACACCTAATAGAAGACAACCAGTTAGAAGCGGTGATTTCATTACCAAGTGGGGTGTTTAAACCATACGCAGGCGTTTCTACCGCGATTCTTATTTTTACCAAAGGCGGTAGCACCAATAATGTGTGGTTCTACGATGTACAAGCCGATGGTAAATCGCTCGATGATAAGCGCACCCCAATTAAAGATAATGA
The DNA here is from genome assembly GCF_003026095.1 of Photobacterium sp. GB-72. Lineage (NCBI taxonomy): Bacteria > Pseudomonadati > Pseudomonadota > Gammaproteobacteria > Vibrionales > Vibrionaceae > Photobacterium > Photobacterium sp. GB-72. The sequence continues at coordinate 118,436 of NZ_PYNV01000001.1, read as the reverse complement.
CCTGCCTGATCTGGTTAAGCAATACAAAGCTTACCAAGCGGCAGTGATGGCAGGTGAGTCTACCGAACAATGGGCGGACAAAACTCAAAAAGCCTTCTTAGTGGCAAAAGATGACATTAAGTCGAACAAATACGACTTGTCTATCAACCGCTATAAAGAAGTAGTCTACGAGCAAGAAAGTTATGAAGAACCTAAAGTGATCCTTGGCAAATTGAAAGCGTTAGAAAACGAGATTCTGGCTGATCTTAATGAGTTGGAGTCGATGCTATGAGTTGGCCGTTGGTTAAGCTAGGTGATATCTGCGAAACAACCCAAGGTGTACAGATTACGAAAGCCAACACTCAAAGCGAGCTATATGAAGGAGGATTTAGGTATCTTTATATTGCTGATTTTATTAGTGATAAAAAGCTTAGCTTTGTGGACGATGCTTTCGAAAAGAAAAAGGTTACTACTGATGATCTGGTTATGGCTAACACTGGGAGTCCTGGCCGTGTCTTTAAGGGTAAAGAAGGCATCTTAAGTAATAATTTGTTCAAAATTACCTTTGATAGAGGGGTAGTGGATAGAGATTATCTTTACTTATTACTTTCTTCGGAAGCATTTCAAAGTGTATTGCAGCAACAAATGAAAGGTGGGATTCAAAAGCATTTAGGTCATCAAACGATATCGAGACAAGAAATCCCACTACCACCATTAGAAGAACAAAAACGCATCGCGGCTATTTTGGATAAAGCGGATGCGATTCGCCAAAAGCGTAAACAAGCGATTGAACTTGCCGATGAGTTTTTACGCAGCGTGTTTTTGGATATGTTTGGTGATCCGGTAACGAATCCGAAGGGATGGGAAGAAAGAAAACTAATTACTGGTCTTTATAAAGTTCAGTCAGGTTGGAGTGCTAAAGGTGAAAGTTTTCCATGTGCGTCGAACGAACTTGGAGTGCTGAAAGTTAGTGCCGTTACTAGCGGATACTTCAAAGAGTACGAAAATAAGTTCGTATCGAGGGAAATTGTCCCAGAGGGAAAGAGTTTACTTTTTCCTAGGAAGGGTGACTTATTATTTAGTCGTGCTAACACTCGTGAACTTGTTGCGGCGACTTGCATAGTGACAAGAGATTACGATAATGTTTTTCTGCCTGATAAACTATGGAAAGTCGAAACAAATGAAGATTTGATACCTGAATTTCTGCATATGTTAATACAACAGCCAAGGTTTAAAGAACGGTTGACTTCCCAAGCAACAGGTTCAAGTGGTTCGATGTTGAATATATCTAAAGCTAAATTTGAACAGACGATGTCTATATTTCCATCGATTGAAAAGCAAATGAAATTCAAAGAGATTTATTGGAAAGTGATGAGATCATTAACTTCTCTTGAAATCTCAGATGCGAAAGCGGATGATTTTTTCGGTTCTCTTTCCCAAAAAGCCTTCTCGGGCCAACTATAAATTTAGAGGCACCTTCGGGTGTCTCTTTTTATTTAACGTTTACTGTGTCAATTAAGCTGCGCTAATAATTTCTCAATCGTAAACCCTCAATTCTCATTTTTCTCTATAACCCTAGAGCCCAGAGTTTGGGATATATCTCAAGGCATATTTGCATCTGTCTCTATCTCATCAATCGCGCATTTCTCTATTATTGCTTTGAAAATACGTACTCTAGTCGAGTTCTATCCCCATACTTTTCTCCGCTGTTATGTCTGTAAAAATATTTACCATTAGTAAATTATTTTACTTTTTATGCTGGGTGATTTTGTCTATTTTCAATAAAAACAATGAATTATAACTTGGCGTGTTTATTGGAAGTATCTAAGAACAACAGAGGATAGGTGCTTTATATAGGCTGGCTCTGGTGACGATTGAAGTGTTGCTGCTAGGCAGTGAAATTTTTAGAACAAAGGCTGGAAGTGACAAGTTATTTTTTGCAATTAATTTCAAATGTTTGCTTTGCATAACATTGCGAAACTTTAAAATTAAAATTATTTATAAATTGTGATGTTCAAACTGTGATTATATCTAAGCAGGTGTTAGCTTTTTACCTAAGTGACTGTTTTTATATAGGCAAAAATCGAATAATCAATAACGAAAAATAATGAATGATGAAGATTACAAAGTTATCACTAACCAATTTCCGCTCTTTTAAACAAACTCAAACCATTGAGTTTGCCCCTGTTACTTTGCTTTTTGGCCCTAATAGTGTGGGGAAAAGTACGGTACTGATGGCGCTATTCTACCTGCAACAGATAGTCGAAAAAGGCCAGTGCAACCCACAGCGCCTTGAAGCGATGAATAACAAGTATGTCGGTGGTTTTCAACATCTCGTTCATGGCAAAGATTTATCTAAAAATATTACGATCAAGGTGGAATATCAAAAACCTGAAGTCATGGCTGGTCATAGCTATGACGATAGTTTGTTTTTTATTGATGATTGTAAAGAAAGAGAAAATAACGATCCATTAGGCACACAACGTAAGCTGTTATCGATGAGTAGCCCGATAGAGTGGGCCAATAATATTGCTGTCGAAATCGAAATTGCTTGGTCGCAGGCTGCGAATACCGCGTTTGTATGTCGTCAGGCTGTGTGGTTAGACAACGAGTTTATTGCTGAGTCGGTCAATACGGAATATTCACCGAACGCGCAGGTCCATGTCGTGAATTATCTCCATCCATTGTTAATTACCGATCAGCAAGATGAGTGGGTCGCGTCAACAGAGGCTGGTGGCGTATTTCATCCTGACTTTGCTAGTCAAGACAAGGGGCAAGGTGTTCATTCATCAATATCTAGTGGGCATGAAGCGAGTACTTTGGGGCTTTGTGGTGAATTTCATGATTTTGTTTTGGCGTCTGCAACCTCAGAAGCAGAAACCATGTACAGTCGACACCTTCAACAAATACAGCAACATGCGTTATTTCAGTACAAATCGATGGGGGGAGTACTTCCTCAGCTTGGCAAAGTGCTAACAACCAGTATTGAAGCGGATGATGCATTAAATACCAAACGTATAGAAGAAATATTTAGTGATATTTTTGTTGCCAGTTTAGATAACTTACAGGAGTTGCTGCAAGACAGCTTAACCATTGGCCCACTGCGCCATATTCCTGATTCGACCTTTGATGCAGACACCAATATTAAGCAAAGAGACTGGTACAACGGAAAAGCCAGTTGGGATCTTGTTTTTCATGCTGAGCAAACGTTGTTATCAAAAATAAACCATTGGTTGGCAGGTAAAGATCAGTTGGATTTAGGCTATGCGCTGGTTCGTAAATGTGAACAAGGCCAGATTGAATATATCCATGATCCCGATAGTTTCAGCGAGGCAACGCAGGAGTTAATTGACAGCGGGCGCGATGAAGCGTTGCCTGCGCCTTATATTGCCACCATGGCTTACCGTAACAACAATATTACGCTTTGGGATCTCCATAATGATATTGAAGTATCAGCCGCTGATATTGGTGCCGGTGTTTCTCAGGTATTTCCTTTAATTGTCGCAGCCGCTTACGCGAATAAAGGGTTAATTTGCGTAGAGCAACCCGAGTTACATATCCATCCTAAAGCGCAAGTTGGGTTGGGAGATTTATTAACCCAAGTTGATGAGAAAAATCAGTTTTTAATTGAAACCCACAGTGAACATTTAATTTTACGTTTACTTCGCCGTGTGCGTGAAACCACTGAGGGCACATTGGCTAAACATTTAACGCCGGTTAAAAAAGAAGATATCTCGATTATTTATCTCGAAACTGCTGAGTCTGGCGTTATCGCGCATAGAACATTATTAACTGATGATGGCGATCTTGAAACAGATTGGCCTAACGGCTTCTTTGATGAAAGGGATGAGGAGTTGTTCTGATGTATAAAGAGATAGCACTCGATCCTCACTGTATGTCTGAATTTCATTATTACGGTCTGTTAAAAAGTGCGTTTGGGTTTGAAAGCGGGCGTTATGTTATTGCGCCTACCAAAGAATGGGTCAGAGAGGCTTACAAAAGTGTTAAGGCTTCTAGCATCTCGCCGACAAAACAAAAATCGGTGACGAATTTTCTTAATAAGTTACAGAGGGAAAAGGCGCATCCATTAATTGTGTTACCTACAGATCGCGCTTGTTTAACAACCCAAAAGGGCTATGAGAATTGGCTGCAATGGATTGGGTCACAACAATCGTTACGACGTTTTAATGCCGTTGTTTCTGAAAAAGACGGGGCGGCTTACATTAATTATGAGCAAATTATCGAGGGAGCGGAAATATGGGCAATGCCGCCAACACGTTGGATTGATAAAAGTATTGAAGACATTGTGTCGGTGGTCGAGCCATTAATACATGTTGGCCGAGAGCTTATTATTGCCGATCCCTATTTTAAGCTACCAAACAACGCGTTATTTAAAGCCATTTTAAAAAAAGCGATGTTAGGTGAAATAAAGAAAGTAACGCTTGTTACTACGATGGAGTGCAGCAATCTTTCGGGGGTGTTTGACCGTGAATATAAACACTTGCTCGATACAGCAATAAAAATCAGTTATGTACGAGTACCAAATCAGTTTATCCACGATAGATATGTACTGACTGATAAAGCAGCAATTAAGGCTGGGCAAGGCTTTGCTGTTGCGCCAGAAAAGGGGCTTCAGTCTGACCATTTAAGCATCAGCTTATGTGGTTTGGAAGAATACAGAGAGACCAAAAAACGGATCGAAGAATACCAAAAACAATACCCTGAAAGCTGTGAGCTTTTGGGATAAAGATAAATATAAAAATGGCTAGAAAACGACAATGGAATTGCAGTTTAAAAATGTCTCGGGTAAAGACAACGTAGGGGATTTTACGTGGATACACCAGTCTGGACGTCAAGCGTTAATTGCGGACATGGTATCGGGTTCTGATGTTCACAAAGGTCTGGATTTATTAAGTAGTTGGCTAACAGTTAATCAAACGAATGAACCTTTTAATGCTGAACAAGTGATTGCGGAACTGCATGATTTGTTTCAGGCAAACAACGTTCAATCGACGCTAGGTATTATCACGCAACAACAAGCCTGTTTTGAACTTCATTTAGTGGGCAATATAAGGCTGTACAGAGTAGAAAAACAGGTTGAGCAGATCAAAGAGGTGGGGGATGAGATCCATCCTTTATCTGTTGTCGGCAGTGAATATTCACCACATATTCAGCACACGGTATTCACCCCTGATCATCACACTAAATTTATAGTGACCAGTGACGGGCTAGACAGCTCACTTATGCGCTCATTAGCGCTGAGTTCAGAAACACTGAGTGGTGGTCAGTTACATCGTAAATTACTGCCAGCAGTGTGTGATCAAGATTGGTCGGCACTTGTTTTTCCAATGGCAAATGCCCAGTCATTTGTTAATCATCACTGGCCTTATAACCCTTTTGTTGGGCCACAGGAAGATCGCTTACATGAACGAAGAGGCCTGGCTGAAATAGCGACAGAGCTATTCAAACAACCGATGTTTGAAGGGTTTCGCATTGTCTCGTGCCCGCCGATTTTAAGTGAAAACTCGTCTCGGCTGTTTGATGGGTTATTGGTGTACCCATTCGGTGTTATTCCGCTGGAATTAAAAGATCATCATGGCGCTATTACCATTGATATGGGAACGAATAAGCGTAATAGCTTGCTGGTGGAAAACGATCTTGGCAGAAGTTATTTATCAAACCCAGCCACAAAATTACGTGAATCTTTAAGGCGATTTGGCGATTTGCCTCAATTAAAAGGCTTAACGCCTGAGTTGAAAAACGCCGGTCTTGTGATTTTTACCTCGCATCATGCTGAGGTTGAATGTGTGTTTGATGGGCAATCGACACCTGCGCCATTTATGCACGCAGGTGAGGTTATGGTGGCTAAATCAACGCAATTAAGCGAGCTGCTATTTCAGTTCTGCCGTGCAAGGTTTGGCAAAAAGTTGAAGAAAAGACTGACAGATTCTGAGATTAATCAGTTAGTAAAAGATTTGACTACGTTGCCAACGCAACCTGCACAGGGAGCTATTACGGTAGGTGACTACGAGCTGGAATTAACACCGATACAAGCTGAATCGACTGATTATTTCACCGTATATAACGCCCATTTATTTAATGAACAGGTATGGGCCAAGTGTTTTGATCTAGACCATTTGAGTGCGGTTCATCGCCAAAGTGAACTTCAAAGTTTAGGTCGAGAAGCGTTAGTACTGAAAAGGTTGAGTCGAGTTGAAGGCGTGCAACGTTATCAAGATAAGGAGTTGGTTGACGATAAATTCTATGTGTTTGTTGAAAAAGCCCCTACGACAACGTTGGCACAATGGTTACAAACGCAGCCAGCGAAAGAAGCACGGCTGAATGTTCTTATTGCTATCGCTGAGACAATGAAACAAATTCAGTCTGTTGGCGAACCAGAGATCATTCACCGTGCGATTAACTTATCGAATATTCGTGTTGGTGACGACAGTAACCCTATTTTGATTAACTTTGAGCTTTGCCAACAAGAAATGGTGGCAACGTTACCGCTTAATGCACGCCGAACGTTTGAGCAAAAATATCAAGCGCCAGAAGTGAATGAGCCTGGTCAATCACTGACTTTTGCGGCCGATATTTTCAGTTTTGGCTTAATTATATTGTTTTCATTAACTGGCGAATTGCCTTTTGAACAATCTGCCAAGGAATTGGTAACCAAAGGACGCCGCCCTGTATTTTGGAAGCAGTTATGTCAACAGCTGGATGTATCACCAAAACATGCTGAATTCTGGCAGCGAATTCTTCATGTGACACCAAAATATCGCCCAACCATTGAACAAGTGTTAGAGGTCTTAAAGACATGGAAATGACAACAAGTGGTTATGCACAACAGTACCCTAGAGATAAAGTAATTTATCAATGCCATGCAACTAAACGGGCTTTTTATCGTGTCAAGCTTCCTCAACTTGGCTTGTATTACGGGCTTAAAGAAATTGAGGTAGCGGAAGCGAGAGCAATAAAAGAAATTAAAAATGAAATCATTGCGTTAAACCGTTTACCTTTTGGCATTGCTGCAAAATGTCATCAGTATTGGCAAGAAGGAAATAAGCATTTTTTATTGATGGACTGGATAGAGGGGATTCCTCTTAATGAATTTATCCGTTCAGCACCAACAAATCGCCGTGAGTTCGCTCAGCGAATTAAAATAGCGGAAAAAGTGGGATGGAAGTTAGTTGAACTTCATCGTTACAATGTCACTCATAGGGATTTGAAACCGGAAAACATCATCATTCATTGTGATAAAAACGCCAATGTCAGAGATGTGAGTTTTATCGATTTTGGTTTATCTAACCAAAAACGCCAGATGGAAGAGGGAACTGCACATTATCGCTCGCCCGAACAGGAATTTGTAAGGCAGACAGGGCTTACACATGCTTCTGATATTTTCTCATTTTCTCAGTTAATTCATTTTTTATTAACGGGTTCACCGATTCTACTTCAACCTAATTTTGATGGTTCTGGTTGGGATGAATTGAACCTTGAATTACCGCCACTCATTCCTCAGAAACTCAAAGATACCTTAATGCAGGGTTTGGAATTTGACGTACGAAAGCGCAGTAAGCAGGTATTTACCATTGTGAAAGCGCTACAAGACGTATCAAAACAATTAAATAGCAAAAGGTAATGACTATGTTGGCACACAATCAAACCGTTCCTTTTTGGCCAGAGGAAAAAACCGCTAAATACCCATCAATTTTGCCTTTACTTTATAAAGTGGAGAAAAATTATCTTGATAAAAATTGGCCCGATAATGGTGAGTCTCAAGAAGCGGTTATTAAACAAATAAGATCGGCTCAAAAGGGATGGGTTACCTCATTTAAAAGGAATGATTCCATATTTGTTACCTTGCTTGTAGGTAAGTACAAAGTAACCATGAATGTTGCCAAAAGTGATGATAATCCTCGCTTGTGGTTAGGTCGTATTTATTATGCAAACAACCAAGATCGCCAACGTATGCTTGAAAAGGGCGTACTTTTAGAGTTTGGTGGTGTACGGCTTTTATCTGGCCGAGAGTTCGGTGTTGGCTTAGAAAAGACTGACTATAGGTACAGCTCAGGAGAATACGCTTCAGAGCTTTTGGATATTATTAAGTCACCTTGGAATGTTGAAGGAGAAGAGCGAGAGCAGAATGATATAACACAAGAGTCGTTGTCTTTTGAAGAGCAAGAAATGGTTGAAGTACTTCGCTGTTTTATTGACTCGGAGTACGAACTTGAAAGGATAGCCGCCCAGCAATGTATGCCTTTTCAAGCAACGTCTATCACTGCGCGAAGTGAAAGGACGACTTACCGACTTCATTATGAATTGAAATTTGATGAGTTTGACTATTCTCGCCTTGTTGAGACGCAGCCAACATTGTTGGAAATGCTGAATGAGATGCGTGAACCGACAGATATCTTAATGGAGATAGCAGATCTTAACCCTGTTGAGAATGAACCTATTATCCATGTCAGTATTGAAAAACAAGCATTAGATTCGCAAATACCAGAGCAAGCGTTATTGAATGTTGCGGCATTACCAACCTTGAAGAAGGTGCGTAATGCAGTGGTTGATTCGCTTGAGTCAGAAACATCTAAAAACCCTTGGCTGCTATCTTTGGCTGCAGGTGTATACGATCACTCCCCATTAACGCCAGTAAAAGTACCTGTTCCTCCAAGCAAATTCCCACCAACGCCTTCTCAAGTTAAAGCGATTGATAGTGGAGCGGGTAGTGATGACTATACCCTTGTTCTAGGGCCTCCTGGGACGGGAAAAACCACAGTTATTCTTCAATGGGTGAAGTACTTTGCTGCACAAGGTAAACGGGTACTTGTTACGTCGCAAAATAATAAAGCCGTTGATAACGTTTTAGAGCGCCTTGCTGAAGAGGATGATTTTGAATGTCTTCGTATCGGTAATGAGAATAAGATCAGCTCATGCCTTGAAGATATTACATTAGACAACAAAGCTGCGAAGTTACAGGAACGGATGTTCAGTTCGGCAGATGAAACGCTGAAAGTACTTGAGCAGCAATTGGCGCATATAAAAGGGTTACTTGTTAGTAAAGATGAGATCATTGAACAATTAGACGCTGCAGAACTGGCTCAAAGTGATCATACTCACCATACCAACACCTTATTAGAACTTAAAGATAGCTTGGTTGAAATTGAGCGAGATATTGTTTTAAAAAATAATACCTTAGAGCAACTAAGTGAACAAATTAGTGAGATTCAACAAAAAGAATGGCCAATATTTAAATCTGTGTCGCGTTGGCTCAATAACAAAAAAATAAGTTTAATTAATTATCGGATCAATAAAGTTAATCTCAAGACGAGTGAGTTAAAAGATCAGCGTTTTCAGCTTGGCAATACTATTGAGGAAACTGAATCGAAAATTACTCAAGCTCACAGCCTTATGGACAGTATTCATTGTCAGATTGAAGGCTATTTCGAACAAGTCACCTCACTGGTTGATGATATTAATATTCCAGGAAGCAGTGGAAAAAAAGTGACTAAATTCGAGATGGAAAGTCTTGATGAGCTACTAGTAAAGGTTTCCAGTATTCATACCAACCTTACCGAATGGTTCAATAAATTAAAAACGGAACGTCAGCAAGCCTTATATAAGATTTTAATGGAAAATGTAAACGTGGTTGGGGCTACCTGTATTGGTATCAATACGAAGGCGTTGTTTAGGGAACTCGATTTTGATGTTGTTATTGTCGATGAATCAGGACAAATCCAACTTCATAATTTAATCGTTCCGTTATCACGTGCTAATAAGGCAATTCTTGTTGGCGATCACAAACAACTTCCACCTGTTGTGAGTGATGAAGTTCTAGAAGAAGTCGAAGCTAAAGATTTTGGTGATTATAAAGATCTCTATCGTCTTAGCTGGTTTGAACACCTTTGGAATGGCGCCCCTGAAGACCGCAAAATTATGTTAGACACGCAATTCCGATGTCCATCTATGATCAGTGATTTTGTTTCTGAAGCATTCTATGAAGGTAAGTATTTTGCGGGTGTAGGGATGGATAAGAAGCAACCATTACTTTCTTATTGTCCTCAGCCAATGATCTGGATTGATACTACTTGGCTCCAAGAAAAGGCTGAAAAAGCAACGTCTGAAGATGGACGCGCTGTTGTACAAGACAATGTCTGTGAAACTGAGCTTGTTATCGCGCTGCTTAAGTCTTCAATAAAAGAGATGCCTGAGCTTGCTGAAAATCGCGAGATTGGGATTATTGTTCCTTACGCTAATCACGTAAAGGCGATTCAAAAAGCAATAAGAAGAGAGCAGAAACGAGGGCAATTGTCTGAGTTAACCATGCCTCTAAATGAGTTAGTTGCATCAGTAGATAGCTTCCAAGGGCAAGAGCGCGATCTGATTATTTTCACTTTTACGCGTTCAAATCGACAGGGCAAAGTGGGCTTTTTATCAGACTGGAGACGTCTGAATGTGGCGCAAACACGTGCTAAGAAACAATTGGTAATGATTGGTGATTCCCAGACGCTGACCAAAGGTGCTGACAGACAGAATGCCCATGATGTTGAGTTTAAAAAAGCAATGGTATTGCTAAAAAGTCAGTGTCATAAGAAAGGCGCATTGCTGCAAGCTTCACGCTTCCTTCCTGATGCAAAAACGGTTCAAAGACCAAAATATAATACCGCATCAAATAACCGTAAAAACTCAAATACTCGATCTGCTAAGAAAACGTTGGTGAGTGAAAATGGCTAAAAAAAAGAAAACAACTAACCCTTATTTCAATATGTCAAAAAGCTACGCTGAGGTTTTGAATTCTCAAATAAAGCCAGATGAAACGCTGTTTTACGTTCGTGATAATTTATTACCAATACTCAACGTGAAAATTTTAGTCAAAGAGCGTAGCCGAGAGGAGCTCAGTGATATTGACTTGATGATCTTCAAGTTAATAGAACAAGGTATTAGCTCTATTAATTCAATTGTGGTCTTAACCGGTCTTGCTGAGAAGTTGGTGACAAAACATATCAGTGAAATGGCTGGCCGTTCATTTGTCGAAATGGATGAAGGTAAATTACTGCTGACGGATCTTGGTGAAGAAACCCTTGAACATGGTGTGCCTGTCAGAATTGTTCAGCGTGCTTTTCGTTATTGTGCGGTATCAGAACAATTGTTGCCGCGAGAGGCATACCAACTACCTTATACAGAGCTGGATAGCTTACGAAGTAAGGAATTCACAGGAAAAATAATATCAAGCCATATTTTAGAAGAGTCACAGCTAGTTAACTTGAAAGGGATGGATCTCTCGCTAATTGAATCTAAACGAGACCTTGGCATTACAGATGAAGCACTCGCATTTGGTGATATCGTGGGTTATTCCTCAGGATACCTGCAAACAAGGTTATTTTTAGTGGGTCGGAATAAGCCAGAGAGAGCGATGGTCGCTTTTGGTAAGACGTGTATCGAATATGATTTAAAGGAAATCTTAGCGACGATTACAGCATTAAAAGATCCTAACATTGTACGAAAACTGGGTGAGTTCAATCAGGAACAAGAGAAAAAACAAAAACTATTATTTGGTGAAGGTGAGATTGCGCTTGATGAATTTGGCTTGCCTATTATCAACATTACTAAAGCGAATGTTGAGTGGTTGTCTAAAGACGTAGAGTCAAGACAACAAGGTATTCTAATGTGTGGAACTGATGATTTAGCCGCTAAACCATTAGGTTTAAAAGCATGGGGCAAGTTTTCAAGTTTATCTGGGCTGACAATTCGCTATTTTCTTAGAGAAAAGAATTTGCAAGATGACGCTGCTAAGTTGCGTAAATATGTGGAGATGTGTGACGCATATATGTTAACGCCAAGGGATGAAAGAGAGTACCCAACGATTGCGAAATATGTAGAGAAGACACTACCGAGTAAGGAAATTGAACAGTTACGAGAACTTGCAGAGCGATACTCGATTACACGGATTAGTAAATCCTTACCCAAACAGGAAGTAGTGGTAGATTAATGACGGAATATAAATGGCAAGGGTGGGGTTTTTTCCCCCTCTTTATTTCTAAGCAAGCATTCGCAAAAATTGTCAGCGATGAAAAGTGGCAACATTGGACAGAAGATCTGACGGTTGATGAAATTAAGGATAAAAGAAGGTTTTATTCGCGTTCTTGTGCTGATTTATTAAGACCAATTGAGTCTGGAAGGTACGTGATAAGTCAGGGCAGTGATACTAAGCCACTATTTTCGTTGTCACTACCCAGTAAAAATGAAGATGATGAAAAAGTTATTAATATTACTCAGCTACAGTTACTTGCTTTAGGTGAGGTGAGCTTGCTGTATATTCATTTTGACTCACCATTAACATTTACTGAATCTGATATTTCTAAGCTAAATAAAACCGTTTTTCAGTGGGAGCCAAGAACTGAAAAACATAAAGTAAGCCAATGGCTTAGTGCTGAAGATAAGACCCAAGGCTTAAAACAGCATATTAGCGAGTTGCTAGATATTTCCCTACAGCAAGACAGTCATTATGAAGAAGATACATTCGGACATGAACTGGTTAATTGTACTTGGATTAAGCAAATAAATGGATTCGAAGACGATAAGTCTATTTGCGTTAGTGAGTTGAGTGCAGGCATTAATTGCAATGATCCAAGGTATAAACTGTCTAAAACAGAGAAGCAGAGATTGGTCGATTCACAATTCGATTATTGGGCAGATTGGCGCTGTCAATTTAATCTAAATCGTTTAGTTTTTGTGGATCAAACGCCTGAAGAATCGTCTTTGAAATGGAATCTATCTACTAATCACTATTACCTCGATTTATTTGCCGCTGTTATTTATCAAAGAACGATATTAAATCGCTTTAAAGATGAAATGATGCTTTGTAGTAATAAGCAGCGTGGCGAGTTATATGAGCGTATTTCTAATTTCAGAAGGCAATACAAAATAACGCATATTTCGACATATCCCTTTGCTGAAAGGCTTTACCAGTACTTTTGCGAGCAAGCTGATTTGTCGTCGATTGAAGATAAAACGTTTATTGAATTAGAGCACAATCATGCGCTTTGGAAACAGGAGAGAGAAGAATCTACAAATACGGTGCTTTTACTGGTTTCCCTTGTGGCTGCACTGTTAGTGCCAGCGAGTTCGATTGCAACAATTATGGCTCTTAGCGACGATCAGATGACGCCTGTTTATTGGATTCTGTCGGGTTTTATTACCCTTATCACAATCGTTGTTATGGTTTGGCCGCCATTTAAGCGTTACCTAAAAGATAGAAAATTAGAGAAGCTGTAAAGAGTTATTTCTAATTTTAAAAATAATCAATCATTAAGGAGTGAGGTATGTTTTGGATTTTATTATTTATCATTTTATTTTTAGTTTTAGGTTATTTTTCTAATGCTGGAAAAAGGAATAATATTAAGTTACAACAAGCGCAAATAGATAAATTACGAAAGTGTCCGACATGTGCAGAAAGAGTTCGGTTAGAGGCAAAAAAGTGTCGGTTCTGTAATGAAAAGCTAGACCCAATTACGAATGAGGAACTCATTGAAATCGAAAAAGATTATAGATTTCGAGTGGCGTCCTTGGATTATGATACAGCGAATTTCAAAGTCGATAACGACCGTAAAGAGAAAAATAAATTAGATTGGGACAATAACTCAAAGTAGTTTATGTTGAGAAAGTCATGAGATTTATTGATTTATAGTACGGTTACATGAGTCTGACTTAATTGCAAAATAAAAGGTGCTCAGTAATTCGTGATTTTTGGTCACATTGATTGTTTTTTGATTTTTAAATCGAAGATAGTGAAAAAGGGTAATGAAGATAAATTCACATTAATTCTTATTGATAAAGTAGGAATTTAAGATTTGTTTGATAGAGATACAAAAAAGCCAAGCACAACGCTTGGCTTTTTTATGAAACTTGGTGGATCCGGGCGAACTCGAATCGCCGACCCCCGCCATGTCAAGGCGATACTCTAACCAACTGAGCTACGGATCCAAATATGTTATCTATACGGCATCTTAAAACAACGAATGAAATTTGGTGGAACCGGGCGAACTCGAATCGCCGACCCCCGCCATGTCAAGGCGGTACTCTAACCAACTGAGCTACGGTTCCAATTTTCTATAGCGTTTACTTAAATAAGTATGCACATATAAATGGTGCGTCTGAGTGGACTCGAACCACCGACCCCTACCATGTCAAGGTAGTACTCTAACCAGCTGAGCTACAGACGCAAATTGTATATTTATGATTTCTGGTTTTAATCATAAATTGGTACGAACGAGTGGACTCGAACCACCGACCTCTACCATGTCAAGGTAGCGCTCTAACCAGCTGAGCTACGCTCGTAATATGTTCTAGTGAACGACAAGCATATTAGCGAGTCACTTGTAACGAGGCAAGTATTAAAGTTGGATTTTTTAGTAAATTCAGTGCGTTTGCTTGCACAATAGCCAGTTTTAATAAAATTATGGTGATGAAATAGTCGAAGTCATATTTTTAAGTAGGGCATTGCCAATTAAATGTAATGTGTAGCGCAACAGAATGTGCGCTACACAAGCAGATAGGTTAGTTTAAAAGTTCGTGATCGGGCGGAAGTAAGCGGCTGATCCATAAAACCAGCTTATGTTTCATATGAACGCCGTCCTCTTGATCCACGGCAAGAGGAGTGATTTGTTTACAATCAACCAGTAAGCGATAAATACACTCAACACGGTCGGTAGAGCCAACACTGCGGTCTAAATCGCCAAAACCTTGTTTTTTCGCGAATGCAAAGCCTATTTCTAATGCTTTTTTGAGAAGTTTTGCTTCATTCTTGGTTTTCTTCATGCGTATCTCCTATATCCCTTAGCGAAAATATATACAAATTTATTGTCTTCGCGACTGTAGAAGCTGAGTTTAAATTTTAGTTTAAAGCTCAAATTTTTGAAGCAAAGTTATTCTATCAAATTAGAATAAAGTTATTGTCCAACTTTGAATTTACATTGTTTAAACAGACGTTGCCAGAATTTAACGTGCGCTAATGTGGCTTCATGAAATTGCTGATACAGATCGCCATCAACATAGAATGCTATATAGGTTTGCATCGGTGAGGAGAGGTGAATATTCGGTTGATTCAATTGTTGAAGTATCTGCTGTAAAACGGGCTGTATTTGTCGATATTGTGAATCAAGTGTTGATAAATAAGGCTGGATAGTTGGAACATAAAACTTATAGAAAACATTACGAAGATATTGTGCTTTTTGTTGATTCATATTTTTGCCACACAAAATTGCATCTTGTGACTGAGTAAGTTGTTCTGTAATTGTGTTCAGCAATGTTGTGGTGCGTTGCATTGAATAGAAAAGATCACCTATATATCGGCTATTATAAATTTGTTGTTGGTGCTCAAAAAGATCCTGATATTTATCCTTGTTAGAATAAGGTGCAGTGATGTTATTTGAGCGTTTGATGCTATTTGAAAGTAAATTATTGATATAGCTAAATGCGCTTAGGCTAGCGTTAAATTGAGTGGTTTGATTACTTTCAAGTAGATGATGGCCTAGCGTTAACTGTTTACGCCATTCTTCTCCAGTAAAAAGCGTGTTCCAAAAAACCAATGGGAGCTGCTGTTTCTTTTGCTGATAAATAGGTGCTAGCTCGGTTAATAAATCAGAGTCTTTAGGCAGTGTTTCTAAACAATACTGTAGCCCATCTAATAGTAAAAGTTCATAGCGGAGACCGCGGGTTTTATCTTGAACTTTACCCAAAATCGAATTTCGCTCTGCAATCAATTGGAATAAGCCACATTGCCGTAATTCATAGGCATCAAGTAGACCAATTCTAATATCCGCTAAAGGCTGAGTAAGCTCTCGTTTTGTGGGTAAAACCAGTAAAGGCGTTTCAGGAAAGGGGGCTTTGTCTATATCGAGTACATTAGCTAAACGTTGATGATAGGTATTAAAGGCTTCTTCATTGTTATTGTTTTTACAGCTTATCAACAATATTGAGATGATCAGTAGTAGAGACAGTCTATGAAGGAAAGTAGAGATAGATAAAGGCATAGGCGTCTCTTAAAGCATTAAGTGAATATTCATCATACTGATTATTATCAATATTAGATCAAAAAAGGCGATCTGATGATCGCCTTTTTGTGTTATCGGTATGACATTTCAAGTTGCTTTTCAGCATCAAGTTTATGCACATGGTGTATTCGCCAACCAAGCATAATGGCTGCCGCAGTTAAGCCGAGAATAAAACCAATCCAAAAACCTTGCGGGCCCATTGCTGGCACAATCCAGTTTGTTAGGCCTAAGACGTAACCTGATGGTAGTCCTATTAGCCAGTAAGCGATGAATGTACAAAAGAAAATGGCACGCATATCTTTATAACCACGTAACGCACCTGCAGCAACAACCTGAACGGCATCACTGCATTGATAGATCGCTGCAAGTAGTAATAATTGCCCAGCAAGCACGATGACTTGTGGATTATGAGTATAGAGCTCGGCAATGTCTTCGCGGAAAATAACCGTCATCATAGCGGTACAAATAGCTAAAGCCGTACCGACAATTAAACCGCAATGGCTTGCAATACGTGCACCATCAATATCTTGTTGTCCCATTTTGTGGCCAACACGAATGCTCACCGCTGCACCAATACTCATTGGCAGCATATACACCAGTGATGAGAAGTTCATCGCTATCTGATGCGACGCTACTTTATTTGGGCCTAATGGTGAAATCAGTAAGGCAATAACAGCAAACAGTGAAACTTCAAAGAATAGCGAAGCTGCAACGGGAAAGCCTAGTTTAAATAAACGTGAAAGCGCTTTTAATTGAGGGCGATAAAATGTGCTAAATACCCCAACACTCTTTAACCGTTTATTAATTAAGACATACGCTAGTAACGCAAAAAACATGAACCAATAGACGATAGCTGTTGCCACACCACAGCCGATCCCGCCTAATTCAGGCGCTCCAAACTTTCCGTAAACGAAAACCCAGTTTAGTGGGATATTGGCCAGTAAGCCTAAAAAGCCGATCACCATGCCTGGAATGGTAAAAGATAAACCTTCAGAAAAACTCTTTAGAGTTTGGAAGAACAAAAAAGCAGGTACAGCAAAAAGTACGGCATATAAGTAACCGACCGTTTTTTCTGCTAATACAGGCTCTACATTCATGTAATGGATTAAAGAACCCGCGTTATACAATATCAACATGGTTGGGATGGATATTAAGATCGCAAGGTAGAAGCCATGTTGAACTTCAAACGGAATACGCTCTTTTTTACCTGAGCCGCTAAGTTGTGCCACCACGGGCACAAGTGCCATAAGTAAACCAACACCAAATAAGATAGAAGGTAACCAAATACTTGCAGCAACAGCAACGGCTGCCATGTCAGTCGCACTGACACTACCCGCCATCACTGTGTCAACAAAGCCCATCGATGTTTGTGCAACAGAGGCAATGAGCACAGGCACGGCAAGCTTTATAAGCTGCGCGGTTTCTTTTTTATAGTTATGCACTATTTTTGGCTCCAAAAAGAGGAATATAAAGGGGAGGAGTCAAGTATTAAAATGCTTCTATGGCATTCTATTTTGTACTGCCAATGATTTTTCAGGATTATATAAACAAAAGGCGTATAACCAAAACAGAATATTGGCAATTTACATAATTATTGCTTTGGGGTGGGAATAACAGCAGCTTAGTAGATAGTGTTTACTCATTAAGCTGCTGTTTTATCGAGAAAGTTAAACCGTAAACATCATATGGCTGTAAAAGCCAATCGCGATAAAAGTACTTGCTGCACTAAAGACACATAGCATTGGTGTTTTAATATTCGGATAACGTTCAATAAGTAAAAGTAAGCCAAAAAAGGTTGGATATAACCCAAACGCATAACGAGGCATCGCATTTAAATTTGATGACAGCGGTAATATCAAACAAATGAACATAAATATGGCTTCAGCGTAGTATTTACGCGCGACCAAATAGATATTTAGTATAAACGCGAGTATCGCCATGATGGCTAAGTAAAGCTTAGGGCCGCCTGTTTCAAAACCATAGAGGAGCCAGTGAAACGGATTGGTTAATTGACGTCCCCATGCAATTTGGATGTGTCCAAAAGCCAGCGCATCACCTACATGAAAGTAGAGATAAGCCATATAGGTGAAAAAGCCGAAAGGGATCACCCATATGGCTGAAATTGCTTTCAGTGCCGGGGTTTTTAAGCGAAAAAAGCTATTTATACCGTAGTGTTGAATCGCAATAATGAGTACAGGAAAAACCAAGAACACGCCAAGGTTACGGGTAATAGCGGCTAATAGACCTAAAATAGCGACCCATCCCCATTGTTGGCGATAACTAAACAGGAATACACCAGTCACGAAAACAATGAAGAGCGGTTCGGTATAGCCTGCAGTTGAATACACAGTATAAGGTGAAAAGCACAATAACCAGATAGCAGCAGACTGCGTTGCTTTGCTGAAATTAAGCTGCTTTAACGCCATTAAAATAATCGGCAGGCTGAATAAAAACGCTAAGTTTGACGCTATGACTAAACCTAAGCGGGCATTGTTAATTGGGTTTTCAAAAAAGAAAAATTTTGAAAAGATCCAACCAATAAAGGGCTGTAGAGGCATAAATGCCCAGTTAGCCGCATTCTTTTGACTTAGCCATTGTGGCACTAAATCATAGCCATTTTCGATGATCCGATAAAACCAGACACAGTCAAAGCGACAAATAGTTTGCAATAAAGGCTGTTCAGCATAATGTCCAGAAGCAAACTCGGCTACTCCCCATAAACCTAAACAGTAGATAACGGTGCGACTCACAATAACGGCAAATATAATGGTCAGCCATTCTTGTTGACTAATTTTGATTGAAGGTAAGCTTAATGTAGTCATTTAAACACCCAAAATTTAGCCAAGATGAAGGTAATTACAGGTACGCAAAGGGTTGATATTGTTACCGCCAGCCAACCTGAGAACATTGCAGATTTCAACAATGAAGCAAGGATTAAATTGTTAATAAAAAAGCCCATCAATGATACGGCCAAAAATTTTAAAAATGATCCTTTCTGTCCAAACGTAAAGTGGCGATGTCCAAAGTAAGACACTAAAAAAGCAATACTAAAACCGATCACGTTGGCACTGTATTCTGATGGATCTTGGATTTGGAAAAAATATAGTCTAACAACAGACAAGTGTACGGCTGTTGCAAGTAAGCCAATAATTGCAAATCGATTTAATTGCCAAAAGTGCTTTAAAAATGACTCATTCATTGATGGTTTCTAACTCTTTTTCTGTCTCTGTAACAAGAGGTTGTGTGTTTTTTTCACTATATTTCCCATAGACACCTTCAACAAGGTAAATAGGGCGCTGCTTTAGTTCGGTATAAATGCGGCTGATATAGCCACCAATTACGCCTAATGAAATTAATTGAATCCCCCCAAGGAACAGAACAACGGAAATGGTTGATGCGTACCCTGGTGTATGAATACCAAAGAAAACAGTACTGACTAATACATACATTAAAAAGGTAAAAGATAAACACGAGATACCAAAACCAACAAACCCCCAGACACGTAGAGGCCAAGCAGTAAAACTTGTAATACCATCCATTGCGAAGTTCCATAACTTCCAATAGTTGAATTTAGTATCACCAACATTTCGCTCAGGACGCTGAAAATCGACGCCGATTGAGCGGAATGAAGACCAAGCCAATAAACCTTTCATAAAGCGGTTACGTTCAGGTAATTGTTTTACTGCTTCAATAACACATCGGTCAATGAGACGAAAATCACCGACATTTTCGGGTAAGATTGTTTCTGCAGATAAAAAGTTGAAGAAACGATAGAAACCGCCTGCAGTCACACGCTTTAACAAAGTATCTTGTGAACGGTCAACACGAACACCATAAACTGTATCGTATTCCCCTGTTTGCCATAATTGGATAAATTCAAGGATCAGTTCTGGTGGGTCTTGTAAATCAACATCTAAAATCACAGCAGCATCACCTTTTACGTAATTAAGGCCTGCGGTCATGGCTGCTTCCTTGCCAAAATTACGAGCGAAGTTAATTAAGCTAATTGAATCATCTTTGGCTATTTGAGCTTCAATTACAGACTGTGTTTTATCTTTACTACCGTCATTAATGAAAACAATATCAATATGTGAGCGGATGGAGGAAAGCTTATTATTGATTTCGTTAATAAATGGCTCAATAGCGACTTCTTCGTTATATACAGGAACGATAAGTGACAGGGTATAGTCTGTATTTTTAAGGTTATTATTCATATTATTTACCTTAGTTATTGATCATTAAAAGGTGACGCGATTGTTGGTTTTGTTGCTTGATGACTATCGTTTTTAGATAAAAAGGCAAAGTCCACCAACTTAAATGCCAACGGTGTTAATGCCTTTATCTGCAATGTTTGTAATGTATCGCCAGACTTAAATGCAGATGCTGGGATAATGGCATCAAACACATTAGATTGTTTTGTTGGTGCAAAAACGCCATGCCATTGGTTTACTGAAAAGTGCAATGGTGAGGATAGTGAAGATGCTAATGTGATACTGACTTTAACCTTTTGCTTTACCTTATGCGGAAGCGTGAAATAAAACCCGCCAGTACTTGTTAATAATCGAGCACCATTATCAGCGTCTTCATTCCATCCTGCGCGTGATAAATAGGGAACTTTTGTTGAAAGTTCTAGCGATGATGGAATCTTTAGAGCAAGGTTAGGCTCTTTAGGCTGCCAAAAGAGAGTCTGAGTTTTAATGTAATACGCCTTGTACGCAATACTTACGTTCGGGGTTACTGCTTTATATAAAACCCAAAGATAATAACACGATAAGATCGTAATTAACGTTAGTAGCGTAATACGTAATGTTGTACAAGAATGGTTTTTTTTAGTGCTTATTGGCATGGCATCATTAGCGACATCAATAGTCATAATATACCTATATTATTTTGTATTCGTTATCTTATTGCTGTAAGAATACACTTTATAACTTTATTCTCAGAAGGGATATGGATTTCATTGCCAAGTTGTTTTTTTGACAATTAATTGTCATTGGTGAATAACATAGAAAAGGTTAATCAATGCTGTATAAGAAAAGTAAAAGTAAGACATTGAATACTCACTTTTAAATATTGGCTTATTTGATAGTTTTTCTATAAAAAAGAGCTATAAAATCAAGATACTGATTAACAGCCTAAGTTAATTATTAACTCAGTTAGGAGCGTTATGTTTACGGGAATTGTACAGGGAACAGCAGAAATTATTTCGATTAGTAAGAAACAAGATTTTCAAACTCACGTAATACGTATGCCTGCTAATTTATTAAGTAATGTAGAGCTAGGGGCTTCGGTTGCTCACAACGGCTGTTGTCTGACAGTGGCGGAGATTAATGATGATTTGTGGTCATTTGATTTGATGCAAGAGACACTAAATATCACTAATCTTGGTTTAGTTAAAGAAGGTGATGTCGTCAATGTTGAGCGTGCAGCAAAGTTTGGCGATGAAATCGGTGGGCACTCTATGTCTGGACATATTATGTGTACAGCAGAAGTATCTAATGTTGTTACATCAGAAAATAATCACCAGATCTGGTTTACTTTACCGCAAGCACAGATGAAGTATGTATTCACTAAAGGCTATATAGGGATTGATGGTATAAGCCTCACCATAGGTGATGTGGTCGAAAATCGTTTCAATGTGAATTTAATCCCTGAAACATTACAGCGTACAAATTTAAAAAGTCGTGTTATTGGTGATGTGATTAATATTGAAATAGATCCTCAAACCCAAGCGATAGTTGATACTGTTGAGCGTGTAATGGCAGCAAAATCATAAACGAGAGATTAACTAGACCGCTTAGCGTAACTGGTCTAGTTAATTGATCATGGAATTAGTATTAAAAAATTTGCTCGTCATCAGCATCGATAAATAAATTAATGGTTTTGTGGAGATCATCAACCTGCATATTGATATGAATCGGATTACAGCATGCAGAGCAATCATCATAAAACTCTTGGCTACCAGCGCTTGCATCTAATTCAATGCGTATGATTTGTCCACAATGGGGACAGGTAACGCTTTGTTCTGAATAGTTTTTCATTATTGCACTCCTTCACTCGCAGTCAGTTATCAGCAGCAAATTTAATTTAGGTTATGTTGATAATATTCGCTATAACTAAAAATACTATTGATAGCCTAGACGCTGGCAAAAGCGTTTGCAGGTAAACTTATTTTACTGTGGTGATAATAGCTATCAATGAAAACTAATGTACGACGAAAGATATGCAAAAGCTTATACATACCTTACGTCGACACATACATAGAATTTAATTACTCATCTAATAGATTAAGCTTGGCTATAATGTATTCAGCTTGGCCCATATATTCGCCACCAAAGAGTATGCAGTGATTAAGAATATGATAAAGGTTATAAAGCTCTTTACGCTCTTGATACTCGGGGGGAAGAGGATAGACTGAATTGTAACCCTTATAAAAGCTGTTTGGGAAACCACCGAACAGTTCTGTCATAGCAATATCACATTCGCGATCCCCCCAGTATGTGGCGGGATCAAAAATAATTGGGCCAGATACAGTTAGAGCAGTATTGCCATGCCATAAATCGCCATGTAATAAAGAAGGTTTCGGCTGGTGGTTAACTAAGTGTTTAATGACATTGCTAGTAATAATGTCAATATTACCAAATATAATGCCTCTTTCTTCACATAGTTGTAATTGCCATGCGATACGTTGCTCTGCAAAAAAACGACACCACCGGCGATGCCAACGGTTAGGTTGTGGCGTTAAACCAACATAATTATCAAAATCAAAACCGTATTCAGCTTGCTCACCCCATAAATGCAGTTTTGCTAATTGCTGACCTAATTGATAACCAGCATTATCATCGACTTTTTTTGTTGGTAAATAATTCAGTGTGAGGAAGGATTTATCGCGGCATGTACCAACATGGATATACTGAGGTACTTGAACACAATTGGCTTCATTAAGAATACGTAAACTTTCTGATTCAGTTTCAAAGACAACGAGCTGTTCTTTATCATTGAGTTTGAGAAAAAAACGTTGATCACCATCGCTAACGCAATAGCATTCATTGACATCGCCCCCTTCAAGCGTTTGTCGCTCAATAATCTTAAATGGTCGACCTAGTACATCTGACAGTTGGTGAGAAATGGCTTGCCACATAATCATCCTCCGCACTGAAACTTATGTATACAACTTGTCTATCAACATCTTAGACTATATATCGAGTGAAGAAATGTGAACTCAGTGTGATTTTAGTTACTGTTTTTAAAAACTTAGAATTCAGACGATAGAAAGAACAACAAAAACAAAGTATTAAAATAAACCACCGCATAAAATATATGTTCTTCTTTTTTAAATAAAAAATAATCACATCGTAAAAATATGCGTAAATCTTAGATGGCGATTCAATAAAAAGTAATTAGACACTAATTGATAAAGATACTTACAAAACAAAATGTATTCACGTTGAGAATGCAGGTAATCTACAGCACATTACTTTTAGGAAAAGATATAAAATATGAACCAGAAAATCATACCAACAGACATGACATTTTTTGAACGTTTTGAAGCCGATATTCTTTCAGGAAAAAAGACAATCACTATTCGTGATGAGTCTGAAAGTCATTATGTTCCAGGTTCACAAGTAAAAGTCTCCACATTTGAAGATGGCCGTGAATTTTGTACCTTACAAATCGATAGGGTAGAGCCTATCTTGTTTTCTGAACTAAATGATTTTCATGCTAAACAAGAAAATATGACACTCGATGTGCTTAAAAGCGTTATACAAGATATCTATCCTGGGATAGAAAAACTGTACGTTGTTAGTTACACCCTCGTTGACTAAATTATTGTTATTAATTTAAGAGGATTCTTTGCAATCCTTTTAATCCGTTTGCTATAGTACAGCCTCGCTTTTCTTTTAGTGTGCCGCTCAGTATTGCGGTATCGAAAGTAAGGCGTTTTTTATTCGTAAAAGCTTCTGAAAGCTTTATAAATTCAACATGTGCTACTTGGTGTGTGGCACCACTGTTAAAGGACATTATTCATGCCTGTAATTACTCTTCCTGACGGTAGTCAACGTCAATTCGACGCGCCTGTATCAACTATGGACGTGGCACTTTCAATCGGTCCTGGTCTTGCTAAAGCAACGATCGCAGGGCGTGTTGATGGTGTACGCGTAGATGCATGTGATCTAATTGAAAACGACGCAAGCCTTGAAATCATCACTGCAAAAGATGAAGTCGATGGTTTGGAGATTGTACGTCACTCATGTGCTCACCTATTAGGCCATGCAATTAAGCAGCTTTACCCAGATGCGAAAATGGCTATTGGTCCTACAATCGATAACGGTTTCTACTACGATATCGACTTAGAGCAATCACTAACTCAAGAAGATCTTGAAGTGATTGAGAAGCGCATGGTTGAGCTTGCTAAAACCAAATACCAGGTTGTTAAGAAAAAAGTAAGCTGGCAAGAAGCACGTGATGCATTTGATGCTCGCGGCGAAACTTACAAAATTGAAATTCTTGATGAGAACGTAGCGCGTGATGACCGTCCAGGTCTTTACCACCACGAAGAATACATTGATATGTGTCGTGGTCCACACGTACCTCACATGGGCTTTTGTCAAAACTTCAAACTATTAAGCGTTGCGGGTGCATACTGGCGTGGTAATAGCGACAATAAGATGCTTCAACGTATCTACGGTACTGCATTCCACGATAAAAAAGCATTAAAAGCACACCTTACTCGTTTAGAAGAAGCGGCTAAGCGTGATCACCGTAAAATCGGCAAGCAACTTGATCTGTTCCATATGCAGCAAGAGGCACCGGGTATGGTGTTCTGGCATCACAACGGTTGGACTATCTTCCGTGAGCTAGAAGTATTCATTCGTGAAAAACTAAATGAATACGATTACCAAGAAGTTAAAGGTCCTCTAATGATGGATCGTGTGCTTTGGGAACGTTCTGGTCACTGGGATAAGTACGCAGATGCGATGTTCACAACAAGTTCTGAGAACCGTGAATACGCTATCAAGCCAATGAACTGCCCAGGTCACGTACAGATCTTTAATCAAGGTCTGAAATCATACCGTGATCTTCCATTGCGTATGGCTGAGTTTGGCTCATGTCACCGTAACGAACCATCAGGTTCACTTCACGGCATTATGCGTGTACGTGGTTTCACCCAAGATGATGCGCATATTTTCTGTACAGAAGCTCAAGTACAACAAGAAGTTACATCTTGCATCGAAATGGTGTATGATACTTACAAGACATTCGGTTTCGACAACATTGTTGTTAAATTATCAACACGTCCTGAAAAACGTGTAGGTTCTGATGCAATGTGGGATAAAGCTGAATCAGACTTAATTACCGCGCTTGAATCAATGGAAATTCCATTTGAAATTCAAGAAGGTGAGGGTGCGTTCTACGGTCCTAAGATCGAGTTCACTCTTCACGATTGCCTTGATCGCGCATGGCAGTGTGGCACCGTTCAGCTAGATTTTGCATTACCAGAGCGTTTAGGCGCTACTTATGTAGGTGAAGATAATGAACGTCACACACCGGTTATGATTCACCGTGCAATTCTTGGCTCACTAGAGCGTTTCATCGGTATTCTTATCGAAGATTATGCAGGCTTCTTCCCAACATGGTTAGCGCCTCAACAAGCTGTAGTGATGAATATTACTGATGCTCAGTCAGAATATGTGCAAGAAATTGTAGAAAAATTGAAAAAATGTGGAATTAGAGTCAATGCGGACTTGAGAAATGAGAAGATTGGCTTTAAAATCCGCGAACATACTTTGAAGCGAGTGCCTTTCATGCTGGTTTGTGGCGACAAAGAAGTCGAAGCAGGCGTTGTAGCAGTTCGTACTCGCAAGGGTAAAGATTTGGGTAAATTCAAGATTGATGAACTTGTTGCATTTATGCAAGAAGAAATTAGCAGTCGTAAGCTCAATATTGTGGAGGAATAAGGTATTAAAGGCGGAAAAAGAACCCAAGCACCAGTTAAGCAAAACGCGCATCGTCTAAATGAAGAAATTCGTGGCGTACGTGAAGTTCGCCTGACTGGCCTTGATGGCGAATCAGTTGGTGTTGTTTCACTTGATGAAGCAATGGAAGTTGCTCTAGACGCTGGTGTGGATCTAGTTGAAATTAGCCCTAATGCCGAGCCACCAGTTTGTCGTGTGATGGACTATGGCAAGTACCTGTTCGAGAAGAGCAAGGCTGCTAAAGAGCAAAAGAAAAACCAGAAACAAATCCAGATCAAGGAAGTTAAATTCCGACCTGGTACAGACGAAGGCGACTATCAGGTAAAACTACGCAACCTGACTCGCTTTTTAGAAGAGGGCAACAAGGGTAAAGTAACGCTACGTTTCCGTGGTCGTGAAATGGCCCACCAAGGCATTGGTATTGAACTTCTAAATCGTATTAAGAGTGAGCTTGAAGAAATCGCGGTTTGTGAAAGCTTCCCTAATCGAGTAGAAGGTCGTCAAATGACCATGATGCTTGCCCCAAAGAAGAAGTAATAAAGGCATTCAAGTAGCTAAAAGCGCTGCTTAAGCAGCGCTTTTTGTTCGCCCTATTACTGTGATTATTAACTATCAACAATGCGGAGTTATCATCTCATGCCAAAGATGAAAACAAATCGTGGCGCAGCTAAGCGCTTCAAAAAAACAGCTGGTGGCTTTAAGTTTAAGCACGCTACTAAGCGTCACATCCTGACTAAACGTACTACTAAGAACAAACGTCAGCTTCGTCCAAATGCAATCCTTCCTAAGTGTGAAGTGGCTGCAGTTGCTCGTATGCTTCCGTTCGCTTAATCGTTTTTAGTTTTATATTTTATTATTTTAGTTAGGAGTCTCCTATGCCTCGCGTAAAACGTGGTGTACAAGCGCGTGCACGTCACAAGAAAGTTCTTAAACAAGCTAAAGGCTATTACGGTGCACGTTCACGTGTTTACCGCGTAGCTTTCCAAGCTGTTACTAAAGCTGGTCAATACGCTTACCGTGACCGTCGTCAGAAGAAACGTACTTTCCGTCAACTTTGGATTGCACGTATCAACGCTGCTGCACGTCAAAATGGTATGTCTTACAGCCGTCTAATCAACGGTCTGAAGAAAGCATCTATCGAAATCGATCGTAAGATCCTTGCAGATATCGCTGTATTCGACAAAGCTACTTTCACTGTTCTTGTGGAAAAGGCAAAAGCTGCACTGTAATTTCTCAGTTTAGTTTTTAAGTTAAAAGGAGAGCCTCGGCTCTCCTTTTTTCGTTGTATATCATACTTATTTCTTCTAAATATTCACTTCTCTATTGATTTATAGATGGCTTGCAAGTAATAGCTCTAACTGTAAACTCAATTGTTCTATTTGCATTCTATGCTCCATATCTAAGTAAGCTTCATTAGATATTGCTTTTTTAAAAAGAATTAAAAGACGTTTAGTCTTCTCCTTATATTTTTGTCGTTTGATGAGATCTTTGTTTAATTGTTGTTGCTGTTTACTTAATGCAAATAAAGCATGGTGAATAGGCTTTGTGCATTTAGGTTTTAATTGAGGGTTATCTTTTAATATTCTTGGTCTAGAAGGGTGAGGCTCTGGTAGTGGATTGTTAATAAGCATTAAGAAATGTTGATCAGCATCGGTAAGTTGCTGCTTGAGGCATTTTTCATCCTCAAGCAACTGACTCTTCTTTACTTCCAATGTTGTTATGACTTGTTTTAATTGCGAATATTGAAAGTAGAGGTATTTGAAGGAAATATTCGTCATGGCTGATAGCTATGTTATTCATCGAGCTCATTAAGTAATTTAGCTGTTTTCGCTTCTTCTATTCGATTGATTAAACGATTTGATTCAGATTCATCACGAATAGCTTTACTTAAAGTGATCGTTGCACTGACAAGAAATAAGCTACAAATACTGTAATAGCCTTTCACGATTAAATCGCCCGGTAATTTGACGATACTAATGATCATTGCGATGGTCGCAATGACAAAAGTAGCCTTAGCATACGTTAACCAATAGTTATCTTGTTTTTTCATGTTATATCCTAATTAAATAAAACAGTGTTCGATTATGATATGTGATATTGCTAAATAATTCAACAGTGTATTTTATTTTTATCAGATATAAAAAAACCAGCACTTTAGAAAGAGGTGCTGGTTTAAAAATTAAAGAAAATAAAACTTATGCTTTAATCATACGACGCTGCTTGTTTGCGCGAGCACGAGTTTTAAATAGAAACGCAAGGAATGGAACTAAAAGAGCGTTAAGACCAATGAAGAATACAAGGTTAACAATGTTAAATCCTGCAGCTGAGTTAATAGGCATTGAATGCGCTAGGCCGTAGTTACCAAGAGCAAGTAATGCGGTGCAAAGGATCATTGCAATTGTTGATATTTTTAATAGTGCAGCTAGATCTTTATTGTTCATCAGAGACTTCCTAACTTTGATTTTGATCATAATTTACACTGAAAAATGTAATTTTAAAACAGGTTTGATAATTAATTTCACTATTTATCGTCAGAAGTATAAAAAAAGCGACGATAATGATTGCGTATCTATATTGATATTTTGTTATCAATTTTGGCTTTTATTTAACAAATAAAAGGGTCTCAATGTTGCTGAATATAGTTTTTGGTCTGTGTTTTAGTGTGTTTAAAACTCATTAATAAAGAGATGAGAAATCCCACAAATAAACCATTAAAAGCAAAGTAATACAGCACATGTATATAGTCGATATAAAACTGAGTTATTAACGGTTCTTAAACCATAATAGGCATGCTAGAGAACATACCCATATTGGCCATGATTATGAGGGCAATACAAAGCAGTAATGTGACTCTTAAGATTTTTAATAGTGCTGTGAAATCTTTAATGTCCACTGTTATTCCCTCAAAAAAGACGTAATAAAATTACTCTCAGTAGAGAAAGTTTGATAGGTAAAAAAATGATAAATAGGAATGCTCATACAATGTAATGATTTTCTTATTGTTAGGCGCTAATTGATTGAAATCCTCAATTTTTGCCGTTCAACTGATAAAGACGTTTTTTTTTCGTCCAAACTTGCGCTTTTAGTACGATTCAATTTGGATTTAGACGCTGCTTTCTTTAGTATGTATCAATACGCGATTTTATATCTCCCTTAAGGACGCCACCTGTGGGTGGATGAGGATACGATGCAACATCTAGACGAGATTATTGCCAACGCAACGGCAGCTATTGAGCAGGCTGATTCATTAGTCGCTCTGGACGAAGTCCGAGTTCAATTCCTAGGTAAGAAGGGTCACTTAACTCTTCAACTTCAAGCCCTAGGTAAATTACCACCAGAAGAACGTCGTACTGCTGGTCAAGAGATCAACAAAGCGAAACAAGCAGTGCAAACACTCCTTGTAGAGCGTAAAGATGGCCTACAACGTGCAGAGCTTGAAGCTAAGCTTGCGGCTGAGACTATCGATGTTTCTCTGCCTGGTCGTCGTATTGAAAATGGTGGCTTACACCCAGTAACACGTACCATTGAGCGTATTGAAAGTTTCTTTGGTGAGCTTGGTTTTACAACTGAAGCTGGCCCTGAAATCGAAGATGCTTTCCACAACTTCGATGCGCTAAATATTGCTGAAGATCATCCAGCACGTACCGACCACGATACGTTCTTCTTTAACCCAGATCTAATGCTACGTACGCACACATCAGGTGTTCAGATCCGTACAATGGAAAATGGTCAACCGCCATTCCGTTTCATTGCTCCTGGTCGTGTTTACCGTAATGACTACGATCAAACTCACACACCAATGTTCCACCAAGTGGAAGGTATGTTAGTTGATGAAAACGTAAACTTTGCGCAACTAAAAGGTATTCTTCACGATTTCCTTTGTAATTTCTTTGAAGAAGAAGTTGAAGTACGTTTCCGTCCTTCGTTCTTCCCATTTACAGAGCCTTCAGCTGAGGTTGATGTAAAAGGCAAGAATGGTAAGTGGTTAGAAGTATTAGGCTGCGGCATGGTACACCCTAATGTTCTACGTTCAGTTAACATCGATCCTGAGAAATACTCAGGCTTTGCATTTGGTATGGGCGTTGAGCGTCTAACTATGCTTCGTTACGGCGTTAACGATTTACGTGCGTTCTTTGAGAACGACTTACGTTTCCTAAAACAGTTTAAGTAAGCACTAGGGGCTAGAAATCTATGAAATTCTCTGAATCTTGGCTACGCGAGTGGGTTAATCCTGCAGTAAACAGCGAAGAGCTAGCTCACCAGATCACAATGGCTGGTCTGGAAGTTGACGGTATTGAAGCAGTTGCTGGTGAATTCACTGGCGTTAAAGTGGGTCAAGTGGTTGAGTGTGCACAACACCCAGACGCAGATAAACTTCGTGTTACAAAAGTGGATGTAGGTGCTGAAGAGCTTCTAGACATCGTTTGTGGCGCATCTAACTGCCGTCAAGGTATCAAGGTTGCGGTTGCAACGGTTGGTGCTGTGCTTCCTGGTGATTTTAAAATTAAGAAAGCAAAACTACGCGGTCAACCTTCTCACGGTATGCTTTGTTCATTCACTGAGCTAGGTATTGATGTTGAATCTGACGGCATCATGGAACTTGCAGAGGATGCAGTATTAGGTACTGACTTCCGTGAATTCCTAGGTCTTGACGATGTTACTATCGACGTTGATCTAACTGCTAACCGTGCTGACTGTCTAAGTATTGCAGGTCTTGCTCGTGAAGTTGGCGTACTTAACCGTGCTGAAGTCACTGAGCCTCAATTTGAGATCGTTGCACCTACAGCTGCTGACACTATTGCTATTGATGTTAAAGCACCTGCGGCATGTCCACGTTACCTTGGTCGTATTGTTCGTAATGTTAATGTTCAAGCTGAAACACCATTATGGATGCAAGAAAAACTACGTCGTTGTGGTACACGCTCAATTGATCCAATTGTAGATATCACTAACTACGTATTGCTTGAAATGGGTCAACCAATGCACGCATTCGATCTTGCTAAGATCGACGGTGGCATCGTTGTTCGTATGGCAGAGCAAGGTGAGAAACTAACACTTCTTGACGGTAACGAAGCTGAACTTAACGACAACACCCTAGTCATTGCTGATAACAAGCAAGCACTAGCGATTGCTGGTATCTTCGGTGGGGAGTTCTCTGGTGTTAACACTGAGACGAAAGACGTACTACTTGAGTGTGCATTCTTCGCTCCTGATGCTATCCGTGGTCGTGCTCGTAGCTATGGCCTACACACTGATTCTTCACACCGCTTTGAGCGTGGTGTTGATGCAACACTACAAATGAAGGCGATGGAGCGTGCAACAGCACTTATCGTTGAAATTTGTGGTGGTGAAGTTGCGCCAATCGTTGAAGCTGAATCAGAAGCTGATTTGCCAAAAGCTGCAACGATTGAACTTCGTCGCACTAAGTTAGACCGTCTATTAGGCCACTCAATTGCTTCTGAGGAAGTGGTTGAAATCCTAACACGTCTAGGCTGTGACGTTGAAACTACAGATGCTGGCTGGAAAGCAACAGCACCTGCGTGGCGTTTTGACATGGCAATTGAAGAAGATTTAGTGGAAGAAGTGGGTCGTATCTTCGGCTACAACAACATTCCAAATCAATCGCCAGTTGCTGCACTAAGCATGAACTTACACAAAGAAGCGAACCTTCCGCTTAAGCGTGTACGTGATCTGCTTGTTGATCGTGGTTACCAAGAAGCGATTACTTACAGCTTCGTTGAGCCTGAGCAACAAAAACTTATCGTGCCTGAAATTGAGCCATTGATTCTGCCTTTCCCAATTTCTGCAGATATGTCAGCAATGCGTTTAAGCTTGTGGACTGGCTTACTAAATACAGTTGTGTTCAACCAGAAGCGTCAGCAACCACGTGTTCGTCTATTTGAAGCGGGCTTACGTTTTGTTCCTGAGCAATCAGCAGAAAACGGTATGCGTCAAGAAATGATGCTTGCTGGTGTGATTGCAGGTAACCGTAGTGATGAGCACTGGGATATTGCAACTAACACTGTAGATTTCTTTGATCTTAAAGGTGACGTAGAAGCCGTACTTGAGCTAACAGCTAATGAAGCAGCATTTAGTTTCAAAGCCGCTAAACACCCAGCACTTCACCCTGGCCAATCAGCAGCAATCGTTGTTGACGGCAAAGAAGTTGGTTTCATTGGTACTGTACACCCAGAGCTAGAGCGTAAGTTCGGTTTGAATGGTCGTACAATCATGTTTGAAATCGAGTGGGCGGCAATTAACACTCGTATGCTTCCTGAAGCGGTAGTTGTATCTAAGTTCCCTGCAAACCGTCGTGATATCGCCGTTGTGGTAAACGAAGATGTATTAGCTGGTGATGTTGTTGCTGCTTGTCGTGAAAACGGTGGCGAGCTACTGACAGATGTTAACCTATTTGACGTTTACACGGGTAAAGGCGTTGAAGAAGGTAACAAGAGCCTTGCAATCGCACTAACGCTACAATCAGCGGAGCGCACATTAGAAGAAGCCGATATTGCATCAGCAGTAGAAGCTATTGTTGCTGCACTTGCTGAAAAGTTCGGTGCATCACTACGTGACTAAGACTCGTCAATAAAAGTTAATAGCGTTAATTACAAAATATTGACGCGTTTAACTCCTTGTTTTTTAAAAGCAGCCAGCAACGGCTGCTTTTTTTTTGATCTTTCTCCAAAAAATTAATAAGACTCTGATTAATAGATATTTTTTACTTTTTCTATGTTTTATAAAATACATAAGATGATAACTGTTTGTTTTTAAATGATTTTATTGTTGGTCTGTTTTGTTTTTATTTCAACTGATTGCACAATGGAAAGTGTGTGAAGCAAAAATATATTAAGAAATTAACGTGAAGTTTACGTAAAAAAGTTGGCGGAAATCAGCAAGTTGGCTTAGACTTGACTCTAGTTGATAAGGAAGTTGAGATGTTAATCTCTTCAAGCACCAACTATAGGTGTTATTAGCCTTATTAACGTAACCTTATTCACAGTAACAAATTGGAATGATGCCAGTGTTGTTACTATACATTCAACATAGTCTTGAGGGAGTTATCTATGGCGCTCACAAAAGCCGATTTGGCTGAGAACCTGTTTGAGAATGTTGGATTAAGCAAACGGGACGCCAAGGATACGGTGGAAGTCTTCTTTGAAGAAGTTAGGAAGGCTCTAGAAAATGGCGAACAAGTAAAACTGTCTGGTTTTGGTAATTTTGACTTACGAGACAAAAACGAGAGACCAGGGCGTAACCCGAAAACTGGCGAAGATATTCCAATTTCTGCGCGTCGTGTAGTCACTTTCCGTCCAGGTCAGAAACTAAAAGCACGTGTAGAAACATTAGAAGTACCTAAATAAGCCCGTTTAACGCTTAGTCAAATCGAAACCCAAGTGAATTTATTCTCTTGGGTTTTTTATTACCTCTTGCTGAGATAAGTGAACCTTCATGAGGCTGTTGGTTGTCATTATGTTGCTATTGTGTTTAAAGTTTGGTGTTTTATACTGGAGGTTAAAGCTATTGGGCGATTGTATTTCATAACGTTTATGTACATGGAGGTAATATGACGTTTGTTGATGAAGTGAAAAAAGGCCGTTTTTTATCGGCAACTTGTGATTTATCATTACCATTCACGGTCGGCGAATGGATATTGGAATCTGGTATTCATTGTAAATTGTTGCAGCGTGGTGTACTACAAATCACGCCGGTAGAGCAAATAAGTACGGCAAAAGATATTGTTTTATCTTCTGGTGTGCATGGTAATGAAACGGCGCCAATAGAATTAATACAACAGTTAGCGGAAGGTATTTTACTTGGGCATATTGAACCTGTTCATCGGTTACTGTTAATTATTGCTCACCCTGAAGCTATTAATAACAAAACACGCTTCATTGATGAAAATATGAATCGTTTATTCAAAGTTCGGAATCAAGAAAGGAACATTGACTGTACGATTGCAAATCAACTGCAAGAGGCTGTAAATAGCTTTTATGGTTCTTCTACAGCTATTCAACCAGAAAAGTGGCATCTTGACCTTCACTGTGCAATTCGACGCTCAGAACACTATACCTTTGCGATTAGTCCATATAGCCATAAGTTATCACGTAGCAATAGTCTGTTTAGTTTTATTCAGCATGCAAAAATAGAAGCGGTGTTATTGGCAAACGATCCTTCTTCTACTTTTAGTTGGTTTAGTGCGGAATATCATGGCGCACAAGCGCTGACGATTGAACTGGGTAAAGTTGCAGATTTTGGCAATAACAATTTAGCGCTATTGGCGCATTTTAGTAGAGCGATGATGAAGTTGGTGACTGAAAGCTCCTTGCCTATTACATGGAATAATGATGTCGAGGTCTACCGCGTTAGCCGCACTCTGCTGAAGCAATCTGACGATTTCAATTTCTCTTTTCCGAATGACTTGCCAAATTTTACATTTTTCGAAGAAGGCACCTATTTAGGTAGCGATAAAGAACAAGAGTTTATTGCGGATGAAAAAGGAGAGGCTGTTGTTTTTCCTAATGCGAATGTAGCTTTAGGCCAACGAGCAGCATTAATGGTAAAAAAAGCACATATCATCTTTGATGAGCAGATACGGTTATGTGGATAAGTTTTAAAAAATCATGTTTTTCATTATTACAATCTCATACTTTTGTTCTTTTACGAAGGTTGTAGGGTAGGGGGCTTTTACCATTTTGACGATGGATCGTATGTCTCTTAATGCATTATTAGCCCGTCAGCAATCACGCTGGCGGTTTAGTTTTTGGCTAATAGTTTTACTACTTATTCTTGTTTGTTTTTTTTCCTTATCCGTTGGGGAGTTGTGGATCACACCATGGGCACCTGAAGGCGGCTTAGAACAACAATTACTCCTACAGTTACGTCTGCCTCGGTTATTAGCTGCTCTGGCTATAGGGGCTGCTTTAGCAAGTTCTGGTGCCGTTCTGCAAGTATTACTTGGTAATCCATTAGCAGAGCCGGGTGTATTGGGTATCTCCGGTGGTGCAAGTTTAGCACTAGTTGCAGTATTATTCTTTTTGCCATTTGCACCATCTCCAATGCTTACCATGTTTACAGCGATGGGAGGCGCATTATTATTTACATTAATTCTCGTAGGGCTCTCACGTCGACGTAGTGTTTCAATGACTCGTTTATTACTGATTGGTGTCGCGTTGGGTATTTTGTCTAGTGCTGTTATTACTTGGGCATTTTATTTTAGTGATGATCTTAATATGCGACAGTTAATGTACTGGCTTATGGGAAGCCTTGGTGGGGTTAATTGGCAGCAACTCTCTTTGCTATTTTTTATTGTTCCTGTGTTAGCTGTTTTATGTTGTCAGGGGAAAAAACTCGATATTTTAATGTTGGGAGAGCTCCATGCGCGGCAACTTGGCTTGAACGTAGCGACTCTACGTTGGAAATTGATCTTAATGGTATCGTTATTAGTCGGTAGTGCTGTCGCGTTAGCTGGGATTATTGGCTTTATTGGGCTTGTTGTTCCGCATTTGATACGTTTGATGTTAGGCACAGAAAATCGTTTTTTGTTGCCGTTATCTGCTTTAGCTGGAGGGGTATTATTAGCCTTCGCCGATACGTTATCACGTATTTTACTGCCTTCTGCTGATCTTCCTGTTGGCGTTGTGACTACATCACTGGGTGCACCAGTGTTTATTTGGATGCTTATGCGAGCACAACTGGATTAATAATATGTTAATGATTAATCGTATTGCTGCTGAACATCGATTAGAGCCTTTAACCTTTTCTGTTGATAGCGGTGAGATCGTGCATTTTATTGGTCCTAATGGTAGTGGCAAAAGTACCGCAATAGGGCTTATTTCTGGGTTATTTTCTGCGGCTGGCAATGTCACTTTGGAAGGAATTGATCTAATGGATTATGATCTTGCTTCATTAGCGCGTGTGCGTAGTTATATGTCTCAGCAAGATAAGCCAAATTTTGCCATTCCTGTATACCAGTATCTTCTAATGTCTTTTACGGCGTTGGGTGAAGTAAAAGACGTGATTAAACAAGCTGCAATTGATGAAGTGTGTGGGTATTTAGGTATTGTTGATAAATTATCGCGAAGTATACAAACACTTTCTGGTGGTGAGTGGCAGAGAGTCAGATTAGCTTCCGCTTGTTTACAAGTTTGGCCTGCATTAAATCCCGACGCTAAATTTCTATTACTTGATGAACCCGCTGCATCTTTAGATATTGGCCAAGAAGCGTCTATGTATAAATTGATACGGAAGATTGCGTCACAAGGGATCGCAGTGATTATGGCTAACCATGATTTGAATCGGACATTACGCGAAGCCGACAAAGTGGTATTGCTAGAAGCAGGCCATTGTTTTGCTGTTGGTAGGACGCAGGAGGTAATGATTGTTTCACAGTTAGAGAAGGTATTTAGTACTGGGATTGTAAAAGTGAATTATCAAGGCATTGAAAATTTAGTATTTGTTGATTAGGCAAATGGTATTGATTTATTGATGATATGCAGTAATAAAATGCGACATTTAAATGGGTGATAAAAATTTTTAATTATGATGATTTGTAATCTAAATAGTCATTTTTATTTCACAGGTTAGACTACCATTTTTTCCTGTAAACGTTTGAACTATGCATTGTCCATTCTCACTTCAAGGGGTATGCCAATCGTGCCCTTTAGCTTCGCTTTCATATCCGCAGCAGATTAAACAAAAAGATGATGTGTTACGTAGTTTGTTTTCAGAACATCACCCACAGCAATGGTTAGCACCAGTAGAAAGTGCCATTTCTGGCTATCGTAATAAAGCCAAAATGGTGGTGCTGGGCGCAGCTCATGAACCATGTTTAGGTATTCAAAAGCAGACTGAGGATTCAACGGCAGGATCTAAACCGATTAGTTTGTGTACTTGTCCTTTGTATCCCGCAGATATGCAAGCGTTGTTGATCTATATTGAGCGTTGGATTCGTTGTGCTGGTATTCCACCTTATAACGTAAAGAAAAAGAAAGGTGAGCTGAAATTTGTGTTATTAACACGCAGTGATAGTCGAGGTGAGTTTATGCTTCGATTTGTATTGAGAAGCCATGAGGCTATCGCTCGTATTGTTAATAATTTACCTGAACTAATGGCGGCATTTCCTACGGTAAAAGTCGTATCGGTGAATATTCAGCCTGTACACATGGCACGCTTAGAAGGGGAAGAAGAAATTTTCTTAACCTCTGATCATTATTTATTAGAACAATTTAATCATGTTCCATTAGTTGTAAGACCTAAAAGCTTTTTTCAAACCAATCCAAAAGTGGCAGAGAGCCTTTATGCAACAGCAAAACGTTGGGTTAGTGAGATAAAGCCAGCTTCTATGTGGGATTTATTCTGTGGTGTTGGTGGTTTTGCGTTACATTGCGCTGAAGAGGTAGAGCATGTTACTGGTATCGAAATAGAGCCAGAAGCCATTGAGAGTGCTAAACATTCTGCTGAAATTATGGGGGTGACGAATTTACGGTTTGCAGCTTTAGATTCAACCAGTTTTTCGCAATCAAATAAAAGTGCGCCAGAATTAGTATTGGTGAATCCACCGAGGCGGGGGATTGGTGAACAACTGTGCCAACAACTAAATGATTTTGCACCAAAACATATTATTTATTCAAGTTGTAACCCTTATACGCTAGAGCAAGACTTAGCGAGGTTAACAGGATATAAGGTAATGAAGTTACAATGGTTTGATATGTTCCCGCACACAGAGCATGTTGAAGTTATGGTGCTACTTGAACATATTTAATGTTTATAAGGTAAAAGGGCATAACGTTATGCCCTTATTTTTATTTGTTATTCAAGTGAGAGTAGTATTCACTTAATAAATGAGTAAGCACTGAAAATTGGCGAGCTATCTCACGGTTAAGCCATAAATAACCATAATAACTAATATTACTGGCATCACTTTGCTCATGGTTTTCTGCCGGAGGTAAAAGTGAGAGCATTTTTATTTCTTCTTGTTTAACAGGTAAAATATGTTGGTTTTCTATTTGAATAGCTAGACGTGAGAATCGGTCTGCTAATTGCTCTTTTGCCTCCATTAGACCAGGCATGTCGTTAATTTTATTCTGTCCTAACTGTTTATCCCACCTTGTGTGTAGCATTGATCCCATCATGGTAAATATTTGTTCTTCTGTCAGCATGATCTCAGTTAAGAGCTGTTTACTGGCAATATTCTCATTTTTAGTATGTGGCTGAAGGCTAGTTTGTTTATCAAGTATGTTTGATAGGGGATTGATATCTATAAGTTGAAAGTTTTCTGCCGCTATTTGCTGGTTATGCTGATGATAATAGTTACAACAGAGCTTGATGAACTGATGAGTGTAATTAAGATAATGCTCCGTTGCACGAGCAGGAAAAATATATAAGCTACAACAAATAGCAACGATAGCGGCCCAAAACACATTGATTGTGCGCCACATTGCAGCATGTAAATCCTCTGGGCCACCGCCGGCAACCACAACAACAGTAATAGCAACAACAAGTGCCGCATAAGAATACTTACCTTGTGTATAGTAAATTGCTGTAACCACCGTAGTGATTAAAATAATGTGGTGGAGCCAACTGTATGAAGTGGGTATTAAATAGAGAGATAAACCTATAATCGCCCCTAATATAGTTCCTGTTATTCGTTGATTAGCTTTGGATAAAACACCACCAAGAAAGTGAATACTGCCCATGATTGTTACTGTAGTAATCAGCGCCCATGAGCCATAAGGTAAGCTAAATATTTGAATAATAGAGACAATAATACTAAGTGCAACAAACACGCGAAACACAAGTAGTTGGCGGAAATATTTGATTGCAAAGCGAGAATAATTCTTCATACAAAACATTCGTTAAAATTTTCTAAATCATACAAAGAATGTGATGAAAGTCACTATTTAATTGTGAGGATTGAACTCGTCATTTACCTGAAACATGTGTCAGGTTGGTGAACGTTTGATAAAAATAAAGGCACTATAGAGTGCCTTTAGTCGGTTTTATTATTAGCTTGAATGGCAATTATTGTGTTTTAAATTGTCCTACTAGTTGCTGCAATTTATGACCCGCATCATCCAGTTGACTTACGATAAGTTCAGAGTTTTTATTTTCTCGAATCAAGTCGGTCACAATATTTTGGATAGAACCCATGTTGCCGCTTATCTCACCTGTTACTGCATTTTGCTCGGTAGAGGCCGCTGCAATTTGATTAATCTTACCATTTATTTCAGTCACAGCTTCTGTGACTGAAATAAGGTTATTTGAAATTTGATTCGTCGAACTTACCGCATCATTACAAGACGTCTGACTTTTATCCATCGCTTGAACGGCTTGTGTAACCAAGTTATGTAATTGGTCTAGCATTTCATTAATTTCTAATGTGCTACTTTGAGTACGACTCGCAAGCCCACGAACCTCATCAGCAACAACGGCAAAACCGCGACCTTGTTCACCAGCACGCGCAGCTTCAATAGCGGCATTCAATGCAAGTAGGTTAGTTTGCTCAGCAATATCGCCAATCACTTTTAGTACATTATTAATATTATGCGATTGCTGATTTAGTGCATCAATGTAGCCAGAGGCTTGGGTTACTTCATCTACTAATGTATTTATTGATACTAATGATGTATCCACTTGTTGTTGAGCGATAAGCGCAACATCACTCATTTTTTCAGTACCAGAAGCAACATCGTTTGTGTTCTCTGCTATCTCATTTGCAGCTAGGCTCATTTGTTCAACGGCAGCAACGACTTGTTCAGTCTCGCAATTATGCTCGTTCAGTTTAGCAGTTAAGGCATTAGTTTGATTATGTACATTATGCGCCGTTGTTGTCAGGCTATCTGTCGTCGCTGAAACTTGGGAAATAATGCTTTGTAGTTTATTAGCAAAACGGTTAAATGCTTTTCCAAGTTGTGCAATTTCGTCATTACCTTCAACCACCAGACGTTTGGTTAGATCACCTTCACCATCTGCAATATCATTAAGTGTTTTAACCATACGCTCAACTGGTTTAATGATACGGCTTGTGATCAATAAAATAATCATGGCAGAAATTACGGCTAAAATGATCGAAATAAAAGCGACGGTATTGATACGATCTTTCATATCAGCATGAATCTGTGCTGTGTATTGTTCAACACTGTTATCTATGTCATCTAGATATAAGCCTGTACCAATAAACCATTTATTGTTATTAAGTGTAATCGCATAACTTTCTTTTGGTTGGGCTGGCTGGTTCGCTTTTTTAGGAAAGCTGTATTTAACAAACTGTCCATTATTTTTAGCCGCATTAATTAATACTTTGATGTACGCAACGCCGTTAGCATCCGTCGCGCCAATTTGATCAGTACCTTGAATTGAAGGCTTAAGAGGGTGAGCAACATTTACTCCCTCCATTGTGTAGATAAAAAAGTAACCTGCATCATTGGCTGCAAATCGAATAGGCGTAATAAGTTGGCGGATTTCTACAAGCTGTGTTGCTTCATCACTGTTTTTAGAAATGATATTTTCAATGGCGTGCTTGGTAATAATAACCGCGTCTTTGAGTTCTTGTTGTCTTTCTGAAATAAGCTCTTGCTTATAATGTGCCACATTTTTTGTTAGAGATTGGTTCTCTAAATAGATGACGATACACATCGCTATACCGAGAATAGCGATCATAGGCAATAAGCTTAGTAGTAATAATTTGTGCTTAAGTGTGTTGATCATAATTCCATTTGCCTTATCCATTATTAATCACTGATATGCATACGAGAGCGTTTGCTGTGTAGTATGCACATATAAGTTTATGTAATGATAAGAGAAAAATATTACTGATAGATGTATCTTTGATATTTATTCAATTAATAGTGCGGTTGTTGCAGACTTTTACATTGGGGGGAATAAAAATAAGGGTTGCATCGATAAAAAAATACCTACCAATGAGGTAGGTATTTTTTTAGAGCATGTATTTATTTTTTGTTTTTAAGGTATGTAATTGTGTTTGCCATATCTTGTAAGCTGTCGTGAGCACTTGTATTTACAAGATATTTGCCATTAATCAGGAATGCGGGCACTGATTGTAATGCAGCATTGCGAACGGTATCTTCAGATTGTTGGAGTAGCTTAAAGATTTCAGCTTGTTGTTGTTTTGTTAATTCATACGGACTTTTTAAACCGTTATCATGGAAGATTTTCGATAATGCGACTTTACGTTGCGCATCTGTCATATCTTTTGGTGAGTCTTGTACGAAAGAAAATAACGCTTCTACTAGTTTATGGCTAGGTTCGTTATTCGTTTGAATCATTGCTGCGTAGAAAATAAAAGCCGCTTTTTGCGCGCTTTCATTGAAAGTCACGTGTACTTGATTGATGTTTTTAGTGTTTGTTAATTTTTGAATTTCTGGCAGCATACCTTCCATATTACGGCAGTGCCCACAAGACAGTGAAAAAATCTCTGTGACAGCGGGCATGTTAGGCATAGGGGTTGGAATTATTGAATACTTATCGCCTTCTTGGGGTGTTTTAGAATCAGAACATGCTGTTAATGTTAGTGCTGCTAATAGTACAACGAAGAAAGATTGGTAAATACGTTTCATTGTGGTCTTCTTTATAGAATTAAATAAAGAGTATTATGGCGATAATTAAATAACATTGCATCGTAAAGTTACAAAATAACACCAAATTGTCTAATGTTAGCGTTATTTTGTTGATGAATAAACGTAAAGAAATAGTGTGAATAACTCAGTGAAAAGCCTATGTTGATGGGGTATTATTGCTGGCTTTATTATTGCTTTGAGTGCTTCAAATGTTTATTGGATTTGATTATGGGACGGCAAATTGTTCAGTCGCAAGAATGGTAAATGGTAACCCCGAACTGTTACCGCTAGAACACAATAATCATTTTATTCCATCAACGTTGTGTGCCCCTACACGAGAGGCGGTATCAGAGTATCTATACCGTTTTATGGGGATATCCCCAACAGACAGTGTTGGAGAGCAAGTATTACGTCGCGCAATGGCTGTTAACCGTGAAGAAGATATTGAAATTTTCCGTGGTGATTTACAGTTTGGTGAAGCCGCACTAAATACCTATTTGTCTGATCCTGAAGAAGTCTATTACGTTAAATCTCCTAAATCTTTTCTTGGTGCCAATGGCTTACGTGACGCGCAGATCAGTTTTTTTGAAGATCTTGTTTGCGCTATGATGGCGAATATTAAACATAATGCAGAGCAGCATCTTCAATCAGATATTACACAAACCGTGATTGGTCGTCCGATCAACTTTCAAGGGACAGGGGGG
The DNA here is from genome assembly GCF_003026095.1 of Photobacterium sp. GB-72. Taxonomy (NCBI): domain Bacteria; kingdom Pseudomonadati; phylum Pseudomonadota; class Gammaproteobacteria; order Vibrionales; family Vibrionaceae; genus Photobacterium; species Photobacterium sp. GB-72. Next base: position 76,146 of record NZ_PYNV01000001.1, on the reverse strand, counting down.
GAAGCTGCAAATATTCAGGCTGAAAAAATTCTCTCTCAAGCAGCGAAACGCGCAGGTTTTAAAGATGTTTCGTTTCAGTTCGAACCCGTTGCAGCTGGTTTAGAGTTTGAATCAACATTAACTGAGAATAAGACAGTACTTGTGGTTGATATCGGTGGTGGTACTACAGACTGCTCACTCATAGAAATGGGGCCTAAATGGATTAATGAGCAAGATAGAACACAGTCTCTACTTGCACATAGCGGACAGCGTGTGGGTGGGAATGATTTAGACATTCATCTTGCTTTTAAGCAATTGATGCCAGAATTTGGTTTAGGGAGCAGAACTGCACGAGGCATTGATATGCCGTTTAATCAATTTTGGAATCCTATCGCGATTAATAATGTTGCGGCACAAACTGAGTTTTATTCTGAAGCCAATTTACGCGCGTTAGAAAAGTTACGTTATGACGCTGCAGATCCTGCAAAACTAAGCCGCCTTATTCATGTTTATCATGAGACCTTGGGATACCAAATTGTACGACGTGCAGAAGAAGCTAAAATAGCGTTATCTGAGCAAAATAAATATCGTGTTGATATGGCAATAATCAACGACGTATTTGCAGTCGATATTACTGTTAAGCAATTTGCAGAAGCGATCGCAACCCCGACAGATAAGATGCGTGATCTTATCGTGGAAGTGCTAGCACAGAGTAATAAAAAACCAGATGTGGTGTTTATGACGGGAGGAACCGCACGTTCTCCAATTTTGAGGCAGTGTATTGAGCTGCAGTTGCCAGATATTCCTATTGTAAGTGGTAATTTTTTTGGTTCAGTTACTGCTGGATTAGCACGTTGGGCTGAACGTTGTTACCGTTAATTCTAATAAAGTGATAAAAAGGCCTTTGATATGGCCTTTTTATTTGAAAAGAGCTAGGCAGGTTTAGGGGCGTAAGCAGAACACCATCCCTTAGCATTAACAAGCTTACCAGGGAATATTTTACATGGGCGCCATGCCGCGCTTGCATCACCTTCAATAAGCATACAGCTATTACAATTACTGTCGCCTTTAGTGGATTCGTTAACATATTTTAGTGCTTTTGCCTGTGGATCATCGGTAGACAAATGTGGAAGTTCAGCCGCTTGGGCCGGTTTTACTAATAGCTTGCTTCCAATACTCAGACCAATAATTCCACCAACAGTCAATTGTAAAAAGCGTCGACGTGAAGATTGATTTTTCATTGCAATGTCCTTTTTTAAGCACATGAGTTTCAACTCATTTAACTTATTAATTATTAAAGTAGGGGATAATCAATAAGTGACCTACGCATCATCTACTACTAATATAGACGAGTGATGGATAAAGCTGATTGTTTAATCTACTTATAGATTAAATCAATATTACGTAAGTAATGTCAAAAAAGATGATTTTTGCTGTGTAAAAGTAAGCAAAGAGTGAAGAATGGGCCTCACAATAGTGAGGCCCATAGATATTCTATTTTATAGCGCTGAAATAGGTTGGCTATTTTCTTGCTTTAATTTTGCGAAAAAAGCCTGTGTTTCAGCAATGACTACGTGGCGTAATACAACGAGACCAATAAGGTTAGGGATAGCCATTAAGCCATTAACAATATCTGCAATTACCCAAATCATATCTAGCTGCATGAAGGCGCCGCCAGCGATAAGTACAAGGAAAAATAACTTGTAAGGTAAAATCGCTTTCACACCGAAAAGGTAAGTAATACAACGTTCGCCATAGTAATTCCAACCTAAAATAGTGGTAAAGGCAAAGAACATTAAGCCAACAGAGACCATTAATGGACCGTAATAGCTCGAATGTAGACCTTCAGCAAAAGCATGGGTTGTCATTGCAGCACCAGCAAAATCAGAAGACCAAGCGCCAGTAACAATCAATGTTAGACCTGTCATCGTACAGATAATGACGGTATCAAAGAAAGTACCTGTCATAGAAATAAGGCCTTGGCGCACACAAGAATCAGTTTGTGCTGCAGCCGCTGCAATAGGTGCGCTACCTAAGCCAGATTCATTTGAGAATACCCCGCGCGCAATACCAGACTGAATAGCAAGCATGATCCCTGCTCCAACAAAACCACCTGTAGCGGCATGCCCTGTGAATGCAGATTCAATAACTAAGCTAATAGCATTTGGAATGGCGTCAAAATTACTCGCTAATACACTGATACAAGCAATGATGTAAAAACCAGCCATGAGTGGAACAACAGTACTTGCAACACTTGAAATGGATTTAATACCACCCAGTGTCACTGTCGCAACCAATACAGTTAAAATAACAACGGTGATTTCTTTCGGTACATTGAAAGAAAGCTGTGCGGCTTCAACAATGGCGTTCGCTTGTGGGAAAGTACCAATACCAAAACATGCAACACCAACAGCAAAAAGTGCGAACAGTTTCGCAAGCCATTTGCTACCCACACCTTTTTCGAGGTAGTACATTGGGCCGCCTAAAATTTGGCCGTTACTGTCAACTTCGCGGTATTTTACCGCTAATAAACATTCTGCATATTTAGTTGCCATACCTAATACAGCAGCAAGCCACATCCAGAAAAGTGCACCAGGGCCACCAAGTTTAATTGCAGTGGCTACACCAACAATATTACCGGTACCAATTGTTGCAGAAAGGGCAGTACATAGTGCGGCGAAGCTAGAAACATCGCCTTCACCTTTACTATCAGCATCTTTTTTGCCACCAAATACATAGCGCAATGCCAGTGGTAGATAACGGACTTGGATAAAACCAAGACGGATGGTTAAGTACAAACCTGTACCGACTAGTAAGATCAGTAATGGCGGTCCCCAAACAAGACTGTCAAAGGCTTTAAGAAAATTAAAAATTGTATCGTGTAGTGGATTCATTATTCCTCCTTTAAACTTCAAAGGAAGAGATATAGAACAACATAAATGTTGGATGCAGATAATATCTGGTTGCTGCTCTTATCTCCTCTGTCCTTTTGCCTGAGAGTTTCACCCATATAGGGCTTGCTCCTTCGGCGCTCGATTTAACGAGTCTCTCCAGAGGCTCCTCCAACAACAGTCCATACCTATCGTAAAATACGACATGGTGCCTGAAAGATTTACGATTTAATAAATTGAGGGCTCAACTTATTAAAAACGCTTACTTCTTCGGCGGGCGTAAGAGATACCATCATGGTAATTTCTTTTGCCGCTCTCCTGCTGTCTTCATCGGAACTCATATTTCGGATTGCAATGTTAGGGGAATGAAATGTGATTGTCAGCAAAAAAAATGTGCAAACAGTGAAAAAAGTCTAAATGTGAAAAAAATAAGCGGGTGATGGGGGCAGAAATTTGTTGGTGGACAAAAAACAAGCTTACTTATCGGGAAAGTAAGCTTATTAGTATGTGGAATCAGTTTATATAAACAAGACGTCGTTATTGTTTGAAGTTTTTACTGAGTAATTTTATTAACTCATGGTTGTTATCTGATGTCACTTCCCAACCAAAAACGCCACCGAGTTGATGTTTCTTCACATAATCAGCTTTAGCTTGTAACGAACGCTTATCTTCAAAACTAATGTATTCATTTTTCTTTGGGCTAAATAAGACGGCAGCTTCAGCTTTTTCGTCGTAATAGTACTGGTAACCCAATTTTTTATTATTTATTAGATATTTCATAATATCTGAGTAGTTAAAATAACCAGGGTCAGCAATATCTGAACCTTTCTCCATTGTTCCTTTACTACTTAGCCCTTCGAGTCTTTCAGCAGAAGCTTTGTCGACACCTTTCCATCCACGACCATAAAAGGGGCTGCCAATAATGATTTTTTGTCTGTCAACGCCTTGTTTTAATAAAGCGTTTACTTGGTTGTCAACTGACATGTCATCAGGCGTTAAAGGCGTACTATATAAATTGCTATGGTGACCAACCGTAGGACCCCAACTGCCTAAAAAGTCAAAGCTCATTAAGAATATTTGATCGAGATCTTGTGATACTTTTTTCCAATCAATACCGGGTAATGTTTTAGGTGCACCATTTACTGCCGCTGAAAGTTGGTAAGTGCGATTATTTTTTATAGCCAACGTATTTAATTGGGTACGAAGTTCATGAATTAACTTTGTGTATGCAAGACGTTCACTTTCCACATTATCATTGCCTAAGCCTGATAAACCATGTCCACCGGGGTATTCCCAATCGATTTGAATGCCGTCGAAGAAATCATATTTTTGGATTAATTTTATAGCACTATCCACAAATGTTTTTCTGTATTCATCGTTTAACGCGACTGTATGGAAAGGCTCTGATAATGTCCAGCCGCCAAAACTAGGAAGAATAGATAAATTTGGATTTTCGTCTGAAAGTAACTTTAGTTGACCGAAGTTACCACGGTAACTGACTTTACTTGATGTCTTACCTTTTAGTTTCATTTGAAGTGCGGCATAGTCATCTAAGACAATAGCGGTACCTATTGGTTTATCCTTACATTGGGTTTTCATTATTTTTTTTATGTTGTCGGGAGAGGCATCAACAGGTCCGCACACAGCAAGAAAAGCATAAATAATATGCGTTAGATCATTAACAGGAAGCATGTTGGCACTGTATGGCGTTTTAGGGGTATACACTTTCCAATCTGGATAATATGCAGCAATAACAGGTGTTGAGTGCGTTATTGACTGAGCTGCGGTTTGATTGGAAAAGAAACAACTAATTAAAGTTGCGGTAATAACGGGAAGATAATAATTCCGTAAGAAATAACGCATTGATAGATCCCTAATCGCGAAACATAAATTAATATAAAACAAGTATACTATCGTTGTTTGTTTTTATTGAGTTATGTGAATTGTTATACATTATGACAATGATCACAAAGATACACTAAAAAGAAAATTTTACATGTAAAAATTTGTATTAGAAATACGGTATTTGTTTTTTTTTTGCTACAAAGTATTTCTGTTTTTTTTATACTGAATTGTTATTTTAACGGATGTTGGATGGTTCGTTATGTTATAAAGGAATCACTATAAATAACAAATATATGTATATAGTTGATAATTAATTCGGACTAGAACAAAATAGTTATCTCGTTATTAATAATTAAGAATATGTAATATGACTGGATAAATTAGTGTTTATAACCATTATTAGCCATATTAATAAGTATCTAATAATTAATATCTGAGTAAATTAGGAACAATATTATTTTTTGATAAAGGATGATCATTAAAGAATTTTATTAAGAGAATAACCAAACAGGTGATGATGTGATTTGGGTAAATTGTTGTCATAAAGAAAAACATACCAGCACTAAAGATATTCTACTGCAGTATCACAATCTCGTTGATGTATCGCCATTTGAAATACTATCAACAATGACTGGTTTTGAATTAATTTTCATTGAAATACAAGACTCACAATCAAATGGCTTTAAATTATTACGTACCATAAAGCAGCGCTTTCCTGATGTGAAGATTGTTATTGTTTATCATGATTTAGACGCTGAATTGGCTGTGTCTGCTTTGCGATCTGGTGCTGAAGATATTTTATCGAGTAATGCAATCCGTCAAAAAGTTGATGCCTGCTTAACGCGCTTACATACCCATGACGATAATATGATAAATGTTGAAGATATTTCTCAGCGAGAACTTTCGATCCTTCCTGCTTTAACAATTATCGACAAAGATATCAGTGCCCCCTTGCGGGAAGAAGAGTTAGCAAGCGCGTGTCAATTTTCATCGACGTATTTCTCTCGTTTATTTCACAACATAATGGGAGTGACACTCAAGCAGTACATTATTAAAAAGCGGTTAGATTTAGCTTGTGGCCTCTTAAGTTCAGATCAAGAAAAAATATCAGCCGTTGCCTCATCTGCTGGATTTAAAGACGTGTCTTACTTTTCAAGAGTATTTAAAAAGCATATTGGTTGTTCCCCTGGTGAATTTCGTGCCAGTCGTCAAAAAAAATGAATTTTTTTGTAGTAAATTTAATTAATAGTTGCCTAACGAACATCTTCATTGCAGAGTATTTTAACGTCACCGTTACTAATATTCACAATGACAACATACCATGAACTGCTGGGAACAACAGAAGACTTCACAAGAAGTGATATCAAAAAACGTTATAAATTGTTATCTCATCGATTGCATCCTGATAAATCAGGTTCTGTTATTTTAATGCAATTAATCTCGCATGCTTATAATGAAGTATTATGTGGTAATGGTAATAGGCATTGCGAATTAACCCATATTAATCATGAAAAAATATTATTAACAAAGAAGTATGCAGAAAAAGTAAAGCAAGAGTTAGCACTGCAAAAAAGAAAGAATGTTGAGTTAGAACAACAAGTCTTAGAATTAAGAAAAAAATTAGAACATCAATCGTGTGAGAATAAACGATTAACGGAAACGTTAGAAAAGAAACAAAGAAAAAAGATTGTTAGCACAGTGCTGCCTTATGAAAATAAGACGTGGGAAAAAAGATATCGAATAATTAAATATGGATTAGTTATATCTTCTGTTGTATTAAATGTTGGATTAGCAGTTGCTGCAATAACACTTACCAAGTCTAATGTTGTTGATCGTGTAATTTTCAAAAGAGAAAATAGGTTGATAGAGCCATCGCTAGTTCCACAAAAAGTCGCTGTTGAAGAGCTTATTTCCCCTAAGCCAGAATTAACGACACATCGACCAATAGAGCTAACACAAATCGTCGGAGAATGGACTTTATTCCAACCAACAGATCAACCACCTTACATTGCAATACGTAATCAAGTAGGTTCTTACATTGTGCAGCGCTGTGATCGTCATTTTTATTATTATGTCAATATGACTCAGCAACGAACGGCATTGCCCGCTAATTTACGTTTTATGTACCAGCAGCAGAATTTTTTGGTTTATAACATTGCCTATGGGATAGGTTCAGAACGGGATCACTGGGTAAATAGTCAAAGTATTAAAATTAATAGAGAGTATTTTTCTAATACCTCTTTTTTAAATACTAATAAAATACTGCAACAGCGTTGTGATAACGGCTTATAAATAAAGCCCAATGCCTCACTTGAAGTGATAAGCATTGGGCTTTGTTTTTATTAGGCTGTTTGTAATGGCATTACATGTTGCTGTTTACGCTTCATTAATAGTGTAAAAGCAGCAGGTACAAAGTAGAAAGAAAGTAATGTTGTTAATACTGTACCGCCTGCAATGGTAACGGCAAACGGAGGCCAAAAACCACCACCTTCTAACATCAGAGGAATAAATCCACCAACGGTTGTAATCGTGGTTGAGGTTATATGTCGCGTACAACTCATTACGGCAATATGAATGGCCTGTTTATCGCCATTTAATGCATTAGGATCTGCTTTTAGCTCGGAAAGGATGACAATAGCGGCATTTATTGCCAAACCAATTAAACCGAGTAAACCAATAATGACGGTAAAGCCAAACGGATAATTAAACAGCCATACTGAGAGCAGCCCTAACCCTGATGCCATAAAGCCAACGGTGAAAATGATCAAACTTAATCTAAAGGAATTAAATGAAATCACAACCACCATGATCATGAGTGTAAATACCATGGATAAATTGGTGATGAGGTTGCCTACAGATTTATTTCGTTGTGCAGATTCCCCCCCAATTTCAACAGTATATCCAGCAGGTAATGTCGTCATGTATTGATTGAGCTTTACTTTAAATGCATTCAATGCTGTTTGCGGTAAAACACCGGCTTCTAAATAACCTTCAATAACATTAATGCGTTGACCATTTCGATGTGGTATTGCACCACGTGTTGGGGTCAGTGATAGATCAGCAATGGATGAAATAGCAATACCTGAAAACTGCTCACTTGCATGGTTATTAACCACTGGAATATGAAGGTTTGCTAAGTTCGTCATATTTTCGCGAGAGAGGTTATCCACACGAACACGAATAGGGATTGCTTCTGCACCTTCGATAATATTGCCGTTAGTGATCCCAATCAGTGATGCTTGCAAGAGATCTGCGATTTGAGAGAGGTTTAAACCACTTAATTGGCTGGCTTGTTCATTCACATCCACACTGACTTTCGGTAAACCTGATAATAATGTTTCACGGGTATGCGTGACATTTGGCGTACTCGCCATCAATAAGCGGATATCTTCACCAATGGTTTTCAACATATCAAGGTTATTGCCGTATAAACGTACTTCAAGTGGCGCATTAAACGGAGGGCCTTGTTCTAACTTACGTATTAAAATTTGCGCCTCTGGGATCGCATTATCTAATTGCTTTTGCAGTTTAGGGATCAGCGTATTAGCAACTTTAAAGTTAGTGGTTTTGATCATCGCTTGAGCAAAGTTAGGTGTGCCTTGTTGGTTGGCGACCATGTTGTAGTAAAACGAGGGAAAATTAGTCCCAATTAACCAATTAACTTGTTCGATATCCTTATATTCTTTAAGTAAGTGATCGATTTTTTCCGTGGTTGCTTCTGTTGCATTGATACTCGCTTGTGGCGGTAAAAACACTTGGATCTCGAACATATCACGATCAGAAGGTGGGAAAAATTGTTCGGTTAACTGAGATGCACTCCAGATACCAACAAAAGGTAATACTGACATTGTAATGAGCGCTAATAACGGACGCTTAATTGCCATTTTTACGGTATTGCCAAATGCATTGGCAAGCCATGGTAGGGTTAAGCCTGTTTGGTACCATTCATTATGTTGGGTTTGTTTAGGAAGCCAACGCGCTGCAAATCCTGCAACCAGAGTATGAGCAATAAGATAAGAACCGATCAGAGAAAAAGATACGGTGATAGCAATAGCACCTACAAATTCACCAGCAGGACCTGGCATTAGGAAAATAGGGGCAAAGGCAAGAATGGTTGTCAGTGTTGAGCCGAGTAACGGAACCCATAAATGTTGAATAGCTTTTAAGGCTGCATCGATTCGTTCAAAACCTTTCTTACGATAATGTTGAATAGTATCTACCATTACAATCGCATTATCGACCATGATCCCAAGCGCAACAATTAACCCCGTTACCGACATTTGGTTCATCGGTAACCCCGTAAAATGCATTAAAGCGAGGGTGAATAAGCAAGTAAGTGGCAATGATAGTGCCACAATAAACGCAGAACGGATCCCAAGCGTAATAAATAATACGATTAAAATAAGCGAGAAGCCGAGCAATAAATTTTGGGCTAAATCAGTAAGACGAACTTGTGTATATCCTTGCTGCTCAAAGATACGATTGAGTTTTATATTACTCGGGAGCTCTTGTTCAAATTGAGTCAGAAAGTGATTAACGCTCTTTGTCCATTGATCAACGCGTAGATGAGGCTGCATACGCGCAGCAACAATAACAGCGAGCTTTCCATCGATAACAGCTATCTCAGCTGCTGGGTTTGTTTGCTGACGTTGAATGGTGGCGATATTTTCTAACCGCACAAGATGACCGTTACTATCAATAGTGATAGGTACTTGTCTGATACGGTCGAGTGAGTCTAAAGAATCGGCAATTTCTAAACTAAATCGACTTTGTCCATTTACCAGTTCACCGGCAGCATTTTTTGCATCTGCACCTTGTATGGCAGAAGAAATAGAAATGGCTGAGCGTCCTAATGCACTAACGGCAACAGGATCAATTTTTACCACCACTTCTTCTTCGGGTAAGCCATATTCATCAACAAACTCTGTACCATTAAGTGCACGTAGGCGGTTACCTAGTTCAATGGCATAACGGCGTAGAGTGAGTAAATCTGTGGGAGAGCGACCTTGCCAAGTAAGCGCGGTAATGACGGTAAAGGCATAAGAATGATCGCTGTCTAAATTAGGAACAGAAGCACCTTCTGGTAGGTTCGGTGTGATATCAGAGAGTTTATCTCTTGCATCAGACCATACTGGTTCTGAATCGGTAACGCTGTCTTTTAGTTCTATACTGACAAGCGAAATACCCGGACGAGAAACCGATGTAATGTTATTAATATCATCTATTTGTCGTAGTTTATTTTCAATTTTCTCGGTAACGAGCGCTTCAACACGTTCAGCCGTAGCCCCTGGGTAATGGGTAATAATCGAAGCGTTACGATTGTTAATAATTGGATCTTCAGCTCTTGGTAACGAAGATAAGGCAGAAAGACCACTAACGATCAATAAAGCAACAGCCAAAACCAGTAGGCGAGTATTAGAAAGAATACGTTTCATCTTAAGCCCCATTATCGTCAGTTAATGCTGGCTTGGTGGCTGTTTTTTGTTTCGGTGTTACGTTTGGGTTTATTGTTACGATTTGGCCCGGTACTAAACGATGTAATCCTGTTGCGGCAATCTGTTCGCCTTCATCAATGGCACCTTGGATATAGGCTTTATCATTTGCCGCATAGAGGAGTTGTACTGAGCGTCGTTCAACTTCCGGCCCCGCACCATTTTCAACAACCGCAAAAATATTCCATGTACCGCGAATACCATCAGTTAACGCTGATAAGGGAACCCAAAATCCTGCTTGCTGTTGTGTATCGTTGTAATTGAGATAGGCTAATTGACCGTTAATAACATTGGCATTCGTTGGCAATGAAAAACGGAAATTAATTGCACGACTATTAAGGTTCACGGTAGCGCCCGGATTGAGCAAGGTGACAGGGTAAGTATCTTTACCTACTCGTACTGTCCATGATTTTTGTTGGGTCACGCCTTGTACCTTGTCGATAGGAATACCGATATGTACTTCTTTGTTTTTATTCGCCAGCAGAGTAACAGTAGGGGAGCCCGCGTTTACAACATCGCCATGGGAAACATGACGGGCGCTGATGACCCCACTGTAGGGAGCAATAATGGTGGATTTCACTAACCGTAGTTGGTTTGCTGCAAGGGTCGCTGAGAGTTGACGATAGTTCGCTTGCAGCTCTTTACGTTGGCTTGTCAGGCTATCTATATCCGATGCCGCGCTAAAGCCTTTGGATTTTAGTGATTTTTGGCGTTTTAAATTAGCATTAACTAACTCAAGTTGCGCTGATATTTGAGCTTGTTGGGCTTTTAATTGGTCGGCTTCAGTTGCAAGTAATAAAGTATCGAGTGCTAAAAGAGGATCACCTTGCTGAACTGTGTCACCCACATTGACATAAATACTGTCAATTTTACCGCCGAGTTCAAAGCCAAGGTTTGCCTGTTGACCTGCTTGAACAAATCCAACGTATTCACGCTCAATCGCAAACTCTTGTTGTTGCTTGAGTTGATGAGTGTCTACACTAAGCAGTTGTAATGATGCTTTATTTTCTTCTTTTGCTGGCGCATCACACCCAGTTAGCGTAGCAGTGCTCATTATCACATATAACACTAAAGAAGATTTGGTTATCCGTTGCATTAATGGCTATCCTAATATTAAACTAGACTGGCAAGTCCATATGACTAAAAAGTATACCATTCAAACTAGACTGTCTAGTTTGAATGCGTGTATTTATGTAAATAATTAGCATTTATGTGCTCGTAGGTGGAAAATTGCTAACAGCAAGAAGTCAATTAAAGAAACAACAAATATTAGATGCGGCGACTGAGCTCTTTACTCAACATGGTTATGCGATTTCTATGGATAGCATTGCATTGGCTGCGAATGTTTCTAAACAAACGGTTTATGCGCATTTCAAAACTAAAGATGATCTGTTTGAAACGTGTATTCGTGCTAAATGCATGGAAAGCCAGATGGATAAATTGCCATTAGATGATAGAAGAAAGCCACGAGATGTATTGTGTGATTTTGCTAAACGTTTTCAAACGATTTTACGAACAGAAGAAGCTATTTTGACCTATAGAACAGCGATTCGTCAGTTAGAATCGCATCCTGATCTGGCTAAAGTGTTTGTTTCTGCCGGACCTGAAACGACTATTGAAATGTTGGCTCAATACTTATCTGTTCAACAGCAACAAGGTGTGTTGAATTTTTCAATTTCAGCCTCTGACGCAGCGATGCAGTTATTATTAATGTTGCATGGTCGAATGGTATTTTTAGCGCAACTAGGTCAACCTTGTGATATGACAGAGCAAGAAAATGATGCTTATATTGAAAGCTGTGTTGATTTATTTATGACAGGTTACGCCGCAAAAAAGTAACGATAAACGATTGAGAAGGGATTTAATCAATGGATATTAGTAAATACAAAGCAGTCATTTTTGATATGGATGGAACCTTAGTGGACTCTATGCCAGCTCATATTTATGCTTGGCAACTCACGTGTGAAGCGCACAATATTCCTTTTGATCACGATTGGTTTTATACCATGGGCGGTTCACCAACCTTAAATACGGCAAAAGCTCTCATTGAAAAATATCAGTTAGATGTAGATCCTGTTTATCTTGCTGAATCAAAACTCCATCACTTTGATGATATTACACATAAAGGTGAGGTGATAACGGGGACTTTCGAGGTATTGAAACAAGCAAAATCGAAAGGTATTCCAACTGCAATAGGGACGGGATGTCAGCGTCGCCACACTGAAGAAATTTTAACCAGTGCAGGCTTAATGCCGTATCTTGATGCTATTGTCACTGCCAATGATGTTACACAGCATAAACCGCTTCCTGAAACGTTCTTATTAGCGGCACAAAAATTAGGTATTGCAGTACAAGATTGTGTGGTGTTTGAAGATACCGAATTAGGTTGCCAAGCAGCTAAATCGGCAGGCATGGACTGTTATTTAGTCGCTGGTGGAGAAATGAAAGAATTCCGCCCTGCAAATATGTAGTGTTAACTGAAGATCAGTTATGCTTGCGCGCCTACTCGCTTAATACCGACGATTATGACCGATAAAAAATCAACGCATCAACGTGGAACACATAAACCACACCCGAATAAAGGCCAGCCTTACACTATTTCTGAAACGCGATTTTGGTGCCAGCGTTTAGCAAAAACAACCATCAGAGCACTACATATTTTAGGGGTTGCAGTATCTAGTGCTGGTTTTATGTTCGCTGTTGATAAAGCACTTTGGATCAATTGGTGGGTTTTAGCCATGATGAGCGGTGTTACCATGATGTCGCTAGAAATTTATCGTTCAAAACTATGGCTCATTCAGCTTAAAGGTATTTTAACCTTTGTTAAATTATTCATGTTGTTATCTATTATTTGGCTTCCAGCACATCAAGCACATATCTATATAGCAGTGATTTTACTTTCAGTATTTATTGCCCATGGTCCAGCGGGATTACGTCATTATTCTATCTGGCACCGTAAACGCATTGATGAGAAAAAACAGTTGAATGGATAGATTATTACAACTGTTCTTATAGCAATAAAAGCAAGGATGCTGAATTAGACTTACACTAATAGGAGCGAGTGTGTTGTTATCAATAGGAAGGCATTATGGGACACCGCCACATTGTATTTTATTCTATTGTCATCACTGTAATTGCTCTTGTTGTGTTTGCGTTAAGGGAACAAGAAGTACATCAACAAAGTATGGAAGAAAAGTTAGCCTCCGCGATAGAAAAACAGATCTTACCCCCAGATAAAACCTTACCTAATACTGATCAGAAATTACCTTATTACCTCTATGGGCGAGCGGATTTAAATAATAACGGTAAAGAAGAAACCTTTGTGCTTATGCAGAGCGAACGTTATTGTGAGAAAGATGAGTGTAAGGCCTATTTATTTGATGACCAATATCAATTAATGGCAAAGTGGGAAAAAATTCAACAACCTGTGTTGGTAGGTGATGATACGAATAACGGTTGGAAAGATATTTTATTAACATCTAATAATCAAACGTATATCATTCAATATTCAGATAAAACCTATAATGAAAAGATAACGACAGCAGCTAAATATACGGATAAAGCACAAGCATTAGAAGCCGTAGGATTAGCAATAGATAGTGAATATTATCAAGCGAACGGGACTAATTTAGAGCTTGATTACAACCAGCCGATTTTTGATTGTCAAACCTGCTATTTATTTAGTTATGAAGAACTTGATAATGCTAACAGTCAGCAACATTACTTAGCCGTGAATGTTGCGACTGGCAGTGTTAGAAGGGTGAATGACTCTCAAAATAAACAGTGAAAGTAGATTTTTCTGAACTGTAAACCTAGCTTATTTTAATGGAAATGCTTGTTGATAACATAGCCACAATTCTAATTGATTAATATCTTCTTCAATTAATGAACATAGCATATCAGCCGAATGTTCATAATTATCCGTATCAATATCAATAGGTTGATCTATCTCATATCGTTGTGGGAATCGTTTTTCAATGTCAGAAAGCTGTTTAATCCACTTCTGGGTATAGTTATTATCATCAGGAGTATTCAGTCCAAGCTTGGTTGCTAATAAAAGTGAATCACTTAAACGGCGTAAGATAACCAACAAACTCTTCCAATCTTGAGAGGTACGAGGGCTAAGATTTGGTTCTTTTAGTAAATTAAATATCTCAGCTTTAAGGGCATAATAATTATCCTGTGCTTTGTACAGGTTTAGTTTCTGCTCAAACAGTGGCTTATTGAGTACTGTTACATACAAAATCTGTGAGCGTATCATGCGTGCAATATAGAGATCTAACCAACGCATTGTCCAACTCGGCGCGACAAAATAATTAATAGAAAAGGCAATGGTTACACCAAATAAGGTATCAATAATACGATAAAACGTCACATAGGTATTATCCGGTGAGAGTAAGCTGATAGAGAATACAATCATCGATGTTAACCAGAATACGTGAATGTCATAGCGCTCTTTATGGTATGTCGTAAAAGCAAAAAAGACAGAGATGCTAGTTAGTATAATCAAGTGTTGATTTGGAAAAAAATATAAGCATACAAAGCTATATAAACCGCCTAATGCAGTACCATAAAAACGATGCCAAATGCGGTGGTTAGTTACACCTATTGACGAGGTGAGTAATACAATAAAGGCTGTTAATGAAATCCAATAACCTTGAGGGATTTGATAGAAAATCGTTAAAAATTGCGTAATCGCTAATGTAATGGCTATTTTACCACCGTGTCGCCATTCTTTAGATTTAAGATGTAAAGCATGCTTAAAATTACGTAAAAAGGACACCGTATCTGAGGTGAAAAGATAAATATTTTTACTGTAATCGAGTGTAGAAAAGGTTGAGAAATTATAACAGCGCTTAAGTTGTTCTAATAAATCGACAATGTATTGGTTGTTTTTATGCTCGTTGACATCAAAGATCGCTGTAATTTGCTGGTGGTGTTTGATTTCTCTCGCAGCTTGCTCAATCCAATTAGATAAACGGCTGCGCGTATTTTCTTGTAAATTGAAACTTAAAATACGCTCAAGACTAATTACATATTCAGCAACTTCAAGTGAACGTTGTAAATCCATACGCACTTGTTCAGTTCGTTTAACTGAAGTAATTGAATTGCTGTAGTAAGCGACTTTGTGCGCGCATAAATAAAATTGCTGTCGTTTCTCTTCTAGAACAGATTCATCATCGGTTAAACGGACTGTATTTAGCCAGTCAGCAAGAGTAAACGTCACTGAGTGTATATGGTTTTGTAAAATACGTCCTTTGAAAAAAGGCCATAAGATCAGTGACGTTAGTATTACACTGCCTGCGGCAAACAGGTTCGCGAACAGAATGATGAAAAAGGAATTTTCGGTGCTCGCAAAATGAATGGACATAATGTAAGTGAAACCAAAATTATAACCAAACGAACGAATATGCGGACGTTGGTTAGACATCAAGCCATATACAATTGCAATGCTACATAATGTAATGGCGCTAAGCCATAAGTTATCAAAGACACTAAAAGCGAGGTAGGTTGATAAAGCGGTTAAAAGCACTGAGATCAATAAGATTTGTAAGCGCTTTAAATAGGGGAGATCGCGCGCTTGAGTGCCGAGTAGCCAAGCGGTGATGAGTCCTGATATTCCAGCAGCGGTAAAACCAAAAAAATAGAATAAGCCGAGTGACATCACCATAGGAATGGTAATGCGAATAGAGTCAGGTATATCTGCCGCATTAGAAAACCAACGAGACCATAGAGAGCGAAGAGAGTGCTTTTTCATTAGTTACAGTACAAACGCAAGAAATATAGAGATGAGTTAGTATAAAACTAACGGAATTCGTAAGAGGTATATTATAGCGTAATGTATGCCCATGAAAGAGGCTTTACAAGAGGATTCTCAGTATAAGACTTATTTAGTGCTTATTAGTTAAATATTGCAGCAAATAAATGCAATAAAGCCCTTGTGTTAAGGGCTCTAGAAAGTGGCGACATTAAGCTGATTTTAAGAGTAGTTGGCCAAGGTAGTTCATCGAAAATGCAGCATCTTGCGCTGCGGTATTAACTTTAGCGATGTATTTCTCTGCTCGTTCTGGATCATCTTTTAGGCTAGCTTTGATCTTGCTGATCATTTGCTCTGCCATTTCAGTCTTTTGCTTACAATCATTAAATAGCGCAGAAATAAAAGAAATTTCAATTTCTCCGCCTTTTGCGAACAACTCAGCGGCAATGTTATAAACTGTATGGAATTTGTTCGCAGCATCTTTTTTATCTGCTTCCACTTCCGATTCCCATTCAGATGACCAAGTCTTAAAAATAACGGCAATCTGCGAATTAGCGGCGATTTTAATTTGTTGCATATTGAGTTCCTAGCGTTGTTCGATAAAGCATAATAATTCAGCTTAATTACGGATAAAAGCCTTTCTTACCGAAAAGCAAAATCGATGGTAGATCTCTTTATGCTTTGTTTGATTGTTAGCCATATTTACTATTAACAACCAATTATCAGCGGATTTACATCACATTATTTATCTAAATTTGCACTTTCTTGTCATTTCTATTGCGAAAAAGCTTGCTTGCGACACTGTAACGTTTTAGCTTGAAGTTAGCCGATAATTTATATTAATGGCTGAAAGCTAAGGAGGAACTTATGATTCAAGTGAACTTCGATTTAGCAAAAACGGCGTACAATAAAGTGCTTAAATACCCATTTGGAGGTGAATTAGAGCAGCATGAATATTTAGCTCTCCGAGTATTTCGTTGGGATCTCGCTCGTGCTGGAATGCAAATCGATCGTGCGTTTGATTTGCGCTTAAAACGGTGCGGTTATCGAAATATTGCTACGCAGCCAGCTAAAGCACATCGACCATTGCCTGCTTGTGTTATTGATAAGATGAGCGAGGCGTGGAAATTTCAAAACGGTTATATCTAATGTTTTATTCTCTTCAATAGTGGCTAAAGAAATAAACTTTCTTTAGCCCTTTTTCGTATTGTTGACTAATTAGCTAAATAATTAATTGATAAATAGAAGGGAAACAGCATGCAAGTGGTTAGTAATAATCGTTTTATTTTACGACTTATTTTATTAATAAGTTCGATCCTTTTTACTTCTCTTGTTACAACATCAGCGAATGCTTCAAGTTGCCCAACGCTCTATCAACATCCTTTAAAGAAACTCAATAGCGATGAGTATTATGATTTTTGCCAGCAATTGACTGGCAAAGTGGTATTAGTGGTGAATACGGCTAGCCAATGTGGTTTTACACCTCAATTTAAACAGCTGGAAGAATTATATAAAAGGTATAAAGACAGGGGATTGGTGGTTATTGGTTTTCCATCTAATGACTTTAAGCAAGATAGAGGTAGCGATCAGCAAACGGCTAATATCTGCTATAGCAATTATGGCGTAACGTTTCCTATGATGACAAAAACAAGTGTTAAGGGAAGTAAGGCCAATCCATTCTATAAACATTTAATCGCACAGTCTGGTAAGTCGGTTGGGTGGAATTTCCAAAAGTATTTATTAAATAAACAAGGGCAAGTAGTCGGCGTATTTCCATCAAGTCTATCACCAACAAGTGATGAAATGGTTGCTGCAATTACGCAACAATTGAAGATGTAATATCGGAGATTAGAAAAGAAAAAAGCCAGTATTGAATATCAATACTGGCTTTTAAAAACGCTTATAGATTATTTAGTGAAATGGTTACCGTGTTTACGGCGCGCTTTCGCAATGGTATCGGGGTGCCATGCACCGTCAAGATCTTCAAGCTCTGGGAATTTAGAACGGTCAAACTCAGGCGTTTTTCCTTGTTTTATCTGATGCTCGTAATCTTTAATAACGCGGATAGCTAATTTTGATAAGAAAATTAGCGCTACGATATTAACAAATGCCATTAAGCCCATGGATGCATCAGCTAAGTTCCATACCACAGGTAGAGAAGCGACTGAGCCAAACATCACCATGCCTAGTACACACAAGCGGAAAAGCATCAGACCTTTTTTGGTATTACCATTTAGGAACATGATATTTGTTTCAGCGTATGAGTAGTTTGCAATAATTGATGAAAAACAAAATAACAAGATTGCTGCGGCAATAAAGTATGTTGTCCAGTTACCTAATTCGTTAGACAGTGCGGTTTGTAATAAGCTAATACCTTGACCCGCATTTGGCATATCCATCACACCAGAAAGCATGATCATCGCAGCAGATGCAGTACAGATAACAATAGTATCAACAAATACACCTAGCATTTGTACAAAGCCTTGTGAGGCAGGGTGGTTAGGGTTTGGTGTTGCACTTGCTGCGATATTAGCAGCCGAGCCCATACCCGCTTCATTTGAGAACAAACCACGTGCAATACCGGTTTGCATTGCTTGTGAAATTGTAAATGCGACACCGCCTGCAGCCGCTTCTTGCCAGCCAAATGCACTCTTCACAATAAGAGAAAGAACAGCAGGGATTTCTGTGATATTCATTATTACGACGATAACAGCAATAGCGAGGTAACCAATTGCCATCACAGGAACAATTTTAGCTGATGCTGAAGCAACACGGCGAAGACCGCCCATAATAAAGAAAGCAGAAAAGATGACGAGTACGATGCCTTGAGTTGTTTCATTAAAACCAAAAGAGTGGTGAAGCGCATCTGTAATCGTATTTGCTTGAACTGCGTTAAATACAAAGCCAAACGCGATAATTAAGCAGATAGAAAATAGCGTTCCCATCCAACGCTTGCCTAAGCCCTTTTCCATATAATAAGCAGGGCCGCCACGATATTGACCATCAACGTCTTTTACTTTGTATACTTGCGCAAGAGTGGATTCAATAAACGCGGTTGCCATACCAAATAAAGCTATAACCCACATCCAGAAAATAGCACCAGGTCCACCAATGCTTAAGGCTACTGCAATACCTGCCATATTACCGGTACCAACACGCGCCGCCATTGATGTACAAAATACTTGGTATGAACTGATTCCATTTTCAAGTTCACGGCCACTTCTAAGCACCTTAATCGCATGTCCGAATTGACGGATTTGTATAAAACCTAAACGTAGAGAGAAATAAATACCCACGCCTACGAGTAAATACACTAATACTTGTCCCCACAGTACACCATTGATTGAACCAATGATTGCTAACAGACTATCGTTAATAGTTGTAAGCAAATTTTCATTCGTAGAATTCATAATTTTTCCTGTAAATAAAACTTAATCATCAAGATAATTAAGTGAATAGGAACATTCATATTTAGTGAGTGTTCTTAATTTATCGGCTTGTATGATGGTATTTTTTATAATTAATATGAATGAATATTCTATAGTGAACATATCACAACCATCTCACCGACTTAGCTGCTCTAAAGGCGATGAAAGGTAGCACGAATCACTAAAAATCCAAGTGGGTTTATATCACAAAAAAAGAATCAATTCTATGTAACGCGTTACATTTCGCTGTGTGTTACAGTGTTTTATTTATTTTAATCAATTAGTTATATTTTTGTATACGGTGATAGTGAACTTACTCAAATAAACACTGTGCATTATCACAGGTTAAGAATATTCGAGCGATTTAAACTTTTTAAGTGGCATTTTATTTTTTTATAACGCGCGAGATAAGAGAATTAACAGTAGATTGAGAGGAGTGTAAATGGAGATAAATAGTCATATATATGATTATATTGAATGACATTTACACTGTATAAGAATATACATGTGAAGAGTAAGGGATAAACAATGTTTATCCCTTTTATATTATTTACCAGAATCTTCGATATAAATTATTTTACGGCAGTTTCCGTAAAACGCTCTGCCTTTTGGACCAGCATTAAGTAAATCAACAATAGGTTTACTCAAATCGATATCTTTTCCTAAATTAAGGCGTACTTCATTGAGGTATTTACCCTGAGTACAAGATAGACTGATACGATCAACGGCATTGTTACCAAAGCTGGCAACGAGTTTCTTCTTGAAACTAGATACAGAAACGTTACGACCTATATTATCTTTAATAAATAAGCCAATAGGA
Source organism: Photobacterium sp. GB-72 (assembly GCF_003026095.1). Classification (NCBI taxonomy): domain Bacteria; kingdom Pseudomonadati; phylum Pseudomonadota; class Gammaproteobacteria; order Vibrionales; family Vibrionaceae; genus Photobacterium; species Photobacterium sp. GB-72. The sequence goes on along the minus strand of NZ_PYNV01000001.1, from coordinate 55,933 downwards.
GAGGCGTCTACTTTTTCAACCAGCTTTGTTGCTGTTAAGAAGTAGTCGTTAGCATCACGCGTTTGACAAGTACCATGTTTCTTCCACTCATATTCACCAAACTTTGTTTGGTAATAGAAGTTAGGCATCCACGGTGCAATTTGGTTTATGGTATTACGAGAAAGGTCTAATCGAGCGTAACGATCACAGTAACCATAGGTGGTTCCGCAACTGGCTTTATTCGGCCACAAGCCATGCAATGTTAGGTTGGTGATTTTTAACTTACCATCGTTAATTGCATTACATTCAGGCTTTGTACCTTTATAGCGAAAGTGTTCACAAAAACCTGGCTGCCAAGTAAGTGCTAAGACATAAGAATCAAAATCTCCCACAGTGCTGCAACTTTTACGAGAGTTCGAATATTTGTTGTCATGCTTTTTGACGGGGGCGCTGATGCTTTGGCTTAAATCCACAGTACCGCAATCTTTACTTACCCAGCGAACAGCAGGTTTAGCATCTGGCACAAGTATATGAACCCAGCGATAATCGCGTTCATTGAGTGCCTTTATTTGATATTGTTTACCGACGACAAGTTTAGTGTCGTCAGGGTTCGTTTGCTTACGAAAGGATTGGAAGGCTTCGCAATTTTGTGTTGCTGTAAAACCACCAGATGTGGCAATAGAGGCATAAGAGCCAAAACTAGAGAAAGAGAAAAGTGTACCTAAGCAAAGCGCTGTTAGTGTTTGTTGATGTTTACGCACAGTAAAACCTATAACAAAGATGATATGGCGCTAACTATAGTCTATTATTTTATAAACCTTAATAGTTGTGACTTTTTGTCATTGTAAAAGTTAGATTTTAGCTATCGACCAGTCTATCTAGACAAATCTCAATTGAAACATCATGATAGTGACAATAATCAATATGTGATTCTGGTTATAAATATGAATGACGAGTCATTATTGTGCCCTTTTTTTTTGTACAATTCTATTAGTGGCCAGTGTGTTCTAAGTTATGAATTAAATTTTTACTTAATTATGTATTCACAATCATCAAAACAGAGAGTAATATCTGTCTAAGTAACACTCCCTGTTATACGAAATTGTAAATTTCAATTATAATTAAAGCATAAGACCTACTTGGTGAACAACTCATTAGTGTTTACAGTTATCATCCCACGATCCTTTGTTGGGAGGTTAATATCATTAAGACTAAATATGTAGAAACTAATGCAAAATCAAGCTTGGTATTAGTAATTTTACGAATAAATGATACGGTACTTTTACCGTAGCGAATTTGTGTCCTCGAGGTAATTAATGGATAGTTTCGCAGCTGCAGAAAAAGCGCTGAGTGCAATGTTAAAGAGTGTAGAAGAGACGGGCGTTGTTAAAGAAACACGTGTCGACTACCGCCAAATTTTGATTGATTTTGCCGATGAAGTCCCGGGTCGTCAAAAAGCAGTGATTAAAAGAATACCACTCCAAAAAATAAACAACCTTATTGCTGTTCTGCATGAATTTAAACAAGAATCACGCCAAACGCGTATGATTGAAATATTAGCCATGATGGAAAAAGATGATGTTTCTCCTTATGAGCTGTTAGATGATGAATATGAAGATTAAACAGTAAAAAGCAGTTTATTGATTTATAAAAAGAATGATAATTATATATAGAATATACAACAAGGTTTGTATCGTCTTTTATATGTAAATTATATATCGCATTCATAATAGATTGCTTTATTACTCCGAATTGCTGTCGTATGCAGAGCGTATGCTTATTCAATGCTCTGCGTACGCTTGTTCATGCCTTCTATTAGCCTATCTATATTACTTGATAGTCCAATTTTCCACGATGTTTCTTTTAATGAAATGATAATTCGACATTAGCTAAATAATCGTGAGAAGAATAAATTTATAATGCTATTTAGCTTCATAAAGGCGTTTCTTATTTATCAGTTTGCATAAATGAGATCTTTTATTGCTAGGCTGAGTACGATTAACTTTTATCTTCATATATTTCATCTAAATACAAAGACTTTCAAATTTTGTCGATTTTCATTATAAAAATCAAACGATGCAAAGCCATTCTTTTATTAACAGTTGATTCATTGCCGAACTTCTCGTTACTCTTACTATAAGCAAGCCAATAAATAACCGTTATTAGGTATTTCCAAAGGAAGCGGACGTGAATAAAAGTTTTGTAGATCTAACATTTATCTCAGCCCAACACATCAGTAAAGCGTACCAAAATAATGAAGTATTAAGTGATGTTAATTTTGAGTTAAAATCGGGACAAGTCTTAGGCTTACTTGGGCATAATGGCGCAGGAAAGTCGACATTAATTAAAGCAATGCTGGGGATGCATAACCATAGTGGTGAATTAACTATTTTTGGTCTAGAGCCACAAAAACAACGGGAAAAAATTGTAGAGCGTCTTGGCTATATATCGGATGTTGCAGTATTACCTGAATGGATGACTGTTAAGCAAGTGATGAAATATGTACAAGGTGTACATCCTCGCTATGATCAACAGAAGATGACAGCATACTTAGCTCAAACCAATATTTCATTAAAAAGTAAAATTGCCGCGCTATCTAAAGGGATGAAAGTACAGTTGCATCTTGCACTTGTGATGGCGACAGATGTGAATGTTTTAATTCTTGATGAGCCTACGCTAGGCCTTGATTTAATGTACCGTGAAACCTTCTATCGTTATTTAATGGAATGGTTTCATGAGGGCGAAAGAGCGTTGATTATTGCAAGTCATGAAGTTGATGAAATAGCTCATATGCTGACAAATGTGTTGGTGTTGAAAAAAGGGCGAACTGTTTTACAAGGACAACTTAGCGATTTATCTGAGCGTTTTAATATCCTTTCGGTTGATGATCAACATATTGATCAAGCGAAAAAGTTAAAACCGATTAGTTGTAAAGTAGGTTTAGGCCAACACCGTTTATTGTTTGAAAATATTTCACCAACTGAATTAGCAATGTTAGGTACAGTTACTAAGCCAAGTCTTGCTGATATATTTATTGCCAAGCAACAGGAGGCTTTATGAACCCAATAAAAGCATTGTTAACTAAAGAATTGCTTGAGCATAAGCTTGTCACTCGCTTACCACTGTTTCTTGCTGCTTTTTCGATTATTTGCATCATATTAATTATGAGTAATAGCCAGAACTTCTCATTTAATGTGCAATCATCAGGGTTAGAAAATTGGTCGCCAAATTTTACTCATAGCGATTCTTTTGCGGGTATTGCCGGGCTAATTAATTTCATGCTGGCAGGGTTGGTGACATTAGTGAGCTTTTTCACCTATACAGCGAGAACACTGTCGAAAGAGAGAAAAGAGGGCAGTTTAGCGTTTTGGCATTCAATGCCAGTATCGGATGCTAAAGCGATAGCTGTAAAACTTATTTTTGCCTTAGTGATTATACCGATTATTACTTCTTTCCTATTGTTGTTTGCTGATCTTACTGTTTGGTGTGTCGGACAATGGTTTCTTCCACAAAGTTTATTAACGGACTATTCAGTTAATCTTGTGGCATTGGGACAGCATTATGGCGAATTTATATCGACAATGGCAGCCATGAGTTTAGCGTTATTGCCTGTCGCTTGTATTATATTCTTTATTTCTCAATTTAATGAGCATCCATTAATTACAATATTTGTGATTATCTTACTTACTAAAATAATGGGATCTATTGTTTTTAATTCAAGTGCCATTGGTGATTGGATAAGTCAAGTCAACAATCTGTCAATTAATATATTAATGAGTGATCACCCATGGGGGACATTAATGGCAATAGGTAGCCCAACATTGATGGGATTATTCATTATTGCGGTTATTTTCTTTATTCTCACTGTCAGATTTAGATCGGGAAAATAAACAGTAGACAATAAAAAAGGAGAGTATCAACTCTCCTTTTTTTATACGCACCGGTATTAAGCTTTCGTTTGTTTTTTTATCTATACAGTTATATGCATGGGAAAGCTTATTATTTTATAATTTAGATTAAGCTGCTGTTACAGATTCAATGTACTTTACTTCATTTTTATATTTGCGCACGTTACGTGATAATGTGCCTTTAGGAAGTTCGTAACGTTTTTCAGCCTCATAGCTTGATAGGCCATCAAAAACAACAGCTGCTACTGCAACACGTTGATTTTCTGACTTAAAAATACGTTGTGCGATGATGTGGAATTGAGAATTATTCATAGCGACTTCTACTCTTCTATATATTTAAATGTCTTTATTGAGGGGCTAAAGGGAGTCCCCCAATAGCTTTACTTGTTAATAAAACAAGCAAACAAATGCTGTTAATAAGACAATAACAAGATGAACCTTAACAGAAGATTAATAGATTAGGCTTTCGTTATTAAAAGTAGATATTGATTCATAATTTTAATAGATTCTCTTTGTTTATTTATATTTATCAACGGATAAGTAATAAAATACAGATGTTATATTTCATAAATGATGAAAGGATGAGTAAAAACTCATCCTTTTAATTAAAAGTAAGGTTAACTTTTATAAATTAGCAGATTAGCCAATTAATCTTAAACCATTAGGTAAAGCATCACCAAAGACGCGCTTGGTTTCATCTTCAGTTAATATTTTAATTTCTGATACCATTTCAATCCAGCTTTCAGGTGCACGACTTGCTTTAAGTTTATCAATAACTTGCTGTCGTAAAGCATCATTGATATCTAAGTTACGATCACCCGTTTTACGCGTCATCATAACAGCCGCAAAGCCAATATAGGGTTCTTTACGCCAATCAAGCTCCATCAGCTCTGGTAAACAGAAAGAGACATGTTCTGCTGAGAGAAGATTATGAGTTGAACCATAGAAAGGCGTACGTGTAGCAATACGTCCAATCGCCCACCAATGCGCTTGTGCGTATTGGGTTTTCTGTAAGCGTCCAAATAACCACTCAATAAGTTGAAGCTTTTTGTCAAAAGGCAAATGTTCAAGTGAGGCGGCTAAACGTACCATGTCTTCATAACTACGTTCTTGAAGCTCTTTATTCAGTTTGGCATTACGACTAGCACCAGGAGTGATGTATTTAGCAATGTCTTTATAGATCACTAATTGTTGCTCTTGGGTTAAACCACCGGCAACACGACGCCAGAAGGTCCACCAGTCACACCAAGTTTGGGTATTGGATTCAAATTGAATACCTTGTTGGTACAATGCCCAAATTTCATTCATACGGAAATCATCAGCAGGGTAGCCAAAACCCGGACGCATGGTAAAGCCTATAAGTTTTAACCAGTTACGCTCATGAAGATCTGAACGACGTCGACGCTTTTTACTTTCTAACAGAGCGTTAGCTAATTCACGTAAACAGGGGGGTTCCCAGTTATCACGTTTTCCCAGCATCTTATCAAGATCGTTACGCAACGTTTTCGCCGCTTTACTGTTATCGCTATTCTTGCTGCCACCATAAACTTTTTTGATAGCATCAATGGCGTCATTCATTCGTGGAGGAAGCTCACTTTCAGCAAGGGTGCTGTCGACATCACCACGATGTAATTTTGCGAGATCTTTTCGGATCGCAAATTCAACTTTCCAGCGTTTTTTGGGATCTGCTATGCTAACCGCTTCGATCTGAAGGGTGCCGACTTCAGTTAGCTGACATGCTAAGGTTACCTCTTCACGATCTTTCTGGTTTGCCGCTAATTCGCTACGATCTCGTTCACTATCAAGAGTCGCAATAAATGGCGGTAGAGTAACAAAACCATCACCAATAATTTCAACCAGTTCACCGGCTTCTGAGTATTTTTCATCAGTGGTAGAAACAAGGTTAAAACGCACGGGCTCACCCAAGGTTAAAGCAAATTTACGATGAGTTAAGTTAACTTCAGTACTTTCTTCAATACCTTTTGGTAATAAACAGATACCTTGTTTTACGTCTTTATTTTGACCAATAACAAGGAAGAAAGAACGGGCAGAGCCACCGCCAATTTTTAGTTGTGCGCCATGACGGGCTTTGGCATAAGCAACCGCACCAAAGGCAACCGCAAGATCGGGATGTAGGTTTTTAAGCTCTGTAATACTGCTATCGTCGCGCCATGATGAAATGACGTTAAGTGTGCGCTCAGTCAGTAATGGGCTGTTAAAGACACCACCATTTAGCAGTACGGCAACAGGAATCGCTGGTTTATCGTCATCGATTTCAATACCATTTTCTTTGAACGCATCGCGGCACACATGATCATGAAGATCGATAAATTGTGCAATATGTTTACTAATAGCAGGATCTGCCGCATAGGGTAGGCCAAATTCGACCATAGCCGCTTGACGTTGGCTTGGTTGCTCGCTGTATGCTGTCATAGGGAAGAAACCGTCAAGCGCAATGCGATGCACTTCGTCACGATTTAACTCAATACTTTTGGCACCACCAATCAATCGTGAGCCGCTACCTAACATGGTTACTTTTGCTGTATCTGGTGCATTACCTGATAATAAGCTTTCTTTCACTTTACGTGTTTGCTGTATAAGTTTTGATAGCGCAGATTGACTGAGTTTGTTTGATTCACCGTTCAGACGTTGCTCGGCAACATGAGCAAGGGATAAATCAAGGTTATCCCCACCAAGCATTAAGTGATCGCCAACCCCTATACGATCAAGGGTGAGCTTATTATCTTTGCTACCGACTTTTATTAAGCTTAAATCGGTTGTACCACCACCTACGTCACACACCATTAATAGTGGTATGTCTTTTAATAATTCATCAGCGTTATCTTTATTTTGCGCGTACCAGTCGTAACATACTGCTTGCGGCTCTTCTAGCAATAAGACTTTTTTTAATCCTGCTAACTCTGCTGCTTGCAGTGTTAACGCACGTGCAGCTTCATCAAATGATGCAGGCACAGTTATCACTACTTCTTGATCGGCAAGCTTGGCATTCTTATGGTGATAATCCCATGATTGACGAACATGGTTTAAGTAACTGGCACTCGCAATGACAGGAGAAACTTTCTTAACATCTGATTTAGATGCCGTTGATGACCAAGGTAAAATAGCTTCGTTACGATCAACGTTGGGATGAGATAGCCAACTTTTCGCACTCACCACTTGGCGACCTTCAACTTTTGCGCCCAGTTCTCGGGCTAACTCACCAATGATTACGGTATCAATTTCGCCGTTAACCGGTTCAGGGTTCCATGGTAAGACAAGTTGAGTTGCATCCATTTCACCTTGAGCGGGGTGATAACGGAAAGAGGGCAGTAGAGGTTTACGAGCGACTTCGCCCGGTGCAATAAGTTGATCGATATTGAAAATATGCATTGGGCTATTTTCAAGGTCATCTGTAATTTCAGCGTAAGCTACAACGGTGTGCGTTGTCCCTAGATCGATACCGACTAAATAGCGAGGGGAAGATGAAGGCATGACGACTCCACAAAGTAAAATAGGAAAATTGACAAGTGGGAATAAATGAAAGCCCTACAGAAGGTAGATGATTGTGTATTGTTATAACTATAAACCCACGAGTATGTATATAGATAAACGGCGCATCAAAAGATGCGCCGTTAGTTCGATATTAGCTTTCGCGAACGTCGAATTCTACCTGCCATTTCTGACCGTTATCAGTCGAAATCGCTTCAAGACAAAGTGTCCCTAATTCTGTTACGCGTGATGCTAACTTAACAGGAACCACTTCACCTACGGTACGGCCATCAGATACTGGCAGTGTCATTTGAATCGATGGTAATTCTTCCATCTCTTCCGGTTGCCACCAATCAAGATGAGTACCAGCAACATCATCACGGCGTACTGTAGAACCGAAGAACTTGAACTGTACGGGTTGGCCAATGATTAAGCCAAACTCTTGGCTTGGTACGTTAGCTTGAGAGCCTTCTTCCATACCAAATGGTGCAACACATAGTGCTTCAAGTGGTGGTTCCATACCTGGGATTGCAGGCATAGCACTTTCGATGCCGACATAGTAGCTACTTGCGATACCGCCACGGATACGAACGCCTTTACCTTGACGAACAGAGCCGTAGTAGGATGCGCCGCTTGCAACTGCTAAATCAAGATCTAAACCTTGAAGTAATTTTGCTGGCTCTGAACCACCTGTAGTTAACCAACTATTAATGATACCCAGTAGGCGATCAGATAATAGATTTGATTTTAAAACACCACCGTTGAACAAAATTGCAGTTGGGCGGATGAAGCCGTCGTGCATTTGTTCAAATTGTTCAAAAAGCTCATCAACTGCTTGGCTTTGACGGCTAAGGAAACTTGCCACATGGCGAGAAACCGCCGCATCTTGTGCGTAAGGTAAGCCCATTTGGGTTAATGCGCCACGTGGAGCTTGAACTGGGTGCTCTTCAACAGATGTTTGTGGGAAGAAACCTTCAACAAGTGTCTGTTGCACTTCTTCTTGAGTCAGTTCAGTTTGAAGTGTGCCGCCAAGTAATTTAGAACCTCGACTAGGAACAACAATTGGCATTGCTTGTAATTCAGCATCATTAAGTAATGCTTCTTTAGCATCACGACATGCATGCGTAATCGCTAATACTTGCCAAGGTTGTAGCTGTTTGCCTTCTTGCGCTAGCTTCATTTTTAAACGATAAGCCAGAGCTAAGTCCATATTGTCGCCACCCAGTAGGATGTGATCGCCAACCGCTACACGATTCAGAGTAAGGTTGCCGTCTTCTTCAGTGACAGCGACTAACGATAAATCTGTTGTACCACCACCGATATCAACCACAAGGATAATATCGCCAACAGACACTTGATCACGCCAGCTTTCATCGTTGTTTTTAATCCAGCTATATACTGCCGCTTGCGGCTCTTCAAGCAACGTAAGGTACTTAAAGCCAACATTACGTGCTGCTTCTGCGGTTAAATCACGCGCTGCGGGATCAAACGAAGCAGGTACAGTAATCGTTACGTCTTGATCAAAAATAGGCGTTTCAGGATGCTGAAAGTTCCATGCATCAGCCATGTGCTCAAGATATTGTTGTGTGGCTTCAAGAGGTGATACTTTGACCACTTCTTCTGGGCTATTTAATGGTAAGAATGCATCACGACGGTTTACGCCGCCGTGACATAGCCAGCTTTTCGCACTAGAGATAAGACGGATAGGAGTCTTACTGCCTAATGAACGTGCCATTGCCCCCACAATCGCATTCGGTTTTGCATTCCAAGGAAGTGCAGTATCACCTTCAGCCAGTTCAGATTCATGTGCTTGATACATGAACGATGGAAGCTGGTTCTTTTCTTCCACATTACCCGGATTGGTTAATTGTGGGATGGGCATAACCGTAACATCAGCGTTCTCATCTTGAAGATCAACATAAGAGAGTACGCAGTGTGTTGTACCTAAATCGATACCAACGCTGTAACGGTGTTGTTGTGTGTCTTGCATTATAATTCTACCTCAGCGGCTGCGATGATATGTGCATCGTGGCCTTCTGCCAATTTAGGCAATTTAACCTCTGTTACTTTCCAGCCACGGTGGATCAAAGTTCCGTTAAATGGTGCTTCACCAACCACATTACCTGTTAGGCGAACTTCAGATGCGTTGAAGCCTTGTGGCAGGGTAATACGTGTCTCTTCTTCTTCAGTGCGAACTGGCGCAAAACTGAAGTATTCATTTAATACTTTATGACCGCCTTCGTGAATAACACGCGCTGCGGCACCGATATCGGCGTCAGCATAGCCTTTAAGATCTTCTTGCATGAAGTCGATAAAGCGCGCTTCTTGTTGAAGCAGAGAAAGAAGTTGTAATGCAGCATCAGGGGTCGATGTTTTTAGCTTAGGTTCAACTTCAACCTCAACGATTCTTTCAACAACTTTTTCAACTTCGACAATTTTCTCGACGGGTTTTTCGATAATCTTTTCTACGATTTTCTCAACCGGTTTTTCAACTTCGACGATCTTCTCTACTTCGATTTCTTTTTCGATAATCTTTTCAACTTCGACTGGCTTGCCTTTTTTCGTGAGGTACATAACCAATAGAATTAGAACTAGAGCGCCTAACCATGCGTGACCCATGTCGATAGTAGTTGGCACTGCCGACAAATCAACGTGCATCTTAGAAAAATCAAAAGCCATATTTGTTTACTCTTAGCGGTTAAAGGGCGATTCGGTTAAATATTAAGTGTGAATCAGCTTCAAATAATTAGTCGAATATTAACATAGACGTATGCAAAAGATGCCTACTAGAGCGTGTTTTTTTGCTTAAAAGCGAGAACAAACGGTTTCTTAGCCTAATTTGCAATCAATATATTACGTTAAATACTAGTGTATTTAGCGTATTTGACACATCGATGTTCTGACATGTAGCTAAAATGGGGATGGAGGGTGACGTTTTCAAGCTAACTGATTGTATTAAAAAGATATGGCTTAAAATTCGATAACAAGGTCATTAATCTTAAAAGAATAGCTTGATATAACCACTTTGGTGGTGGTTCAATACAGCAAAATTAGTACTAAAGCATGATAGTTCTTAAGTGTATGGGCTGTTGTGTTAGAAGATAGGTCAAGATATGTCATCTGATTTCTACGGCACCAGTGCCGCTTATGCACGTAAAGAAGCGGGTTACCGTGAAAAAGCATTAAAAATTTACCCGTGGGTATGTGGTCGTTGTTCTCGTGAATTTGTATATTCAAATCTCCGTGAATTAACCGTTCACCACGTAGATCATGATCATACTAATAATCCAGAAGATGGCAGTAACTGGGAACTACTTTGTTTATTCTGTCACGACCATGAGCATGAGAAATATACTGATGCGGATAACGGTCAAAGTAGTGTTATCCGTGCTGGTGAAAATGAGCATGAAGCTGCTACGTTCAACCCATTTGCAGATTTAAAAGCAATGATGGAAAAAGGCAAAAAGTAATAACTTGCTTATGCCAGCTAGAAAGATAAAAGGGACGATAATTCGTCCCTTTTTTGTTTCTGTCGTTTTGAAATATCTATTAGGTGCCTAGAATCTGTAATGGCAGGCTCAGTAAGGTATCGCCCATACTTGCAAAGTACCAAATAATTGCCATTAGCGACGAAACAAGGCCGACATACCAAACGAAAGAGAAAATCTGTCCATAGCGATCAAGTGGAAGCAAATGACTATGATGGCGCTGTTTCCATTCAAAAACGATTTCAATACAGCCCATGATAAGTAAAAAACCAAAGAGGGTTAATCCTAGTTTATAGCTGAGAATGACACCACCAATAGCCGCGCCGGCACATAGAATAATGCCAAGCTTACTGTTCATAGAAAAGCTGATACTTTTCAGTACATGTCCACCATCTAACGGTAAAATAGGCAGTAGATTGAATAAATTCAGTAAAGCATTAAATACCGCGAGACCTGCAAAGAACATCTCGCCTGTGATCCAATAGGCAACCATACAGATCAAAGACATGATCAAACCAAAGAGTGGTCCCATAATAGAGATAACCACATCTTGCCAGCGAGTATTTATTTTCTCATCACTTAGCGCAAGCCCACCAAGAAAAGGCACAAGATAAATACCTTTGGTTTTCATACCAAAATATTTCATGGCACGGACGTGACCGTATTCATGAAAAACTAAACAAGCGATAAGTGCTAAAGCAAACTGAAATGAGAAAAGCCAAGAATAGGCAGCAAGGCTGGCTGACGCTAATACCACTTTGATCAGCTTGGCACTTTTTAATGCCTTCATACCGAGCGAGACTAGACCAATTATGCTGAATCTTCTTTCAGCAACAATTGGTGTATGAGGCGTTTGGCGCTCTATGTCTTTTTCGTTACGCTCACCCTGCGCGATAACTTGGTTATTCACTTGCGCTTGGTAACTGATCAAAAAAGGTTGCCATGAAAGATTACCTGATAGCTGGCATTCAATGGTTTCATCGCCATTTTGAAGCGCAAATTGGTGATGAAAATTGTTATTATCTGATGCTGAAGCATCTTTTTGTGAAACTAGCGTGTTGTCCCAGAACAACTGTTGCCAGCCTGCAAGTGAACCTTCTAAACGAAGCGGTTTACCTAAAAAGTCATCTAGTTGAAGCAGTTCCAATGCGTTACCTGTCTATCTAAGGTTAGTGAGAAAATTATACGGAAAAAAGCACAATGTTATAGCGTAAATGTGTAACGAGTTATGGATAATCTAGTGCTACTTTTATCTGTTCAATATTCTGGTTAAGCCAGTCTTTATTAATCGCTCCCCATTGTTCAATGCTGTAATGGCCTGTTTGATGTCGCTCACCCTTGGTTTGGGTAAATTGACAAATAATATCAAGTTCAATCAAGCTCTTGATAGTATCTTGTGCAGTACGGCGAGGCATACCTGAAAAGGCAATAATTTTAGGGACATTATTAATGCCATTTTCGATTAAATAAGCGATATAAAGACGACGATAAAAACTCGATTTTGTTTTGCTTAATTCCATATACAGATTCCGTTGAGTTGAAAAATTATCCTGGGGGATAAGTCAATAAACTTATGTTCTATTTTTGTAAAAATTTAAACTTATTACAAAATGAACTAATACCTTTAATTATGAGCTAATTTTAAATAATAAACATTTATTTTTTAATTGGTTAACGAATTTTTAAATAAAACCAACTTACAATAATGATTCTTTTAGTACGATGTTATGAGTAAATATTGAGATGTATATCAAATGAATTAGGGGAAATAATTTATTTACAATATTTTACTACCTCATTAGTTGTTAACCGCTTATTATGTCCGTCTACATGATTATGCGTTCTGTTGTCTTTTTGCACGATAGGAGGCAGAAGGCTATAAATATGACAAAAAATAACACTCCAAAATTTACCCTATCTCTTCTTCATCCCCGTTATTGGGGGACGCTTATTCTCGTTGGCGTAATGTATCTGCTGAGTTGTCTTCCGTACTCATGGCAATTAACGATGGGTAAAAACATCGGTCGCCTAGCGATTAAATTGATGAAAAAACGTCGCCGTACAATTGAGCGTAATTTAGAGCTATGTTTTCCTACGATGCTGGAAGAAGACAAACAACGTTTAATTGCAGAAAATATCGATAATACAGGTATGGGGCTGTTTGAAACTGGCATGGCATGGTTTTGGTCTGATGAACGCGTGAATCGCCATGTGACAATTGTGGGTCTTGAACAAATGGAACAACTTGCCAAAGAAGGCAGAGGCGCATTAATGGTTGCTGTGCATTCAATGAATCTTGAATTAGGTGCGCGTGCGTTTGGCATTAAAATGTCAGGTATGGGGGTTTATCGTCCTAATAGTAACCCTTGTTTTGATTACTTTCAGTATTTAGGTCGTTCACGCTCAAACCGTACTTTGATTGATCGTAAAGACGTAAAATCAATGTTGCAGGCATTAAAAACGGGTGAGCGAGTATGGTATGCACCCGATCATGATTATGGTCGTCGTCGTTCAACATTTGCGCCATTATTTGCAGTAGAGCAAGCGTGTACAACAACAGGTACAAGTTTGTTAGTTGATAATACTGATTGCGTTATCGTACCCTTTACTATGGTAAGAGACGATAAAGGGCATTACACACTAACCTTACGTAAAGCGGTTGAAGGGTTTCCGAAAAAAGATCCTGATGCAGCTGCAGCCTTCATCAATAAAATTGTTGAAGAATCAATTATGGCTGCGCCTAGCCAATATATGTGGCTACATCGTCGCTTTAAAACTCGCCCAGAAGGGCAAGAATGCTTGTATAAATAACCTAAGCTATCTGATTAATACTTTGAAGCCTGCAAATATTGCAGGCTTTTTATTTTTCAAAATCTTAACGCAAGCTGTCTATTTGCGATGATGATCACACTTGAGCTTGCAACTATTCCATAACTCAACATAAAATACTGTTACTAACTGCTTAGAAATACTATCAATATAATTAGAAATTTATACTTCACTAAGCAGACATACATTGTAACGGGATTATCGTCGCTATGAGAAAGTTCACAGCTCCAACGTTTACTTCATCTTTTTTACATCCTAGATATTGGCCTGTTCTGATATCTATGGCAGTGATGTATTTAATTAGTTGGTTGCCTTATTTTATACAATTTCGCTTAGGTCAAAATGTTGGACGTTTAGTAATGCATTTTATGCGTGACCGACGTAAAACGATTGAGCGTAATTTAGAGTTGTGCTTTCCAGATATGGATATTAATGAGCGTAATAAGCTTATTAAACAAAATATCGATAATACTGGCCTAGCGTTATTTGAAACCAGTATGGCATGGTTTTGGCCTGACTTACGGGTTGAGCGCCACGTTAAGGTTGAAGGTTTAGAGCATGTTTATAAGCTGCAAGAACAAGGAAAAGGGATCTTGTTAATTGCTGTTCATTCACTGAACCTTGAATTAGGTGCGCGTGCTTTTGGTTTACATACGCCAGGTGTCGGCGTATATCGTCCTAATAACAATCCATGTTTTGATTTCTTTCAATTTAAAGGGCGTGTCCGTTCAAATAAACATATGCGTGATCGTAAAGATTTAAAAGGCATGTTTCAGGATTTAAGACAGGGTGAAATGCTGTGGTATGCACCGGATCATGATTATGGTCGTGGCCGAAATTCCACATTCGCACCTTTATTTGCGGTAGAGCAAGCGTGTACAACGACAGGTACCAGTTTATTGATTGATAATACTGATGCGGTGCCATTACCTTTTGCGATGATCCGTGATACTGATAGCGGTCAATATACGTTGAAAATATTTCCACCTTTGGAAGCGTTTCCACACAACGACCCAGATGCCGCTGCGGCTTATATTAATAAAGCGGTAGAGCACTCTATTTTGGCAGCACCTTCGCAATATATGTGGTTACATCACCGCTTTAAAACTCGCCCAGAGGGTGAACCATGTTTATATAAGTAGTTAGACAAAGATAGCGAATATATAAAGAGAGAATAGAAATGCCGAAGGTTATTATCTTCGGCTTTTTTATATCTAACCTAATATTTTCTATCAGGGAAAATATTAAAAGTCGTAAGTAATACTGACCGTACTGTATATCTCATCGTTACTTTTATCACTTGCTACTTCTGTATTGTAGATATATTGGGTATCTAACATGAGTGCAATATGATCAATTAATCGGTTCTTTACAAAGGCTTTTACATCATAGGTTGTATTTGAACGACCATAGTCAATATTACTTTCAAGCCCAGCAGAAAAAGTCGGAGTGAACTGTTTTTTTGCACGCAAGAATACATTGGCAATCATGTTTTTTTCAGTTTGATTTGGATAATCGGGATCATTTTTTTGGCGACGACTATGACGATAACCCGGACCACCACCAACCGTTAGTTTTGTTGTTTTGGTGTTATAAAATTTGTAGCCTAAACCGGTCGAGACAATATATTCACTGTGGTATGTGCCAAATTGATCGTGGTTATAGGTATTACTTAAATAAGTAAAAGAATGAGGCCCGATAGCATATTCATTTTTTAGTGCTATTTGGTATTTATTAACACCATCTTCTTCTTTAGTGCTATCGGTATAAAAAGAGCTTAATGATAATTTATTCGACCAATTATTTTTATCGTAATTAAAATCAGTACCGGAATTTAACGACATAGAAGTGTTGGTCGTTTTTGAATAGATAAAGCCCAGCTTTGCTGAACCATCAAAGGCTGGGGTACTTTGTGCTGTATTGGATGACGTTGTTGCGAAAGCCATCTGACACAAAAGGGGGGAAAGTAGCAATATAGAGTATCGTTTCATTGTCTCGCAGCCAAAAATAAATGTCGCGGACAATGTAGGTGATGAAGGTTAATGTGCTGTCAGAACTGTGTGATAGCTATGTGTGAAATATCAGCCGTATGATTATCAGTGTCGCTATCTATTCTTTAAGTAATTAATTAATCGTTGGTTAGCGTTATAAAGTAGTTTGAATTTCTCACTATCACCATTTTCACGATCAGGGTGCCATTGTAATGCTAAACGACGCCATTGTTTTCTGACTTCCGCTAGTGATGCTGTATTGGATAAAGAAAATAAATCAAAATCATCATCAATGGATGTCGTGGTAATATTAATTGGCTGGTTATTAATATGTTGCTGGTATCGTCGCCAAAAAGAGCTCAGTAGTTGCTCTATCGCATCGCCATTAGCATGATAGTTCTTCCAGTCTAAATAATACTCCCGTAGCGGATCTTCTTGTTCTATATGATGGGTCTGATAAACAATATTAAGCAGTTGAATATCCATTGCTTGAACTTGTAGCCACTGTTTTGGAAACAATAAAATCTGGAGTTGGTAGAGTGCATTCATTAATAAGAAATTACGTTTGAAGAGATCCTTATTGCTGTCACTATCAAGCGTATCTAACATTTCTTTTTCACGTAATGCTTGGCTAAGGGTGTGGATCATCCAGTTTTTTGGTTGGTGTTGCAGTAAGGACAGGATCGGCCAAATAAGCGGGTTCTCGTGTTCGAGTTGAAAATCAATTGGCTGATTAGTCATTGGCTTCCCAATATTTAAGTCATAAAAAATGGCATACGTTATGATTAATGTAGCAAATTTTTAACAATATTGAGAGTGGTAAGAGTTAAAAATAAAAAAGGCTAGCACTAAGCTAGCCTTTTAACTCATTGTTTATACATTATATAAATAATGAGTAGAAGATTGCAGAGATAGAAACAAGGCCGATAACCGTCACAAATACATTGCTGATTGCGCCTGAGTATTTCTTCATAGATGGTACTTTTTTGATTGCGTACATTGGCATAATAAAAAGCAACATCGCAATAATAGGGCCACCTAAGCTTTCAATCATACCTAGAATACTTGGGTTTAGTGTCGCTACAGCCCATGTTGTTACTAGCATAAAGATTGCTGTAAAGCGGTTTAGTGCTTTTTTTGAGATCTCTTTATTCTTATCACGAGTAACTTTGATCACTAAACCATTTAGGCCTTCACTGGCGCCTAAGTAGTGGCCAAGGAAAGACTTAGTAATTGCAATAATCGCTACAATCGGCGCAACGTAAGCAATGATCGGTGTATCAAAGTGGTTCGCTAAGTAAGTTAGAATAGATACGTTATTTGCTTTAGCTTCTGCTAGATTTTCAGGTGATAAGCTTAATACGCAGCTGAAAACGAAGAACATTACGGTTAATACCATCATAATGTGTGCACGGGCTAGAATACGTGAACTTTGACGCTCTGCGTTTTCGCCGTATTCTTTTTGCTTAGCGACAGCAAATGATGAGATAACAGGTGAGTGGTTAAACGAAAAAACCATTACCGGTAAGATTAACCATACAGCAAGCATTACTGAGTTTAAGCCACCGTCTGCTGGGATGATGTTATGGAAGATAGAGTCATTCCAGTACGGTACAAGAAACAGTGCCAACATTAATAATACAGCAACGAATGGGAATACTAAGATACTCATCGCTTTAACAATTAACTGCTCACCTAAACGAACAATTGCCATTAAACCAAGGATCAATACTAACGCTAAAATTGCACGTGCTGGTGGCTCGATACCTAACTGGTTAAGCATAAAGCTTTCAACTGTATTTGTTAGTGCAACACTATAAACTAATAGAATGGGGTAGATAGCAAAGAAATAAAGTAATGTGATCACTTTGCCCATGCCCTTACCAAAATGCTCTTCAACAACTTCTGTAATATCAGCACCCGGATTCGAACTTGATAACACAAAACGTGTCATCGCACGGTGGGCAAAGAATGTCATTGGAAATGCAAGAGCGGCCATTACAAGTAATGGAATTAAACCGCCAACACCCGCATTAATGGGTAAAAATAGAGTACCTGCACCCACGGCGGTACCGTATAGGCCAAGCATCCATAATGTATCACTTTTGCTCCACCCTAATTTTTTGCTTTGTGCAGAAGTCGTCGCCGTTAAATTTTGTGCGGTGTCCATAATGGACATCTCCTTTATAAGTATTATGTTTAACTTTCAAAGGGCTGAGTTATTCTGATCTTCCTTGGTCGCATACGCGAAGAGCAACAGATAAAGCTTCAAAAAATAAGAAGTAGTGAACGTGCGATTTGATGGTGAAATATAGGATATATACTCTATATTCAGTGACGGGTCCGTTGTCATTCTTGTGTTTCCATACTTACATCAAGCAAGTTATAAACAATGTCTGCTGTGATTCTCTCTTATAATAACCTTGTAAATAGTCCCCTTATCGAAGAGCGCGCATTATAGGGGAAAAAACTTGGGTTCAACAAATTTTGCAGAGAAAAAATTTACGTTTGCTTAAAAAGCATGCAAGTGCGTTAACGTTATATTAATAACATTATTATGTAGTGATAATGGTAGGGGTTTTATGTCATAAAAGTGTATATATTGGATAAAATATGCAATTTGTATGATTAAAATGACTTTTAAGCTATATTTTTGAATAATGCGCCTTGAGTATATTTTTTACAATATTATTTTAATGCATGCAAAAAAAGTTTAAAAAAAGGAAGGCAAAGAGCCTTCCTTTTTTAACTATTTGGATAAAATCAGTCGCGGAAATTATCAAACTGGAATGGTTGGCCTAACTCTTGTTCACGCACCAGTGACATAGTCGCTTGTAGATCATCACGCTTCTTACCCGTTACGCGCAGTTTCTCACCTTGGATAGAAACTTGAACTTTCAGTTTAGCGTCTTTAATCGCTTTCACTAATTTCTTCGCGTTTGTGGTTTCTACGCCTTGCTTAAATTCAATATTTTGAGACGCAGTTTTACCTGAGAAAGTGACTGCTTTACGCTCAAGCGCATTAGCATCAACACCACGTTTAGCAAGGTTACTACGTAAAATTGCAACAATTTGGTCTACTTGGAATTCAGACTCAGATGTGATTTTTACGATTTCTTTATTTAATTCAATGCTTGATTCAACATTACGGAAGTCGAAACGCGTGTCTAATTCACGCTTTGAGTTGTCTACCGCATTCTTGATTTCTACGGAATCTACTTCTGAAACAATATCAAAAGATGGCATGTTTATGGCCTCTTATCATAAGTCTAAGGGAATATTTCCCATCTACATTAACACGAATAGTATACCGTTTATTAATGAAGGAGAAGCAATCTATGCCTCTCTTTCTATCTCGGTACTATATATCATCAAATTGTTTTTATTGATATTTTAGCGTTGTGCTGTTTTAACAGCATCCGCTAGCATATCGAGCATCTTAAGCGTGTCTTTCCAATGAATACAAGGGTCAGTAATAGATTTACCGTAAACAAGCTCATCAAGTTTGTTTTCAATAACCGCTTGATTCCCTTCTTCAATAAAGCTTTCTGCCATGATGCCCGCAATTGAATGGCTACCATTTTTCAATTGTTCACAAATTTCAGCAGCAACATCTAATTGACGTTTATGCTGTTTTTGGCAATTACCATGACTAAAATCGACAATTAATCGCTGTGGTAATTCAAACTCGGCTAATGCCTCACATGCTGTTGCGATGTCTTCAGCGTGGTAGTTTGGCATTTTACCGCCACGTAAAATAATATGACCGTAAGGATTACCGGAAGTACGGTAAATTGTCATTTGTCCATTTTTTGCTGGTGAGCAGAAAAGGTGAGATTCACGTGTGGCGCGAATAGCATCAATCGCAATTTTGGTATTACCGTCAGTGCCGTTTTTAAAGCCAACTGGACACGACAGTGCTGACGCCATTTCACGGTGGATCTGAGATTCGGTAGTACGCGCACCAATGGCTCCCCAACTGATAAGATCAGCAAGGTATTGACCAGTGATCATATCGAGGAATTCAGTCGCAGTAGGTAAGCCTAGCGAGTTAATATCAATTAATAGTTTGCGTGCTTTTTTTAAACCAGTTGCTAAATCTAAACTGCCATCTAAATGTGGATCAGTAACTAAACCCTTCCAGCCAACAACAGTGCGTGGCTTTTCGAAATAGGTACGCATTACGATAAACAATTGGTCTTTATATGTTTCTTGTACAGCAACAAGGCGTTTCGCATAATCAACTGCGGCATCGGTATCATGTATAGAACATGGACCAACAATCACCAGTAAACGGGAATCTTGACCCGTTAAAATTGCTTCAATCTGTTTGCGAGAGTGGTCTACATGCGCCGCAATTTCATCAGTCATTGGTGATGTTGCTTCAATTTCAGCAGGAGTTGGCATCAAGCCTAAACTCACGGTGCGAAGTTCATCTGTTTTCATTGGCATAATATGTTTGCCTACCTTGGGGATCTCTGTAATAACACCGCTAAGATATCCCAAAAATCGATTTTAATAAACCAAACTTGTGATATCACTTAGCTTTCTAACCATCCTATGACTACGATTGAAAACTAATGATGATTTTGTAATCAAGAAATGATCTAACTTTAAAGTTTGATTGATATGAATAAGTTATCAGTAATTAGCTTTAGTTCTTGCCTCATAATTCAACACAAAGTAAGGTCGATATACAGTAATGGTGTTTAATGTATTTTTGAATACACAGGGTTTAGATGACGATTTATTTAAATACTCGTCTTATTAACAAGGAAGTATTGGTGTTTTATGACAACTGAAAATGAATTAACGTTAACTGCAATGTTGACGTCATCAGTGCAGTTAACTGGACTTGAAAGTGGTGAGGTGGGGATTGTCTCACTCGATGATCTTATTGCTCATGATATTGGTGTTCACCCTTGTGCTGTTACAAAGCATGAATCACTTTCTACTGAAACGACAGCGGCTATTTTTGATGCGCTAGAAGCCGATAATCAAACGCCTGTCGCTGAGTTATTTGTAACCAAACTTAGCCAGTTATTAATTGCAGCGGCAGCCACACAAGGTGATGCGCCGTTAAAAGTATGTTTAACCAGTGATAACTCATATTCTCGTAGCCATTTATTAGGTGCGGAAGTAGAGCCAGACGAAATTAACCCAGCAATGGGATTACGTGGTGCATCTCGACTAGGTCATGCCGATTACCGAAAAGAGTTTGAGCTAGAATGTGAAGCGATTAAACGCGCACGCCTTGATGCGAAAAATATCGAACTTGTTGTACCGTTTGTTCGTACGTTCAGTGAAGCGGCAACAGTGATTGATTTATTGGCTGAGCAAGGATTATGTCGCGGTGCTGATGATTTAAAAGTCTTTATGATGTGTAGTGTCCCTTCTAATGCATTATTAGCAGAAACATTCTTGCAGTATTTTGATGGTTTTATTGTTGATGTTGAACAATTAGCGCAATTTACTCTTGGTCAAGATATTGAGAATACATCGTTAAACTACATGTCGGATGCACAAAACGACGCGCTACTTTTGTTAGTGAAAATGTTATTAACCTCGGTTGGAAACTCGAATAAGCCGTGCTTGGTATACAGTCGTTTTATTGAAGACTCACCACGTTTTAGTTCATGGTTACAAGAGCAAGGTGTCACTCACGTTATATGTTGAGCTAATGCTAAATAGTTAGTGCTATAGAATTAAAAACGGCATGGTTAATTTTAACCATGCCGTTATATTTTGTATTTTATAAAGAGAATAGGCTGAATTAATCCATTTCTTGCATAGCAGAAACAACAGAAGGATCGTTGATTAGGTTAAATAACAAGCTTTTTGCTGAAGCGCGTTGAGCGTCAGATAAAACTTTTTTCGGGTTTTCACGGGTTAGCGTCAAAATACTGGTGACAAATTTACTGTTCGTACCTGAGAGCTCATAAGCAAAGCGTAATGTATCCATTAATTCTGCTTGAGGTAGGCTATAAACGGCCATTTCACAACTCAAACCATCCATAGCAAGGAAGTTGTTTACTATTTCTTTCTGCTTAGCATTAAACTTTTGTTTGGCTTCAAAAGCATCAATTAAAGCCTGTACTCGATCGGCGATGGCTACAGGTACTTCCATTGTTTTCGTTTTATGAGTCATTGCTGATTCTCCCGACATAGCTGTAAATATATTATTGAGTCAGTTTACGTTGTTGTTTACCGTTTGGCATTTCTTTCTTTTAGACATAATGCAAGTGTCAAAATTGTTATCAAAACCGATTATTCACCATTCGTATCATCATGATAAGGTTTTGTATTCTTAATTAATTTCAATTGCACAATTAACTCATCTAAACGATAAACCAATTGACGTGTTAGCCATAGATAACCATAAGGGCCCAATAAAATCGAGTCTTTTGGTTGTGATATTTGTAATGCCATCTGTTTTAGTTGATGAATGTCCGGCAGTTCAATATTAAGATCTTTATCATCGGCTAATTGATTTAAAATCAACACTATTTGCTGCTGATAGTTTTTCAATCCTGTTTGCTCTAATAACTTACGGCGACCGATATCTGAGCTCCAATGGGTTTCGATGAGTTGTTCAATTAAGCTAATCATTGAACTTTGAATCGTTACAATCGCTTTATAGTGTCCTGTTGACTTTGGGTTTTCCTTTTGTACATTCGCCAGCAAACTAATCATTTTTATTTGGCGTTCATTCACTTGGTTTTTGATCCGCGCTAGGATCTTAATACTTGGTATATGGGCTGATGCATGTGCTTGATAAAGCTGACGTAAATCATGCATGTTTTGATTAAATAGCATATCCCATGAATATTTAGCGCGAATAGGGAAGAGCATTGAAAAAGACATCGCGATCAAACTACCAATAATGATATTAGTGACTCGCCATAATGCAACAGAGACTTCTTGGGCACTGTTACCTTGATATGCCACGATGATCAGCGTCATTACGGCTAAGAAAAAGATATATGTATTTTTACCATGTGACTTAAGCGACAGTAAAAAACACCAGGTTAGTATCCAAATAGGAATAAATGCAACGAGGTTTTGTGGAAAAAAGACAGTAACTAAACCTAAAATGGCGCCGAGTAATGTTCCACCTACACGTTGAAAGCCTTTTTGTTTGATCACGCCTGCATAAGGCTGCATTAACACCACTGCGACTGTGACTGGTCCCCACATTGAATGAGGTACTGGAATAAAGTGATAAAAGACCAAGCTAAATGCGATAGCCATAGTGACACGAAGGGCATGAGAAAATTGTGCGTGCGTTAACAGCAAATTTTTAAAACGAAGATACATAGCGTGCCATAAAGTTAGGTAATTACTTGCTGTGATTATGCGATTAAAATCATAGTCTATCCACCTATTTATGTGTTGTAGGTATCGGGTATCTAACGGGTTACTAAAAATTATGCTGTTATTTTGTAATGGATATTTATTTATCGGCGGATCACTTTTCTTGGTACGACTTCAACGCCTTGCTGATAATGACCTTGAATTGCAGAGAGGGCGAGTTGTAGCGCATGATCAGCAATTAAATCGAATTGCTGTGGGAGTGATTGGATTTTATTGGGTAAAAAATCAAGTAATCGATTATCACCAAAGGTTGCCAAGTATGTTTTTGCCATTACATCGGGATACTTTAACAAACAATCTAGAATACCCTCAAACAAGGTATAAGAAGTGGCAAGGATAGCTTCAGGAAAACAGTTTTCATCAATCCATTGTTGAGCAATTAGTGCACCATGGTGTTGGCTAAATTGCTCACCATAGGCAAGGCTAACATTCATTGTTTTAGGGTGATTGTTGATTGCAGCTTGAAAACCTTGCTCTCGCTCAATAGAAACACCCAGTTCCGCGACGGCGCCAATTAAGCCGATCGATGAAATAGATTGATCTAACAATGCGTTCGTTAATGCATAGGCACCATCAAGATCTTCACTGATAACGGATGCAAAGTATTCGTCATCTAACGCGCGATCAATGGCGATAACTGGGGTACCTTTTGCCTGTACTTTTTTGTAAAACTCATTATCAGCAGGAAGGGCACTCGCAACAATAAGTGCGTCTAATTTACGACTTAATAATAGATTTGCGACGTCTACTTCAGTGACAGGATCATCATCACTACACGAGATAATAACTTGATAACCTGCAGTTCTAGCATTCAACTCTAGTAACTTAGCAATCTTTGCATAGCTCGTATTGTCGAGATCGGGGATGATCAAACCTAGCGATTGACTACTTCCTGCACGAAGGGAAGACGCCGCGTGATTGGGGCGATAATTGTGCGCATTAACCACAGCGAGGACTTTTTGTTGTGTCTTGTTACTGATTCGATATTGCTCAGCTTTACCGTTAATAATATAGCTAGCTGTGGTTCTTGATACACCAGCAAGCTTGGCAATTTCATTCAATGTCATCAGTTGATACTTCCATTTAAAGCTGTTTTCTCAGCGCGTTTTGCTATAAATAGCAATTCCTATCCTTATTTCATAACATTAGATATAGATTTAAGGCCAATTTGTGCGTCTCATCATAGATCTAATAATCGCTATGCGTTGATCAATTGTAATTTAAGCTGAAACGATTCAGTATTCAAGCTGAAAGGTTTCAGCAGAATCTATAGGTATAAAATGTTCCCATAATTCGACTGAAACTTTTAATTTGCCCATTTGCTGAAACGATTCAGCCAATATGAATAAGATTCGATACTATCGGAGTTAGAGATGTTGTCATTATCAAAACACGATATTGCTTTGCGTAAATCAGCAAACAATAAACAAGATGCAATCAAAGTACTGGCATCAGAGTTAGAGTCAGAAGGCTTAGTTAAAACGGGATACGTCAATGGTATGTTGGCGCGTGAAGCCCAAAACTCAACCTATCTTGGTAATGGTATAGCTATCCCACACGGTACAACAGAGACGCGAAATCTTGTTAATAAAACCGGTGTAAAGGTTCATCATTTTCCTCAAGGCGTAGACTGGGGCGAGGGGCAAACTGTTTATTTAGCCATTGGGATCGCTGCTAAATCCGATGAGCACCTTGAGATTTTAAAGCAATTAACCAAAGTGCTGTCAGCAGATGGTATCGATGAGAAATTAAAGCGTTGTGATTCAGCAGATGAAGTTATTACGATTTTAATGGGTTCAGAGCAATCGGAAGCAGAATGCAATGCTCAACTTGTTTTAAAAGATTTTCCAGCAACTGATTTATTACAGCTAAGTGCGGTTGCTGCCGGTTTAATAAAGCATCAAGGCTTTGCGAGCAAGCAAATGGTGGCGGATGTTGTCGCAAAAGAGCCGAGTTACTTAGGTCAGGGATTGTGGTTAATAAGTTGCAATCAAGAGGTTGAGCGAACAGCGATTGCTATTGTGACACCATCAGTAATCTTTAAAGAGCACAATCATCCAGTTAAAGGGGTAATTGTTATTGCGGCGAAAAACAGTAGCTATATTGCCAATATTGAACGACTCACTCAGCTGATTTATAGCCAAACGGTTGATGCGTTTTTGTCATCAAGCCCAGAGCAAATGTGTGCAGTGCTTTCTCAAACTCAATTAGAAGGCAATAGCGCAATATTTACGATTAAAAACCCGCATGGCTTACATGCTCGTCCGGGGGCAATGCTGGTTAATACCACCAAGAAGTTTGATGCAGATATACAAGTCGTTAATGTTTCTGGCGGCAGCAAAGCGGTTAATGCAAAGAGCTTAATGAAAGTGATTGGGCTTGGTGTTAAATGTGGTAACGAATTGAAATTTACAGCCAGTGGTAGTGATGCTGAACAAGCACTAACGGCGATCGGACAAGCTATTGCCGATGGTTTAGGCGAGAAACTTTAAGGGTGAAAATAATGAGCGAAACAGAAATTAAACCGTCACTTAAAGTTGTCGCCGTGACGTTAAATCCTGCTTTGGATCTAACTGGGCACCTATCATCTCTTACTGCCGGTACGGTAAATGTGGTGGATTCAGGTTCACTTCATCCAGCAGGTAAAGGCGTTAATGTTGCAAAAGTACTCGCGGAATTAGGTGCGGAAGTAACGGTAACGGGATTATTAGGCCGTGAAAATCAAGACGGTTTTTGTCAGTTATTTGAACAGATCGGTGTTACTGATAAATTTGTCAGGGTCGCAGGCGCAACACGTATTAACGTTAAATTGGTTGAGCAAGATGGGCGAGTAAGCGACATAAACTTCCCCGGTGTTGAAGTAAATGCTACTGACATTGCGAAATTTGAAGCGACATTATTTGAACTGGCAAATAGCCATGACGTTTTTGTTATCGCAGGTAGTTTACCCCGTGGAATTTCAACCCAGCAATGTGCGAAATGGATTGAGCAACTTCAACAGCAAGGTAAGCAGGTGTTGTTTGATAGCAGTAAAGCGGCTTTTGCTGAAGGGTTAGACGCAAAACCATGGCTGGTTAAACCGAATGATGAAGAATTAGCGGACTGGGCAAAATGCGAATTACACAGCGATGAAGAAATCATTGAAGTGGCAGAGCAGCTTGCTACTAAAGGCATTGAAAATGTAGTGGTGTCACTGGGTGCGAAAGGAGTGATGTGGCGCAATCATGAAGGTTGGTTACGTGCCGAGCCGCCTAAAATGACGGTAGTTAGTACTGTTGGTGCAGGTGATACCTTAGTTGCAGGTATGTGTTGGGGGCATCTACAGCATTGGACAAAATCAGAGACATTACGTTTTGCAACGGCGCTATCAGCGTATGCGGTCACACAAGTGGGTGTTGGCGTTGATGATATAAACGCAGTCAAAGCAATCGAAGAAAACGTTCAGCTTTCATAACAACATAAAAATATAACGTGAAAAGTGCAGAGGTCGAATAATGAATATTAGTATTATTACCGCATGTCCAAGCGGTATCGCAACAAGCTTAATTGCTGCCGGTTTACTTGAAAAAGCCGCCGCCGAATTAAAATGGCAAGCCAATATTGAGCGCCATACATCGTTAAAAGCAACCAATATGCTGACACAACTACAGATCGAACAAGCTGACTGTATTGTGATTGCCGCTAATGAAAATCTCGCCATTGATGAGCAACGTTTTGTTGGTAAGCGAGTCTTTCGTGCAGATGTTACCGCTTGCATGGAAAACCCAACCGCGTGGCTACAAAAAGCGGTTGAATTGGCATCAGAACTGACGGTTGAAAGTGTGGCAACTCAAGCGATATCGACCAAGAAAAAGATTGTCGCAATCACCGCGTGCCCAACAGGTGTTGCGCATACGTTTATGGCAGCTGAAGCGCTAGAGACCGAAGCTAAACGTCAAGGTTATGAGATTAAAGTTGAAACACGTGGTTCAGTTGGTGCTAAAAACCAGTTAACAGCCGATGAAATTGAAGCTGCTGACTTAGTGATTATCGCCGCCGACATTGATGTCGACTTATCGCGTTTTAATGGCAAAGCACTGTATAAAACCAGTACTGGATTGGCACTAAAGAAAACAGCCCAAGAAATAGAGAAGGCGTTTGAACAAGCAACGCCTTATACACATACCGTTAAAGAAAATAGCGAGAAGAAAGAAGAAAAAGCAGGCGTTTATAAACACTTAATGACAGGTGTATCTTACATGTTGCCATTAGTTGTTGCCGGTGGTTTGTCTATTGCACTGTCGTTTGTTTTTGGTATCGAGGCATTTAAAGAGCAGGGCACATTAGCGGCGGCCTTAATGAAAATTGGTGGTGAATCTGCCTTTGCATTGATGGTTCCTGTATTAGCTGGCTTTATCGCTTTCTCCATTGCAGATCGCCCGGGTCTAGCACCTGGCTTAATTGGCGGTATGTTAGCAAGTGCGACAGGTGCGGGATTCTTAGGCGGTATTGTTGCAGGTTTCCTCGCAGGTTACAGTGCAAAATTCTTAGCCGAAAAAGTGAAACTGCCACAATCAATGGATGCATTAAAACCTATTTTAATCATTCCGCTGGTGGCGAGTTTAATTACCGGTCTTGTAATGATCTACATTGTTGGTGGTCCAGTATCGGCAGCAATGGAAGGATTAACCCACTTCCTAAATACAATGGGCTCTGCAAATGCTGTGCTTTTAGGTGTGATTTTAGGTTGTATGATGTGTTTTGACCTTGGTGGGCCAGTGAATAAAGCAGCTTACACCTTTGGTGTGGGTTTATTAGCGTCACATACTTATGCGCCAATGGCTGCGGTAATGGCTGCAGGTATGGTACCAGCAATGGGCATGGGTTTAGCAACGTTCCTTGCAAAACGTAAATTTGCAGCAAGTGAAAATGAAGCGGGTAAAGCCTCTTTCGTATTAGGTTTATGCTTTATCTCTGAAGGTGCGATTCCATTTGCAGCGCGCGATCCTATGCGTGTGATTCCATGTTGTATGCTAGGTGGCGCATTAACAGGCGCATTGTCGATGTTATTTGGTGCAAAACTAATGGCTCCACATGGTGGTCTGTTTGTACTGTTGATCCCTAACGCCATCACACCGCCACTACTTTACCTTGTTGCAATTATTGCAGGTACATTAGTAACGGGTATTTCTTACGCGATATTAAAGCGTCCAGAGCAAAACTCGGCAACAGAACTAGATACAGCAAAAGCGTAATATAACGACAGATATAAAAATGGCGGGATGTATTGAATACACTTTATTAGAAAGTATATTCAGTCCATCTCGCCATTTTTTTGCTTAAAGTTTAACGTTGTGTTTACTGAGCAGGTTTCGCTTTATTTCGTGGGTTACGTGGAATGCCCGTATCACGATCAGTAATTGGTTTACGACGTTTAGGCTTAGTTGATTTTGTATTTTCACCACGTGGCGCATTGTTTTTCGAGCGTGTATCGCGACGAGGTTTACGCTCAGAATTTTCGCTATCACCGTCACGAGATGTCATTGGTTTTTTAAACTTAGGCTTATAGTTTAAAACCGAAACCGGTACGTCTTTTTTCGGAACAAAACCTTCGATTTCTTTACGTGTGATCAAATGACCAAGTAGGCTTTCAATCATGCATAGATTTTTAAAGTTATCGCGTGAAACAAATGAAATCGCTTCCCCCGATGCTCCTGCACGACCCGTACGACCAATACGGTGAACATATTCTTCTGGTGGGAACGGCAGATCGTAGTTAACAACACGAGTCAGTTGCTCAATATCGATACCACGCGAAGCGACGCCAGTGGCAATAAGATATTGCAATTTACCGTTTTTAAAATCTTCCAGTAATTGAGAACGTACGGCTTGGCTACGACCACTGTGGAAAGACTCAGCGGAAATGCCACGCTTTTCTAATTGGGTAACCAGTTTTGCTGCACCATGTTTAGTTTCGATAAAGATTAATGCTTGATCCCACTTTTGTTCTTGGATCAAATGGCTCAGCAGTGCTGATTTCATGTCTTTATCAACAGTAACAAGCCATTGATCGATTTTTGGATCAGCAGAAGCATCTTTTGCAACTGAGATTTCAATGGGATTACGCACCGCTGTTTTTGCAAGAAAGCGTACTTGATCAGAAAGCGTTGCAGAGAACAGCATGTTTTGACGATCAACAGGTAAACGCTCAACAATCTTATTAATGTCTTCAATAAAGCCCATATCTAACATACGGTCAGCTTCATCAAGTACAAGAATTTCAATGGCATCAAAGTGGATTGCACGCTTAGTGTACATATCTAATAGACGACCGGGAGTGGCGACAAGAATATCAACACCTTCAATTAAGCGACGTTTCTGTGGTTCGTAATCAACACCACCGTACATTGCCATTGACGTTAAATTTAAGTGCTTACTGTATTGCTTAATATTGTCTTCTACTTGAACGGCTAATTCACGTGTAGGCGCAAGAATGAGCGCACGTATACGTTTTGCGCGAACTTTGGTGCCATCATCTAGCATTTGTAGAATAGGCAGTACAAAACTGGCGGTTTTACCCGTACCTGTTTGTGCTGCTGCCATCAAGTTTTTACCGGTTAGTGCAACAGGAATGGCTTTTTCTTGAATAGGAGTAGGAGAGGTGTAACCCATTTCGGTTACGGCTTTAACGATAGAATCGTTTAATCCAAGCTTAGAGAATGGCATGTAGAATCTCAAAATAAATCATTAAATAGCTAATGCGGAGCACTAACTAACGCAAATACGTACATATTATACCACGCTTAACAATCAGCTGTATGTAGTCAGGCAGAGAAGACAAAAGCAACTAGTTACTAATGATGTTGTTTCTCACTAATGCGCGGCGGACATTATTACAAAGTTTGCCAAATCGACGGATCTCATCAAATTGCGGTGTTTCACCTCGTGAAATAGCGGATTCCCAATAGGTTAAATCAGTATCAACGAGCTCTAACAATTTTTTAGGACAACCGACGCATTTGTTATCAGGGCCACAGACAAACGTACTTTCATCATAAAGAGGAAATTGTTCTTTTACTTGGCTGATTATACTCAACATCGCCGTTTTACGGTCGGGCTTCTTATTCATCATAAAGACTTCCGATAAAATAATATTCTAAAACAGCATAAAACAAATATCTATTGGTAATCATCCTATACTTATGAAAGGTAATAAAACGAAGATATAGATAAATATCATATTGATATAAAACACTATTTTTATTCAATGATCATGTCTAAAAAATTAGCCATAAAGCGCAAATATGCTTTGCAAAATGCATTTTGAGAATAACAGTTTTAATTAATAAGACTTAATTACCTGATAAATCAATAAGTTGCCTGTTTGATAAATTGGCTGGTTAATTGCTCTGTTTTTAGGTAAGTCACTTGATTGTGTGTTGATAAAATTCAGTATTGCAGGGTGATAAGGATGGCAAGAATGATTCAAAGGCGAGATCTCTCGAAATTCGTAGCATCTTTTATGTTTATGACTTGGGCGTTATTGAGTAGTAATGCCTTTGCACAGCAAGATATGGTCGCAGAGCCTGATTGGTTAAAAGCGCAGATTGCAGATAAACAGCCTGTTGTGATTTTCGATGCCCGTGCGAAAGAAGATTATGATAAAGGCCATATACCTACCGCAATCAGTTTTCCTGTGGATGATACTTACGTTATCAAAGACGGTGTGTATTACGTTAAAAATAAGGTCACTATTGCCCCTCTTTTACGTAAAAAAGGGGTAACAAAAGACACCAAGATAATTGTTTATGATCAAGGTGAGCTTATGCATGCGTCACGCTTATTTTGGGTATTAGAGCTATATGGTGTGAAAAATGTCGCCATACTCAATGGCGGATTGAATGCATGGCAACAACATAATGCTTTGTCCCAAACAGCAAATAGATTACCTAAGTCTGATTTTGTTCCTGTCTTAAAATCGAATATTTATGCGAGTACGACAGTAGCAAAAGTCGCTGTCCATAACCCTAATTATGAGCTTTATGATAGCCGCACATATGATGAATATTTAGGGAAAAAATCCGTGACTGATAAATATGGTCGAATACCTAAAGCTAAATATATCGAGTTGAATGAGTTTTTTACGACTAATGCAGATGGTCAAAAAATCTTAAAACCTAAATCAGAATTGTCTGACATATTAAGTAAATTAGATAATAACAAGAAAACAATTACATACTGTAATAAAGGTACGGCTTCAACGTTATCTTATTTCTTATTTAAACAAGCTGGATTTAATGTCGCTCATTATGATGGTTCATGGTTAGATTGGTCTGCAAAAGGACTACCCATAGAGAAGTAATATTATCTAAAGGGTTAATGATGAAAAATAAATTGGACGATAATTGTCTTAAAAATGGAAAGAATGAGCGATTAAACGCCAAGATATCACATGATATTGATGTGCATCATTTGTACCATAAAACGAGTTTATTCAGTAAAATAGCGCTGGTAATGAGCAGTGTTCTACTGTGTGTGATGTTAACCGCGCTATATATTAGTTATTACAACAATACCCAGCGAGTCGTCAAAGACATTAAAGTAATGATGAATACCTTTTCACCATTAATCATTGATGCCGCTATTTATAAAGATACAGAAACGTCGATAGAATTAAATCGCTCATTGGAAACCCATAAAAAAATACTCTCTTTATCATTGTATGATTTAGATGGGGATTTAATCCATTTTTATGAGAAGAATGATGGCAACACTTATACACCATTAGCACAAGCCCCTGGTTTATCTATTTATGATGGGAACTATACCCTTACTTATCCAGTATCTTTTAATGGCGATAATATTTTTAATTACGTTATATATTACAGTTCGGCTGACATTATTCGGACGATATTAATACAGCTTTTTGTTTTTATTCTCCCGTTCTTGTTTTTTATTATCTTTATTTTAGTGTACATGTACCGCAAAGTGACAAGACCACTAACGTTTTTGATTGGTCAACTTCCTAAAATTGGTTCGGGTGGTGTGAATATTGCGGAAGTTGAAGATGCAGAAGGGGAGGTGTCATTATTAGCCAGTGAATTAAAAAAAGCTGATGAGTGTATTTACAATACGGAAAGCAAGCTACAAGGCTTAAATAGAAAATTACGAGAGCAGGCCAACGATTTAAGCGAAGCAATAAAAATAAAAGCCGAATTTATGGCGAATATGAGCCATGAAATAAGAACGCCAATGAATGGAGTCCTTGGCTTTGTACAATGCTTAGAAGAGCGAAATTTAGATCAAGAATCACAACGGCAGATTGGTTATATCAAAGAGTCGGCTTATTCATTGTTAGTTATTATTAATGAAATATTGGATTACTCTAAACTAGAGTCGGGTAATGTGGAATTACACATGACGCCATTTAATTTAAAGCCGTTTGTGCATAGCTGTGCGACTCCATTTATCCATCAAGCCAAGATAAAAAAAATACAATTATCAACAGAAATAGGTGAGGGGTTGGCAGATAGCTATACTGCAGATGAAGGTCGATTAAGACAAATTCTGATTAATCTTATTGGTAATGCGGTTAAATTTACCCATACAGGCTCTGTGACATTAGTGGTTGAAAAGCGAGAACCGCCTGAGCAGCAGTGCGAAGAATTAAAAAAATATAACGATAAACATATTCAATGGCTGCGCTTTAAAGTGAAAGATACGGGGATTGGCATTGCTGAAGAAAAACTCGCATTTATCTTTGATTCTTATACCCAAGCTGATGGCTCTATTTCTCGCCAATTTGGTGGAACAGGGCTTGGTTTATCTATATCTAACAGCTTATGTCGATTAATGTCAGCAAAATTACAGGTTGAAAGTACGATTGGTAATGGCACAGAGTTTTGGTTCGATATTCCACTAAAACAATCGGATATTCAGAGAAATGAAAATGGCGAAGATCATGCATTAATCACTAATCTTAGCATGTATGAAGATCGTAAGATTTTAGTGGTTGAAGACAGTATGGTTAATCAACAATTAATTAAGGCATTTTTAACAGCATTTGGTTTGAAAAACATCACCATTGTTAATGACGGGGTACAGGCGGTTGAGTATATGATAGAAAATACCGCCGATGTGATATTAATGGATTGTCAAATGCCTAATATGGGGGGATTAGAGGCGACAGAATTAATTAGAAAGATGCCGTCAATGTCTCGACCTATCATCATAGCCTTAACAGCAAACGTCATGGAGGAAGAGAAGAAACGTTGTTTAAGTGTCGGTATGGATGATTATGTATCGAAACCGATTGAAAAAATCATGCTTTATAAAAGCTTACTACGTGCATTTGATAATGAACATGGTGAATATTGGGCTGCCAATATTTAAAAAATTATCCTACCTATTAATACTGCCTATCAGTCTAATTGAAAAAAACGATTGTTTTTTACACGCTATTTTCTGTAATTTATTAGTCATAAAGTATCGATATGAATTATCACTTTGAGAGTTAGCGCCTATCTGATAAGTTACGACCCAGCAAGGTATTTAACACCATTAAGTAAGTAGAGAGAAAATGGCAGTTTTAGAAATTTTAACCGAACCAAATCCAAAGCTACGCGTTCAAGCAGAAGATGTTGTAGACGTGAAAGCTGAGCACATTCAAACGCTGATTGATGACATGCTTCATACCATGTACGAAACGGGTAATGGTATCGGTTTAGCGGCACCTCAAGTTGGCCGTAAAGAATCTATCATTGTTATCGACTTATCTGAAGAGCGCAACGAGCCACAGGTATTCGTAAACCCTAAGATTGTTCGTGGTGAAAATCCTGTTGTTGGTCAAGAAGGTTGTCTATCTGTTCCTGATTACTACGCAGATGTAGAGCGTTTTGAAAAAATCGAATTAACAGCGCTTGATCGTGATGGTAATGATATTCACCTTGAGCGTGATGATTTCCTTGCTATCGCATTACAGCATGAAATTGATCACCTAAAAGGTATTCTATTCATTGATTATCTATCACCTCTTAAGCGCCAAATGGCAATGAAGAAAGTGAAGAAATTCTTGAAGGCACAAGCGAAGTAATTCACTCTCGCTTAGAAAAAACGGTGAAAGGTTGATAGCCTCTCACCGTTTTTTTATGTCTTAATTTTGCGTCAAATTACAGTAATCAGATGGCATACCATACTCGTTTAATTCGTGACGCTGTAACGAAACTTGACGACCAAAAATAACCGGTTGGTTATATTTACCGTGACCGATAAAAGGGAAGTAATACACGGGTTTGCCAAGTTGTTTAGCAAATTGTTCAAGCACATGTTTATACATTAGACGGTCTTGATCGTTAGGATCCATGTTGTAGTACTGACCAAACACAATCGCATTAACGTCAAAGTCTTTTAAGAACAGTAATTGCTGAAGATAGCGATCAAGCTGGCGGTAAGTAACGCCAATATCTTCCAGCAGTAGGACTTTATTTGAAAAATCAGGTTGGTAATGTGTGCCAAAGGTGGCTGAAACTAATGTGTGATTACCACCGATAAGCTGACCCGATACAGATGCGCTCTTAGCTAAATCATTGAGAGGCAATACGTTGTTGTAGCTCACCCCGTCATTTATTAAGGTTTTTAAATCAGGAATAGGTTGCTCATTACCGCCGTTGGTCGCTTGATTGGTTGAGGCGTTCACAGCATGGACTGATTGCCAGCCTAATTCGTTATTAATAAAACTATGGATAGCTGTAACATCGCTAAAACCAACAATCATTTTTGGTTTTATTTCCTGCAACTGTGTCTTGTAAGCGTGCAAAAATGGCAAGAGGTTTAACGCGCCACCACCACCACGGAAGAACCATAGGACATCAATCGTAGGATCCAGTAAAGCGGCAATAAGGTTATTTGCTCGTTCTTGATCTGTATTCACATAACCGATGTCGGAAATCACTTGGTTTAAATATTTGGTGGTAACCATGTAACCATGGGCAATAAAAGTATCAACCACGTTATTGACGCTTTGTTCATCATATTGAGTTGAACATGAAATTAGGGCGATTTGGTTCAAATCTTTTGCGCAAATATGATCGGAATCTAACGCATTATTGTTCATTGTATTCATATTAGATCTGTCTTCAATTTAGCGTGTGCCATGTTAAAAACCACTGAAAAGCGTGGTTTTTAAAGATGGCAATGAGTATAACAGATTGTTTCTTCGTTATTTTAGGTCAGCGTCAGAAATCACGGCGCAGGGTAAATTGCACCTAATGTGGTTAATCGTGATGCGCCAGTTACTTCGGGTAAATTACCTGATAATCCATGTAGCGTGCGATAGCCAAGCCATGCAAATGCCATTGCTTCCATGTTATCGCTATCGACACCACGCTCATTGGTGGTCGTCACTGTCCAATCAATTAGCAGTTCTGTTAAACGACGCATTATTAATGGGTTATGGGCTCCGCCACCACACACTAATAACTCATTAGGCATGTTATCGGGCGTATCTTGCGCTGTTTTTCTTACATCGTTGGCAATGGTTACTGCAGTGTATTCCGCTAAGGTTGCCTGTACATCTTCAGGCTTAATGGTTAAACCTGATAAATGTTGCTCTAACCAAGGCAAGTTAAACAATTCTCGTCCAGTACTTTTCGGTGCAGATAGTGATAGGTAAGGTTCGCTGAGTAGGTTAGCTAATAGCTTTGAGTTAACCTTTCCTGATAATGCCCACTGTGCATTTTTATCATAGCTTTGTTGAAGGTGTAGGTTGATCCATGCATCCATTAACATGTTGCCAACACCAGTATCAAAACCTATTACGGGTTTATTCGGTGTCAGAACGGTTATATTGGAAATACCGCCAATGTTTAAAATGACACGATTAATGTTTTTATCGCTAAATAGTTGCTGGTGGAATGCAGGCACTAATGGCGCACCTTGACCGCCAAATGCCATGTCTTTACGGCGAAAATCAGCAACGGTAGTAATCCCTGTGTTAGCAGCGATGATATTGGCGTCACCTAATTGCATGGTAAAAGGATAGGGTGAATCGGGAGCATGGAAAACGGTTTGACCGTGACTGGCAACGGCTTTGATACTCTCTGCTGAGGTAGCTGTTTTCTCAAGTAATCCATTTACTGCATCTGCAAATAAATGGCCTAAACGGTGATCAAGCTCGCCAATGGCTAGGAGATTGGTTGACTGTCCAATACAAACGTCGAGTAATGCTTGCTTTAAATCACTCGGCATTGGGTGGTCATAATTGCCTAATAGGGTGATTTTAGTGTTATCTATTTCAACCAACACAGCATCAACACCGTCCATGCTAGTGCCAGACATTAGGCCAATATACTTTTCCATCGCAAATTCCATACATATTACAAGGCTGTAGCCATACTTTAGAGCTTACTGTTTCATAATTAAATAGATTTTAACGAAGTGCTTTGCATATATTTTAAAAGTGAAACCAAAATATAGGCGAATAGCCCAAAAGGTTTTGAAATTGATCTAAGAAACAGCCGACGGAGTGTCGGCTATTGAAGTGATATTACGAGTGAATAAGTAATATCGAGATAGTCTTATTTTAAATGCTTGAACTGAAGATGGACTAAGCGCTGGTAGAGTTCGCAGCTTTTAAGTAATGATTCATGATCGCCTTCATCAATAAGTTCGCCACCCTCTAATACAGCGATTTTATCTGCGTGCTGTATCGTTGATAGTCGGTGAGCAATGATTAATGTAGTACGATCTTTCATTAGTTCTTCAAGTGCTTGCTGTACATGGTGTTCGCTCTCACTGTCTAGCGCACTGGTTGCTTCATCAAGTAGAAGAATTTTAGGGTTTTTAAGGATAGCCCGTGCAATCGCAATTCTTTGTTTTTGACCACCAGATAAACGCACGCCTCGCTCGCCTAAGAAGCTATGATAACCATTAGGTAGTTTTTCAATAAACGCATGGGCATGGGCTTTTTTTGCCGCTTCAATCACTTCTTCATCTGTTGCATCTGGGTTGCCGTAACGAATGTTATGGAATACATCATTACTAAATAATGCAGGTTGCTGAGGAACGAGTGCCATGTGTTGACGAAGTTCATTTGGAGCAAATTGACGAATATCTTTATTACCAATTAAAACTTGACCTTGTTGTGGATCGTAAAAGCGTTGAAGTAATTCAAAAAGCGTTGTTTTACCGGCACCTGAAGGCCCTACAAGAGCTAACACTTTACCCTGTTCAGCAACTAAGTTTAATTGATTGATAGCAGGATGATTTAAGCGAGAAGGATAGTGAAAGCTCACATTGTTAAAACGAATGTCTGATGGCTGAGAACAGCCAATTGATTCGTGATCATGTGGCGTACAAATATCACTTTTTACTTGCAGGATTTCTATGAGTCTTTCCGTCGCGCCAGCTGCTCTTTGTAACTCACCAAGCACTTCTGAGATATTTGCCATTGAAGATGCAGCCATGATGGCATAAAAAACGAAAGCCCCTAAATCACCAGCTGACATTTCACCCTTTATTACATCACTGCCACCAACATATAGCATGCCTGCAATTGCGCTAAAAACGATGGCAATGACACCGGCTATTAAAATAGCGCGTTGTTTTACTCGTTGTCGCCCCACCTCATAGGCTTTTTCTACTTCCTCCGCAAAAGCTTGCTTTTCATATTGCTCAGCACTAAAACTTTGTACTGTTTTAATATGCTCAATGGCTTCTCCTGCATAGCTACCAATATCAGCCATCGTATCTTGGCTTTTTCTTGATAATGCGCGTACACGTCGTCCGAAAAATAAAATAGGTATCAATATAAAAGGAACAGAAGCAAGAACGATAAATGTCAGTTTAAAGTTGGTCGCAAACAACATGATTATGGCGCCGAAACATAATAATGCACTGCGCATGGCCATTGAAAATGAGGAGCCAATTATATTTTGCAATAAAGTGGTATCAGTCGTTAGTCGTGACATAATGTCGCCACTACTGTTAGTTTCAAAGTAACTAGGGTGTAGTGAGATAACATGGTTAAATACGGCAAGACGGATATCAGCACTCACTCTCTCACCAACGGAAGAGACGAGATAAAAACGAAAATATGTGCCAACTGAGATACAGATAGTCACGCCAATAATAAATTGAATGGCATGGCTAAGGTCGGTCAGTGATTGTTGGGCAAACCCCTGATCAATCAAAATACGAACCCCGTAACCAATTGAAAGTGTAAGACTGGCTGTGGTGAGAAGAGATGCTAAAGCAGCAACCACACGCCACTTATACGGTGTAATGTAGGTCTTAAGCTTTAAAAGGATACTGAGCCTTTTGTTGTTATTCTTACTCATAGTGTTGGAAAGACCCCTTGCTACAAATCACTTAATACGTACTTTTCTAATTGAAAGATCGTAATCACTTTATATCAGTCATTGAATCATGCTTTACATCTAACAAAAAAGCCACTGGGTTAGTGGCTTTTTAGAATTCTTTAGAAAAGGAAATAGGATTTTATCTTTAATGTAATCTAGTCGTATTGCCTTTTAAACTTTGTACGCCTTGATCCGAAACGACTGATTGCATCTTATTGGCAAAATTCATTAGTTCAAGGCTAACTGGAGAGCGTGCAATCAGCTCTTCTTGATCATTAGTGATTTCAATCGCATGGCCTGTCGTGCCATCTTCATATGTACCAGATACAAAATGAATCGAAGTATTAATCAAAATTGAGTGTCCATACTCTTTTTCAACTAAATTCATCCAGTACATCAACTCATCGTGGTTTTCGATAATTTTAGCATTCATATGCTCTATCCTTGATGTATTAGTGCATTTTCTAACGTCTAATTGTATAAAAATGCTTTTATTTATAATTACTTAGTGATGATAGAGTATCAACCATCACGAAAGAATAATCGATGAATTGTTATTAAAATAATTACTCTAACGCCAAAAAGGAGAGATTGAGCAAATTACTCAACTTCAATTTTCATTAAAGAGTCAAATGAGCCGTAAAATAGTCAATGACTGCACGAATTCTTGCTGGCATAAACTTACTTTGCGCGTATTGCAGTGCAATATCACCGTGATAATTGCCTCGAATAGTCCAATCTGGTAACACTTGGATCACCTTACCAGCAACAAGATCGTGTTTAATCACAAAGTCAGGAAATATCCCAATACCCAAATCATCTATTACGCCTTTCAATCGCATTTGAGAGTGATTGACGGCATATCGACCAGAAACAGCAACGGTTATTTGTTCTCCGTTCTTATCAAAATCCCATATGTGATCGATGTTATTTTCACCAAGGTATAAACAATCGTGATGTTTCAAATCGCGCGGATGTATTGGCATCCCACGTTGGGCAATATAGTTAGGGCTGGCACACAACGTCAGATTCACTTTGCCAATTTTCTTTAGTACTAAGCCTTCAGAGGGTCTTTCTGTTAAACGAAATACCACATCAATACCTTCAGCGATAATATCAATATCACCATCACAGGCTTTTAGTTTTAAATTTACTTCAGGATATTGTGTTAAGAAAGGTTTAACTAAAGGTTGAAGAAGAATGTTCATAAAGGCTTTTGGTGCTGCAATTGTGACAGTCCCTGAGGGCACAGTATGCTCAGAGCTTGAAATTTCAATTGCTTGTTTAGCCGCATCAATCATTTGAGTACATTGTTTATAAATACGATTACCCGACTCACTGATCATCAATTTGCGTGTTGTACGTTCTAACAGCTTTACCGATAAGGCTTTTTCTAACCGTGCGATTTGTTTACTGAGTGCGGATGGCGTAACACCTAATTTGCGTGAAGCGGCAGTATAACTGCCTTCATCTACAATAACGATGAAGGTGGCTAAATCTGGCATTAGTGCGATGAGCTTATGTGTATCCATTTATTTGTGCCTACAGTTCATTAATCATTTTCCATCGCAGGGGATAATAGTTGTTTTTAGCATGATTTAGAATGGCAATATTAGCTTGTAGTTATCTGTATTGGATTAATTGTGATTTAGGAATACAAATAGCTTAAAACAAGGTCTAGCTACGATTTTTATTCAGATATAGTTGCTATGATAGTTGTTTATATCATGTGACGAGAATGTTGTGAGCTAATTTTCGCTAACCAACATTAACCATAATAATACTGTGAGGGACATCATGACTTCTGCATTCTATACCCAAATCCAAAAACAAATTGAAGATGTAAAAAGTGAAGGGTTATACAAATCTGAGCGTGTGATCACATCACCGCAAAAAGCAGCGGTATATATCCAATCGGGTCAAGAAGTCTTAAATTTCTGTGCCAACAATTACCTTGGTTTAGCCAACCACCCTGAGTTGATCAAAGCGGCTAAAGAGGGGATGGATGAGCACGGTTTTGGTATGGCGTCTGTACGTTTTATTTGTGGTACGCAAGATGCGCACAAAGAGTTAGAGCGTAAGCTGTCTGATTTCCTTGGTATGGAAGATACGATCCTTTATACCTCATGCTTTGATGCAAATACGGGTTTATTTGAAACGATTTTAGGTGCAGAAGATGCGATTATTTCTGATGCATTAAATCACGCGTCAATCATTGACGGTGTACGTTTATGTAAAGCGATGCGTTTCCGTTATGCCAACAATGATATGGCAGAATTAGAGCAACAATTAATTGCAGCAAAAGAAGCAGGTGCGCGTAATACATTAATCGTAACTGATGGCGTGTTCTCAATGGACGGTGTTGTAGCGAACCTACCTGCGATTTGTGATTTAGCGGATAAATACGGCGCACTAGTGATGGTTGATGACTCTCACGCAGTTGGCTTTATGGGTGAAAATGGTCGTGGTACGCATGAATACCATAACGTTATGGATCGTATCGACATTATTACCGGCACATTAGGTAAAGCGATGGGTGGTGCATCAGGCGGTTATACCGCAGGTAAGAAAGAAGTGATTGACTGGTTACGTCAACGTTCACGTCCATACTTGTTCTCTAACTCAGTAGCACCTGCAATTGTTTCTGCTTCAAATCGCGTTATTGATTTATTAGCGGAAAGCGGCGAACTTCGCGATCGTTTATGGGAAAACTCGGCGCATTTCCGTACTCGCATGACAGAAGCTGGCTTTACGATGGCAGGGGCTGATCACGCGATCATTCCTATCATGTTAGGTGATGCAAAAATTGCGGCAGAGTTTGCCGAGCGCGCCCTAGAAAAAGGCATTTACGTGGTTGGTTTCTCATTCCCTGTTGTACCAAAAGGCAAAGCACGTATTCGTACGCAAATGTCAGCAGCACACACACCAGAACAACTGGATAAAGCGATTGATGCCTTTATCGAAGTGGGTAAAGAGATGGGCATTATCTAATTAAAGCTTTACGTTATTCAATGTGACGAAAACATATTGCTACTACTGCATGGTAAGGCAAAGGTTCAATAACATGCAGTGGTAGATGGACGCTGAAAAGCATGTTGTATCCTAAAGAAATAAGCGATTAATATAATGAAAATCAAAGCTCTTTCTAAATTAAAGCCTGAAGAAGGCATCTGGATGACTGAAGTAGATAAGCCTGAGGTCGGTCATAACGATCTGCTTATCCGCATCAAGAAAACAGCAATTTGTGGTACTGACGTTCATATCTACAACTGGGATGAGTGGTCACAAAAAACGATCCCTGTACCTATGGTTGTTGGTCATGAGTATGTCGGTGAAGTGGTTGGGATGGGGCAGGAAGTGCGTGGCTTTGCTCTTGGCGATCGCGTTTCGGGTGAAGGCCATATCACGTGTGGTCACTGCCGAAACTGTCGTGGTGGCCGTACTCACTTATGCCGTAACACCATTGGTGTGGGTGTAAACCGTGAAGGTGCATTTGCGGAATACTTAGTGATCCCGGCATTTAACGCATTCAAAATTCCTGATGATATTTCAGATGATGTTGCATCTATTTTCGACCCGTTTGGTAATGCTGTTCACACCGCACTGTCGTTCGACTTAGTGGGTGAAGATGTGCTGATCACAGGTGCAGGCCCAATTGGTATTATGGCTGCGGCTGTAGCAAAACATGTGGGTGCGCGTTATGTTGTGATCACGGATGTGAACGAATACCGTTTAGATCTTGCTCGTAAAATGGGCGTGACCCGTGCGGTTAACGTAGCTAAAGAAAGCCTGACGGATGTGATGGCAGAGCTTGGCATGAAAGAAGGCTTTGACGTGGGCATGGAAATGTCGGGTAACCCTGCGGCATTCAACAGCATGCTATCAAGCATGAACCACGGCGGTAAAATTGCCCTGCTAGGTATTCCACCATCAGACATGGCAATCGATTGG
This sequence comes from Photobacterium sp. GB-72, assembly GCF_003026095.1. Classification (NCBI taxonomy): domain Bacteria; kingdom Pseudomonadati; phylum Pseudomonadota; class Gammaproteobacteria; order Vibrionales; family Vibrionaceae; genus Photobacterium; species Photobacterium sp. GB-72. The sequence continues at coordinate 13,589 of NZ_PYNV01000001.1, read as the reverse complement.
AACCAAGTGATCTTCAAAGGTTTGATCATCAAAGGTATCTATGGCCGTGAAATGTTTGAAACATGGTACAAGATGGCAACCTTGATCCAATCAGGTTTAGATCTATCACCAATCATTACTCACCATTACAAGATTGATGATTTCCAACAGGGCTTTGATGTTATGCGCTCTGGTCAGTCTGGTAAGGTTATTCTTGATTGGGAATAACATTTAACGTTATTTTTTAATCGACATAATAAAAACGGCACCGTCAACGATATCTCATTAATAGGTTGAATTGACGGTGCTATTCAAATCGAACACCACAGACATATTTTGACTGTTTATGACTGCCACTATTCGTCATACTTTCCTTCGCTTTTAAAATTTCATTCCATTACAAATTAAATTGTTTATAACTTCTTGCTCGTAGCCTTTATACTACAAAGATATCTGTAAATATCCGTTAGGAAAGGTAATGCAAGAACAACAGCAACCTGCTCAACCAGCAAAAAAAGAAAAAGAATTAACGCTAGAGCAGCGACTTTTACAAAATAATCCGCTTCATGGCTTGAGCCTTGAAAAAATGCTAACCGAACTCGTCGATCACTACGGTTGGGAAATTTTAGACACGGCAATGCGTTTTAACTGTTTCAATACTAAACCGTCTATTGCGAGTAGTGTGAAATACTTGAAGAAAACAGAGTGGGCGAGAGAGAAACTAGAAGCTTTCTACCTATCACGTTTTAAGCGTATGCCACGAGCAACAGCCGCTGAATTAGAAATTCCACCACGTATGCGTACCTTTGCTGATGGCATTGTACCAAAAGAGCCAATGGAACTAACCGTTGAATCAATTCTAGCATCGCAAGCAAAAGCGGCTTCAGCTTACAAAGAACGTGCTTCTCGCGGTCGCAGTAATAGCCGTGGCGGTGGTCGTAACCGTCGATAATTTTGTTTAGTAAGTATTAGTTACGAGTAAGCTGATATTTAAGCAATAAAAAAACGCCTTATTACAAAGTGACATAGTAATAAGGCGTTGTTGTATTTAGTGATCAGCTAATTTAAATCTTGGTATTATTTATCGGATAATACGGTTGCAATACGTGAACAAACAGGAATATTGGTTGCATCTAAACCTGGTGTTGTATTGTGGAAGTCAAACGCTAACTTCACATCCGGTCCAAAGACAAGACAATGTGTAGAACCACCAAAGTGGAACATACCTAATTCATCGCCTTTATTTAAGTGTTGACCTTCTTTTACGGTAATTTCACAAGACGACACTTCTGCCATACCTACTGCAATAAAGCACATTAAACCAATCTTTGGATTGTCTGATTCAATAAAGATCACTGCGCGAGTTGCAACTGCGGTTAAGAAAGGCTGAGAGTTATTCGGCGCGCTGTCATCAGCCCCTTCTGGATTATCAAAACCTTGGTATTTATTACCTAAGTAATATGAACCGTTAACAATGAAGGCTTTTTTCACTGTTCCTGAAACAGGGCTATTCCAACGGTGATAACTTAATGCACTTAAGAATGCTTGATAAATTGTACCGCCCACGAATTGTTTCGCGAGTGGATCAAAATCCATCATATTCTGTAGTGAATAAGGCTGACCTTTTAGCCAGAATTCTGCACTTTCAGCCACGTTTTCTGCCACTTGCAACGGTGCTGATTCACATGCATTAGCAATAATGTCATCACCTTCAGCAATTGGACGAACACCTTTTACGAACTCACGAGTGAAAAAGTCATCCCATGATTTAAAGCCATAATACTTATCATCAGGATCACATTGGAAAAAGTGCTCAAACGGTAATGCTTTAAGTGCTGGATCAGAAGTGGCTTGGCAAGCGACTCCAACCATTTCACGTTTAGCTGTTGGATTTAACCAACCTAACACCTTCGGTGTACGATTAAGATCATCGTTTACTAATACGTAGCGGGAGTCAGAGCTTGAAAGGAAAGAAGACCAGTAAGTTAATATTTTCTTAATTTGCTGATTCACTAATGCATTTGAGAAGAATGTGTAGCCAGCAGGAGTTGCCATCGGCCAATCTAATAACGCATTAATAGGAAAACCAATTAAACCACAAGGATTGAGTTCGCCGGTTTTAGGGTCGGTATATTCAGTACATTCAGGCGCTTGCGTCATAATCGCGTTTAATAGCACAATAAATTCATCAAAACTCATGACTTCTGGTGTACCTAGCGGCGTTAATTCTTTTTGATTACCCGCATAGCTAAACATACGTTCAGCGAGTTCTTTTAGGCTTTCATCATTATCAACCAAATCTTTAAATTCTTGGATAGGTTGAACAAGCTCTGCTGGATGTTGCTCAGTGTGTGTTTTTAAGTGTTGGATCCAAGCATTAACATGTGCTTTGCTTTTTGGTAGCCAGTTACCGAAAGAATGGATATTCATAATAACTCCCTATTTATTAACCTAATGTTTGAAAATTACTATACGCTTTGAATAAACATTATCATTACACAAAAACATAACTTCATATTTCATTATTCTTTTTTCGAATCTTATTAACTCAATGTAAATACATACTTAATTGAAATAAGGTGACTATGAAATAAGAAAAAGAGGACAGTTATCAGCAATATTACTAGTTACAATTTTGTTGTTAATTTAAAGGTGATGTAAGTCACTAAATCTGTTATACTCTGCATCAATTTAGAGAAAAGTCGCTTGTAGTAGGCGGCTTTTTTAATGCTTGATATATTCATAAATTTTGGAACAGTACATTGATTTCAACAGCTAATATCACAATGCAGTTTGGCGATAAGCCATTGTTTGAAAACATCTCAGTAAAATTTGGTGGCGGCAACCGTTACGGCCTAATCGGCGCGAATGGTTGTGGTAAATCGACATTCATGAAAATCTTGGGTGGCGAGCTAGAGCAGTCTGCAGGTACTGTTTCACTTGATCCTAATGAGCGTATGGCTAAATTAGGTCAGGATCAATTTGCATTCGAAAACTATAGCGTAGTAGACACTGTGATCATGGGTCACAAAGAGCTATGGACAATTAAAGAAGAGCGCGATCGCATCTATTCAATGGCTGAAATGTCAGAAGAAGACGGCATGCGTGTTGCGGATCTAGAAGTAGAATTTGCAGAAATGGACGGCTACTCAGCAGAAGCGCGTGCAGGTGAATTACTACTTGGTCTTGGTATTCCAGAAGATCAGCACTTCGGCCTAATGAGTGCCGTTGCTCCGGGTCTTAAAGTTCGTGTGCTTCTTGCTCAGGTACTGTTTGCTAACCCAGACATCATGCTACTTGACGAACCAACGAACAACTTGGACATTCACACCATTGCATGGCTTGAGCAGATCCTACTAGCGCGTAACTGCACTATGATCATCATCTCGCACGACCGTCACTTCTTAAACAGTGTATGTACACACATGGCTGACTTAGATTACGGTGAGCTTCGTCTATTCCCTGGTAACTACGACGAATACATGATGGCTGCAGAGCAAGCTCGTGAGCAGTTACATGCAGATAATGCGAAGAAGAAAGCACAAATGGCTGAACTACAAACGTTCGTAAGTCGCTTCTCTGCTAACGCATCTAAAGCGAAACAAGCAACGTCTCGTCAAAAGCAATTGGATAAAATCCAATTAACAGAAGTAAAAGCTTCTAGCCGTCAAACACCATTCATTCGTTTCGATCAGGAAAAAGAACTGTTCCGTAACGCATTAGAAGTAGAAGGTTTGAAGCAAGGTTACGGCGAAAACATCCTAATCAACGGTGTTAACTTACTGGTAGAAGTCGGTGAGCGCATTGCGATTATCGGTGAGAACGGTATCGGTAAATCAACATTCCTAAACACGCTAGCAGGCCAAATGGAGCCAATGGCGGGTATGGTTAAGTGGTCTGAAAACAATAACATTGGTTTCTACGCACAGGATCACAGTGCTGATTTCGCAGAAGATATTACATTGCTTGAGTGGATGAGCCAGTGGAAAAAGCCAGGTGATGACGAGCAAACTGTTCGTGGTATCCTAGGTCGTATGCTGTTCTCACAAAACGACATTAAGAAATCAGTTAAAGTGATTTCGGGTGGTGAGCAAGGTCGTATGTTGTTTGGTAAGTTAATCATGCAACGTCCTAACATCCTACTAATGGATGAACCAACAAACCACATGGACATGGAATCTATTGAAGCACTTAACCTTGCGTTAGAGAACTTCAAAGGTACATTAATGTTCGTATCTCACGATCGCCAGTTTGTAACATCCGTTGCAACACGTATTCTTGAGATCACTAAAGACGGCGTAGAAGACTTCCACGGTACTTACGATGAGTACATCGCGAAGAAAGGTCTTGTTGGTTAAGTTTTTACTTAATAAAACAGGCTAAGCCAAAAAGTTAATTGAAAGCCGCCTTTAGATAGGGCGGCTTTTTTACAAATAAAGCTTACGTGTTTTATGGCACGTAGAGAAAGAATGAAAGGATTATCTATGAAAATTTGGGTAGATGCTGATGCATGTCCAAACGTTGTAAAAGAGATTCTATTTCGCGCTGCTGATCGCGCAAAAGTGAACGTAACGCTGGTGGCTAACCAATACATTCGCACGCCACCTTCACCGTTTTTACGTTCGATTCAAGTAGAGCAAGGCTTTGATGTTGCGGATAATTATATTGTGCAACAAGCCGAAGCAGGGGACTTGGTGATTACCGCTGATATCCCATTGGCAGACGAACTGATCACCAAAGGCGCACATGCATTAAACCCTCGCGGCGAGATGTATACTAAAGACACTATTAAGCAGCGTTTACAAATGCGTGACTTCATGGAAACTATGCGCAGCAGTGGCGTACAAACAGGCGGCCCTGCACCATTAAGCCAAGCTGACCGTCAAAACTTCGCTAACAAACTAGATACGTTTTTAGCTAAAAATCACAAGCCACAATAATTCCTAAATATGGAGATAAACGCGGTTTGTCTCCATATTTCTTATCTCCATTTCCTTTCTTTACTACTTCCGTTATTCCTATTCCAATTTAGGCGAAATGCTTTTTACTGGCCATGAAATAACCTGTTTATTTGTCCAGTTATAATGAAAATCGTAAATTTTGCCGATTAAGTCTCGTTTTTAATCAGAAAATTTTCTTAATTATCTCAGTAGGTGCTTTTAACTTATTAATATTAAATAACTAGCTTTGCTGTTTGTGTATTTAATCCGATGGACAAAATACCGTTCTTACTTTTACCAACGTAAATATATCGGGTAGACGCTAATTTTTGCGACTAAGGTAATGAAAATAAATGTTTTTATTTATTAGAATGTTGAATATTTGCTGTATTAATAAAGCGTAAAAGTAAGAATGCTTATTAATATACTGTTATGTGCTAAGGAGTAATTTTGAAGTTTCGATTAATACTGATTGCTTTAGTCTTTACGGCTAGTTCTGTTTACGCAAATGATATGCCTTCAGAGGTGCTTGCACTTAAAAAAGCATTTCAAGCTATACCTGGAATTAGGAGTGCCGAAGTAGGTAAACATCATTTCTCGAAAGAAGATATTGTTACATTAAACGAGGTCTATTTTTCTGGGGAATATGCTGATCTACCAATATCAATGTATAGGAGGAGTGGAGGAAACCTTAATAATGAAATTTTAATTAATGTTGCCTTTGAGATTCAAAAAAATGCATTAGGATTACAAGCATTAGAATTTCTCTCATGGTGGGTTCGTGACCTATCTAGGTCAGGTGATAATGTTCAAATTCGAGCTATTGGTTTGCCGCCCATTGTAGGTGACAAAGTCCAGCTCGGTGATACTTTAAGTTTTTGGTTCGAAGCCTATATCGTAACAGAAAGAGAAGATATGGGGCTTGTTCTAAATGAAATTTCTGACCTAACACAATCGCTAAATACTAGCTTTAACCTATACAAATCAGCATTCAATCAATAGTCACATAACAGATAAGGATATGTGTTGCGAAGCCGACACCTATCCGAAGTGTTGGACAAGCCCAAGCCACCTTATATAAGTAAATATTGGAAATATCATGAAGGGTGATGACAAAAAGAAGTCGAGCGTTATCCTTGGTGTGAACCAATAACTTTAAAATTCTGATTTATAATAAAATCCTCTTTATTTTTGAAGCGTTAAAGCCATTATCCTTATTATTTAACGTCGGTTATCTGGGTCGAAATATCCCCGTTAATTGCATGACATGTTGGCAGCAGGGGCAAAAGGGTTGGGCTTTTATACGTACCGTTTTATTCGGTGAGGGCCACGCCAGTTGCCCGGTTAACATGAACATAAATTGGATCGCTTTAAGCTGCTTTTTATCATCACCAAAAGCCGCAATAATGCCTAAACATGGAGATGAACCCTTCTTTGTCGCCACCTCTCTTATCTCCATTTCCTTTCTTTGCGAGCTTCAGATAATCCTATTTCAATAAGGCGAGATGCTTTTGTTTTCTGCTAATGAAGCAACCTGTTTATTTACCCAGTTATAATGGAAATCGTAAATTTTGACGCTTAGGGTTCGTTTTAAATAAGAAAAAATGCTTAATTATCTCAGCTTCTATTTATAAAGCATTGATATATATGATGCTTTATTCATAGCTGTGTTTTTAATCAGACAGGTTAAAAACAGTTCTTACTTTTATCATGAGTAATTAATCAATTGAGAGTGTTTTTTTGCGACCAAGGTAATGAAAATAAATGTTTTTATTTATTAGAATGTTGAATATTTGCTGTATTAATAAAGCGTAAAAGTAAAAATACTTATTAATATGCTGTTAGCTTTTACTTTAAAATCAACTAGGGATGCAGAATTATGAAAAGAAATTTGTATGCAGTGTTTGTTTTTTTTGGTTTATTAAGCGGTTGTTCAACCACTCTTAAGCCCACGACTGTAGGGTCCACAACAGGTGAATTCAAAACAAACCATAAGATTTCATATGGAGGAGTAAAGCTTAATGAAGACTATAAAGAAGAATACTCTAAACTTGTCTTCATAAAAACTGACGAAAAATCTAAAAAATATAATGAGTTTTTTCTTAAATCCGTTGAAAATACAAAGAAATTTGAAAAGGTTGTAGACGTAAAAGGTATGGAGATGATCGTTTTTGAAAAAGACCTAACTGATAAGGTTTCAAGTGTCTCTGATTTAATAGGTCTTCATAACTTGCAAAAACATATAGGTAACTTTCTTATTATTGAACCTTATGTCGAATGGAAAGGCGGTTATAACTACGTTGCTAGCATTAAGGCGATCGATGCAAAATCTGCAAAGGAAGTCCTTCACTTGGAGAACAGTGCTTTTAATTGGGATGGCCTTGATCAGCCACTATTCTTCCCTTTGTTTAATGGTTTAATACAATGGGTAGAAGGAAGAGAAATCAACCAAGAAAATAAAAAAACGAAGAAGAAAAGTTAGAAGGACGGCTCTTAAAAGCTAACAAGTTGCTTAAACGGAAAAATAATAGTTGGCCTTCGCTTCACATTTTAGCCAGCTATTTTATTGCCGCTTAGCAAGGTGTTATGTACTTTTACGGAAAATTAGATATTTATGGATGAAAATACTGAAAATTGGCGTCAGTACTACGAAAAGGCACTGTCTCGCCCACATTCAAAACGTACTGAATTTGCTGTCAGACTTAATGAATCAAACCTCAAAGTAGCCACTGACTGTGGTTGTGGAACCGGCAGTGATATCGATTATCTATCGGGTCAAAATTACAAAGTGTTTGGGTTTGACGTTAATCCTGATTCAATAACTATTTGTAATGATAGATTTGGTTCAAATCCACAAATTAACATTGAGCAATCTTCGTTTGAATCGTTTCGGTACCCAAAATCGGGGGTAGTAATTGCAAATAACAGTTTGTTTTTTGCAGTCCCAACTGTGTTTTCGACGACTTGGCATAACATTGAATCCTCATTAGTTGTCGGTGGGGTATTTGCTGGCGACTTTATGGGTTATAAAGATAGTTGGGCTTCAGGTTTTCGCGTTCCAACTTCACCTTTCACAGAATCAGAGATTCGAGCAATGCTAACTAATTTTGACATAGTTAGTTGGTCTGAACGAGATGAAGTAGGTCAAACAACAATAGGTGCAACGAAACATTGGCACATATATTCAGTGGTCGCCGTGAAACGTAAATAACAGATAAGGATATGTGTCGCGTAGCCGACACCTATCCGAAGTGTTGGACAAGCCCAAGCTACCTTATATAAGTAAATATTGGAAATATCATGAAGGGTGATGACAAAAAGAAGTCGAACGTTATCCTTGGTGTGAACCAATAATATTAATACCCTGATGTATAATAAAATCCTCTTTAATTCTGTAGTGTGAAAGCCATTATCCTTATTATTGAACGTCGGTTATCTGGGTCGGAATATTCCCGTTAATTGCATGACATGTTGGCAGCAGGGGCAAAAGGGTTGGGCTTTTATACGTACCGTTTTATTCGGTGAGGGCAACGTCAGTTGTCCTGCTAACATGAACATAAATTGGATAGCTTGAAGCTGTGTCTTATCATCACCACAAGCCACAATAATTCCTAAATATGGAGATAAACGCGGTTTGTCTCCATATTTCTTATCTCCATTTCCTTTCTTTGCGAGTTTCAGATAATCCTATTTCAATGAAGCGAAATGCTTTTTTACTGGCCATGAAATAACCTGTTTATTTGTCCAGTTAATGAAAAGCGTAAATTTTGCAGATTAAGTCTCGTTTTTAATCAGAAAATTTTCTTAATTATCTCAGTAGGTGCTTTTAACTTATTGATATTAAATAACTAGCTTTGCTGTTTGTGTATTTAATCCGATGGACAAAATACCGTTCTTACTTTTACCAACGTAAATATATCGGATAGATGCTAATTTTTGCGACTAAGGTAATGAAAATAAATGTTTTTATTTATTAGAATGTTGAATATTTGCTGTATTAATAAAGCGTAAAAGTAAGAATGCTTATTAATATACTGTTATAAACCACAAGAAGTATCAATGTAGTATGGAAAATAAACAAGAAAATAAGAAAGAAGCTGGGTGTCTAGGCTATGTTATTGGTGGGATGTCATTTATTCCATTAATTGGTGTTTTATTCGGAATAGTTGCCATTATATGGGGCTTTGCAATAAAGCATACAAAGCTAAAAGTTGTTGGTGCATGCGGTATTGCATTTACTGTAATTCTTTATAGTTCGTTGGGTTACTTTGGCTTTGTACAAGAGGGAGGCGTTTATGATGATTTACGCAGTGAACTGACTAAAACACAATTAACAAGTGCTGTACAAGCAATAGAGTTTTATAAAGTGCAAAATGGACAGTACCCTGAGTCATTAGAAGTGTTGCAAAAGTCCTTACCAGAGAACTCTATGGTTTTTCTTCATGATGCAGCGCAAGTAAACACAGAAGGGAAGCTTTACTATTACATGCTAATTAATGAAAGCTCATACCATATTCGCTCTTATGGTCGTGATGGCGTACTAAACACCTCTGATGATATTTTGCCTTCACCAATAAAGAATGTAGGCTTAGTTGCAGACTATAAAGTTGCAAGTGGTTTATAACAAGCGCTTGAACTAAAGGACGCAAAACAGCAGGCTTGCGCTCCTTCGTCGCTAATTTTAGCCTGCTATTTTGCGCCGGTTAAGCGGGCGTTATATTCTATGAGGGCATAGTGAAAAAGTTCCTATTGATAATAATAAATTGTTGTTTGATCGTCAGTTGTAACTCAACTGGCAATTCGACTGGAAAAGAACCTGACAAATTTGCTCAAATAGCCATAGAAAAAGCTGAAAACGGAGACCATGCCGCTCAGTATTTTTTGGCTTCTTATTATGCTGACGGTAAGCGTGGCCTCCCTAAAGACAAAAATAAAGCAATTTATTGGTATCAAAAATCAGCAACTGGCGGAAACTCAAGGTCACAAAATAACCTAGCTGTAATTTTTGAAAAATCAAAAAATTTGGAAGAAGCCGTATATTGGTATAAGAAAGCTGTTTCAAATAATAATAAAGTTGCAATGATCAATTTAGGTACGTTGTATATGAAGGGGCAAGGGGTTAACAAAGATCAAAAAAAGGGGTATGAGCTACTCTTGCGTTCCGCAAAATTAAAAGAAGGAAAAGCACAAAGAATGTTAGCATCAAGCTATCATTATGGATATGGAACCAAGTTAGACTATAACGAAGCGTATGCTTGGTACATGACCGCTAAAAGCAATGGAGTAAATGTAGAAAAATTCTTAAAGAGTTTACCTAAAATTGGTAAGGGGTTTGAGTTATCCAAAGCCGAATTACTAAGTGAGAAATACAAAAACCTTTACGGAGGGGCTTTGTAAAAATATAACAAATAAGGATATGTGTCGCGAAGCCGACACCTATCCGAAGTGTTGGACAAGCCCAAGTCACCTTATATAAGTAAATATTGGAAATATCATGAAGGGGAATGCCAAAAAGAAGTCGAGCGTTATCCTTGGTGTGAACCAATAATGTTAATGCCATGATTTATAATAAAATCCTCTTTATTTCTGAAGCGTGAAAGCCATTATCCTTATTATTGAACGTCGGTTATTTGTGTCGAAATATTCCCGTTAATTGCATGACATGTTGGCAGCTGGGGCAAAAGGATTGGGCTTTTATACGTGCCGTTTTATTCGGAGTGGGCCACGTAAGTTGTTCTGCTAACATGAACATAAATTGGATAGCTTTAAGCTGTTTCTTATTATGACCCCGCAGTAAAGCATAATCACGTACCCGACGAAATCCTTTCGGTAATATATACTGCAATATCCATCTCTAATAACGTTGAAGCACATGCCTAAAGAAAAGCTGTAAGTCATTGCGATCAATTTTCACGGTACTCCATGAATGTGTTTTGATCAGTTGTGTAAAATACCGCTTCAAATCGTCGGTAGTTAAATTGTTGCCGATTTATCCAGTTGATGTGTGATGTGACGTAGTGCACGACTATAAGCATCAATCGTAGCGGGACGTTTACCTTGCAAGGTGAGATGGGTAAGGTTATGTTCATAAAGATAAAATTAACGATGTTGCTGTGCTTTATTCATGATAAATACTCATTTTGGAAAGGTGTATTTACCGTAGTTGAGCTTATGGTTTTTCACTTTGCCGCGCAGCTGCTTCGTTCAACAAGGGCTGAATAGGACTGATAGTACTGGATCAATTTTTAGTCTTTTTAAATTTTGGTGTTTAAGGTGGTTGTTTCGCACGAGTAGTGCGTTTTTAGCCCATTAAGCTGACGTTTTAGGAGGAAAGATGATTCCAACAGGAATGGAAGTTGTAAAAGAAAGAGAAAGACTCGTTATTTCTAAAGAGGCATCAATTGAAGCTTATAAGGCTTTTACCTGGAGTGATTATTACCCTCAGCAGTGGAAGAGTAAAATCGAAGAAGGGAAAGGTTCTACAGGGTTTAATTTTTCAGCTTTTTTACTGACGTACAGGTGGTGTTTCTTTAGAAAATTGAACAAGCTTGGGTTAATCCTCTTTATTGCTGAAAGTCTGATTCTTGCTGCTGGTTTGGTATCTGTCAAAAAATATCAGTTCGACCCGATTTTCGCTATATACCCGGTTACAGCGGGAATTTTCACTATGATGATTTTTACAGGATTCTACGCTAATAGAGCTTATTTTAATCATGCACGAAAGCAGGTAGAAAGTTATGTAAACTCTCGAATACCTGAAATGCACTTTGGAGAAGCATTACGTAGTGACGGTGGAACAAGTATTGGAAATGTTCTTATATTTATAGCTCTGAATGGTTTTATAACGTCATTACCAAAACTTGGTTTGATGTAACCTCCTATAACAGATAAGGATATGTGTCGCGAAGCCGACACCTATCCGAAGTGTTGGACAAGCCCAAGCCACCTTATATAAGTAAATATTGGAAAGATAATGAAGGGTGATGCCAAAAAGAAGTCGAGCGTTATCCTTGGTGTAAACCAGTAATTTTAATACACTGATTTATAATAAAAACCTCTTTTGTTCTGCAGCGTGAAAGCCATTATCCTTATTATTGAACGTCGGTTATTTGTGTCGAAATATTCCCGTTAATTGCATGACATATTGGCAGCAGGGCAAAGGGTTGGGCTTTTATACGTACCGTTTTATTCGGTGAGGGCAACGTCAGTTGTCCTGCTAACATGAACATAAATTGGTTCGCTTTAAGCTGTTTCTTATTATGACCACTAGCCACAATAATTCCTAAACATGGATATGAACCCTGCTTTGTCTCCATCTCTCTTATGTCTATTTCCTTCTTTAATACTTCAGTTATTCCTATTCTAATTTAGGCGAAATGCTTTTGTTTGCTGGTAATGAGACTACCTGTGTTTTTACCCAGCTATAATGAAAAGCGTAAATTTTGCCGATTAAGTCTCGTTTTTAATCAGAAAAATTTCTTAATTATCTCAGTGGTGATTTTAACTTATTGATATTAAATAACTAGCTTTGCTGTTTTTGTATTTAATCCGATGGACAAAATACCGTTCTTACTTTTACCAACGTAAATATATCGGGTGGATGCTAATTTTTGCGACTAAGGCAATGAAAATAAATGTTTTTATTTATTAGAATGTTGAATATTTGCTGTATTAATAAAGCGTAAAAGTAAGAATGCTTATTAATATACTGTTAGCATTCATTCGGAGACCGTATGGAAACTCTTCAATTGCCTGAAGATGGCAACACTACCTCAGCTTGGGGGGATGAAATAACTTTATCGCATCCTAAATTGAAGCATTCTATTGTTCTTAAATATTCATTTGAACCTCCTTTTGGTGATCCACTATTTGAATTGTATATAAACGGCATTAAAGAGAGTGATCACCAATATTGGGGGCGCTCAATCGCAATATCCGAAAATGGTGGGTTCTTATCAATCACGAGAAATTTACGTGGTATATTAACGACTGTATTTGATTTAAATAACATGGAAAAGCGAGACGTAACTGGATTTGTAAATGTCTTAGGTTTTGAAAAGGGAGTATTACAATTTAAGCCTTACCTTACAAATAACGAAGGTGCGCATCAAATGTATGAGTTTGTTCAAGAAATACATGTTGCAGAACTCGGTGCATGGGAAAAAGTAAAATGCTAACAAGCACTTTAAACGGAACAAAAACAGTTGGCTTTGTTTCGTACCTCAACAAGTATAGCCAACAATTTTTGTCCGCTTAAGTGGGCGTTATGTTTTAGTGAGATCTCTCATGACACCGGATGATGTAAAGAGAATTGAGAAAGAAACTGGGTTGACGTTTCCAAAGTGTTATGTGGATATTGTCACTAATTACCCATCTGAACTATTAGATTCGGATGCTCCTGACTTTGGGCTGCTAGATGATCCAGAAGAGATTATTTCTGAAAATCTGGAAGTTAGAGAGCACGGCTACTTTGGCGAAAAGTGGCCTGAACGTTATCTAATTATTGGCAAAAATGGTTGTGGAGACTATTACGTGATAACCCCTGTAGTGGTACATTAAATTTGGCCACCTACTCAGAGGTGATATCATCACCTCTTAACATGGATAGGTGACATCATGACAAAACGAACAAGACGATTATTTAGTGCTGAATTTAAATTAGAGGCAGCA